>NZ_MWLN01000017.1 GCF_002198655.1 Kineosporia sp. A_224
CCGGCGGGTGGGCACCGCCCGCTTCGCCGCGGCGCGCAGGTCGATCGGCTCGGTGCGCGGGCTGAACAGGTCGACGTCGGCAGCTCCGGGGGCGCCGAGCAGCGGGGGCGGCGGGACACCGGGCGGCAGTCCCGCCGCCACGGCGGAGCCCTCGGGCGGGTCGGCGGACGGGTTCGTGCCAGGGTCCGCGGGCGGGCCGGCGTCGGCGGACATGCGGCCGGTTCCTCCTCGGGCAGCGAACGATCGGGTCGGACACTCTCGCCGACCTGGCGATCTTGTCAACCGCCGTTGCCGTGCCCAGCGCAGCAGGTGGACGCACCGTTGCGGCGCAGCAGCCCCCTGTCACCGAGTGGCCGTCAGGTGCGCGTCGGGCCACCGTTCAGGCACACCCCGGAGTCGTCCGCCGGGAGGACGACGTGGTGGCCGCCGTGGGCCGCCTCGACCTCGGCCCGCAGGCTCGCGAGCGCGTCGTCCGGCGCGAGGACCTCGAGGGCACCGAGGGCGGCGCGCACCTGCGCGACGTCGGCGGGCGTCAGGGCCACCGGCCCGGCCGCGCCGTCCCCCTCGACGCCGTGCGAGATCCGCCAGGCGACCCGGCACGGCCCCTCGTGGTCGTCGGGCAGGCCGCAGAGCGCGTCCCCGACGAGGGTCGCGAGGAGGTGGACCTGCTCGGGCGTCGCGAGCACGTCGACCACGAGCCGCACCACGCGGCGGTCGTCAGCGGTCGCGTCCATGGGCAGCAGTGTGTGCGTTAACGTCACCACCGGGTGGCTGCGACACGCCTTGGACGGCGCAAGTCGTCACCGCCCGATGGGATGGTCTTCGGCCGGGTCGATCGACGCGGGCCGCCCGGCCGCCTACTCTCGCGGACATGTCGGCGACCGCGGTGCGCCCGGCGGCCGACGTGCCGCCGTCCGCGCGCGTCGCGCTGGCGCTGCGACTGCCGGTGCTCGCAGCGGTCGCGGCGACGCTCGGCACCGCCGGGCACGTGCTCGTCGAGCACGAGGTCCCGCCGCCCCGGCTGCTCGCCGTCGGACTGGTCCTCGTGGCGCTCTGCGGGCTCCCGGCCCGGCGCCGCGAGGTCTCGGGCGCGGGCGTCACGGTGATGCTCCTCGCCGGCCAGGCGGTGCTCCACCTCGTGCTGTGCCTGTGCCACTGCGTGCCGGGGAGGGCGTTCACGACGTTCGTCCACGCGGTGCTCTGCCCCGGCCGGGCCGACGCGGCGGCCCGGGCCTGGGCCACGGACCCGCTCCTCGTGAGCCGGCCGGACGCCGGGTACGCGGCCCACGTCTACCCCGGGCACGCGATGCTCCTGGCGCACCTGCTGGCCGCCGTCGCCGCCGCGTGGTGGCTGCGGCGCGGCGAGGCGGCCGTCTGGGCCGCCCTGCGCGCCGTCCGACCGGCCCTGCGGCTCGCGGTGCCCACGCCCCTCGTCCCCGCCGTCCGGCAGCGCCCGCGGGTGCGGCCCCGGACGGCGGTCGCGGTGCTCTGCGACCAGGTCCTGGCCACGGCCGCGCACCCGCGGCGCGGCCCGCCGCTCGCGGTCTGAGCAGCCCGCCGCTCGTCTCCGAGCGGTCTGCCCGAGCGGCCCGTCCGGTCCGCCGTTCCCGTCAGCGCACCGTGCCGTCCTTCCGGTGCGCCACCTCCTTCGTCGACGCGCGCGTCGTCCGCGCCGCCGACCCACCCGGTCCACGAGAGGATCCGTCCCATGAACCGCCGTCCCACGCGCACCACGACCCTCCTGCTCACCGTCGCCGCCCTCGGCGCCGTGACCCTCACCGGCTGCGCGAGCGGCTCGTCGACGGCGGCGGCCACCTCCGCCCCGGCGGTCACGACGTCCACCGCGCCGGCGGCGTCCGCCACCACCCCGAGCGAGACCCCCACCGAGACCCCGACGCCGACCCCGACGCCCACCGAGGAGGGCCAGCTCGTCGAGATCACCGTCGCCAAGGGCAAGGTCACCGGCCCGAAGGGCCGGGTCAAGGTCAAGGCCGGCTCGACGGTGATCCTGCGCGTCACGAGCGACGTCGCCGACGAGATCCACCTCCACGGCTACGACAAGCACGCCGACGTCGAGAAGGGCGGCACCGCCGACCTGAGGTTCAAGGCCACCCTCACCGGGGTCTTCGAGGTCGAGCTGGAGGAGAAGGGCCTGCAGCTCGTCCAGCTCCAGGTGCAGTGACCCCGGCCCTCGTCGCGGCGGCCGTGCCGTTCGGCCTGCCGGTGGGCGCGGGACCGCTCGCCCACGGCGTCGGGACCCGGGCCGACCTCCCGCTGCCGGTCGGCTACGTCGTGGCCGGCGGCGGGCTCGCGGTGCTCGTCTCGTTCGTCGCGCTCGGCGCGCTGTGGCGGACGCCGCGGCTCGCCGGCGCGGCGGCGGGGCGGCCGCTGCCCCGGCCGGTGGCCGCCCTCGCGCACGGCCGGCCCCGCCTCGTGCTGCAGGCCGTCGTGCTCGCACTGTCGGTGCTCGTCGTCGTCATCGCCCTGGCCGGCTCGCCGGACGTCGCGCAGAACGCCGCACCGTGGGCGTTCTTCGTGACGTTCTGGGTCGGCCTCGTGCCGGTGAGCCTGCTCCTCGGTCCGGTCTGGGGCGCCCTCAACCCGTTGCGGACGACGTACCGGCTCCTCGCCCGGGTGCTCCCGGCGCCGGCCCGGCCCGACCTGGCCGAGCGCTGGGGGTACCGGCCGGCGGCGCTGTCGCTCCTGGCGTTCGCGTGGTTCGAGCTCGCCGCGCCGGACCGCAGCGACCCGCGCCGGGTCGGGGCGTTCCTCGTCGCCTACGCGCTCGTCCACCTCGTCGCGGCGGCCGTCGTCGGCGAGCGCTGGTTCCTCCGCGGGGACGGCTTCGAGGCGTACTCCCGGCTGCTCGGTGCGCTGGCCCCGGTCGGCCGCCGGTCGGACGGCGTGCTCGTGCTGCGCAACCCGCTCGACGGCGCCGCGGCGCTGCCCGCGCGGCGCGGGCTCGTGGCCGTCGTCGTCGTCCTCGTCGGCTCGACCGCCTTCGACGGGCTGGGCCGGACCCAGTGGTGGCAGAACGGGTTCGGCGCCGGGGGCGAGGCGGTCCTGCCCTCGACGACCGGCCCGCTCGCGACGGTGGCCCTCGTCGGGCTGCTCTTCGCCGCCGGTGCAGGGCTGGCCGGCCGGCTCGGGGGCTACCCGGGCGCCGCGGCGCCGCTCGCGCACACCCTCGTCCCGGTCGCCGCCGGCTACGCCGTCGCGCACTACTTCTCGCTGCTGCTCTTCGACGGCCAGACGACGTGGATCCTCCTGAGCGACCCGTTCGCGACCGGGGCCGACCTGCTCGGGCTCACCGGCCGCGGCGTCGACTACCTGCTCGTCACGGCGCGGACGATCTCGCTCGTCCAGGTCGCGGCGATCGTCGGCGGCCACGTCGTCGGCACGGTGCTCGCGCACGACCGTGCCCTGGTGCTCTCCGCCGCCGCGCCCGCGGCGCGCCGCCCGGTGGCGTCGCAGGTGCCGCTGCTCGCCATCATGGTGGTGCTGACCATGACCGGGCTCGGGCTGCTGCTCGGCGCCTGAGCCCGGCCGGGCCCTGAGGAGGACGTGTGCGGACCATGTCGGTGCGGCGGACGGCGGCCGCCCTGGCGGCGGGCACGCTCGTGCTCCTCGCGGGCTGCGGGACGACCCTGACCCCGCAGGAGATGGCCCAGGCCTGCTCCGGGTTCGCGGCCGAGGTCTCCAAGGCGGGGCTGGCCGGCACCCCGACGCAGGCGCAGGCCAGGTCCGTCGCCGACGCCCTCGACGGCATCCTGCCGGGCCTGCGCGACCCGCGCGTGCATGACGCCGGGGTGGCCCTGCACACCCACCTGCACGGCGTCGACACCGCGCTCGGCAAGGGCGACACGGCCAAGGCCGCCGACCTCGCCGCCCGGGCCCGCGAGGACGTCGCGAAGGCCGCGCAGGCCTGCGGCATCCCGCAGAGCGCCTTCCTCGGGGGCTGACGTGCGCCCCCGCGCCGGCCGGCGGCCGGCCGCGGCGAGGACCGTGCTCGTCGCGGCCCTCGGGCTCCTCCTGGGGCTCGGGCCGGCCGCACCGGCGGCCGCGCACGGCTCCGGCGGCGACGCGCCCTTCTACCGCAGCCGGGTCACCGCGGTCTCCCCTGCGGTCGCCGGCGTCACGGTCGACCTCGCCCGCGACGGCTCCTGGGTCCGGGTCCGGAACACGACGGCGGTCGACCTGGTCGTGCTCGGCTACGACGGCGAGCCGTACCTGCGCATCGGCCCGCAGGGTGCGCAGGAGAACGTCGAGTCGGTGACGTCCCGGGTCAACGGCCGCTTCGGGTCGGGCCTCGTCACCGCCGACACCCCGGACGCGCAGACGCCCCGTCCGCCGCGCTGGGAGCCGCTCGGGCTCGAGCCCGTCGTCCCCTGGCACGACGCCCGCACGCACTACGGCGGCCTCGGCCGGCCCGCCGCCGTCGTCGACGACCCGTCCCGGCCGCACTCGCTGACGACGTGGCGGCTTCGCGGGCTGTACGGCGACCGGCCCTTCACCGTCGACGGCCGGCTGGACTGGACCGGCCGCGGGCTGCTCGGCAGCCGGACGACGCAGGCGCTGTGGGCCGTCGGGGGCCTCGCCGCGCTCGCCTGCGTGCTGCTCGTCGTCGCCGGCCTGCGCCGTCCGGGTGGAAGGGCCCGCGGAAAGGTCAAGATCGCCGGGTGACCGTCGGTACCCCCACGCGGCCCGGCCGGCCCTGACGCGCACCCGCTGTGACGTCAGCGGCGGCGACGGCGGACCGCCGTGACCGGTCCCGACCCACCGTGACCGCGGCGGCGGGGCCGGTCACGCATCCACCGATCGCACTCACCCGGTCGGCCGTCCGTCGTCACCGGTGCACCTCGGGACAGTGGCTGCACGCCCAGGCCGACCGTCGGAGGACACCGCATGCCCGCCGCACCCGCCGCCACCCCGACCGACACCCCGACCGAGCCCTCGTCCGAGCCCCCGACAGCTGCCCGGCCGGACGCGGCACCGAC
>NZ_MWLN01000170.1 GCF_002198655.1 Kineosporia sp. A_224
TCCCGGACCACCTCGCCCTCGCGGGTCTGCACCACCGCGTAGCCGCGGGCGAGCGTGGCCGCGGGGGAGAGCGCGGCGACCCGGCCGCGCAGGTGCGTGACGTCGTCCGCCGCCCGGTCGAGCCGGGTCGACACCGCGGCCCGGCTGCGCCGCCGCAGGTCGGCGACCGCGTCGGCGTGCCCGGAGAGCAGCCGGTACGGGTCGGCGAGGACGGACCGCTCGCGGATGCCGCGCAGCAGGTGCTCCTCGCGGTCGAGCATCCGCAGGACGGCGGCCCGGGCCCGGTCACGGCCCTGCGCGACGCGCGCCAGCTCCTCGACGACGTCGGGGACGACGCGCTTGGCGGCGTCCGTCGGGGTGGAGGCGCGGACGTCGGCGACGAGGTCGAGCAACGGGCTGTCGACCTCGTGGCCGATCGCGCTGACGACGGGGGTGCGGCAGGCCGCGACGGCACGGACGAGGCTCTCGTTGCTGAAGGGCAGGAGGTCCTCCAGGCTGCCGCCGCCGCGGGTGACGACGATGACGTCGACCTCGGGGGCCGCGTCGAGGGCCGCGACGGCGTCGACGACCTCGGGGACGGCGTTCGGCCCCTGGACGGCGACGTTGCGGACGTCGAACCGGACCGCGGGCCAGCGCCGGCGCGCGTTCTCGACGACGTCCCGCTCGGCGGCGCTCGCCCGGCCGCAGACCAGCCCGACGACGCGCGGCAGGAACGGGAGCGGACGCTTGCGGGACTCGGCGAACAGGCCCTCGGAGGCCAGCAGCCGGCGCAGGTGCTCGAGCCGGGCGAGCAGCTCGCCGACCCCGACCGGACGCAGGTCGCTCGCCGACAGCGACAGGGACCCCCTGCGCGGGAACAGCTCCGGCTTGGCGTGGACGACGACGTGCGCGCCGTCCGCGAGGGGGACGGGCAGCGCGTCGAGGGTGCGGGCGTGGACGGTGACCGAGAACGACAGGTCGACGTCGGTGTCGCGCAGGGTGAGGTAGCACGTCGCCTGACCGGGCCGGCGGGTCAGCTGGACGACCTGCCCCTCGAGCCACACCGCGGGCGCCTTCGAGAGGTACTCGGTGAGCTTCGCCGTGAGCAGCCGCACGGGCCACGGCCGCTCGGCGCTCGTCTGGCCGGCGGTCGCCGGCAGCTCGGCGCGCGGGGTGCTCACGGGGGACGACCCTACGGTGCGGCACCGACGGACGTCGCCGACCCGCCACCGAGGTACTCGACGCAGTACCCGGTGCGTTCGACGTTCGTCACCCAGCCGTCCCGCGACGGCACCAGCGCACCGTTCGCGGTCGCGAACGCCCGCGTGCAGATGCCCAGCGCCTCGGCCCGGGTCTGCGCGTCCCCGACGTACGGGCGGTCGACGAGGTCGAGCGTCTGGAGGAGCCGGGTGCGGGCCGCGGGGTCCGCGCACGCGACGACGGTCACCCGTTCGTCGACCGTCGCCGGCTGCTCCTCGATGCACGTCCCGGGCTCCAGCACGAGCACCGACGGTGCCCCGACGTAGGTGACCCTCGGGTCGGGCGGCGGGTCGGGCGGCGGGTCGGGCGACAGCCCGGTGAGGACCGCCACGAGGGCGACGGCGGCCGTGGCCACGGCGACGACGGCCACCGCCGTCAGGCAGCCCCGGGCCGCGGTCCGCGGACCCGTGGCCGGGATCCGCACCGGCACCGCGACCGGGGCCGGCGCTACGGCCGGCGCGGGTGCCGTCACGGGCACGGCGGGCGGGGCCGTCCGCGGCCGGGCCCTGCGCCGCAGCGCACGCCGCCAGCCCCGGGCCTCCGTCGACCGCGGGCGCGCGACCTCGCGGAAGAAGGCGTCGGCCTCCTCCTCGCTGGGCAGCGGGCCACCGGGCCGGGGCTGCCGGCCGGAGCCGCTCATGGCGGGCATCCTCGTCGTCCGGGAGCGGGCCGGTCCACACGGGTGGGGCGGCGGACGACGGTCACCGGACGACCGGCCGGGCGCAGACGGCGTACCGCGCGCGGTCGACGTACCAGGCATGCTCGCCCGGGACCGTGACGAGCACCTCGCCGTCGGACGCGATGCCGTGCTCCTGCCGGCACAGCTCCTCCGCCCGGGCCGCCGCGGTCGGACCCGGGTAGCCGGACTGCCCTTCGAAGCGGACGAGCCCGAGGATCCGCACCCGCGCCTCGGCGCTGTCGCACGCGACCGTCGGGTAGTACTCGTCGGTGAACGCCGGCATCGCGCTGACGCAGACCTCCGGGGGCGGGCGCGGCGGCGTCCCGGTGCCTGGGGCACTTCTGCGCCGGTACGGGCGGCAGGATGACGTAGTTCAGCCGGTCCTCGCCGTGACCGAGCAGCAGCGCCAGAGCGGCCACCCCGGCGACGACGACCGCGGGTGGGCCGAGGGTGGACCAGGGGAGGTCACGGACCCTGCGCACTCCGCGTCCCGCGGCGGCGGTGGGGACGGCCACGGCGCGGGTCGCGGTGTCCCGGGCGGCGGCGGCCACAGCGGCGATCCCGTCGTCGATGCCGGTCGTCGTCGGCTCCGCCGACCGCACCGGCGCGACCTCGCGGAAGAGCCGGTCGGCCTCGTCCTCGCTCGGCAGCGGGTCGCCGGCCGGCGTCATGCGAGCACCTCGGCGCAGACCGCGAGCCGGGCCCCGTCGGCCCACGCCGGCCCGCTCGGCACGACGGCCCGGAACTCGCCGGCCTGCTCCCCGGAGCCGTCGTACACGAGGCCGGGGAAGCGCGGGCGGCAGCGGTCCTCGGCGAGGGTCCGCTCGGGCTCGATCCCGGTGAACGCCCCTGCCGGCAGCAGCACGAGGCCGAGCACCCGGATACGTGGCGGGCCGCCGACGTCGCAGTCGACACCGGTGACCCGCTCGTCCGTGGTCGTGGGCAGTGCCGCGAGCCGGGCAGCCCACGCCGGCGCCGGGGCCTGCGTCGAGCGGGAGACCGGCACCGTCCGGAAGAGCCGGTCGGTCTCGGCCTCGCTCGGCAGCGGGTCGGCCGACGGCGTCACGCCGTGCACCCCGGCGGACCGGTCGCCTCCGGGCGGGGACCCCGTCGACCCTGGCATGCGACTGATCATCGAGGTGTTGACGTGCGGCGTCCACGCCCGGCTCCGTGCCGCCGCGCGGTGGAGGTCCGGTGGAGGCCGCGTGGACGTCCTGGGGGCGCCGCGGCCCACGACAGGTGGCCCGGCCCCCCGCCGCCTACGATGGAGGCGTGACCCAGACCGCTGACCCGAGCCGCACCGTGCCCGCCGCCGACCCGGCGCCCGCCCCGTCCGCGGCCGACGCACCTGCTGCGGCGACGTCCGGGAAGCGGGTCCTGCTCGCCGCCCCCCGCGGCTACTGCGCGGGTGTCGACCGGGCCGTCGTCACGGTCGAGAAGGCCCTGGAGCACCACGGCCCGCCGGTCTACGTCCGCAAGCAGATCGTCCACAACAAGCACGTCGTGGAGACCCTCGAGCGTCGTGGCGCGATCTTCGTCGACGACACCGACGAGGTCCCCGAGGGCGCGCTGGTGATCTTCTCCGCGCACGGGGTGGCGCCGGCCGTCCACGAGGCCGCGCACCGCCGTCAGCTGCGGACGATCGACGCGACGTGCCCGCTCGTGACGAAGGTCCACAAGGAGGCCGTCCGGTTCGCGACGGACGACTACGACATCCTGCTCATCGGCCACGCCGGGCACGAGGAGGTCGAGGGGACCGCAGGCGAGGCGCCCGCGCACATCCAGCTCGTCAACGGTCCCGAGGACGTCGAGCAGGTCGTCGTCCGCGACCCGGAGCGGGTCGTGTGGCTCTCCCAGACGACGCTGTCGGTCGACGAGACGATGACGACCGTGAACCTGCTGCGGCAGAAGTTCCCCCAGCTGCAGGACCCGCCCAGCGACGACATCTGCTACGCCACCCAGAACCGCCAGGTCGCGGTGAAGAAGATCGCGGCGGAGTCCGACCTCGTCATCGTCGTCGGGTCGAGCAACTCCTCGAACTCGGTCCGCCTCGTCGAGGTCGCGCTCGAGCACGGCGCCCGGGCGTCCTACCGCGTGGACAACGTCGGCGAGATCGAGGAGTCCTGGCTGGACGGCGTCGGCACGGTCGGTGTGACCTCGGGCGCGAGCGTGCCGGAGATCCTCGTGCAGGAGGTCCTCGCATACCTCACCGAGCGCGGCTACGGGCAGGCCGAGGAGGTCGTCACGGCCGAGGAGGACCTGCTCTTCTCGCTCCCCAAGGAGCTGCGCCGCGACCTCAAGGCGGCCCGGGCCGCGCAGGCCTGACTGGCTCCCGACCGGCCCTCACCCGGCCTCGCGGACGGCGCCGCCCCCGGGCGGGCCGCCCGGCTCGTCGACGAACGGCCAGTCCCGGTGCAGCGGGGGCAGCGCCTCGCGGTGCTCGGCCTCGATGAGCTCCGCGGCCGTGAGCGGCCGCGGGGTGACCTCGAGGGGCGCGAGCTCCTCCAGGTCGAGGTCGGTGACGTCGAGGTCACGCATCCGCCGGGCGCTCACGAGCACCCGGCGCTCCATCGTCCCGACGAGGGCGTTGTAGTCCTCGACGGCCCGGTGCAGGCTGCGACCCAGCTTGGACGTCACCCCGCCGAGCGAGCCGAGCCGGCCGTAGAGCTCCCGGCCGAGGTCGAACAGCGCCCGCGCGCTGCCCGACAGCGCCTCGGACTGCCACGTGAGCGCCACCGTCCGCAGCAGCGCCAGCAGCGTCGTCGGCGTCGCGAGGACGACCCGCCGCGCCATCGCGTGCTCCAGGAGCGCCGGGTCGGCGGAGCAGGCCGCCGCGAGGAACGCCTCGCCGGGCACGAAGCACACGACGAGCTCGGGGGAGGGGTCGAACGCCGTCCAGTACTCCTTGGCCGCGAGCGCGTCGACGTGCGCCCGCAGCGCCCTGGCGTGCGCGGTCGCGGCAGCGGCCTGCCGGGCCGGGTCCTGCGACTCCTCGCTCGCCTCGAGGAACGCCGCGAGCGGTGCCTTGGCGTCGACGACGACGTGCTTGCCGCCGGGCAGACGGACGACGACGTCCGGCCGGACGCCCTCCCCGGCCGCCGTCGTCCCGGCGACCTGGGTGTCGAAGTCGACCCGCGCGAGCATCCCCGCGTGCTCGATGACGCGGCGCAGCTGGACCTCGCCCCATGCACCGCGGGCGGTCGGTGACCGCAGCGCCCCGGCCAGGGCGGACGTCTGCACCCGCAGCGCCTCGCCGTGCGTCCGGACCGCCTCGAGCTGCTCGCCGAGGCGGGCGTACTGCTCGACCCGGTCCCGCTCCAGGACACGCACCTGGCCCTCGACCCGGACCAGCGCCGACGACAGCGGCGCGAGCGTCGCGGCGAGCTCCCGGTCGTGGTCCGTCGACGTCTCGAGGTCGGTGACCCGCTCGCGCAGGACGTCCCGCTCGGCGGCGAGCGCCGCCGTCCGGGCCGTGACGACGAGCCGCCACGCCCCGGTGGCCGCGAGCGCGCCGAGGACCGCCCCGACGACGAGGGCCACGAGCACGGAGGTCTGCATGGCCTCACCGTCCCAGCAGGCACCGACAACCGCGGTGCGGGTGCACCGTCACCCGAGCAGGTACGTCGTCCCGCCGCCCGCGGCGACCGTCGCGACGTCGTCGCCGACGTGCACCGGGACCGTCGCGCGGAGCAGGTCGCCCTGCCCCAGCTGACCGGAGGCACCCCGGCCCCAGCACCACGCCGACCCGTCGGACCGGGTCGCGCAGGCGTGCGCCGACCCGGCGCCGACCGCGGTCCACGTCGTCGCCGAGCCCACCTGGACCGGTGCGCCGTGGTCGGTCGTGTCCCCGACGCCGACCTGGCCGTCCGCGTTGGCGCCCCAGCACCACAGCGTGCCGTTCGTCCGCGTCGCGCAGCCGAAGCCGGTGCCGAGCGCGACCCGGGCCCACGTCGTCGCGACCCCGACCTTCGTCGGCGCCGACACGTTGCCGCTCAGCTCGTCCAGCCCGAGGCCCGGACCGGCGAACGGCGTCGCCTCGCCCCAGCACCACAGCGTGCGGTCCGTCTTCGTCGCGCACGTCACGAGGTCGCCGGCGGAGACGTCGGACCACGTTGTCCCGGTGCCCACCCGGGTGGGCACGGCGACGTGGTCGTCGTCGTCCATGAACGGGCCGAGGCCCAGGCTGTTGCCGAAGTTGTCGCCCCAGCACCACAGGCTGCGGTCGACCCGCGTCGCACAGGCGTGCGTGGCCCCGACGGACACCCCGGCCCAGCCGGTGGCCGCGCCGACCCGGGTCGGACCGACCGCCGTCCCGGACGTCGTGCCGTCACCGACCTGGCCCTCGTCCCGGGAGCCCCAGCACCACAGGCCGCCGTCGGTGCGGATGCCGCAGCCCGACGTCCGCCCGACCGAGACCTCGGCCCACGGGCCGGAGTCGTCCATCTTCTGCGGTGTCGCGGACGGCGCCGTACCGCCCGTCGGCAGGCGGTGGGTGCTCGTCTCGCCCCAGCACCACAGCGCGCCGTCGGTGCGGATGCCGCACGCGGCGCCCCCGGCGGCCGACAGCGCCGCCCAGGCGGACGACGTCCCGACCCGAGCGGGCGCCGTCACCGCGACGGCCCGGCCGAGCCGCCCGGAGGTGCCGTCGCCCCAGCACAGGAGCTCGCCGCCGTCCGACAGGCCGCAGCCGTGGGCGGCGCCGAGCGCGATCCCTGCCCAGCCGGCCGACGACAGCGTCCACACCGCATAGGTCTCGGGTGCTGCGGGGCCGGCGGACGTCGCCCCGCCGAGGCCGGCCGCCAGGGCCGTGCCCCAGCACTGCAGCTCGGCGACCATCTGCCCGCAGGCCCAGCCGGTGCCGGTCGAGACGTCGGCCCAGCCGGTGCTCGCACCGACCGTGGTCGGCGACGTCCGGTCGGTCCGGTCGCCCACCCCGAGCTGCCCGTCCGCGTTGAGGCCCCAGCACGCGAGCGTGCCGGTGGTCCGGCGGGCGCACGTGAAGCCGGAGCCCGCGCTCACCTGGGCCCAGTCGGTGCCCGTGCCGACCTGGATCGGCACGAACCGGTTGGAGGTGTCACCGGCGCCGAGCCCGAGCGCGCCGTCGCCGTAGGTGCCCCAGCACCAGAGCGTGTCGTCGGTGCGGGTGCCGCACGTGTGGTCCGCGCCGACCGAGACCGAGGCCCAGTCGGAGTCCAGGCCCACCCGGGCCGGGGTGTCCTGGTCGTCGGAGGTACCGGTGCCGAGCCGGCCGTCGGACCCCGGTCCCCAGCAGTAGAGCGTGGAGTCCTGCTTGAGGGCGCAGGTGTGCCCGCCGGCGCCGGCGGCGACCGAGGCCCAGTCGGTGTCGGTGCCGACCTGGACGGGGACGTCGCGGTCGGTCGTGTCGCCGAGGCCGAGCTGGGCGAGGTCGTTCGCGCCCCAGCACCAGAGGGTGTGGTCGGTCTGCGTCGCGCAGGTGCGCAGCGCGCCGGCGGAGACGGTCGCCCAGTCGGTGCTGCTGCCGACCTGCGCCGGGGACGTCGCGTCGGTCGTGCCGCCGAGGCCGAGCTGGCCGTGCGCGTTCGCGCCCCAGCACCACAGGGTGCCGTCGGCGAGGGCGGCGCACGTGTGGTCGGTGCCCGCCGTGACGCCGGCCCAGGCCGACCGCGGGAGGGTGACGACCTGCGGCTCGAGGCCGGTGACGCCGTGGCCGCCCTGACCGGCGCCGGTGTCGCCGGTCGACGAGAGCCGGCCTGCGGCCCGCGGCCGGACGGCGGTCCCGCCGGTCGGCGTGCCCCAGCCGGCCACGTTGCGGGCCTGGACCCGGACGACGTCCGTGACGCCGTCCGGCAGGCCGGCGAGCGTGCAGGTCGTCGCGGGGGCGGTGGCGGTGCACGTCGCACCGGCCGTGACCGCGCGGTAGGAGAGCACGGCGGCGCCGCCGGTCGAGGCAGGCGGGGCCCAGGTGACGACGCCGTGGCCGTCGCCGGAGCGGACGGTCACCGCGAGCGGCGCGCCGGGCGTGGTCCGCGGCGTCCCGTAGCCGGGCAGCGACGCGGGGCCGGTGCCGACCCGGTTGCGGGCCGTCACCCGGACGGCGTAGCGGGCGCCGTTCGTCAGGCCGGTCACCGTGCAGGTGAGGGCGGTCGTCGTCGTGCACGAGCGGGTGCCGGGGGTCGTCGTGACCTTGTAGCCGAGGACGGCGGCCCCGCCGGTCGACGCCGGCCGGGCCCAGGCGACCGTGAGGGAGGCGGCCTTGGGGACGACGGTGACGGCGCGCGGCGCGGAGGGGCGGGAGGCCGCCGCCTGGGCGGGCGCGGCGAGGGTGAGGGAGGCGAGGCAGAGCGAGGCAGCGGCGACGAGGCCCGGGCCGAGGGCCAGGGCGCGTGCGGCGGCACGGAGGCGCATGCTCCGTTGTCGGCACGGCGGGGGCCGGACGTGAGGGCGGTCGGGCGAGGTCCCTGTCGGCACCGTGCGTGCGGATGTGAGGCGTTCACCCGTCCGGCGGGCGGCCGGACGGGGCCCGTGCCGGGGGTGCGGCGTCAGGCGGGTCGCCGCCGCGCCGGTAGAGTCCTGTCCTCGTGGCACTCACCATCGGGATCGTCGGCCTCCCCAACGTCGGCAAGTCCACCCTTTTCAACGCCCTGACGAAGGCCGACGTGCTCGCGGCGAACTACCCGTTCGCGACGATCGAGCCCAACGTCGGCGTCGTCGCGCTCCCGGACCCGCGCCTGCAGACCCTCGCGGACGTCTTCGGCAGCGAGCGCCTGGTGCCCGCGACGGTGTCGTTCGTCGACATCGCCGGCATCGTCAAGGGCGCGAGCGAGGGCGAGGGCCTGGGCAACAAGTTCCTCGCGAACATCCGCGAGGCCGACGCGATCTGCCAGGTGGTGCGGGCGTTCGTCGACGACGACGTCGTCCACGTGGCGGGGCGGGTGAACCCGGCGGACGACATCGAGATCGTCCACACCGAGCTGATCCTCGCCGACCTGCAGACCCTCGAGAAGGCGGTCCCGCGGCTCGAGAAGGAGGTCAAGGGCAAGAAGACCGACAAGGCCGTGCTCGACGCCGCGCTCGAGGCGCAGACCCTGCTCGAGAAGGGGACGACGCTGCACGCCGGCGCGGCCGCGGCCGGGATCGACGTCGTCGCCCTGCGCGAGCTGTCCCTCATGACGTCCAAGCCGTTCATCTACGTCTTCAACGTCGACGAGGACGGCCTGTCGGACACCGCCCTGCAGGAGAAGATGCGCGCGCTCGTCGCGCCGTCCGACGCGATCTTCCTCGACGCCAAGCTCGAGTCCGAGCTCGTCGAGCTCGAGCCCGACGAGGCCGCCGAGCTGCTCGCCTCGGTGGGCCAGACCGAGTCCGGCATGGACCAGCTCGCCCGCGTCGGCTTCCACACCCTCGGCCTGCAGACCTACCTGACGGCCGGGCCCAAGGAGGCCCGGGCCTGGACGATCCACCAGGGCTGGACGGCGCCCCAGGCCGCCGGCGTCATCCACACCGACTTCCAGCGCGGGTTCATCAAGGCCGAGGTCGTCGGGTTCGCCGACCTCGTCTCGGCCGGGTCGATGGCCGAGGCGAAGGCGCGCGGCAAGGTGCGCATCGAGGGCAAGGACTACGTCATGGCCGACGGGGACGTCGTGGAGTTCCGCTTCAACGTGTAGCGGGACCGCCGCTCGACGTCCGTCGCAGGACGCAGAGGTCGCGCGCGCTGCCGGGCTCGACCCGTCCCGCAACGGCCGACCGGGTCGCGGACGAAGGCGCCGTCGCGCGAGTGAACCTCGACTTCTGGGGAATATCGCACGGCGATCTGCCGCCGGATGATCCACACAAGGGCCCTACTCGTCCTCGCGGCGCGCCGGGTCTGCTCGTCCTGCGGGGCCGGGAAGCTCGCAGCGGTTGGGCCCCTGCGCCGTCCACACGGACGGTGACACCGGCACTCAACGCCTGCGGGACTGACGGACCTTGATCACCAGCTCGGCCATCAGCTGCTCGCGCAGCTCGTCGGTGGCGAGGCGTAGCTCGGCCCGTGAGTAGCGGCCGGCCGGCACCGCCCCGTGAACGGACAGGCCGGTGGCGGTGTGGGTCAGCGTCACACGCCTCTCGCTGACGTCCTCGGCGCGCGAGGCCCGGGATCGCCCGTCCCCACGGTTGCCCGAACGTGCCGTCGTGCTGCGCACCGAGACGTCGCCGGGCGCGAACGGATCGCCGTCACCGGGTGCCTGCTTCGCCATCCGATCATGCTGGCAGGTGAGGTCCGCCGGTCGCGCCCTCGGCATCGGGGACGATCAGCGACACCGCCATGGGGCGGATCGTCCCCGCTACCGTTCGGACCGGGTCGCGACCATGAAGCTGTAGCCCGCGATCGTGGCGGTGAACGCGCGGACGCCCCAGGCCCTGTCCGCGACGGGGCCGGGTGCCGCGTGGGTGGCGTGCACGGCGTCCAGCCGCTCGGCCGGCACCTCGACGTAGAGCTGGACGCCGGCGCCCCGATGGTCGCGGGCGGCTGTGGGGAGGAACTGCTCGGTGTCGACGCCGAGCAGGACCTGGGCGCCGTGCAGCTCCACGGCGGCGAGCGGGTCGCCGGAGTCCTGCGGGGTGGCGAACACGAGCGTCCAGCCGTTGGCGACGAACTCGTCCGCGGCCCGGTAGGGGTCGGGCGTCGCGAGGATCGGCGTCAGCACGTGCCGATGGTCGCACCATCGGACGAGCGAACCTCGACAGCGGGGAACTTCGCGCGGCGATCTGCCGCCGGAGCGTGCGCACAAGGGAGCCGCCCTGGCGACGAAACTCGACGGTGCGGAACATCGCACGGCGTTCTGCCGCGGGATCCTCCGCGCAACGGCCCCGGCGGTTCGGTCGGTCGGCGGTGAGGACGCCGGCCGGCGTGCGGTGTCGTTCCACGACGAGGCGCCGTCTACTGTGCCGGGGTGCTGATCCGAGATGCGCAGGACGACGACTGGCCCGCGATCTACCCCTTCTTCGCCACGATCGTCGCGGAGGGGAGGTCCTACGCCTTCCCGGAGGGGCTCACCCTCGAGCAGGGCCGAGGGTGGTGGATGGAGACGCCGCCCGGGCGGACCGTCGTCGCGGTGGACGGCCCGGTCGTCCTCGGCAGCGCCAAGATGGGCCCGAACCGGCCCGGTCGCGGGTCCCACGTGGCGACCGCCAGCTTCATGGTCGATCCGCAGCACTCCGGGCGCGGCGTCGGGCGGGCCCTCGGGGAGCACGTCGTCGACTGGGCGCGTACAGCGGGGTTCCGCAGCATGCAGTTCAACGCGGTCGTGGAGACGAACGAGCCCGCGGTCAGGCTCTGGCGCTCACTCGGCTTCGACGTCCTCGCCACCGTCCCGAGGGCGTTCGACCATCCCGAGCACGGGCTGGTCGGGCTCCACCTGATGTTCCTCGACCTCTCGTCGGCCGGCTGAGACGTCACCGGCACGACCGTGACCCGCCCGGTGCGCGGAGCAGGACGGGTGCCGCCACCGGCTCGTGGTCGAGCTCGCGGACGATCCGCCGGAACTCGTCGTCCCAGTCGCGGTCGTCGGCCGCGGCGGCGCGCCGGGTCTCCTCGTCCTGCTGGGCGGGGAGCTCGCAGCGGTTGGTCCGGGCGTTCCAGAACGCTCGCGGGTCGAAGCACTCCGGGAACGTCAGGTGGAACAGCGCCAGTGCCCGCGGGTAGGCCCTGCGCAGTCCCCGGAAGTGCGGCAGGCAGCTGAACGCCCGGGCGTTCGGTGGCACCCACCACTCGTGCACGGCGGCCCGGGTCGGGCACCTGCGCCACGGGCCCTCCGGTGGCACGCTGAGCCACGCGCCGCACTGCTCGAGCAGGCGGGGGAGCGTGGGGTTCGAGATGAACTCCGGGTAGTCCCGCGTCATCGGGCACCCGCGCTCGCGGGCACGGTCGCCGCACCAAAACCTGACATTCCCATCGCAGTAGATCCCCCGTTCGTACGATTGACGGGGATTGAAGCATCGCCGGCGATCTACGCAAAAGCGTGCCCGGCGTGTCGCCCGCGACGCGCGAGCGAACCTCGACAGTGGGGAGCATCGCACGGCGATCTGCCGCCGGATGATCCACACACGTGACCCCGCAGGGGTCGGTCAGTCGGTGGCGAGGCGGACGGCGAGCCAGGCGACCGGGGGCAGGGTCACCATGGCGCGGCCGCCGTCCAGGGTGACCTCGACCGGCCGCGGGCGGACCCGGTCCGGGTCGTCCCGGGTGTTGGCCGCCAGGCGGTCGGGGTCCGACAGCAGATGGCTCTCGGCGACCGTGAGCGGCCCGAACGAGCGTAGGTCGACGTCGAGCCGGACTGGCTCGTCGAGGCTGCGGTTCACCGCGAGGACGACGACGTCGCCGGACGCCGGGTCGTGGGTCGCCACGGCGTCGACGACCGGCACGTCCCCGAAGCGCGGCGTCGGCTGCTCCGGCGAGCGGACCTCCGTGCGCAGCACGTCACCCCTCGCGAGCGCGGCCGTGAGCGCGAACGGGTGGAAGGTCGTCTGGCGCCAGGCCGGACCTCCGGGCTCGCAGCGGATCGGCGCGATGACGTTGACGAGCTGCGCGAGGCAGGCGGCCGTCACCCGGTCGCTGTGCCGCAGCAGCGACACGAGCAGGTTCCCGACGACGACGGCGTCGGTCACCGTGTAGGTGTCCTCGAGGAGCCGCGGGGCGCGGCGCCACTCGAGCCCGGCCGCGGACTGCTCCTGCCAGGACCGCTGGTACCAGACGTTCCACTCGTCGAACGAGAGCTGGATCCGCTTGCGGCTGCGGACCTGTGCCCCGACCGCGTCCGCGGTCGCGACGACCGCGTCGACGAACCGGTCCATGTCGACGGCGCTCGCCAGGAACGACGCGACGTCGTCGCCCTCCTCGTAGTACGCGTGCAGGGACACGAAGTCGACGAGGTCGTAGCACTCGGCGAGGACCGTGGCCTCCCACGTCCCGAACGTCGGCATCTGCGAGCCGCTGCTGCCGCACGCGACGAGCTCGAGGTCCGGCTGGAGCTGCCGCATCGCACGGGCCGTCTCGGCGGCGAGCCGGCCGTACTCGGCCGCCGTCTTGTGGCCGGTCTGCCAGGGTCCGTCCATCTCGTTGCCGAGGCACCACATCCGGATGGCGTGCGGCTCCACCGAGCCGTTGGTGACCCGCCGGTCCGACAGCGCCGTCCCGCCGGGGTGGTTCGCGTACTCGAGGACGTCGAGGGCCTCCTGCACCCCGCGGGTGCCGAGGTTCACGGCCATCATCGGCTCCACGCCGGCCTTGCGCGCCCAGCGGACGAACTCGTCGAGGCCGACCTCGTTGGGCTCCAGGCTCCGCCACGCGAGGTCGAGCCGGGTGGGCCGCGCGTCGACCGGGCCGATGCCGTCCTCCCAGCGGTAGCCGGACACGAAGTTGCCGCCGGGGTAGCGGACGACTGTCGTCCCCAGCTCGCGGGTCAGGGCGAGGACGTCGCCGCGGAAGCCGTCTTCGTCGGCCGTCGGGTGCCCGGGCTCGTAGATGCCCTCGTACACGCACCGCCCGAGGTGCTCGACGAACGTGCCGAAGGTCCGGCGGCGTACCGGGGCGACGGTGAAGGCGGGGTCGAGGCTGATCGAGGCGTCGAGCACGCGGCACTCCTGGGTGTGCGGGGAGGGCGGGGCAGGTCGGGCCGACGTCGTCCCCGACTCTTGTTACCGCTCACAACTGAACGGGCCCAGCGTTTCACGAGACGTGGCCGGCGTCGTGCCGGGCACGATCGGCGTCCCGGTCAGGAGTCCCCGAGGCGCAGGATCGCCGTGCTCGAGGCCAGCACCGCGTCGTCCAGCCACTGCGGGACCTCGCCGCCGACGTACGGGCGCACGAGGCCGTACGGGCACTGCCGGACGGCGGTCGTGACGACCGTGAGCAGGTGCTCGGAGACGGTCCCGTAGCGGCGCCGGCACAGGTCGGTGGTCGCCGCCGCGATCCGGTCGTTGACGGTGCGGACGTCGTCGGTGAGGTCCGTCGGTGCCGACCGGACGAGCACCTGCTGGCGGTACAGCGTGAGCGCGAGCGCCTCCGCCGGGTGCTCGCGGCAGTACCGGGGGATGTGCAGGGCGGCGGCGGCCAGCGCCTCCCGGCCGTCGGGGCGTGCGGCGGCCTCCAGCAGGCCGACGTGGAACTGCCGGACGGACCGGAGCCAGAGGCCGACGAAGAGGTGCTCCCGGGTCGGGAAGCGGTGGTAGACCGAGCCCGTCGGTGCACCGACGAGCGCGCAGACCTGCCCGAGGGTCGCGTCCCGGCCGTGCAGCGCGACCGCGTCGCGCGCGGCGTCGAGGAACTGGTCCGGGGTGAACTTGGCGGGTCTTGCCACGCGGCGGAGCCTATCGCTAGTTTGCGAACATGACATCTAGAACGATGCTGCTAAAACGTGCCACGCCGTTGGCGGCGG
This sequence comes from Kineosporia sp. A_224, assembly GCF_002198655.1. Taxonomy (GTDB): domain Bacteria; phylum Actinomycetota; class Actinomycetes; order Actinomycetales; family Kineosporiaceae; genus R-H-3. The sequence continues at coordinate 14,314 of NZ_MWLN01000170.1, forward strand.
CGCTGCCGGGAGCGCAGTTCGCCGAGGACCATGCTCGTGTGCTCGACGCGACGCCGGAGCAGGTCTGGGACGCCCTCCACGCCGTCCGCTGGCGCGACCTCACGTTCACCCGCCCGTTGGTCTGGCTACGGCTCGGGCCGTCCCTGGAGCGGGAGCCCGCCCGGATGGTCGACGTCGGCCCCGGCGCCCCGATCCACGAGGACCGGCCGCGCAGCATGAGCAGCGGCTTCGTGGCCAGGCCCTGGAAGCCCGTGCCGGAGCTGGGGCCGCCGATGCGCGACCTCGACGCGTTGCAGGCGTTCGCCGAACCGGGCTGGCTCAAGGTCGGCATGGAGTGGGTGCTGTCACCGGTCGCGGGCGGTCGCACGCTCGTGGAGACGACGACGCTCTGCGAGGCGACGGACGACGTCGCGCGGCGCCGCTTCGCCGCGTACTGGCTCGTCGTCCGGCCGTTCAGCGGGCTCATCCGCCGGGACCTCCTGCGCGTCCTGGCCCGCGCCGTCCGCGAGCCGTCCGCCGCGTAACTCGCTGGGCCGGCACCGGTCGCCGTGCCTAGGCTCGTGGTGTGCACATCGGCGCGGTCGTCCTCGTCGAGGGCGGGAGCGACCGGAACGCGGTGCTGGCGCTGGCCTCCCGGCGCGGTCACGACCTCGACGCCGAGGGCGTGCAGGTCGTCGTCACCGGTGGTGCGACGAACATGGCGCGCTTCGTCGCCCGGTCCGCGGCGCCGGGCGTCCGGGTCGCGGGGCTCGTCGACGCCCCGGAGGAGCGGTACGCCCGGGGCGCGCTCACCCGGGCCGGCCTCGTCGTCCCGCCGGGCCGCGAAGGCCTTGCGGCCCAGGGGTTCTTCGTCTGCGACCCCGACCTCGAGCACGAGCTCGTCCGGGCGCTCGGGATGCCCGCGGTCGAGGAGGTCCTGCGCACCCGCGGCGACCTCGCGCGGTTCCGCACGATGCAGAACCAGCCCGCGCAGCGCGGTCGCGACCCGGTCGCCCAGCTCTGCCGGTTCCTCGGTGCCGGCTCCGGTCGCAAGCACGTCTACGCGACAGCCCTCGTCGAGGCGCTCGACCCCGGTGCCGTGCCGGTGCCGCTCGACGCGCTGCTCGACCACGTGCTGCGCCGGCCGTCGCGCGGGTAGCGGCGGCTACGACCGGCGGTGCAGCCGGACGACGAGCAGCAGGCCGCCGACCCCCGCACCGATCCCCGCGAGGATCGCGACCGGCCACTGCGGCGCGCGGAGCAGCCCGGCCACCGGCGTGACGACGTGGGTCGCCGCGAACCACAGCGCGACGACGACGCCGGCATCAGCCACGAGCAGGAGGAACGTGCGCGGCCACCGGGCGGCCGGACGTGTAGGGGTCTCGGCCGGCTGGACGTCGACGGCGAGCTCGCGGGTGCTCATGCCCGCATCCTCACGACGGCCGGCTGCGGGAGAAGCCGGAACGCCGGGCGCTCACCCGCTCGGTCGCCGTCCGATCGGGGACGACGCCCCAGCGCGCGGTCAGCCCGCCGGCCGCCAGGTCCACCCGTCGTCGTGCAGCTCGCCCGGGCCGGTGCCCTCGCCGTACCGGACACCGCCCCAGACGAAGAGCCGGTCGCCGGCCCAGGTCTCGGCCGATCCGCTGCGGTCCTCCAGGGCGGGGTTGTCGTCCATCCGCTCCCACTGCAGGGACGGCGTCCGCAGCAGCCAGGGCCGGACGGCGACGAACCCGGGGCCGGCCGTCGGGGCTCCGGACCAGCCGTAGTGCACGGCATGCTCCGGGACGGCGAGCCAGCGCCCGCCGTCCGGGTCGAACGCGCCCCCGGTGCGGTAGTCCCGCCCCCAGTTGTTCACCTCGCCGCCGTCGAGCGTGCCCTGCGAGGGGTTGACGACGAGCCCGCCGGAGGCGATCCAGACCGGTCCCGACGCGACGACCTCGGACGGCACGGGCCGGGTCCACGTCGTGCGCGCGGGATCGAGCACGGCACCCTCGTACAGCGACGGCTCGGGGCCGCCGGGGTTCTCGACGAGCGCGGTCCCGAGCAGCACCGTGCGACCGTCCTCGAGCCCGACGAGCGTCCGGTCGAACATCGGCGGGAACGGGTCCCGGGGGAGCGGGGTCCACGCGTCGGCGGCCGGGTCGTAGCGCAGGTCCGGCTCGCGGCCCAGCTCGTGCGACTGCCGGTACCCCTCGACCGCGCTGCCTGCGGCGGTGAGCGCCAGCCCGGTCCGGCCGACGTCGGGCGTGGCCAGGGTGCGCCACCTGTCGGCCGCCGCGTCGTAGGTGAGGAACGCACCCGTGGCGACGCCCTCCGCGGCCCAGTCCTGCTGCCACAGGTAGAGCCGGTCCCCGACGACGACGGTGCTCGGGAACGCCACGTCGACCGGCGGGTCGGCGATGCGGGTCCACGTCGCGGTCCCGGGGTCGTAGGCCGCGGCCTCGCGGGGTGCGGTGCCGGCGGGCGCCGCGACGCAGGACGCGTTCGGCGGGCACGGCGTCGTGTCGCCGCCGAGCACGAGCACCCGCCCGCCGACCCAGACGGCCGCCGCGTTCTCGCGTGCGGACAGCGGCGACGGCGGCAGCCGGACCCAGCCGGCCGGCTGGGCCCCCGCTGTCGCGACGGGCGCGCCGTCCGCGCCGCCGCACGCGGTGAGGACCGCTCCGGACAGCGCGGCGACGAGCACGGTGACGACGAGACGCCGGCGCAGGACTGTGGCCATGACCGCCGGACGCCGCGGACCCCGCCGAAGGTTGCACCGGTCCGGACGGCGCGTCACCCGACGAGCCTGCGCACCTCGATCGTGAACCCCTGGGCCCGCAGCCGCTTGACGAGCGGCAGCCCGAGCGCGGTGGCCGGGGTGAGGACGCCGCCCCGCCCGCCCGCGGGGACCGAACCGCTGCGGGACACCGGGTCGAGCAGGGTCAGTGCGCTCTCGCCGAGCATGACGGACGTCGCCTGGTAGCCGGGGTCGCCGACCCCGACGACGTCGCAGCGGTAGTGCGCGCCGGTCGTCGTCCGGGTGTGGACCTCGACCGTGAACCACCCCTCGCGCCGGGCGGCCTCCGACGGCCCCTCACCGGGCGACGGCGTGAAGCGCCGCATGAGCGACTGGACGGGCCGCACGGACGCGCCCAGCATGAGCCCCGCCGTCCCGACCGACAGCGCGGCTGCGGCCGGCGCCCACACCGCCGTCCGGCCGAGTGCGACGACCTCGCGGTAGCGCAGCGACCGGCCGTAGGCGTACCCGGCGAGCGCGTTGCTGCGGCGCACGACCCGGGTGTTGACGCCGGCCATGACGAAGGGGCCCACCCAGCGGCCGAGCAGGTCGTCCCAGCGGGCGCCCCAGCCGTCACGCTCGTCGTCCGCCGCGTCGCCGCGGTCCGGCTCGGCGGTGCGGTCCGGGCTCAGGGCGTACGGGTCGGCGACGGCGCGGGCGGCGTCGCTGCTCGCGCGCATCCGGTCCATCTGGCCCCACATCGAGGCGACCGTGCCGCCGCTCACGCCGCCCTTCGCGCCGGTGACCCCGAGCACGGTCCGGCCCAGCTCGCCCGCGCCGTCGCCCCGGACCGCCTCGGCGAGCATGAGCACCCCGAGGTCGGACGGCTCGGAGTCGAAGCCGGCGGCGTGCACGATCCGCGCACCGCTGTCGCGGGCGACCTCGTCGAACGCCGCGATGCTGTCGCGCATGAAGAGGACCTCGCCGGTGAGGTCGAGGTAGTCCGTGCCGGCCTGCGCGCAGGCCCCGACGAGCGGCAGCCCCTGGCCGTCGTACGGCCCCACCGTCGTGACGACGACCCGGGTCGCCGCCGCGAGGGCCGCGAGCGACGCGGGGTCGCCGGAGTCGGCGACGAGCACCGGCCACTCCTGCGCACGCGGCGGCAGGCCCGCGCGGACCGCCTCGACCCGGGCCCGGTCGCGCCCGGCGAGCGCCACGCGGACGTCGGGCGGCGCGTGCTCGGCGAGGTGCGCGGCGACGAGCCGCCCGACGAACCCGCTGGCCCCGAAGACGACGACGTCGTGCGCCCTGACGCTGGGTGCTGCTGCCGCTGGCATGCGCCCAGTCTGGGCCATCACCGGGCGGTGCCCGGATCGACCCGCCTCAGGTCGAGCAGACGCAGGCCTCGTTGCCCTCGGCGTCGGCGAGGACCCACCAGGACGGCGCGTGCGCGTCGCTGACGAGCCGGCCGCCCGCGGCGAGCGCCGCGTCGACCCGGGCCCGGCAGGCGTCGGCGGGCACGTAGACGTCGAGGTGGAAGCGGCCGCGCCCGGCCCGTGCCGGGTCCATCCGCTGGAACCACAGCGCGGTCTGCGAGCGCGGGTCGTGGAGCTCGGCGCCGGCCCCGGCGTCGCCCGGCGCGACGTGCTCGCGGTACCCGAGCACGGCCTTCCAGAACGGTCGGACGGCTCCCGGGTCGACGACGTCGAGCGCCACCTCGAGCCGCTCCGGAGGGGGCAGGGTCTGCGCGCCGACAGCCTTCGCGGCGGCGAGCGCCCGGTGCGCGAGCTCGACGTCGTACTGGGTCACGCCGCCCGCCGAGTGCGTCGAGAACGTGAAGGAGACGGTGCGCCAGCGCAGGTCGACGTCCGGGTGGTGGTCCATCTGCTCGGCCTCGTCGGCGACGAGCGCGACGAGCCGGACGGCGTCCGCGAAGGTCGGTGCCTGCGCCGCGAGGACGAGGCTGCCCCAGCGGCCGCGGGCCACCCCGGGCAGTTCGGCCAGCTGGCGCGTCAGCTCTTCGGCGTCGAGAAGTCGTGGCATGCACCGACCCTGGTCCCGCGGGCGGCACCGGTCAACCGCGGGCGGTCGTCGACGGGGACGGCCCCCAGGGCCGTCCGGGCGACGACGGCGGCGTCCGGCGAGGGTGCCCGCGGTCGTGTGGCAGGCTCGGCGTCGTGACGAGCACGACGACGCCGCCGGACCCCGGCACGGCCCCGCGGGCCGTGTCGCTCGTCGTCGGGGCCGCGATCGTCGACGACCTCGGCGCCCCACGGACGCTGCTCTCCGCGCGCCGCACCGAGCCGCCGCACCTCGCAGGCGGCTGGGAGCTGCCCGGCGGCAAGGTCGAGCCGGGGGAGGACCCGGTGGAGGCGCTGCACCGCGAGATCGCCGAGGAGCTCGGCGTCCGCGTCGTCCTCGGTGACGAGCTGCCCGGGCCGGACCCCGACGAGCCCGGCTGGCCGCTGCCGCCGGCGCACCGGATGCGGGTCTGGCTGGCCCGGGTCACGGACGGCGAGCCGGCCCCGATCGAGGACCACGACGCCGTCCGCGTGCTCGGGCCGGGCCAGTGGCTCGACGTCGAGTGGCTGCCCGCAGACGTGCCGATCGTCCGGGCGCTGCTGGGCCGCTCGTCCGCCGCCCGCTGACGGCCCGCCCACCTCCTGCCGGCCCGGACGACGTACCCTCCCGCCCGCGCGTCCGGCCGGTCGCCGTCCTCCCCGTAGACTCGACGTGATCCCCGACCTCTCTCGAAGGCTTCTTGATGCCCACGCGCACCCGCGACGACATCCGCAACATCGCGATCGTCGCCCACGTCGACCACGGCAAGACGACGCTCGTCGACGCCATGCTCTGGCAGACCGGCTCGTTCGGCGAGCACGCCCACATCGACGAGCGTGCGATGGACAGCAACGACCTCGAGCGCGAGAAGGGCATCACGATCCTCGCGAAGAACACCGCGGTGCGATGGGCGGGGGAGCACGCCCCCGTCGGCGGTGTGACGTTCAACATCATCGACACCCCGGGGCACGCAGACTTCGGCGGCGAGGTCGAGCGCGGCCTGAGCATGGTCGACGGCATCGCGCTGCTCGTCGACGCGTCCGAGGGCCCGTTGCCGCAGACCCGGTTCGTCCTGCGCAAGGCGCTCGCCGCGCACCTGCCCGTGATCCTCGTCGTCAACAAGGTCGACCGGCCGGACTCGCGGATCGCCGAGGTCGTCGACGAGACGTACGAGCTCTTCATGGACCTCATCGACGGCACCGGGCTCGACCCGGACGTCGCCCTCGACTTCCCGGTCGTGTACGCCTCGGCGCGGGCCGGCCGGGCCTCGCTGAACCGCCCGGACGACGGCGGCATGCCGGACAGCGACAACCTGCAGCCGCTCTTCGAGACGATCATGAAGGCGGTGCCGGCGCCGTCGTACGACGACGAGGTGCCGCTGCAGGCGCACGTGACGAACCTCGACGCGTCGCCCTTCCTCGGCCGGCTCGCGCTGTGCCGGGTGCGCTCGGGCACGATCAAGAAGGGCCAGCAGGTCACGTGGTGCAAGCGGGACGGCTCGATGTCCCGGGTCAAGGTCACCGAGCTGCTCATGACCGAGGCGCTCGAGCGCAAGTCCGCCGAGAGCGCCGGGCCGGGCGACATCATCGCCGTCGCCGGCATCCCGGAGATCACCATCGGCGAGACCCTCGCCGACCCCGAGGACCCGCGCCCGCTGCCGCTCATCACGGTCGACGAGCCCGCGATCTCCATGACGATCGGGGCGAACTCCTCGCCGATGGCGGGCCGGGCCAAGGGCACCAAGGTCACCGCCCGCCTCGTCAAGGACCGGCTCGACCGCGAGCTCGTCGGCAACGTGTCGATCCGGGTGCTGCCCACCGAGCGCCCCGACACGTGGGAGGTCCAGGGCCGCGGCGAGCTCGCGCTGGCCATCCTCGTCGAGACGATGCGGCGCGAGGGTTTCGAGCTGACCGTCGGCAAGCCGCAGGTCGTCACGCGCCAGGTGAACGGCAAGCTCCACGAGCCGTTCGAGCACCTGACGATCGACGCCCCCGAGGAGTACCTCGGTGCCGTCACCCAGCTGCTCGCCGTCCGCAAGGGCCGGATGGAGCAGATGGCGAACCACGGCACCGGCTGGGTCCGGATGGAGTTCCGGGTGCCGTCGCGCGGCCTCATCGGCTTCCGCACGGAGTTCCTCACCGAGACCCGGGGCACGGGCATCGCCCACCACGTCTTCGAGGGCTACGAGCCGTGGGTCGGGGAGCTGCGCACGCGGCCCACCGGCTCCCTCGTCGCGGACCGGTCGGGCGCGGCGACGTCCTTCGCGATCGCGAACCTCCAGGAGCGCGGCACGCTCTTCGTCGAGCCGACGACCGAGGTGTACGAGGGCATGATCGTCGGGGAGAACTCCCGCTCCGACGACATGGACGTCAACATCACCAAGGAGAAGAAGCTCACGAACATGCGGCAGTCGACCTCCGACGACTTCGAGCGCCTCGTGCCGGCCCGCAAGCTCTCGCTCGAGCAGTGCCTGGAGTTCTGCCGGGACGACGAGTGCGTCGAGGTGACCCCGGACGCCGTCCGGATCCGCAAGGTCGAGCTCAACGCCGTGGACCGCGAGAAGGTCCGCGCCCGCAACCGCCGCGGCTGAGCCGCAGCCCGCCACGGGGCCCGTCACCTTCTGGGTGCCGGGCCCCCTTGCAACCCTGAGTGAGTGAGTGCTCACTGTGAGGGAGTGGGTTCCGCCGAGAGGTCGCCGCGGCGATCCGGCGCCCGCTATCGGTACCCAAATCGTTACGTTGCCTTTGCGTTACCGCGATGTGCCGGTATGCAAACTGCGAGAGCCCGTTTTGTCGCTTCTCTACGTAGGCAAAAGGGTGCAAACAGCCCCGAGCTTGGCGAGAAACGGTATAAACCGGACAGGTCTTTAATGGGTTGCGTCCGGATCCGGCCCAACGGAGGCGCTCGGGGAGTGCAAGCGTTCCCGACGGGCTGGTGAAACTCCGTTGCGGTTCGGCTAATGTGCGGCTGCTGGCACGGCCTGCGGGTGGTCTTTGCTGTCAGAACGCCGTTGGACAGGAAGGTTGTCCGTTGGAAGGGTGGATCGGGAGGCCGTGAGTACTTCTCAGGCGGACATGCAGGTGGCAGCGGACCACGCCCTCGAGGTGGCGGACTCCGCCCCCGCCCTCCAGGGGCTCAGCCCGGGCAAGCTGGCGTGGCGCCGGCTGCGCCGGAACAAGACCGCGATGATCAGCCTCGGGGTCGCGCTCTTCATCATCCTGATCTCGGCGTTCGCGCCGGTCGTGTGCGCGCTCCTCGGCGTCAGCCCGGACGGCAACTCCGACCTCATCGCGGACGCCGGCCGGCCGGTCAGCGGCCCGACCCTCGACCACCCCTTCGGGATCGAGCCGGGCACAGGCAAGGACATCCTCGCGCTTCTTCTCTACGGCGCCCGGGTGTCGCTGCTCATCGCGCTCACGTCGGTGGTGCTCACGGTGACGATCGGCGTGCTGATCGGCACGATCGCCGCGGCGTCCCGCGGGTTCGTCGACCGCGCGCTCACCTGGCTCATGGACCTCACGCTGACGTTCCCGTCGCTCCTCCTGCTGCTCGCGCTGAGCAACGTCATGATCGACCGGCTCACGGCGCTCGGCGTGCCCGAGGGCAACTTCTCGCGGATCACCTACCTGATCCTCTTCTTCGCGATCTTCGGCTGGCCCTACATCGCGCGCATCGTCCGCGGCCAGGTCATCAGCCTGCGCGAGCGCGAGTTCGTCGAGGCCGCGACGGCGATGGGTGCCTCGCGCCGGCGGATCATCCTCACCGAGCTGGTCCCGAACCTGTGGGCGCCGGTCATCGTCTACTCGTCGATCTCGCTGCCGGGGTACATCGCCGCCGAGGCGACGCTCTCCTTCCTCGGCGTCGGAACGGACGCGAGCCTGCCCACGTGGGGCAAGCTCCTGTCCGACTCGATCAACTACTGGCAGACGTACCCGTCGTACCTGCTCTTCCCCTCGATCGGGCTCGTCATCACGGTGCTGTCGTTCAACCTCTTCGGCGACGCCGTGCGCGACGCGCTCGACCCGAGGGCCGGCCGGGTCTGACGACAGGCCCGCCGCGCGTGCGACCCCGCACCCCCACAGACCCCCGCACTGGCGGGCAACCGGCCACCGAACGGTGGCCGGCAACAAGACGACGGGCCGACCAGGCGCACCGTCTATCGCTCTCCCGGAGGAACACATGGTGAAGAGGAAGCCCGGCGCGATCGCCGCCGTGGCTGCCGGCGCGCTGCTCACGCTCGCTGCGTGCAGCGGCGGCAGCTCGACCGGCACCGGCGGGGAGACCGCGAGCAGCGGCTCCGGCGACAGCAAGGCCGGCGGCACGCTCAACGTGTTCAGCGGTGGCGACAAGATCGCTCACCTCGACCCGCAGCGGAACTACACCGGCGTCGACCTCGCCTTCGCCGGGACGTTCCTCCACCGGTCGCTGACGACGTACGCGACCGGTGAGGGCGAGGCGGGCACGAAGATCGTCCCCGACCTCGCGACCGACACCGGCACGCCGGACGCCACCGGCAAGGTCTGGAAGTTCACGCTGCGCGACGGCATCACGTTCGAGGACGGCAGTGCGATCACGTGCGACGACGTCAAGTACGGCGTCTCCCGCTCGTTCGCGCAGGACGTCATCACCGACGGCCCGCAGTACGCGGTCTCGATGCTCGACGTCCCGAAGGACAAGGACGGGGCGAGCATCTACACCGGCCCGTACAAGAACACCCCCGAGGGCGTCGCGGCGTACGACAAGGCCGTGACGTGCGAGGGCAAGACGATCACGTTCAACCTCAACAAGCCGGTGCCGGACTACGCGGGCACGACGACGCTGCTCACCTACAGCCCGGTCCCGAAGGCCAAGGACACCGGCGAGAAGTACGACATGGCGCCGGTCTCCAGCGGCCCGTACAAGATCGAGTCGTACGTCGAGAAGAAGGCGCTCACCCTCGTCCGCAACACGGCGTGGAAGAAGGAGAGCGACCCGGTCCGGAACGCGTTCCCGGACAAGGTCGTCATGTCCTTCAGCATCAACCCGCAGGTCATCGACCAGCGGCTCATCAAGTCCACGGGTGACGACGCCTTCGCCGTGACCGCCGAGGGCATCGACCCGGCGGACCTCGCGACCGTGTTCGACAACCCGCAGAACGCGGCGCGCGCGACGGACCAGCTCGACCCGTTCGTCCGCTACTACGCGATCAACACCAAGAAGGTCCCGAACGTCAAGCACCGCCAGGCCCTCATGGCGGCGCTCGACCGTGAGGCCCTCCGCAAGCTCGCCGGCGGAACCTTCGCCGGTGACTTCGCGGACGGCGCCGTCAAGCCGAACATCGGCATCGACTACGCGCCGACCGGCCTCTGGGACGGTCTCCTCGGCGAGGCTGTCCCCCCGACCGGCAACGTCGAGCTCGCCAAGAAGCTCATCGCCGAGGCGGGCGAGGCCCCGCCGGAGATCACCTTCGACTACGGCAAGGCCAAGGACGACCAGACGGCCGACAAGGCCGCCGCGATCGCCAAGGCGTCGTGGGAGAAGGCCGGCTTCAAGGTCAAGCTCAACCCGATCGAGCAGTCGGCGTACTACCCGACGGTCCTCGACCCGGCCAAGCAGGGCTCTGTCTCGGGCGCCGGCTGGGGCCCGGACTGGCTCAACGCGTCGACGGTCATCCCGGAGCTCTTCACGCCGACCGGTGGCTTCCCGATGTCGCAGTGGGACGACAAGACGTTCGTCGCCGCGGTGGACGACGCGAAGACCACGCTCGACCGCAACGAGCAGGCCAAGAAGTGGCAGGAGCTCAACAAGCAGGCCGTGCAGCTCGGCCTGATCATCCCGACCCGCTTCGGCAAGGAGCAGGAGATCTTCGGGAGCAAGGTCAAGACGGCGTCGTTCGGCGGCAAGCCGTACATCAACCCCGCCTTCGGCGGCCCGTCCTGGAACGACCTCTACCTGGTGAAGTGACCCTGCTCCCCAGGGCATGATCCAGGCGGTGCGCTCGCGCGTACCGTGACCGGTGGGGGCGCACCCGCGCCCCCACCGGGCAGTACAGCTCGTCGCTCGTGCCCGGTCCCGTCGCCCTCGTGGGCGGGGCCGGGCACGGCAGCGAACAGCACGTCTCTCGGAGGGTGGAGCAGGTGCTCGGTTTCGTCGTCAAACGCCTCGGTGCGATGGTCGTCATGCTCGTCGGCCTGAGCATCGTCGTCTTCCTGCTCTTCTCCGTGCTCCCGGCCGACCCGGCCCGGCTCACGTGCGGCAAGTCCTGCACGCCGGACGTCGTCGCCGCGAACAAGGTGCGGCTCGGCCTCGACAAGCCCCTCACGGAGCAGTACACGACGTACGTCAAGGGCATCTTCGCGGGGCGCACGTACAACGAGGGCCAGGGCGTCGCGGAGATCCAGTGCCCCGCACCCTGCCTCGGTTACTCGTTCGCCAAGCAGGCGCCGGTGACGGACCTCATCACCGAGGCGGTGCCGGTCACCATGTGGCTGGCGCTCGGCAGCTTCGTGCTGTGGATGGCGATCGGCGTCAGCGGAGGTGTCGTGGCCGCCCTCAACAGAGGTCGATGGCTCGACGTCGCGCTGCAGAGCTTCGCGCTCATCGTGTACTCGCTCCCCACGTTCTTCGTCGGCCTCATCGCGCTCATCGTCGTCATCGTCCAGTTCGGCCTGCTCCCGTACCCGGACTACTACCCACCGACGCAGGACTTCCCGAAGTTCTTCGACACGATGCTGCTGCCCTGGCTGACGATCGCGACGGCGTCCGCGGCGTTCTACGTCCGGCTCACCCGGACCCAGATGGTCGAGACGCTCGGCGAGGACTACATCCGCACCGCGCGCGCCAAGGGCCTCACCGAGCGCGCCGTCACCGTGAAGCACGCGCTGCGCGCGGGCCTCACCCCGATCGTCACTGCCGCCGGTCTCGACCTCGGCCTGCTGCTCGGCGGCGCGATCATCGTGGAGGCGATCTTCAACCTCCCCGGGGTCGGCCGGCTGGCCGTGGGCAGCGTCCTCGACTCCGACCTGCCCGTCATCACCGGCGTCACCCTCGTGGCCGCCGCCTTCATCATCATCTCCAACTTCGTCGTCGACCTGCTCTACATGGTCATCGACCCGAGGGTGAGGCTCTCGTGACCGCCCAGTCCACAGGCCAGGTCGCCGGCGCCGGCACGACGAAGCGGGCCTTCCTCGAGCTGGACGAGCTGAAGGTCTCGTTCCAGACCGAGGACGGCATCGTGCGTGCCGTCGACGGGGTCTCGTTCGCCCTCGAACGCGGCCGCACGATGGCCATCGTCGGCGAGTCCGGCTCCGGCAAGTCGGTGACGAGCCAGGCGATCATGGGGCTGCACAGCCGCCGGGCCGCGAAGATCAGTGGCCACGCGTGGGTCGACGGTGTGGACATCGTCACCGCGCCGGAGGCGGACATCCGCGCGCTGCGCGGGACGCAGATGGCGATGATCTTCCAGGACCCGCTGAGCTCGCTGCACCCCTTCTACACCGTGGGCAAGCAGCTCGTGGAGGCCGTCCAGGCCCACGGCGAGGTGCCCAAGGCCGAGGCCCGCAGGCGTGCCGTGACGATGCTCGACCGGGTCGGCATCCCGAACGCCGCCCGACGCGTCGACGACTACCCGCACTCGTTCTCGGGCGGCATGCGGCAGCGCGCGATGATCGCGATGGCGCTCATCAACAACCCGGCCCTGCTCATCGCCGACGAGCCCACCACGGCCCTCGACGTGACCGTCCAGGCCCAGATCCTCGAGCTGATCCGTGAGCTCCAGGTCGAGTACAACATGGCGATCGTCCTCATCACCCACGACCTCGGCGTCGTCGCCGAGAGCGCGGACGACGTGACCGTCATGTACGGCGGCCGGGTCGTCGAGCGGGGCGGGGTCGACGAGATCTTCAGCCGGCCGAGCATGCCGTACACGTGGGGCCTGATGTCATCGGTGCCCGACATGGAGGCTGATCGGGGCAAGCGGCTCGAGCCGATCCCCGGCCAGCCGCCGTCGCTCATCAACCTGCCGAAGGGCTGCGTGTTCCGGCCGCGATGCGCCTACGCGCAGCACGTGCCGGACGGGCGGTGCGACACCGAGCGCCCGGACCTCACCCCGGTCGACGAGGGCCACGACGCACGGTGCTTCCTCACCCTTGACCAGAAGCGCACCCTGGCCGTCAAGGCCCCCGGGACCGAGGAGGTCGCGTGACCACGCCGAACCTGACCGACGCGGGCCCGCGGGGCGCGAGCACGCCGGTGGGCGACGTCGTCCTGCGCGTCCGCGGCCTGCAGAAGTACTTCCCGATCCAGTCGAGCTTCCTGCGCCGCACCATCGGCCAGGTCAAGGCCGTCGAGAACATCGACCTCGACGTCCACGCCGGCGAGACCGTGGGTCTCGTCGGGGAGAGCGGCTGCGGCAAGTCGACGACGGGGCGCACGATGCTGCGCCTGCTCGACCCGACCGGCGGCTCGATCGAGATCGACGGCCGGGACGTCACGCACCTGAGCATGCGGCAGATGGTGCCGGTGCGGCGCTCGGCGCAGATGATCTTCCAGGACCCGTACTCGTCGCTCAACCCGCGGCACACGATCGGCAAGATCATCTCCTCGCCGTGGGAGGTCCAGGGGGTCAACCCCGAGGGCGGCGTCAAGAAGTCCGTCCAGGAGCTCATGGCGCGCGTCGGGCTGAACCCCGAGCACTACAACCGGTTCCCGGCCGAGTTCTCCGGCGGCCAGCGCCAGCGCATCGGCATCGCCCGGGCTCTCGCGCTGCGGCCCAAGCTCATCGTGTGCGACGAGCCGGTCTCCGCGCTCGACGTGTCGATCCAGGCGCAGGTGCTCAACCTCCTCGAGGACCTGCAGAACGAGTTCAACCTGGCCTACGTCTTCATCGCGCACGACCTGTCGGTCGTACGGCACATCGCGGACCGGATCGCGGTCATGTACCTCGGTCGCGTCATGGAGATCACCGACAGCGACTCGCTCTACCGGTCGCCGCGGCACCCGTACACGAAGGCGCTGCTGTCGGCGATCCCGCTGCCGCACCCGTCGATGCGCGGCCAGCGGGAGCGGATCGTCCTCACGGGCGACCTGCCCTCGCCGTCCAACCCGCCGTCGGGCTGCGTCTTCCGGACCCGGTGCTGGAAGGCCCAGGACCGCTGCGCCACCGAGATCCCGCCGCTGAGCGAGGTCTCGCCGGGCACGTCCGTCGCCTGCCACTTCCCGGAGCCGGCCAAGGAGCCGGTGAGCTTCACCCCGCCGCAGGCCTGACGGGAGCACCGGCGGCCGGTGCGACCGTGGCCGGGTCGGCGAGGCGGAGCAGCGCGACCGCTGCGCCGAGGGCGGCCACGGCGCACACCGACCACACGGTGAGGTAGCCGGCCAGCGGCGCGTGCCCGGTGTCCGGTCCGTCGAGCGAGCCGGTCGAGGCGAGCGCGATCGCGAAGACGGACGACGCGATCGCGCCGCCGACCGTCTTCGTCGCGTTCGTCATCCCGGTCGCGAAACCGGTCCGCTCCGGCGGTGCCGCCGCGGCTGCAGCTGCCGGCAGGGCTGCGACGAGCGCCCCCGACCCGAGGCCCGCGACGGCCATGTTCAGCAGCGCCTGCCCGGTCGTCGCGTGGAACGGCAGCCACAGGGCGTACCCGAGCGCGACAAGCAGGCTCGACCCGACGAGGGCACCGCGCCGGCCGAGCAGCCGGGTGGTGAGCGGCAGGGTGAACGCGCCGACGGCGAGGCTCACGACGTAGAGCCCGATGAGCGTGGAGACGAACGAGGCGTCCGCGCCGAGGCCGTAGCCGGCGACCGCCGGGTCGGTGCGGGCGAACGTCGACAGCGGGATCTGCGCGCCGAGGACGGACATCCCGAAGAGGAAGGCCGTGAGCTGCACCGGCCACTGCGCGGGGTGGGCCATCAGCCGGACGTCGACGAGCGGTGCCGGGTGGGCGGCCTCGTAGCGCACGAAGGGGACGCCGGCTGCCAGTCCGGCCGCGACGAGCGCCCACGCGAGCACCGAACCGGGTCCCTGGAGCCGGACCGTGATGAGGCCGGCCATGACGAGGCCGAGCGCGAGCGTCACGAGCCCCAGCCCGGTGAGGTCGAGGCCGCCGTCCGAGGTGCCGGGGGAGTCCTCGACCCCGACGACCACCAGCACGAGCACCACGGTCACGACGACGGCCGGGAGCATGAGCAGCACGTTCATCGACGTCGCGGCGACGAGGGCGCCGCTCGTCAGCGCCCCGACGATGACGGCGAGCTCGAGCGCCCCGACGAGGACGGCGGCCGCGCGGCGGGTGAGGATCTCCTGGCGGCCCGTGGCCGCCGTCCGGCGGTGCACGATGGCGACCTCCATGGGCAACCAGACGACGTACGCGCCCTGGATCGCGAACCCGACGAGGAAGGTCGTGAAGCCGGGCGCGACCGCGAGCACCCAGGAGCCGAGCGCCGTCATCGCCGTTGCGCCGACGAGCACCCGCTTGGGGCCGTAGAGGTCGCCGAGCCGGGCCAGGAGGGGGACGAGCAGCGCCGACACGATGAGCTGCGCGGCCTCGAACCAGTTGACGTCCGCGTCGCGCATCGAGAGGTGGTCGGCGATGTCGGTCCAGACCGGCGTGTAGTAGCCCTGGAGGACGCCGCTGGCGATCTCGACGCACACCAGGACGCCGACGACGCGGGCCAGGCCCCGGGCGGCGGTGACGGCAGGTGCGGGCAGGCTCATGCGGGCAGCCCTTCGAGGAGGCGGCGGTACCAGCGGACACCGTCGAGCAGGTCGTCGACGCGGACGTGCTCGTCGTAGGAGTGGATCGCCGCTCGCTGCGCCTTCGTCATCCGCAACGGGGCGAACCGGTAGACCCGGTCGCAGATCGCCGTGAAGTGCCGGGAGTCGGTGGCGGCCATCATGACGTAGGGCGCCGGGACGGCGTCGGGGAAGACCTCCCGGGTCGTGGCCTCGAGAAGGGCGAACGCCGGGTCGTCGACCGGCGAGACCGGGGAGGCCTCGCCGCGCTCGAGCACCTCGACGGCGACCGAGTCGTCCGCGACGGCGCGCCGGACGGCGGCGACGACGTCCTCGACGGTGTCGCCGACCATGAGCCGCGCGTTGACGCCGGCGGTCGCGGTCGAGGCGATGACGTTGAGCGCGGGGGAGCCGGACAGCGTCGTCACCGCGAGGGTCGTGCGGGTCATCGCGGCGGTCTCCGGGCCGGCGGCGACGAGCGCGCGGGTGAGCAGCGGCCCGAGCCGGCGGGCGTTCGCCGCGACCGCGCGCAGCGGCCCCGGCAGGTGAGGGGCGACCCGGCGGAAGAGCTCGAGGGTCGGTTCGGGGGTCCGGGCCGGCATCGTCGTCCGGTCCAGCCGGGCGATCGCGCGGGCGAGCCGGGCGGTCGGGCCGTTGCGGGCCGGGGTCGACGCGTGCCCGCCGCGGCCCTCGGCGCGCAGGAGCAGCGACGTGACGCCCTTCTCGGTGACCCCGACGACCGCGACCGGGACGGCGACCCCGGGCAGCGCCTCGGAGGCGACGGCGCCGCCCTCGTCGACGACGAACCAGGGCCGCACACCGCGGCGGCGCAGCTCCTCGACGGCCGCCACCGCCGACGCACCGAGCACCTCCTCGTCGCTCCCGAACGACAGCCAGACGTCCTGGGCCGGGGTGAACCCGTTCTCCAGCAACGACTCCACGGCCTCGCAGACGACGACGAGCGGCCCCTTGTCGTCGAGCGTCCCCCGGCCCCAGACCGCGCCGTCCACGAGGTCGGCACCGAACGGCGGGTGCTGCCACGGTGCCTGCTCGTCGACGGGGACCACGTCGAGGTGGGCCATGAGGACGACCGGCCGGGCGTCGTCCGCACCGGGCCAGCGGAAGAGCAGCCCGTGCCCGCCGACCCGCGTCGCCTCCAGCTGGGCGTGCAGGAGCGGGAAGCGCCGGGCCAGCTCGGTGTGGAAGGCGTCGAAGACGGCGGTGTCGACGCGGCCCGGGTCGCGGTGGCTCACCGTGGGCAGCCGGACGAGCGCCCGCAGGGCCGCGACGACGCGCGGCAGGTCGGGTCGGTCGGGCTGGTCGGACGGATCGGTGGCCCCGGTCGGCATGGCGGAACGGTACTGCGCGGCGGGCGCGCCCGGCCGGTCGCCGGGAGGCAGAATCGCAGCCATGACTGCCCCGACCGAGCCCGCCCCCACCGCACGCCTGCTCTTCGTCCACGCCCACCCGGACGACGAGACGATCAACAACGGCGCCACCATGGCCCGGTACTCGGCGGCCGGCGCGCACGTGACCCTCGTGACGTGCACCCGGGGCGAGGAGGGCGAGATCATCCCGGCCGACCTGGCGCACCTCGCGAGCGACCGCGACGACACCCTCGGCGACCACCGCGTCGGCGAGCTGGCCGACGCGATGAGCCACCTCGGCGTCCACGACCACCGCTTCCTCGACCGGTGCGGCGCGGACGGCGGCAGCCCGCAGCGCTACCGCGACTCCGGGATGGCCTGGGGCCCGGACGGGGTCGCCGTCCCCGCGCCCGACACCCGGCCCGGAGCGTTCGCGCTCGCCGACGTCGACGAGGCCGCGGCCCGGCTCGCCGACGTCGTCCGCGAGGTCCGCCCGCAGGTGCTCGCGACGTACGACCCGGGCGGCGGCTACGGCCACCCCGACCACGTGCAGGCGCACCGGGTCGCGATGCGTGCGGTCGAGCTCGCCGCGGCACCGGCGCCCGGGCCGGACGGCGAGGTGCCGGGCTGGGACGTCCCGAAGGTCTACTGGGTGTGCATCCCCGAGGGCCTCATGCGCGAGACGCTCCGCAGGCTCGACGCCACGGGGGACAACCCCTTCGAGGGGATGAGCCCGGACGGCCCGCTCCCGAGCATGGTCGTCGCCGACGAGCTCGTGACGTCCGCCGTCGACGGCTCGGCGTACGTCGACGCGAAGTCGGCGGCCCTGCGCGCCCACGCCACCCAGATCAACGTCGAGGGCCCGTTCTTCGCCCTGAGCAACGGCGTCGGCCAGCCGCTCGCGGGGTTCGAGTTCTACCGCCTCGTCAAGGGCGAGAAGGCCGCCCCGTTCGACGAGAACGGCCGCGAGACCGACCTTCTCGCCGGCGCGTGACCCCACCCGCACGACCGCTCATGCTCGCGGCAGGTACCGCAAACGGGCGTCGCACGGCGCCGGAGCTACCCGACTGGCCCCCACCCCGGAGCAGCAACGTGGAAACTCTGCAACACCCAGCTGTGGCGGAGTTTCCACGTTGACGGCCGTGTCGCGGGGTTGTCCACAGAGGCGGGTGCGCGGGTCGATTCCGTGGGGCGGGGCCGTGATGATCGAGGGCGTGACAGCGGAGCCCGGTGACGTGGTGGTGCGGCGTCCGCGGGGGCGGTCCCCGCGGTGGTGGGCGCACTCGAGGAGCCAGTGCGGTGTCGTCTCCCGGGCGCAGGCGCGCGAGTGCGGGCTCTCCACGCGGCAGGTCGACTGGCTCGTCGCCTCGGGGCGGTGGGTGCGCCTGCTGCCGGCGGTGTTCGTCGTCCATACCGGGCCGTTGCCCGCCGAGGCGCGGGTCTGGGCGGCACTGCTGTACGCCGGCCCTGGAGCGGTCGCCGGCGGTCGGACGGCGCTGTGGCTGGGGGGCGTTGTCGACGACGCACCGCCTGCGACGACCGTCTGTGTCCCGGCGGAGCGGCGGGTCCGCAGGCAGCCCGGAGTCGTCGTCGTGCGGGCGACGAACCTCGACCGGGCCCGGCACCCGGCAGCGAGCCCGCCCCGGCTGCGGGTCGAGGAGGCGGTGCTCGACGTCGCGGCCGGCGCGACCCGACCGTGGGACGCCGTCGGCGTCGTGCTGCGCGCCGTCCAACGCCGGACGACGACGGCCGACCGGCTGCGGCGGTGCCTGCAGGCGAGGCGACGCCACCGGTGGCGCCGGCTGCTCGAGCTCGTGCTCGAGGACGTCGTCACCGGGGTCCGGTCGGCCCTCGAGCGCGAGTACCTGCGCCGGGTCGAGCGCGCGCACCGGCTGCCCGCGGGGGACTACAACCCGGTCGAGAGGATCGTCGAGCGGCGCCGGGAGCGCACGCGCTACCGCGACGTCAGATACGGCGTCTGGGCGCTCGTCGTCGAGCTCGACGGCGCCGAGGCGCACCCGCCCGAGGAGCAGTCCCGCGACGACGGCCGGGACAACGCGGTGACACGGTCGGGCCGGTCGTCGCTGCGCTACGGCTGGCGCCCGGTCGCGGACGACCCATGCACGGTCGCGGCGGAGGTCGCAGAGTCGTTGCGGGCCCGCGGCTGGGGCGGTCGCCCGAGCCCGTGCAACCCCGCGTGCACGGTTCTCGCCCCGACGGACCAGGTCGCCGTCAGTGTGGAAACTTCGCCACACCCCGCTGTGGTGGAGTTTCCACGTTGACGCCGCGCTCCCTTCAGACGGAGATCTCGGCGACGAAGCGGTGGCAGGCGTGCACCCTGGCGAACGTCGTCCGCAGGGCTACCTCGACCTCGGGATCCTGGGTGTCCGCGTGGAAGAAGCCGGATCGGGGCAGCAGCCCTGCGGTCGAACCGGCCGCGGCACGCATCTCCTCGGGGGTCGACGCGTAGACGTGCAGGTACCGGTAGGTCACGGTGAAGCCCTGGTCGCGGTACCAGGCGAGCGTTCCCGGGTCGTCGCGTGTCCACGCGTCGACGACGCCGACCCCCTGGCGGGCCAGCCGCTCCTTCAGCTCCGCCAGCAGGGCAGACGCGATCCCGGCGCGGCGATGGTCCGGGTGCACGACCACGGTGTCGATGGTCGCGCCGTGGTCCGCGATCGAGGCCTGGCAGATCCCTACGACCTGGCCGGCGCGCACCGCGACCAGCGAGAGGCCGGGCGTGGACCTCGGGTACGACGTCCAGACGTCGTCGAAGTACGCGGTGCCGAGGAACCCGAGGACCCGGCACCGCAGCCAGCCCTGCTCGTCGGCGTCCGCATAGTCGCGGACGAGCACGTTCACCACCCACCCATCCAACCCCCGTCCACCGCTCATGCTCGCGGCAGGTACCGAAACCACGTCGGACGGCGCAGAAGCGGTACCCGGCGTGAGCATGAGCGGGGGGTCAGTCGGTCGTCGAGCGGCTCGGGCCGCGGGAGAGCACGATGACGGACTTCGTGCGGACGACGACCGGCTCGGCCTCGATGCGCTCGAGGATGCGCTCGAAGTCGTGGACGTCGGCGGCGCGCAGGTGGAGCAGGGCGTTCGCCTCGCCGGAGACCGTGCACGACGAGACCACCTGCGGGTGCTTCGCGGCGACGGCGAAGACGGCGGCCGGGGTCGTGCGCGGGGCGCAGAAGAGCTCGACGTAGGCCTCGGTCGTCCAGCCGAGGGCCGCGGGGTCGACGACCGCGGTGAAGCCGGTGATGACGCCGGTGGTCCGGAGCCGGTCGACACGGCGCTTGGCGGCGGGGGCGGACAGACCGACGGCGGCGCCGAGGTCGGCGAACGTGGACCTCGCGTCGTCCTGGAGAAGGGCGACGAGCTGCTCGTCGATGCGGTCCAGGGCCATGACGCAATGATCCCTCACCGAGGGACGTATGCACGCAACGGATCGCCGCCGAGCGGCAACGGGCGGGTGTTGTCCGTGCGTCGGGCCGCTGCCTACCGTCGAGACATGACCGCGACGCCCTCGGCGCCGCGCCTCGGGAGTGCCCCCGGGCCGGCCGGAACGACCCCCGACGACCTCCTCCTCGACGACCTGTCCCGGCCGCGCGCGGCCCGGCCCCGGCGCTACCTCATGTGCCCGCCGGAGCACTTCGCGCTCGACTACGCGATCAACCCCTGGATGACCGCGGGGGACGCCGTCGACGTCGCCCGGGCGACCGCGCAGTGGCAGGCGCTGCGCGACACCTACACGGCCCTCGGGCACGAGGTGCACGTCATCGACGCCGTCCCCGGACTGCCCGACATGGTCTTCGCCGCGAACGGCGGGCTCGTCGTCGACGGCCTCGTCATGCCCGCGCGGTTCCGGCACGCGGAGCGGGTCGGCGAGGGGCCGGTCTACCGGGAGTGGTTCCGCCGCAACGGGTTCACCCCGCTCGACAGCCCGCACGTCAGCGAGGGCGAGGGCGACTTCCTCGTCGTGGGCCGGTACGTGCTCGCGGGCACCGGGTTCCGCACCCACCACGAGGCGCACGACGACGCCCAGGAGCTGCTCGGCCGGCCCGTCGTCACGCTGCGCCTCGTCGACCCGCGGTTCTACCACCTCGACACCGCGCTCGCCGTGCTCGACGACGAGACCGTCGCCTACTACCCGCCCGCGTTCAGCCCCGGCTCGCTCGCCGCGCTGCGGCTGCTCTTCCCGGACGCCGTCGTCGCGGCCGAGGCGGACGCCATGGTCCTCGGCCTCAACGCCGTGAGCGACGGCCGCCACGTCGTCCTGCCCGGCACCGCGACGGGCCTGGCCGCCCAGGTCGCCGCGCGCGGCTTCGTGCCGGTGCCCGTCGACCTCTCCGAGCTGCGCAAGGCCGGCGGCGGCCCGAAGTGCTGCACGCTCGAGCTGCGCTGACCACCGGCCCGCTGACCACCGGTCCGCTGACCCCAGTCCCACCACCCACCCGACGGAGGACCCGATGACCGCAACCACCCCGGCCGTGCCCCGGACCGCAGCGCACGCGTCGTCGTCCGCCGTCGCGCCGAACTACCACCCGCTGCCCGTCGTCATCGCCGAGGGCGTCGGCACCTGGCTCACCGACACCGGCGGCCGGCGCTACCTCGACTGCCTCGCGGGCTACTCCGCGCTGAACTTCGGGCACGCGCACCCGGTGCTCCTCGACGCGGCCCGGCGCCAGCTCGACCGGGTCACCCTGACGAGCCGGGCGTTCCTCCACGACCAGCTCGAGGAGTTCTGCGCCGAGCTCGCGCACCTCGCGACGCGGGCGAACCCCGCCATGGACACGGTGCTGCCGATGAACACCGGCGCCGAGGCCGTCGAGACGGCGATCAAGCTGAGCCGCAAGTGGGGCTACGACGTCAAGGGCGTGCCGGACGGCGAGGCGACGATCGTCGTGGCGGCCGGCAACTTCCACGGCCGGACGACGACGATCGTGTCGTTCTCGACCGACGAGTCCGCCCGGGCCGGCTTCGGGCCGTTCACACCGGGATTCCGGGTCGTGCCCTACGGGGACGCCGCCGCCCTCGAGGCCGCCGTCGACGACACGACCGTCGCGGTCCTGCTCGAACCCGTGCAGGGCGAGGCCGGTGTCGTCATCCCGCCGGCCGGGTACCTGCCCGCCGTGCGCGCGGTCTGCGACGCCCGCGGCGTGCTCCTCGTCGCCGACGAGATCCAGTCCGGGCTCGGCCGTACCGGCACGACGTTCGCCACGGAGGCCGGCGGCGTCGAGCCGGCCGGCGTGCGGCCCGACGTCCTCGTGCTCGGCAAGGCGCTCGGCGGCGGCATCGTGCCGGTGTCGGCGGTCGTCTCACGCCACGACGTGCTCGGTGTCATGACCGCGGGCAGCCACGGGAGCACCTTCGGCGGCAACCCGCTCGCGTGCGCCGTCGGCCGCGCCGTCGTCGGGCTGCTGGAGACGGGGGAGTACCAGGAGCGCGCGCGGCTGCTCGGGGCCCGGTTGCGGGCCGGGCTCGAGGCCCTGCGCGGCCGCGGTGTGACCGACGTCCGGACGATCGGGCTCTGGGCCGGCGTGGACGTCGACCCGGCGCTCGGCACCGGCCGCGCCCTCTGCGAGGAGATGTCCGCGCGCGGCGTCCTCGCCAAGGACACCCACGGGTCGACGATCCGGCTCGCGCCCCCGCTCGTCATCGACGAGGCGGACCTCGACCTCGCCCTCGGGGTCCTCGGGGACAGCCTCGACGCGCTGGCCGCCCGGCGCTGAGGTCACCCTCCGGTCGCCTCCTCCGTTCGGGCTGCGCCGACCGGGTGACGCCGGCGTGGCAGACGGTGGACATCGTCGCCCTGCGCTCACCCGGCGGCCCGCCCGCACCTCACCGTGAGTGCACGGGCCCGCGTCGGCGGGGCCGCGGAGGAGGCGCATCGTGGCACGCAGGCACGCGGTCAGGCACGCGACCCGGGGCAGCCGGACCCCGGCGCTCGACGTCACGGCGGCGCGTGAGCGGCGGCGCCGCGCACGGGTCCGGCGGCTCGTCGCCGTCCTCCTCGTCGTCGCGGCGCCGTTCGTCGCGTGGGCGGCCGGCCACCCGGTGCCGCTGCCGGCGCTGCCCGCCTTCGACCCGATGATCGTCACCGCGGTCGTCTTCTTCGCGGCGCTCCTGGCGATCCTCGTCGGGTCGTCGTTCGCCGCCGGGCGCTCGCCGCACGTGCTCTACCGGCCCGAGCAGATCGACGTCCGGATGGACGACGTCAAGGGCGTCGGGCCGGTCAAGGACGAGGTCCGCCGCTCGATCGACCTCTTCCTCAACGCCCGCACCTTCCGCCGCGAGATGGGCGGCCGGGCCCGGCGCGGCCTGCTCTTCGAGGGCGGCCCCGGGACCGGCAAGACGCACCTCGCGAAGGCGATGGCCGCCGAGGCCGGGGTGCCGTTCCTCTTCGTCTCCGCGACGAGCTTCCAGTCGATGTACTACGGCGCGACCGCCCGCAAGATCCGCTCCTACTTCAACGAGCTGCGCAAGGCCGCCCGCGCCGAGGGCGGGGCGATCGGCTTCATCGAGGAGATCGACGCCATCGCCACGACCCGCGGCGGGATGGCGATGAGCGCCCACGGCGCGACGGTCGCCCCGGCCGGCTCGCTCGCCGCGGGCAGCTGCTGCGGCGGCCTCGTCGGGCTGCCGTCGGTCGGCGGCCTCGCCGGGACGACGACGCTCGGCACGGCGGGCACCGGCGTGAACCCGTTGACGGTCAACGCGAACGGCGCGGTGAGCGAGGGCGTCGGCGGGGTCGTCAACGAGCTGCTCGTGCAGATGCAGTCGTTCGACACCCCGACCACGTGGCAGAAGATGCAGGGTGCGGTCGTCGACGCGGTCAATGCTTTCCTGCCGCCCGCCCGGCAGATCCCGCGGCCGCGGATCGAGCCGGTCGACATCCTGCTCATCGCCGCGACGAACCGCGCCGACAACCTCGACCCCGCCCTGCTGCGCCCCGGCCGGTTCGACCGCCGGCTCGTCTTCGAGGCCCCGGACAAGGCCGCGCGCCGCGAGCTCGTCGACCACTTCCTCTCCCGCAAGGCGCACGAGCCGCTGCTCGGCACCGAGGAGCGGCGCGACGCCCTCGCCGGCATCACGCAGGGCTACACGCCCGCGATGCTCGAGAACCTCCTCGACGAGGCGCTCGTCAACGCCGTCCGCCGCGGGGCCCGGGCGATGTCGTGGGAGGACGTCGAGCACGCCCGGCTCATCACCGAGGTCGGCCTCGGCCAGCCCGTCGGCTACACCGAGCACGAGCAGCGGCTCATCGCGACGCACGAGGCGGGGCACGCGACCGTCGCCTGGCTCGTCGCGCCGCACCGCCGGCTGGAGATCCTCACGATCGTCAAGCGCGGCGGCGCCCTCGGCCTGCTCGCGCACGGTGACCGCGAGGACGTCTACACCCGGTCCCGCACCGAGCTGCGCGACCTCATCCGGATCGCCTTCGGCGGCCAGGCCGCCGAGGAGATCTTCTTCGGGGACGTCTCGACCGGCCCCGGCAGCGACCTCACCTACGCGACGAACGTCGCCGCCCAGATGGTCGGCCAGGCCGGCATGGGGGACACCCTCGTGTCCTTCGCCGCCGTCCAGGGCTCGGCCTTCTCCGACGCCGGGCTCGTGGGCCGGGTGCTCGGCGACACCGACGGCCGCCGGATGGTCGAGCGGCTCCTGCGCGAGCAGAAGGAGTTCGTCCGCACGCTGCTCGAGGACAACCGCCACCTCGTCGAGGCCCTGCGGGACGCCCTGCTCGCCCGGCACGAGCTCATCGGGCACGAGATCACCGACGTCCTGCTCGACGCCCGGCACCGGTACGCGCAGCTGCCCGCCGTCGCGGCGGTCCCGGACGGCGGTCCGGACGGCGGCCCGGGCGTCGTGGACCTGCGCCCGCTGAGCCCGGGGCGGTCGTCCGGCGTGTGACCCGCCGATTGCCCCGTCCCGGCCCGTAGCCGAAGTACGTTTCCTACGATGGCGTGGTCCGCAGTGTCGTACCACCGGGTCGGGGCGGTCCGGGTCGTTCGCAGGAGGGGGCAGCCGTGGCGCCCGGTCGGATCGCAGTGGGGCTCGGGGCCCTCGCCGGGGTGGCCCTCGCGGGCTACCTGGGCACCGCCGTCGCGTTCGCGGGCGAGGTGCCGCGCGGCGGGCACGTCGCCGGGGTCGACGTCGGCGGCCTCGACCGGGACGCCGCCGTCGCCAAGGTGCGGGCCGCCGCGCAGCAGGGCGCGCCGCTGACGCTGCGCGCCGGGGACCGGACGGCGACCCTCGACCGGGTCACGGCCGGGCTCGTCGTCGACGCCGACCGCGCCGTCGACGACCTCGTCGGGCCCGCGCTGCACCCGGTGACGGTCTGGGACCACCTCACCGGGGTCGGGGCCACCGGCGACTCCGGCGTCGACACCGCGAAGCTGCGGGCGGCCGTGACCGGTGCGAAGGCCGCGCTCGACGTCCCCGCGAAGGACGGCGGGCTGACGTTCGCCTCCGGCGGCGCGCAGCCGGTCGCCCCCGTCGTCGGGCGGGCGGTCGACGTCGACGGCGCCGTGCGCGTCGTCCACGACCGCTGGCTCACCGCGACCGGGCCGATCGACGTCCCCGCGGCCGAGCAGCAGCCGCAGGTGCACGCCGACGAGGTCGAGCGGGCCGTCAGCGAGATCGGCCGGCCGGCGACCTCCGGCCCGCTGCCCGTCAAGGTCGGCGGCACGACCGTCTCCCTGCCCGTCAAGGCCGTCGTCCCGGCCCTGGGCACGACCCTCGGCGAGGACGGCCGGCTCGCCCTCACCGTCGACGGCGCGAAGCTCTCCGCGGCCCTCTTCGCGGCCGAGCCGACCATCGGCAAGAAGCCGAAGGACGCGAAGATCGTGCTGTCCGGCGGGAAGCCGAAGATCGTGCCCGCCGTCGACGGGGTGACCGTGGACGCCACCAAGCTCGGCGCCGCCGCGGCGACCGCGCTCGTCGCGACCGACCCGGCGACCCGGACCGTCGTCGCCCCGGTGACGAAGAAGGAGCCGGACCTCACGACCGAGGAGGCGAAGGCGCTCGGGGTCAAGGAGCGCACGTCCACGTGGACGACGGTCCTCACCTCGAACGCCGGCCGCACCGAGAACCTCCGGATCGCCGCGCGCACGGTGAACGGCACCCTCGTGCTGCCCGGGGAGACCTTCAGCCTCAACGCCGTGCTCGGCAAGCGGACGCCGGAGAAGGGCTACAACCCCGCGCCGGCGATCAGCGGCGGCCGGCTCGTCCAGGACTACGGCGGCGGCGTCTCGCAGATGGCGACGACGATCTTCAACAACGTCTTCTTCACCGGGCTCGAGGACATCTACCACAAGCCGCACTCGTTCTACATCTCGCGCTACCCCGAGGGACGCGAGGCCACCGTGAACTGGCCGACCGTGGACCTCAAGTGGCGCAACGACTCCAAGTACGCCGTCCTCACCCAGGCGTGGGTCGACACCAAGGTCCACGTGTCGTTCTGGAGCACGAAGACCTGGGACATCGAGGCGACGAAGAGCGCCCGGTCGAACTTCCGGGCACCGAAGACGATCTACGACCCCAGGCCCGGTTGCGTGCCTCAGGACGCGAACGGGGGCTTCGACGTCTCGGTCGGGCGGATCTTCAAGAAGGACGGCAAGGTCGTCAAGCGCGAGACGTTCCGCACGACGTACATCGCCGAGGACAAGGTCATCTGCGGGCCGAAGCCGGGTGCGGCGCCGAAGCCCTCGGCGTCGACCCCGCCGCCGAGGTAGCGGCCCGGCGCCGGGTCAGCGCCGCGAGCACCCGGCGCGCGGTCCAGCCCGTGGCGACGAGCGTCACGAGCGTCGCGAGGCTCCCCGACGCCGCACCGGCGGCGAACGCGGCGCCCATCGTCCGGGTCGGGGAGAAGCCCGCCGCGGCGCCCGGGGTGTTGACCAGCCGCAGGTTCGTCACGTGGACGGTGACGGGCCGGGCCGGCCCGTCACCCGCGCGCCGGCCGAGCGGCGGCCGGCGCGACGTGAGCCGCGCCGTGAGCAGGTGATCGCCCGGGCGGCCGTCGGCGAGCATGACGTAGCGGCCTGACATCGGCACCGGGTAGCGCGTCAGCGACCGGAACGCGGCGACCCCGTCGACGGCGAGGTCGAGCTGCTCGGCGCCGTCCCCGCCGTGCACCGACAGGTCGAACTCGAGGAGCTGGTCGCCGGGGGCCGTCGTGAACGACAGCGCGGCGTCCGGCGCTACCTGGGTCACCGCCAGCCGGGCGCCCTCGAGCGGGCGGTGCCGCACCTGGCTGCGGCGGGCGAGCCGGCCCGCCGTCGCGGCGAGGGGCAGCTCGGGACGGCGGCGGACGTCGAGGGGACGCAGCGCCAGCGGCGCGGTGTACCAGGGATGCAGGTCCGCGACGGCCGGCCCGGGCCCGCCGGGGGCCGCCTCCGTGACGAGCGGCGACCAGCCGTACCCGACGCCGCGGTGCAGCTCGCGCACGGAGCGCGCGTACCAGTCGACGGCATACAGGTGGGCCGCGGTCACGGCCCGGACGGGGTCGAGGGTCGCCGTGAGCGGCGCGGTGAGGGAGACGTCGACGACGGCCGCGAGCCCCGGACGGCGGTGGTAGGGCCCGCCGAACATCGACGTGTAGGAGTCGACGAAGACCCGCCCCCGCTCCCGGCCCGGGTGCAGCCGGGGGAGCACCGCGTCGATGAGGTCCGCGGCGCCGCCGATCCGGGTCAGCTGGTTCTCCGGCGCGTCGAGGAACGTCAGGTGGTCCGGCGGGCGGCGCAGCGACGCCGCCGCGTGCGTGACGACCGCGCTGCCGTGGCTGTGCCCGATCAGGTGCAGCCGCTCGCGCCGGCCGGGCCGGCGGGCCAGCGCCTGCTGCAGGGCCACGGCGAGCCGGCGGCCGTTGATCTGCGTGGCCTGCCGGGAGCGGTGCGCGAGGAGGACGTCGGCGTCCGTCGCGGACTCGTCGATCCACGAGTACCAGAGCACCGCGTGGTCCGGGCCGAGCCCGTGCAGCGCCTCGACGAGCGGGGTGTAGTCGGCGACCAGGGGGCGCCCGTCGGGGTCGACGAGGCGCGGGTCCCAGGCGTGCAGCGCACGGACGCCGTCCGTCGCGGCGAGCAGCCGCTCCCGGGTGCGGAAGCCGGGCATCCAGCCGTGGACGAAGACGTGGACGAACGCGGCGTCGACCTCGCCCTCGACGACGGGCGCGAACGTCGTCCCGTCGAAGCGGCCGAGCCGCCCGACGACCGGTGGCGCGTCGGCTGCAGGCTGCACCCGCCCAGGATGGCGCATCGCGACCGGAACCCGGCCCCGCGGTCCGGCGTCGCACTGGCGCCGTGATCGACACGGCCGCCATGATGGGCGGCCGGCGGGCGCATCGGGAGGGCATCGTGACCGTCCACGCACCTCGGGGGACCAGCCCGGCCCGGCGCTCGACCCGGACAGCGCTGCGGGCGGTGCTGCGGACGGCGCGCGCGGCCGGGGCCGTGGCGCTCGCGCCGTCCGCAGCA
>NZ_MWLN01000171.1 GCF_002198655.1 Kineosporia sp. A_224
GGGTACGCAGGAGGGGAGGGTCCGTGCGCGACGAGGCAGCGTTCACCGCGTTCGTCGTCGCACGCGGCCCTGCCCTCCTGCGGCTCGCCTGGCTGCTGACCGCCGACTCGGACGCCGCCCAGGACCTCGTGCAGGAGGCGCTCGCCCGGGCGGTCGGCCGCTGGGACCGGATCGCGGACGGCGCGCACGAGGCCTACCTGCGGACGACGATCCGCTCGGTCTGGGTCGACGGCTGGCGGCGCCGGCGCGGGGCCTGGCTGGACGTCGTCCCCGACCTGCCGGACGACCCGCCGGGCGGGCTGCGCGCCGGCCCCGGTGACACCGCGGACGACACCGCGACCCGGCTCACGCTCGAGGACGCGCTCGCCCGGCTCACCCCGCGGCAGCGCGCCGTCCTCGTGCTGCGGTTCTACGAGGACCTCGGCGAGGCCGCGACCGCGCAGGCGCTCGGCTGCTCGACCGGCACCGTGAAGTCCCAGACCAGCCACGCCCTGGCCCGCCTGCGGGTGCTCGCCCCCGAGCTCGCCGAGGCGTTCGGCCGGGCGCCCGCCGTCCGGACCGGCCCTGCCGTGGAGGTGACGCGATGACCACGACCCCCGTCCGCGACCTCCTCGACGAGGCAGCCGCACGGGCGCTGGTGCGGGACGCCGTCCCACCGGTCGACCCGGCGCTCGCCCTCGCCCGGGCGGCCGTGCGGCACCGCACCGTCGTCCGTCGGCGCACCGCCCTCGCCGCCGCCATCGGTGCCGCGGCAACGGTTCTCGCGGTCCTCGCCGGTCAGTGGCTCGGCGTCGACCCGACGCCGAGGCCCGCGCCGCCGGCCGCGCCCGGCACCCCGCGCGGCCTGCCTGACCGGTGGTGGACACCACCGGTGTGGACGCCGTCCGTGACGCAGGCCCCGATCGAGGCGGCGAGCCTGCTCCTGGAGACGCCGGTCGCCGCCGACGAGCCCGACGCCGGCGGTGCCTGGGTGCAGCCGGGTGTCGTCGCGGTCTCCGCGGACGGCCGGGACTACCGCAGGATCCCGCTCGGCCCGCAGGCGTCCACGGTGGCGCTGTCGCCGTCCGGGCGTCGGGTGGCCTGGTTCGAGCCGGAGCCCGGTGCCCGGGTCCCCGTCGTCGAGCTGGTCGTCCTGGACCTCGCGACGGCACGCAGCACCCGCACCCCGGTCCACGATGCGACGCCGCGGTCGCTGTCGTGGTTGCCGGGGGAGCGTGCCGTGGCGGTCACGGTGCTCGTCTCGTCGGGCGGGTCCACGGAGAGCGTGGGCCTGCTCGTCGACCTCGACGCGGGCGCCGGCCCGCCGTCGCAGGCGTGCCGCTGCGGGGCCGACGGGCTGCTCGTCGCCGACCCCACGGGAACGTTGCGAACGGTGGGTGAGATCGGGGACGCCCCCGGCGCCGTCCCGCTCGGGGTCGGCACCGCCGCGGCGGACATGCTCGGCAGCCTCGCGTCGCGGGCCGTCGTCATCTCCCCCGACGGGCGCAGGGCGGCGTCCGTCCCCGGGTTCCGGCCCGTCACCTGGACCTCGCGCGGGGTGCTGCTCGTCGACGGCCGGCCGGGCGAGGCGGCCTCGGGGTTGTGGTTGTTCCCGCCGGGATCCGCTGGTGCACAACAGGTCTCGCGCGGCAGTGGCGGGGCGACGGTGATCGCCGCCGCCCGCGACCTCGCCGCGAGCGGCATCGTCGTCCGCGGCGTCGAGCCCGGCGACTCGCGGCGCAGCAGGGCCTACCTCGGCTACCGGTGGCGGGTGTCCTCGGTGCACGAGAACCTCACCGACGACCCCGACCGCTGGATCATCGGGACCTGCGCCGTGCTGACCGCGCTCGTGCTCGCCGGTCCGCCGCCCGTCCGCCGCCGGCGGCGTGCCCGCGCCGTCCCCGGGGCGCCGGCCGCACCGTCGACGCGCCGCCGGCTGCCGCGACCGACCCGGCGCGGGCTGCTCGCCACGGCGGGCTTCGTCGTCCTGGCGACCTGGCTGACGCCGTTGCTGCTGCCCGCGGCCGGTCCGCCGGTGCGGGACGCCTCGCCCGCCGCGTCCGTGAGCGTCACCCCGTTGCTCCCGGCCCGCGTCGTCGCCCCCGCCGTCGAGCCCGCGCTCGGGCTGGACGGCACCGGCCGGGTGCGGACCCACCGGCTCACCGCCGCCTTCACAGGCACCCTCGCCGGGCGGCCCGGGGTCTACGGGCTCGACGCCGAGTCCGGGGCGCTCGTCCGGCTGCCGTCGACGGCGTCCGACGTCGCGTCGGGTGCGCTCGGCCCGAACCCTCCGGTCGAGCGGGCGAGCCGGGACCGCCTGGGCGGCTCGACCGGGCGGGTCACCGCGGTGGTCAGCCCGGGCGGGCGGACGGCGGTCGTCCTCGACGAGCGCGACCGCGGTGTCGAGCTGGTCTGGTCCGACCTGCGGACCGGGCTCGTGCACAGCGACCTCAGGCCGGGCGCGCGTCTCACGGACCTCAGCGGGGCGCTGCTCCCGCTCGACGACGGCACGGCCGCCGAGGTGTCGGCCGACGGCGGTCTCGTCCTGCGGCGCTGGGACGGCGGCCCGGGCACGGACACCCGGATCGCGCTGCCCGGATGGACGGCGCCGACGGCCGGGAATGCGGGCCGGCCCGCCGCCACGGTGACCGCCGCGGGCGGCGGGACGGCCGTCGTCCGGCGCGCGGACGGTGCGCGGACCTGGCTCGTCGACCTCGTCGGCGGGAAGGCCGCCGACCTCGCCGGGGTCACGGACGCCGAGCCCGGCTACGCCTTCACGCCGTCGAACGGCGTGAGCTCGCTCGGTGGCGCCCCCTGGGGGATCACCCCGAGCGTCTGGACCTTCCGGGACCGCACGCTCGTCTGGGCCACCGCCAGCGTGGTCCCCGGCAGCGAGCCGCTCGCCGGTGCCGACGGCCCGACGAGCGGCTCGGTCCCCTGGGCCGACCCGCAGAACCGGTCGCTGGTACCCGCGACCGCCCGGGTCGTCGGCTGGTCCCAGCTCGACGGCGGGCGGCTGGTCCTCGCGGACGACGCGCCGGGGGACGGCGGCCGGCGCGCCTTCGGGCTCGTGCGCGTGACGCCCGAGGAAGGGACGGCCCGGCCCTGGATGCAGGTCGACGCCGCGGTCGGCAGCACCGGCTGGAGCTTCGCCCCGGACACCCTGACCGAGGCCTCCAACAGTGACGTCCCGACGACGCAGCCGCTCTGGACCAGGCTCGCGGACCGCCGCGTCACCGCCGTCCTCGCGCTCGCCCTCGCTGGCGTCGCCGCGCTGCTCGTCGCCGCCGACCGCCGCTACCGCACCCGGCGCGGCTACCTGCGCCGCTGACCTCGTCGCCGAACGACCCACCCGAACGGCAGCACCCTGCGTCTGACCCTGTGCACGACACTGATCACCTCGGGCTCAGGGGGACGACGGCATGGACGACGCGGCGGGCTTCACGGCCTTCGTCACGGCGCGCGGCCCTGCGCTCCTGCGCCTGGGCTGGCTGCTCACCGGGGACGCCGACGCCGCCGAGGACCTCGCCCAGGAGGCGCTCGCCCGGCTCGTCCGGCACTGGGACCGGGTGAGCCGCGACGGCAACCCGGAGGCCTACGTCCGGACGTCGATGCGCTCGATCTGGATCGACTCCTGGCGCCGCCGGCACGGCTGGTCGGTGAGCCCGACGGACGCCGTCCCAGACGCCGGCGCGAGCGACCCGGCGATCGACGCCGTGCCCTCCCGGCAGGCCGTCGTCACCGCGCTCGCCCGGCTCGCACCTCGGCAGCGTGCCGTCCTCGTGCTGCGCTTCTACGAGGACCTCACCGAGGTCGCGACGGCGAAAGCGTTGGGCTGCAGCGCCTCCACGGTGAAGTCCCAGACCCGCGAGGCGCTCGCGAACCTGCGCCGGCTCGCGCCCTGGCTCGCCGACGAGCTCGACGGGGCCGCCGCCGAGCCGCCCGACGACCTCTCCGCCGGGCCGCCGGGCCGCGGCCCGCGGCGTCTGCGACCAACCACGGGCCCAGCCGTCAGCCCAGCCGTCAGCCCAGCCCAGGAGGTGACCCGATGAGCCTGTCCGACGTCCTCGACGACGCCGCCGACGAGGCGGTCGCCGGGCGCAGCCTCGACCCGGCCGCGATCCTCGCGCGGGCGGCACGGCCCGAGTACCGGCCCGGCCTGCGACCGCTCGTCGGCCTGGGTGCACCCCGGTGGCGGGCGCCTCGCGGGCTGCCCCGGCAGCCGCTCGCCCGCGGGCTCCTCGTCGCTGCGAGCCTCGTCGCGGTGGCGACGCTCCTGCTCGCGCTGCTGCCCGTGGTCCAGCGCGCGCTGCCGCAGCCTGCCGACGTCCCGAGCGGACCCGGCGGCATCCCGCGCAGCCTCGTGACCCCGCCGGAGTGGATCCCGACCGTCACGGAGCGGCCGATCTCGCGGGCGGTGTACGTCGTCAGCGCGCTGGGACCGGTGAACGACGGCACCGCCTACGACGGGTTCGTCACCCCGCCGCGCGGCGCGTGGGTCGTCGGTGCGGACGGCGGGGAGGTCCGGGCACTGCCCATCGCCCGGTCCGTCGACGACGTGGGAGCGGTCGCCCTCTCGCCGGACGGTCGCCGGGTCGCCTGGACGTCGGGCGGCCGGTACGGGTCGTCGGCCCGGGTCGACGTCGTCGAGGTGAGCACGGGGGCCGGGAGCACGTTCGACCTGCCGGGCAGCGGGCGGCGCGGGTTCGACGTCGTCGGCCTCGCGTTCTCGCCGGACGGCGGTCGGCTCGCCCTTTGGGGGACCGACCCGGTGGCGGGCGGGCGCCCGGTGCGGGTTGCCGTCCTCGACGTCCGGGCAGGCACCCAGGTGCCGCTGACCCGGGGCGCGTCCGGGACGACGGGCCCGACCTGCCGGTTCGACGACGACGAGTTCACGAAGGTCGTCGCGGCCTGGGCACCGCCGACGGCGGAGGGGGCGACGCTGCTCACCCCGGGCTGCCAGGTGGAGCCGGACGGTGCTGCCGTCCTGGGGGTCGACGTCGCGGGCGCTGTCGTCCGCGTCTCCGGGGCGCTGCCGCCCGGCCCGCAGGGCGCCGACCAGCCGAGCGGCATGGGCAGCCCGGCCGGGTCGCACGGGCCGTCGGCCGTCGTGGACGCCACCGGCACCCGCTACTCGGTGACCGCGCCGTCGCCGGGCATCGGCGCCGACGACGTGCCGCGCGACCTCGTCGCGACCGGCCCCGACGGTGCCACCCGAACGGTCGCGGCGCTCGGCACCGTGGCCGGCGCGAAGGTCATCGGGGTCGTCCCTCGGGGCGTCGTCGTCAGCCGGTGGACCACGGGGAAGGGCTTCTCGGTCGGGATGTACGGCGCCGCAGAGGTGCTGCTCGTCCGCCCGGACGGGACCGTCGAGCGGCTGACCGCGACCGACGTGCAGGCCCGGGTCGCGGCGGTCGCCCAGGACGTCGTGGCGTCCGGTCGTTCGGTGGCCGGGGAACGCCCGGGCCCCCGGGTGCTCGACAGCGCGTGGTGGTCGGCGGTCGCGCGGTCCGCGGCGGGCGCCGTGCCGCGGCCGTCGTGGCAGGTGTGGCTCGTGGTCCTGCTCGGGCTCGTCGGGTGGCGGCTCACGACGGTCGACCTGGGGGCGGTCCGGCGCGGAGCCACCCGCGGGCCGGTCGTCGGCTGGGGCGTGGGCGGTCTGGTCGTCCTGCTCGTCGTCCTCGTCCCGCCGCTGCTGCCCGACGACGCTCCTCGGGCCGCGGTGCCGCCGGGCAGCGCCGGGCCTGTGCTGCCGCGGACGATCACCGACCAGCGGCTCGTCCCGCCGCGCGCCTTCGACGTGACCGGGACCCCGCGGACGACCGCGGTCGGCATCGTCTTCAGCGGCACGGTCGCGGGCCGCCCCGGGCTCTACGCGACGGACGCCGTGACAGGGCAGGTCGTCCGGCTCGACGACCTACCGGGCCTCGACACGGAACTGGTCCTCAGCGGCGGGGCCGTGACGGGGGTCGTCGTCAGCCCGAACGGCCGCTACCTCACCGACGGTGCTGTCTTCGTCGACCTGGCCCGGGCCCTGTGGGTCCGGCTGGCGGACGGCGCGTCCGGGTTCGGGCGCCCCACGCAGAACCGCAACCGGGTCGCCGTCCTCGACGACGGGACACTCGTCGCCGCCGGGTCGAACGACCACCGGCTGTGGCTCGACGAGCAGGTGGGCGACGGGAAGCAGGGCCGCGTCGTCGCCGGTGTCGAGGACGCGGTCGCCGTCGAGCCCGCCGGCGACCGGCGGTTCGGCGTCCGGCTCATGGGCGAGGACCGGAAGGAGACCGACCCCTGGGTCGTGCTCGTCGACATCGGCTCGCCCGGCTCGGGGGCGACCCCGGACAAGCCCGTCGTCACGCCGCTGAGCAGCGACCAGAACGCGCTCGTCGCGGTCCTCGGGCGGTCGGTCGTCCGGGGCGGTGCGGCGGGGCTGCTCCAGGTGCCGCTGGACTCGGGGGTCGACGGTGCAGAACCGGCGACGGCCCAGCGGGTCGTGACGCCGGGCGCTGTCGACGCGATCTGGCTCGCCGGGCTCGAGAGGGACGGCGCCGCCCGTGCGGACGGCAACGACGATGCCCGCACCGCGGTCGTGCTCGGGGCCGGTTCGGGCGCCGACCTCGTCGTCAGCCGGGTCACGATCCCGTCGAGCGGCGACGCGATGCAGGTCGCCGAGCTGACGACGATCGACCCCGCCGTCGTGCCGTCGGTCACCGACCGGCTCGACGCCGCACCGTCCGTCGTGACGGTCGCCGCCGAGGTCGTCGCCCGCGCCCGGGTCGTCGACCCGCCCGCCCCGACCCGCTGGTGGTCCTGGGCGGTCCGGTGACCTGTGATCGTGACCGATCCCGCGGCACCCCGCCGCGGGATCGGTCACGCAGCGCTGCTGCGGCCCGGGTCAGGCGCGGCGGACCGGCTGCTGCAGCTCGGTGACCCAGGCGTCGGGGTCGTCGAACGGGGTGCTCAGGTAGACCTCGCGACACACGCCGTCGAGCGCCCAGCCCTCGGCGTCGACCCGGCGGACGAGCTGCTGCCAGGCGTCGCCGATGCCCGCCATCGACCCGCGGTGGACGGAGCGGGCGCACTGCCCGATCGGAGGCAGGTCGACGACCTCGGCGTCGCCGTCCGGGCCGGCTGCCTCCCACGGGAAGCCGGCCGTGACCCGGATGGTGCCGTCGTCGGCGAAGTCGTAGGTGGCGACCGTCGGGCCGGACGGCGCCCCGCCGGCGGCGACGACGGTGTCGGCCAGGCGGCCGAAGAGCGAGCTGACGATCTCGCCGAAGGGGGGCTGCCCGTCGGTGGTGGCGGCCAGGCTCAGCAGTCGGTGGCCGGTGACGGAGGTGATCTCGAAGTCGTTGTCGGACAGGGTGTTCATCGCACTCTCGCTCTCGATGGATCGCAGCCTCGCCTCGACCCGGGCCAACCGTTGCCTGTCGGCATCGATCTGCTCGGCGAG
Source organism: Kineosporia sp. A_224 (assembly GCF_002198655.1). Classification (GTDB taxonomy): domain Bacteria; phylum Actinomycetota; class Actinomycetes; order Actinomycetales; family Kineosporiaceae; genus R-H-3. The sequence goes on from NZ_MWLN01000171.1 coordinate 7,433, forward strand.
CTCGGCCCGGCGCAGCCGGAGCATGCCGCGCAGCTCCTCGGACGACACCTCGTCGTCGAGGATCGTCCGGACCCGGTCGAGGGTGAAGCCGAGGTCCTTGAGCGCGAGCAGCCGGTCGAGCCGGGTGAGCTGGCCGACGGCGTAGTAGCGGTAGCCGGACGCCGCGTCGACGCGGGCAGGCCGGTCGCGTCGTAGTGCCGCAGCATCCGGACCGACACACCGCCGAGGCGGGCGAAGTCTCCGATGGTCAGCATGACCCCTTCACCTCACGGCCTGACACGGTGTGAGGGTCAAGCCTGCCACGGCGTGGTATCTCCTGGGGGCCGGCGGACGGCGGTGCGAGGCTGGGCGCATGACTGCACCCGACGCGTTCCTCGACGCTTGCAAGGCCGACCTGCACCGGTACCTCCAGGGAGCCCGCGAGGCCCTCGTCTGGAAGCTCGAGGGCCTGTCCGAGTACGACGTCCGCCGCCCGCTCGTCGCGACCGGCACGAACCTGCTGGGCCTGGTCAAGCACGTCGCGAGCGTCGAGGCCGGCTACCTCGGGGACGTCTTCGGCCGCCCCTCACCCGAGCGCTTCCCGTGGTTCGCGGACGACGCCGAGCCGAACGCCGACCTCTGGGCGACCCAGGACGAGACCCGCGAGGAGATCCTCGACCTCTACCGCCGGGTGTGGGCGCACTCGGACGCCACCGTCGAGGCGCTGCCGCTCGACGCGACCGGCGAGGTGCCGTGGTGGTCGCCGGAGGGCCGGCACGTGACGCTGCACCGGATCCTCGTGCACATCACGACCGAGACGCACCGGCACGCGGGCCACGCGGACGTCGTCCGTGAGCTCGTCGACGGCGCCGCGGGGCTGGGCACCGGCAACGACAACCTCTGGCTCCCCGAGGGCGGCTGGCCCGCCCACCGCGAGCGGCTCGAGCAGGTCGCGCAGACGTTCCGCTGACGCTCGGCTCGAGCTGTCTGCGGGTCAACGCCGGCGGCCCGCCCGGGTCTCCCCGGACGGGCCGCGAGTACTGCGTGGGACGTGGTGCAGGTGCGACGTGCTGCAGCGCGACCGGTCAGTCGTCGCCCTTGCCCGAGTGCAGGCCCTTGCTGATGAGCGACATGACACCGGCGTCGGCGAGCGTCGTCGCGTCGCCGACCTCGCGGTTCTCCGCGACGTCACGGAGCAGGCGGCGCATGATCTTGCCGGACCGGGTCTTCGGCAGCTCCGGGACGACCATGATCTGGCGCGGCTTGGCGATCGGGCCGATCTCCTTCGCCACGTGGTTGCGCAGCTCGGTGATGATCTCCTTGCCCGCGCCCTCCTCCTCCGAGACCGTGCCGCGGAGGATGACGAACGCGACGACCGCCTGGCCCGTCGTCTCGTCGGTCGCCCCGACGACGGCCGCCTCGGCGACCTTCGGGTGCGACACGAGCGCCGACTCGATCTCCGTCGTGGAGAGCCGGTGGCCCGACACGTTCATGACGTCGTCGACGCGGCCGAGGAGCCAGATGTCGCCGTCCTCGTCCTTCTTCGCGCCGTCACCGGCGAAGTACATGTGCTCGAAGCGGGACCAGTACGTCTCCTTGTAGCGCTCCGGGTCGCCCCAGATGCCGCGGAGCATCGACGGCCACGGCTCGGTGAGCACGAGGTAGCCGCCGCCGCCGTTCGCCACCGGGCGCGCCTCGTCGTCCAGCACCTCGGCCGAGATGCCGGGCAGCGGGATCTGCGCCGAGCCGGGCTTGAGCGTCGTGACGCCCGGGAGCGGGCTGATCATCATCGCGCCCGTCTCGGTCTGCCACCACGTGTCGACGATCGGGGCTTTGTCGCCGCCGATGACGCGGCGGTACCACATCCACGCCTCGGGGTTGATCGACTCACCGACCGAGCCCATGACGCGGATCGTCGACAGGTCGAACTTCGCGGGGATGTCCTCGCCCCACTTCATGAAGGTCCGGATCGCTGTCGGCGCGGTGTAGAGGATCGTCACGCCGTACTTGGCGACGATCTCCCACCAGCGGCCCTTGTGCGGGGAGTCCGGCGTGCCCTCGTAGATGACCTGCGTCGCACCGTTCGCGAGCGGGCCGTAGACGATGTACGAGTGCCCGGTGACCCAGCCGACGTCGGCGGTGCACCAGTAGACGTCGGTCTCGGGCTTGAGGTCGAAGACGTTCTTGTGCGTGTACGCGGCCTGCGTGAGGTACCCGCCGCTCGTGTGGAGGATGCCCTTCGGCTTACCCGTCGTGCCCGACGTGTAGAGGATGAAGAGCGGGTGCTCGGCATCCATCGGCTCCGGCGTGTGGTCGGCCGAGGCCCCCTCGAGCGCGTCGTGCCACCAGACGTCCTTGTCGGTCCAGGCGACGTCCTGCCCGGTCCGCTTGACGACGAGCACGTGCTGCACGGACGGCGAGGCGGCGACCGCCTCGTCGACGGCCGGCTTGAGGGCGGACGGCGCACCGCGCCGGTAGCCGCCGTCGGACGTGATGACGACCTTCGCCTCGGCGTCCTCGATGCGGCTGCGCAGCGCCTCCGAGGAGAAGCCGCCGAAGACGACCGAGTGCGGGGCACCGATCCGGGCGCAGGCCAGCATCGCGACCGCGGCCTCGGGGATCATCGGCAGGTAGATCGCGACCCGGTCGCCCTTGGTCACGCCGAGCGCGAGCAGCGCGTTGGCGGCCTTGGAGACCTCGTCCTTGAGTTGGGCGTAAGTGATGCTGCGGGTGTCGCCGGGCTCGCCCTCGAAGTGGATGGCGACCCGGTCGCCGTTGCCGGCCTCGACGTGCCGGTCGACGCAGTTGTAGGCGACGTTGAGCGTGCCGCCGACGAACCACTTGGCGAACGGGGCGTCGCTCCAGTCGAGGGTCTGGCCCCAGGGGGTCGCCCACGTCAGCGCCCGCGCCTGGTCGTCCCAGAACGCGAGCCGGTCGGCGGCCGCGGCGGCGTAGAGGTCGGCGCCCGCGACGGCGTTCTTCGCGAACTCGGGGTCCGGCGGGAACCTTCGCTCCTCGTGGAGCAGGTTCTCCAGGCTGGGGTTCGACATGCAGGCCCTCCGCGGTCGACGTCGGTGTCGGGAATGCCGATGCACCCGTGCGGGGTGCACCGGACGTCTGAGGTGAGGCTAGTCACCGCGACCGGCGCAGGACAGGGCAGGGCACGCCGCTCCGCCGAGCGGCCCGGCGGCTGCGACGGGCGGTGCCGGGGTCACCGTCCGGGCGGCGGCGCTGTGACGTCCACGACGTCGACGTCCGTTGACCTGGGCGTCAGCCCGACGTCCGCCAGCCCGAGGGCGGCGGCCGCCCGGACCCGCTCCGCGACGTCCGGCACGTTCGCGCCGTGGTCGACGACGACCCGCACGACGAGGTCGACGACCCCGGGCGAGCCCTCCACGGGTCGAACCCGGACCCGCCGGGCGAGTGCTCCGGGGACGACGTCCACCCGCTCCCGGACGGCGGCCGCGACGACGTGCTCACCGACGTGCACCCCCGGTTCGGCGAGCGGGACGCGCCGTCCGCTGCGCAGGTCCGTGAGCACCTCGGAGAGGATCCGGACGACGAGGCCCGGCTCGTCCGCCTCGCCCTCGGGGACGTCGAGGAGCAGGTTGAGACCGGTCACGTGACGTGCGAGGTCGGCGCACCACGGGCAGGTGCGGGCGTGCTCGTCGGGGACCGGTGCGGTGACCGCCTCCCAGGCCTCGTCGAGCCGCCGCCCGCAGGGCAGCCGCTCGTCGGCCTCGTCGGGCGGGCGCGCCCGCCCGCCGCCGGGCTCGCTCATCGCCACGCTCCCATCTCCCGCGCCAGGCCGCTGCGGGCCCGGGCGATCCGGCCCCGCACGGTGTCGACGCCGACCTGCTCCAGCCGGGCGATCTCGTCGTACGACAGCCCGGCCTGCTCGCGGAACAGCCAGGCCCGGCGGACGGCGTCCGGCAGCCGGGCGAGCGCGGCGTCGAGGTCGGCGACCGCAGCGCTCATCGTGGCCTGCGCCTCCGGGGACGTCGAGACCGGCGCCGCGACGTCGACGCCGTCGAGGGAGACGCTGTCCCGGCGGCGGCGCAGCACGTCGACGCACCGGCGGGACGCCGTTCGCAGCAGCCAGCCCTTGAAGGCGGCCGGGTCGGAGAGCGTGCGCAGCGACCGCCAGGCGGCGATGAAGGACTCCTGGACGACGTCGTCGGCGTCCGCGTCGCCGCCGAGCACCCGGCGGGCCATCGCCCGCGCGGTCGGGGCGTACCGGCGCACGAGGACCTCGAAGGCGACGACGTCACCGTCCTGCGCGCGCTCCACGAGCGTCGCGTCGTCCGCCCCCGCCAGCCGTTCGACCACCAGGCGATGGTGCGGTCGCGTGTGCACCGGGGCACCCGCAGTTGGCCCGCTCTCCGCTCCCGTCCGGCCCCTCAGAGGTAGATCGCCCTCGATATGCACGGTGATCTACCTCTGAGGGGCCGGAAGGGGCGGTGTGACGGGGGTCACCGGGGTGGGCGCATGACGATCCCGCTGCGGGGTCCGTCCTTCCCGTGACGCCGCCGCAGGGGCGGCGCCGGAAGGAGTCCACCAGTCATGACCGAGACCGTCACCACGAAGAACGCGCCTGTCGGCACCGGCATCACCACCGCCGGCACGACCGCCCGGCAGGGCACCGTCGGCCGCGGCATCGACGTCACCGGCGCCGAGGGCACCGGCGGCGGGACGACGACGATCCAGGAGAACGTCGTCGCGAAGATCGCCGGCATCGCGGCCCGCGAGGTCCGCGGCGTCCACGCGCTCGGCGGCGGCGCCGCCCGCGCGATCGGGGCGCTCCGCGAGCGGGTCGGCCGGGCCGACGTCACGCAGGGCATCGGCGTCGAGGTCGGCGAGAAGCAGGCCGCGGCGGACGTCGTCCTCGTCGTCGAGTACGGGGTCCCGATCCAGGACGTCGCCGCCGACGTGCGCCGCAGCATCGTCACCGCCGTCGAGGAGATGACGGGCCTGCAGGTCACCGAGGTCAACGTCCTCGTCTCCGACGTCTTCGTCGCCGGTGACGCGGACGGCGACACCGACACCGACCAGCCGCGGCGGGTCCAGTGATCCCGACGATCACCCCGACCGCGCTCGGTCTGCTCGCAGGGATCGCGCTCGGTTTCGCCGCGGCCTTCGGCGGGTTCGGCGCGTTCGTCCTCGTCGCCGTCCTCGGCGGCCTCGGCCTGCTCGCGGGCCGGGCCGCCGAGGGCCGGCTGGACCTGGCGGCGCTCCGCGACGCCGTGAGCGGCCGGCGGTCCCTGACGTGACCGCCGGCCTCGTGGAGCCTGCCGCCCCGGGCACCGCCGTCAACGCCGCCGACGCCGTGCCCGCGCTGCGGACGGCGCCCGCCGCCGACCGCGGCCGGACGACCGTCTCCGGCCGGGCGCTGCGGTCGGTCGCCGCGGCCGCGGCGGCCGCCGAGCTCGGGGTCGGGCACCGCGAGGTGCACGTCGACCTCTCGGACGACGGCGACCGGCTCGCCGTCGTCGTCCGTGCCCCGGTCACCGTCGACGAGAGCCTCGTCGCCGCGGACGGCGGGACCGGGACGGTCCTCGCCCTCGCCGAGGCGGCCCGGCAGCGGGTCGCCCGCGACCTCACCGCGCTCGCCGGGGCCGGGGTCGGCTCCTGCCGGCTCGTCGTGACCGCCGTCGAGCTCGTCACCCGCGGCCGGGTCGGCCGGACGGAAGGAGCAGTCCTGTGAGCACGAACGACACCGCCGGGCCGGGCCCGGCCCGCGCCCGCCGGGACGCCGCCCGGGTCCGCCGGTCCGGACGGCGCGGCGCGGCGACCCTCGCCGGCCTCGTCACCGGCCTGGGCGCGCTCGCCGTCGCGGCCGACCTCGTCGCCGTCGCCACCGTCGGCACCCGCCCCCTCACCGCGCTCGGCGGCCTCACCCCCGTCGACCCCGTCCGGGCCGGCCGCACCCTCGCCGCGCTGCCCGGGGACGGCCTCGTCGCCCAGGTCACCGCCGCCGTGCTCGTCGTCGCCGGTCTCGTGCTCCTCGCGCTCGCGGTGCTGCCCGGCGGCCGGCGCCGCCGGGTCCTCGCCCCCGAGGGCGTCGCCCCCGTCGTCGCCGACACCGGCGTCCTCGCCGACGCGCTCGGCGAGGTCGCGCACCGGGCGGCCGGGCTCCCGGCCGAGCAGGTCTCGGTCCGGCTGCGGCGCCGCCGCGCCGACGTCGAGGTCCGCCCGCTCAACGGGGTCCCCGTCCCCGTCGCCGAGGTCGGTGCCGCGCTCGCGCCCGCCGTCGACCGCTGGGGGCTGCGCGCCGGACGCCGGGCCGGCGGCCGGCCGCTGCCCGCCCGGGTCGTCGCCGCGGCCCGCGGGACGGTGGCGTCATGACCCGCGGCGTCCACGCGGTGAACCGCGTGCTCCTCGGCCTGCTCGGGGTGCTGCTCGTCGCCGCCGGCGCCGTGCTGGCGCTCGCGACGACGGCCGGGGCTGCCGGGGCGCGGCCCGGTGCCGGGCTGTGGGCCGGGGCCGCGGACGGCGTCCGACGGGGGACCGGTGCTGTCGTCGACGCGACGTCCCGCACGACGGCGCTCTGGCTCGGGGCCGCCGCGGCGCTCGCCGTCGCGCTCCTCGCGCTCTGGTGGGTCGCCGTCCAGCGCCGCGGCCGGGCCCGCACGGCCGTCGTCCGCGAGGGCGCCGACGGCAGCACGGTGCCCGGGCAGGTCGTCGTCACGGCGGCCGCCGCCGAGGGCCTCGTCCACCGCCTCGTGCGGGCCGGACCGGACACGGTCGGCGCCTCGGTCACCGCCGTACGCGGTCGCCGGACCGACCCGCGCTACGACGTCGTCGTCGCCCCGCGCCGGGGCGCCGACCCGCTCGCCGTCGCGACCGGCGTCCGGGCCGCCGTCGGCCGGGCGGAGCGGGTCCTCGGCACCCCGGTCGAGCCGACGGTGCGGCTGCGGGCCTCCGCCGTCCGCCGGGTGCGGAGCCGCCGCCGGGTCGGCTGACCCGGCCCCGAGCGCCCCGCGTTCCGTCCCTGCCCCGGGCGGAACGCGGGGCTTCGTGCGTCCGTAGAGGGGGTGGGACGCTGGCGGAGCAGGGAGGGAGGTCGCGGTGACCTCGGACGACGCGGAGCACGCGTTCACGGCGTGGGCCGTGACGGCGTGGCCGCGACTGCTCCGGACCGCGACCGCGCTGACCGCCGGCGACCACCACCTCGCCGAGGACCTCGTGCAGACCGCGCTCGCCAAGACGTACGTCGCCTGGGGGCGCGTGCGCTCCGACGAGGCCAGCGGCGAGCACCCGGACCGCTACGTCCACCGGGTGCTCGTCCGGGTGTTCGTCGACGAGACCCGGCGGCCGTGGTGGCGCCGCGAGCGCCGGAGGATCCCTTCCGCCGCAACGGGTCCCGGCGTCCTCGACGGCGTCCCCGACCGGCCTGACGACTCGCTGCCGGCGCCGGACGACGTCCTCGCCGTCCGCGACGCGCTCGCCGCGCTGCCACCGGACCAGCGGGCCGCGGTCGTCCTGCGGTACTGGCTCGGGCACGACGTCCGGGAGACCGCGGCGCTGCTCGGCTGCCCCGAGGCGACGGTGCGGTCCCGCTCCGCGCGTGGCCTGGCCCGGCTGCGCGACCTGCTCGGCCCGCTCGACGACGCGCCCGACGACAGCGGACTGCCCACCACGAAGGGAGCCGTGCGATGAGTGACCTCCGGCAGCGCGTCGACGCCTGGCTCGACATCGACCTCGGCAGGCTCGACCCGGCGGACGACGCGGCACCTGTCCGCTCGCGGGACGCCGTCGCGAGCGCCGTCGCCCGGGGCCGGCGCTCGCGCACCCGCCGTCGCGCCGTCGCCGTCGGGTCGGCGACCGCCGGGCTGGTCGCCGCCGCGACGGTCGGCGTCATCGTCGTCGGGGGCGGCTCGGTGACGACGGCACCGCGACCGCCGGCGTCGAGGACCCCGGACGGGACGGCGTCCGCGCCCCTCCCCGCACCGTCGCGGCCCGCACCGTCACCCTCGGGCACCGGCGCCGCGGCCGTGGGGCCGATCGAGGTGCGCTACCCGTACGCGAGCGGCACCCTCACGGTGACCTGGCCCGCCCCGGCGAGCGGACGGCCCTGGCGGGTCACGAACGCGGAGACGCTGGAGAGCGACGACGCCGCGACCGGCTTCTGGCGGGCGGTCGCCCCGGCCGTCGGCGCCGACCCGGCCGCGCCGGCGCCGGACCCGCGGGTGACGGTCTGGGGCGTCGCAGGCATCCCGACGACGTACAGCCTGCTCTACGACGTGCCGGTCGACAACGGCGCCGGCGCCGGGGTCGCCACCGCGTCGGTCCTCGTGTCCCGGGGCGCGATCCCCGACGACGGCGCCACGTTCCACCCGTGCGGGGCCTGGCCGGACGGCGTCCCGGGGCTGGGCGCCGCACGACCCGACCACCTGGAGCGATGCTCACTGCTCAGCGACGTCGACGCACGCGGCCGTGACCTGCACGTCGTGCGCGTCGAGACGCCCGGCACGTCCACTGACGGACCGAGGCAGTCGGTGTTCACGGTCAGGCCCGACGGCCTCATGGTGAGGGTGTCGTTCTCGGCGCCGGTCGCGACGACCCGGCTGCCCGGTCTCGACGCTCTCGACCGCCTGGCGCGCGAGGTCGGCTGGCCGATCCCCGGCGGGACGCCACCGGGCGTGACCGAGGTGGTCTACCGGGTCGACGGGCAGGACCGCACCGTGCAGTGGCCGGCCCCTGCCTCGGGGGGCCCGTGGCTCGTCGAGGACCCCGCCCTGCCCCCGGGGGAGACCGCCGGTCCCGCCACCGCGGGCGCGCGGGACCTCGCGGCCGCGCTCGCCCTGGCCCTGCCGGGTGCGGCCGTGGGCGCAGCCGACGGCGCGGCGCCCTCGGCCGCGCTGGTCGGGCGGGTCGACGGCCGGCCGACGGCCTACCTCGCGACGGTGCAGGTGCCTGGTGGGGGTCCGACGGAGTGGACGGTGCGGGCGACCCGTGGCGGGGTCACCACCCGGCCGGCGGCCTTCGACCTCTGCGGCACCTGGCCCGCCGGGTGGACGGCCCTGGGAGGTCCGCATCTCGGGAGCCTGGACCTCGGGATGTCCGCGGGGGAACGGTCGGTCTGGTTCGAGGCGTCCGGCTGGCCGCGCCGCTGCACCCTCGTCGAGCGCGACGGCACGACGGTCGTCCACCTGGCCGTCCCGTCGACCCGCCCGGACACGAAGGACCGCTCGCCGGCGCAGGCCTACGCCTTCACCGTCCGCCCTGACGGCACCGCCGTCGCGGCGCAGGTGGTGGGGCCGGTCGGCGCCGAACCCTCCGACTGGTTCGACCGGCTCGACCGGCTCGTGCTCGACCTGCCGTACCCGTCCCGGCCGTGACCCGGTCGTGAGGGGTTGTGGAGAACCCGTGGACGCGGCGGGGGTCGCTGCACGCGTCGTGCGGACCCGCACTACCGTCGCTCCCGTGACGAACCCAGCGGAGCAGGCGGCAGTGCCCCGTCGGCTGCTCGTCGTCGAGGACGACCACGCGATCGCGGACGCCGTCGTCCGCCGGCTGCGCAGCGAGGGCTACGCGGTGGACGCCGTCCACGACGGACCGGCCGCCGTGGCCGCCGCCGAGCGCACCCGGTACGCGGCGGTCGTCCTCGACGTCATGCTCCCCGGTCTCGACGGGCTCGAGGTGTGCCGCCGGATCCAGGCCCGGGACCCCGTCCCGGTGCTCATGCTCACCGCCCGCGACGAGGAGCCGGACCGGATCGTCGGCCTCGGGGTCGGCGCCGACGACTACCTCACCAAGCCGTTCAGCCCCCGCGAGCTCGTCGCCCGGGTCGCGGCGCTGCTGCGCCGGGTCGACCGGGCGGCCGCGCTCGCGGCGTCCGCCGTCTCCGCCGAGCGCGAGGAGGGCCAGGTCGACGCGGGCGGGCTGTCCATCGACGTCGGGGCCCGCCGGGTCGTCGTCGGCGGCGACGAGGTGCACCTGACCCGGACCGAGTTCGACCTGCTCCTCGCGATGGCGCGCCGTCCCGGTCAGGTCGTCGACCGGGACCACCTGCTCACCGAGGTCTGGGACTGGCCGGACCTCGCGTCGGCCCGCAGCGCGCACGGCACCGCGGCCCGCGCGGTCGACAGCCACATCAAGGCGCTGCGTCGCAAGATCGGGGCGCAGCGGATCCGGACGGTGCACGGCGTCGGGTACGCGGTCGAAGCCCTGCCCTGATGCTCGCGGCGACGGGTTCGCTAGAAGATCCCGAGCTCCGCAGTGACGACGAGGCGGGTGGCCGAGGCCAGACAGGTGGCCGCCACCAGCAGTGCGTCGTCGACCTCGGGCTCGGCGACCGGGTCGTACGACCGAGGGTCGGGGTACTCCACCTGGTTCCGCCGCCTGCGGAGCCGGTCGAGCGACGACAGACCCGCGACGTCGGGGAACTGAGCGCGCATCGCGTCGACGACGACGAGGTGGCCCCCGCGGCTCGTCGGTCGCAGGCCCTGCCTGGCGAGAACGGCTGTCGCCGCCTTGCGTGCAGCGTCGTACGCGAGAGCGAAAGCGCCTTCCGGGTCGACCGCCCCACCGGAGCGGGCCAGGTCCACGTGCCGTCCCGCCGCTGCGAGCAGCGCCGCGACCGACTCCTCGCTCGTCTCCACCCGTTGCAGACGTCGTTCCGTCAGGAGCCTCTCCACGACGTCGGCTCCTTGTGACCAGCGTGGCACCGTTCCCCCTTCGTCAGCCCACCGCGGTCCGGACCCTACGCGCGGGGTAGGACACGGAGCAGGGCCGCGCCACGGAGCTGGCGGGTGAACGCGTCGTCGGCACGGGCCCACTGGTCGGCCGTGCGCAGGATGACGTTGACGTCCCGGCCGAGCCTGTCCTGCGCCCGGCTCGCCGCGGCGTAGGCGTCGTCGCGGTCGGGCGAGCCGACGAGCAGGACGTCGACGTCGTTCGGCGGCGGCCCGGGCTCGCCCAGGTAGCGGGCGGCCCAGGAGCCGACGACGACGACCTCGTCCACGCCGGCCAGGTCCGCGAACTCCTCGGCGACGACGACCTGCGGGCCGAACGACATCGACACCAGTCGGGCGAGCGGCTCGAAGTACGGGTTCGTCTCGTCCGCCCGGACGAGCTTCGTCCGGCCGATCGACCGCGTCGTGAGGAGTGCCGCGACGGAGAGCCGGCGGACCTCGCCGGCGACGGTCTGGTACGGCTGCCGGGTGCGGTCCGCCAGCTCCTCGATCGTCCACTCGCGGGCCGGGTCGGCGCACACGAGCGCGAGGACGTCCCCCTGGAGCCGCGAGCGGAACACCGGGAGGAGCGGAGGCGGCGCGGTTCGCACCGAGCCAGTATTGCTTCTTTACTGAGCAATATCAATCGTCAATGAAGCAATACTGGGCCTCGGCCTCGGTGAGCGCCTCGTCGACGGCCCGGACGAGCAGGTCGCCGTCCGCGTCCGAGAGCACCATCGGCGGCTTGATCTTCAGGACGTTGTGGTCCGGGCCGTCGCTCGACAGCAGGACGCCGCGGCGCTTGACCGCCTCGACGACCGCGGACGCCGCGGCACCGGCCGGGGTGCGGGCCTGCCGGTCGGTGACGAGCTCGACGCCGAGGAACAGGCCGCGGCCGCGGACGTCGCCGACGAGCGGGTGCCGCTCGCCGACGGCGCGCAGGTCGGCGAGCAGCCGGCCGCCGAGCCGGGCGGCGTGCGCGCGCAGCCGCTCGTCGACGACGACGTCGAGCACGGCCTGCCCGACGCGTGCCGAGACCGGGTTGCCGCCGAAGGTGTTGAAGTACTCCATCCCCGTGAGGAAGGACCGGGCCACCTCGGGCGTCGTGACGACGGCCCCGATCGGGTGCCCGTTGCCGATCGGCTTGCCGAGGGTCACGACGTCCGGGACGACGCCGTGCTCCTCGAACGCCCACCAGGCGGTGCCGACCCGGCCGAACCCGGTCTGCACCTCGTCGGCGACGCAGATCCCGCCCGCGGCCCGGACCCGCTCGTAGGCCCCCGCGAGGAAGCCCTCGGCGAGCACGACCTGGCCGGCCGTCCCGGGGATCGCCTCGGCGAAGAACGCGGCCGGCCGCCGGCCCGCCGCGGCGATGCCGTCGAGCAGCCCGTCGAGGTCCCTCAGGTAGGCCGGGACGCCGGCGTCGTCCCCGTCGCGGTGGACGCCGCGGTAGGCGTCCGGCATCGGGACGACGTGGGTCCGGTCGGGCTTGCCGAGCCCGCCCGGGGCGTCGAACTTGTACGGGCTGATGTCGATGATGCTCGTCAGGTGCCCGTGGTAGGCGTGGTCGAGCACGACGACGTCGCGCGCGCCGGTGTGCGCGTAGGCCAGCCGCAGGGCGAGGTCGTTGGCCTCGGAGCCGGAGTTGACGAGGAACACCACGCTCAGCGGGTCGGGCATCGTCGCGGCGAGCCGGCGCGCGTACGTCGTCACCGCGTCGTGCAGGTAGCGGGTGTTCGTGTTGAGCAGCGCCTGCTGCTCCGCCGCGGCGGCGACGACCCGCGGGTGGCAGTGCCCGACGTGCGCGACGTTGTTCACGAGGTCGAGCCAGCCGCGGCCGTCGGCGTCGTAGAGGTAGGCGCCCTCGCCGCGGACGATGTGCAGCGGCTCGGCATAGCTCAGGCTCAGCGCGGGCGAGAGGTGGTGCCCGCGCTCCCGGGCGATCTCGGGCGCGCTGCGGGGCGCGGCGCCGCGCAGACCGCGCGGGTCGGCGAGCACGAGGTTCGGGTCGGGGGACAGGCTCTCCCAGACCGCGAGCTCCGCGCGGGCCGCGACGCCGGACACGTCGACACCCAGGCCGAGCAGGTCGGTGAGGAGCTGGAGGTGGACGTGCGGCGCCCAGCCGCCGTTCTCGTGCCGGTCGCCGACCTCGGCGACGACGCCGCCTGCCGGAATGTGTTGCCCCAGAACGAGTCTCGGCAGGGACGGGCGCGACAGGTGACCGTACAGCGTGAAGAACGGGGCGCCGTCCGGGTGCTCGGGGGTCGCCGGCGCGCGGTGCTCGAGGACGACGACCGGCCCGTAGTCGAGCGGCGCGGCGTTGTCGGCGAGGGCGACGACGACGCCGTCCAGCGGGGCGTGCACCGGTGTGCCGGCCGGCACGAACAGGTCGACGCCGAGGTGCACGGACCGCTTCTCCGGCAGGCCGTCCGACGCGGTCTCGCCGGTGTCGAAGAGGTCGCTCGTGTAGACGTGCCGGTCCTCGAGGTACGGGCCGATGCCGACCCGGGCGGGGTCGACCGCGTCGGCCGACCAGTCGTACGGCCCGCGCGGCAGGTCCGCGAGCGGGGCGGCGAGGACGGGCGCGAGGGCGTCGGCCGGCAGCTGGGCGAGGTGGGCCCGGACGGCGCGCGCGTGCGGCACCGGCTCGAGACCGCACGCCTCACGCAGCCGGTACGTCGTCAGAAGGTCGTCGCCGGACCCGGTGCGGCACAGTCGCTCGAGCAGTGACCGGACGGCGGCCTGGCTCACGAGCAGGTACTCGTTGCCCGGGTCGGCCGCGTGCTGGACGGCGGCCATGACGACGCTCGTCGCGAGCCGGGCCCGGACGAGCCCCTGGAGCAGCGCCACCTCGGCGGCCGACAGCGGTGCCTGCGCGTGGTAGCCCTCGACGACCGGCAGGACGGCCCGCCACGGGTCGCCGGAGGCGTTGTCGGAGAACGTGTCGGCCATCGCGTAGGTGAGCGCCACCCCGAGCCCGCAGACCCGCGGCGCCCGGCACAGGTCGCCGAAGTCGACGAGCGCGGTGACGGCGCCGTCCGGCCCGAGGACGACGTTGCCCTCGTTCGCGTCGTTGTGGATCGCCTGCTGCGGAAGGGCTCCGAGCCGGGGCAGGGTGTCCGCGGCGAACCCGGTGAGGACGTCGGTGACCAGGGCGCGCAGGTCGGGGTCGGTCACCGCGGCGGCGTCGGCGAGCCGGTCGGCGGCGGTGAGCAGGTTCCAGCGGTGGGCCCGGTCCAGGTGCGGGTGCTCGAACGGGGCCAGCGCGGCGTCGACGACGGCGACGGTCCGGCCGAGGCTGCGCAGGGCGGCCGAACGGGCCGCCCGGTCGGTCGGTGCCCCGTCGGCCCAGGTCGTGCCGTCGGACCAGGACAGCGCCCGGCCGACCCTCGTCGCCGTCCCGCCCCCGGCGGCCGGGATGTCGACGTCGACACGGGTGACGTCGTCCGGGGTCCGCAGGACGTGCGGCACGAGGCCCGCAGCCGGCCCGCCCGCCAGGTGCTCCAGCGCGGCGTTCTCGAGGTCGACGTCGTCGGCGTCCTCGGGTGCGTGCACCTTGACCACGGCGCGGCGCCCGTTCACGACGTCCTCGACGACGGCGTTCCAGGTGCGCTCGCCGGGCAGCCGGCGCACCGCGCCGTCGATCCCGAACCGCGCCGCCACCTGTTGGATGACCCGTTCCATCTCCACGCCGCGGAGCCTAGGGGACCGCCGCGGCCGGCCCGGCGGGGGTCAGCCCCGCAGCCAGGCGTCGGCGGCGAGCAGCTCGGGCACGAGGACCTCGCTGACGAGCCGCACGTCGTCGTCCTCGTCGCCCGCGTACCGCAGGGACGTCGTGGCCCCCGGCACGTCGCCGCCGACCGCGACGACCGTCGACCCCCGCTCCCGCGTCCAGCGCAGCAGCTCGTCCTCCCAGCGGGAGCCGGCGAGCAGCAGCATCCGGTAGTCCGTGGTCTTCGTCAGGTAGACGTCGACGTGGCTCCAGTCGCCGGTCTCGCAGCCGACGGCCGGCCGGCGCGGACCCTCGCGGAGCATGAGCGCGCCCTGCTGCGCGCTCGACAGCCGGCGGGCGGGGGCCACGAGGTGGGTGCCGTCCGGGCCGAGCAGGGCCTGCGACAGCCCCGGCAGCCAAGTGTCGCGCCGGGCGAGCAGGTCCTCGCTCGCGTCGGCGGCCCGCGCCGCCAGCCGCGCGACGTCCACCGGCGGCCCGCCGACCCGGTTCGCCAGGGCCAGCAGGAGCAGCAGGGTGTGCTGGAAGGAGCGGCACGCCACACCGCCCGCCTCCTCGCCGGCGTGCATCGCGACGACGGTGTCGCAGGTCGCCGCGAGGTCCGACCCGGGCCGGTTCGTGAGCAGCGCCACCGGCCCGCGGGCGCGGTAGTGCTCGACGGCCGCGGTCGTCTCGCGGGAGCCCCCGCCGGCGGAGACGGCCAGGACGAGCGTGTCGTCGCCCGCCGCCGGGAGCAGGTCGGTGCTCGCGAGCTCGGCCACGGCGTCGACCCCCGCGGCCCGCAGCCGGGCGGCGACGACGCCGGCCGCGTAGGCCGACGAGCCCATGCCGAGCAGCAGCACCCGGCGGCTGCGCGCCGGGGCGAGGCGCGCCCAGGGGTCCTCGTCCCGCAGCCGGTCGGCGAGGTCGCGGAGCACGGCGGGCTTGGCCTCGAGGTCGGCGAGGAAGGCGGCAGGGATCACGAGCGGTGCGCTCCGGGTTCGTCGGGGGCGTCGGGTCCGTCGGGGGCGTCGAGCAGGGCGCCGAGCGCGCCGTCCGGCACGTAGCGCCAGTGCGGCAGGTGCTGGACGGCGTAGTGGAACTCGCGGCACTCCTGCTGCAGGCGCACGGGCCGCAGGAGCCGCTCGTCGAGGAGGTCGGACAGCCCGTGCCGGGCCAGGCCCGCGCGGTAGCGGTCGAGGAAGACCCGTTCGGCGCGGGCGGTCCAGCGGGTCACGACGGCGGCGTCGACCCCCTCGGTGCGGCGCAGCACCACCCGGCCGACGTGGTCCAGCGACGCGAGCATGCCGGCGACGTCGACCGCCGCCGGTAGGCGCCGGGCGCGCTCGGCGGCGGCCACGACGGGGTTGCCGTCGAAGTCCACGACGGCGTAGGCCGGACCGTCCGCACCGGGGCGTCGCAGCACCTGGCCGACGTGCAGGTCGCCGTGGACGTCGATCGTCGGGCTGCCGGCCGCGTGCGCGAGCGGGGCGAGCCCCGCGGCGATCCGCGGGGCCCGCGCCGTGAGCCGCTCGCCCTCCGGCCCGTCGACGCGTGCGACGGCCTCGGCGAGGTCGGCGCGGGCCCGGGCGTGCCACTGCTGCGCCTCGGGGCCGGTGAGGGCGCCGCGGCCGGCGGTCGCGAGCGCCGCGTGGAGGCCGGCGACGAGGTCGCCGAGGACGGCGACCGGGATCAGCGCGGCGGCCTCGTCGAGGTCGCCCCGGGCGTGGGCGCGCAGGTCGGCGACGGCCCAGTCCCAGCCGTCCCGGGCCCCCGGCAGGTACTCGGTGACCGTCGCCAGCAGCAACGGCTCGGTGCCGCCGGGCACGTCGGCCGTGAGCACCCCCCAGGGGCGTGCGGTGCCGGTGAAGCCGCCGGCGACCAGGGCGCCGAGCCGTTCGGGTGCCGGGTGCCGGACGTCGTCCCCGGCCGCCGGCTGGCGCAGCGCCCACTTGACCACGGCGCGCTCGCCGACGACGACCGACTCGTTCGTCTGGTCGGCGGTCACAGCGCGCTCACCGGATGCCGCAGCGCCGTACCAGCGCACCAGCCGGAAGCCGTCCGGGGCGGGCCCCTGCGGCCGGGCGAGCAGCTCCACGAGCGCCTGGGCGACGCCGTCCCCGGCCGTCGCCCGCCGCGCACGGGCCGCGGTGACGACGACCGGCACCGTCCAGCGCCGTCCGGCCCCGTCCGCCACGACGGCGACGTGCCGGCCCGCACCGAGGTCGAGAGCGGTCACCAGGGTCAGCGGCGGGTCCACCGGCTCGGCCGTGAAGCCCTCGCGGGCGCGCTGGACGAGCTCCCGGCCGGCCTGCGCGACCTGCTGCGCGAGAAGGGATCCGCCGTCGGCCACCGTCAGGCGCGCTGCCCGCGGCCGGCCGCCTCGATGACGTCCGCGCCCCGGCGCAGACCGTCCCGGGCGCGGACGGCGGCCCCGACGCCGGCGAGCCGCTCCCGGCGCGCGGGCTCGAGGGCGGTCGTGATCGCGGCGGCCAGCTCCTCGTCGGTGAACCGGTACGTGTCGAGCCGGACGCCGAACCCGAGCTCGTCCATCCGCTGCGCGTTGTCGTACTGGTCCCAGAACAGCGGGAGCAGCACCATCGGCCTGCCGAAGTGCAGGGCCTCCGTCGTCGTGTTGTTGCCGCCGTGCGTGACGACGGCGTCGACCGACGGGATGACCCGGGTCTGCGGCAGGAACTCGGCGCCGACCATGTTCGGGGCCAGCTCGAGCTCGGCGGCCCGCGGCCCCATGCTCACGACGTACCGGTGCGGGGTGCGGCCCAGGCTCTCCACGAGCCGCCGCATGAGGTCGAGGTCGGCGCCGCCGAGAGAGCCGAGCGAGACGTAGAGCAGCGCGCTGCCCTCCGGGCGGTCGGCGACGACGGCCGGCAGCTCGTACGCCTCGTCGGTCTCCCGGACGCTCGAGTCCATCCGGTGCCAGGCGGGGCCGAGCGGGCGGGCGTCGGTGTAGTCGGCCTCCGCCGGGTAGACGTAGAGGTTCGCGACGTCGCTGGTGTGGACGAACTCCAGGTCCGGCAGCGGCGGGGCGCCCTGCTCGACGACCCAGGCGTCGAAGTCCGCCCACAGCGGGCGCATGACCCTGTCGTACTCGGCGCGGAACGACGCCCACTGCGTGTCGTCGGCGGCCGGCAGGCCGGAGAACGCCGGTGGCACCCCGGATCCGGGCACCTCCAGCGGGTTGCAGGAGACGATGCGCACGAAGGGGACCCCGGCGGTGTTCAGCGCCGGGAACGCCACGACGTTGTCCTCGACGACGACGTCCGCGCCGCTGCGGGCGACGATCTCGCGCAGCTGCGGCTCGCAGTACCGCGCGCCGTCGACGAGCGCGGCGAACGTCGGCCTGATGAACGACTCGAGCTGCTCGACCGTGGGACGGCGGAACTCCGGTGCCGTGTCGCGGATGAAGTCCTTCCAGAACTGCCCGGCGTCCTGCTCGACCTCGGTGCCGTCGGCGTCCAGGACGGGCTCGGGCGGCGGCGCGAGGTCGACGAGGTCCTCCTCGAAGCCGAGCGCGGCGAGCCGGCCCTTCCACGAGGCCTCGGCGGCGAAGACGATCCGGTGCCCGCGACGGCGCAGCACGTCCGCGATCCCGATGCACTGGTTCGTCGGGCCGAAGGCGGACTCGGGCATGAACAGGACGGTCAACGGGCGCTCGGTCACGGCGGTGCCTCCTGGCTCGGGTCGGTGGGTGGCCGCGCCCCGCGCGGCCCTGCCTCACCAGGGCGTCGTCCTCCTGCTGTCGGCGGCGGGCCGACTCTAACCAGCGCCCGGGCCGCCGCACCAGTGCTCGCCCACGGCCGGCGGGGCACCGGCCGCGGGCGGCGTCGCGGCCCCCGGACCACCGCCGCGGCCTTCACGGCTCCTCCACACGAAGCACGCGGGAGCGCCGCACATCGTGGCTACCGTCGTCGGCATGAGGTTGGACCTGCGCCCGCTCGACCCGGTGCGCTCCATCAAGGCGAAGCTCGGGCTGCTCGTCGCGTCGAGCATCGTCGCGGGCGTGCTCACGACGTGGATCGGGTTCGACTACCTCGGCTGGCGGGGCCGGTGGAGCATGGCGTTCGCCGTCGCGGTGGGGCTCGTCGTGACGCAGGTGCTCGCGCACGGCATGACGTCCCCGTTGCGGCAGATGACGTCCGCGGCGCGGGAGATGGCCGCAGGGCGGCCGGCGACCCCGGTCCGGACGACGAGCCGCGACGAGGTCGGCGAGCTCGCCCGCGCGTTCACCGCGATGTCCCGCGACCTCGCGAAGGTCGACCGGCAGCGCCGCGACCTGCTCGCCAACGTCGCCCACGAGCTGAAGACGCCGGTCGCCGCTCTGCGGGCCCAGCTCGAGAACCTCGTGGACGGCGTCCGCGAGCCCGACGGACCGGCCCTCTCCGAGGCCCTCGACCAGACCGAGCGGCTCGCCGCGCTCGTCGAGGACCTCCTCGACCTCGCCCGGGCGGACGCGGGCGTCGCCCCGCTGCGGCGCAGCGCCGTCGCCGTCCGGTCGGTCGCGGACGACGTCGCGCACGAGGTCGGGATCGCCCGGCCCGGCCGCGACGTGCTCGTGGACGTCCCCGAGGACCTCACCGCGGACGCCGACCCGGCCCGGCTGCGCCAGGTGCTCGTCAACCTCGTCGACAACGCCGCCCGGCACGCCACCGAGGGCGGCCGGGTCGACGTCCGCTGCCGGTCCGACGGCGCCGGCGGGCTCGTCGTCGAGGTCACCGACGACGGTCCCGGCATCCCGCGCGACCAGTGGGACGCCGTCTTCGAGCGCTTCGAGCACGGCACCACGCCGGAGCCGGCCGGTGCCCCCGCGGGCCGGTCCGGCGGCGGCGGGACCGGGCTGGGCCTCGCCATCGCCCGCTGGGCGGTGGCCCTGCACGGCGGCCGGATCGCCGTCGTCCCCTCACCCCGCGGCTGCCGGATCCGCGCCGAGCTGCCGGCCGGCCCGGCAGCGCCGTCGAACGGCACCGCCCCGAACACCCCGACGAGGCAGGAGACCTCCCGTGCCTGACGAGACCCCGACCACCGACCCGAAGCCCGCCGCCGCGCAGGCCTCGACCGCGAGCCCCGGCGCGCCCGCCGCCACGGCGTACGCGCCCCCGCCGCCCGGCCAGGCCCAGGCCGTGCAGGCCGCCTGGGCGGGGCACCCCGGCTACACCGCGCCCCACCCCATGCTTCCCGGGTTCATCGGCCCGCGCCGCCCCACGCTCGTCGAGCGGTACTGGCCGAAGCCGGCGGCGCCGCCGTCCGCGGCGCTGCTCGCCGCCTGCCTCGGTGTCGGCCTGCTCGTCGCGTCGACGTTCTACGCCCCGCGGCTCGGGCTGCAGTCCGGGCTCGTCGCCGCCGCGCTCACCGTGGTCGCGGTCCTCGCGGCCCGCAGCGACGACCGCCCGCGCTCCGCCTACCGGACGACGGCCGCCGGTCTCGCCGTGGCGCTCGCCTGGGTGCCGGCGGTCCGGGACGCCGCCCCGACCGTCGCGCTGAGCGTCGTCGGTGCGCTCGGGCTCGCGCTGCTCGCCGCCGCGGACGGCCGGACCTGGCCCTCGGTGCTCCTCACCGGGCCGGCCACGGCCGTCGCGAGCGTCCGCGGCGCGCTGTG
Source organism: Kineosporia sp. A_224 (assembly GCF_002198655.1). Taxonomy (GTDB): domain Bacteria; phylum Actinomycetota; class Actinomycetes; order Actinomycetales; family Kineosporiaceae; genus R-H-3. The sequence goes on from NZ_MWLN01000171.1 coordinate 27,411, forward strand.
GGCCGGCTCCCGGTTCGCCTCGCTGAAGCGGCCCGCGGGGGTCGGCCCGTGGCTGCGCGGCGGTGCGCTCGGCCTGGTGGTCGTCTGGGTCGTCGGCGCCCTGCTCGCCTCCGCCGACTCGGCGTTCGCCGCCGTCGTCGACGCCGTCACCCCGAGCCTGGAGCTGCAGTCGCTGCCCGGCCGCGCCGTCCTGCTCGTCATCGGCGCGGTGTTCGCGCTCGCCCTCGCGACGCTCGCCGCCTCGCCGCCGCGGTGGGAGGCCGTGCGGGTGCCGCACCGCGGCGGGTCCGCCGTCGAGTGGGCGGTGCCGCTCGTGCTCGTCGACGTCGTCCTGGCGGCCTTCGTCGCCGTCCAGGCGACCGTGATGTTCGCCGCCCGCCCCGACGCGCTCCTCGGCACCGGGACGACGGCCGCCGAGCGCGCCCGCCAGGGCTTCGGCCAGCTCGTCGCCGTCACGCTCATCGCCGTCGTCCTGCTCGCGTGGGCCGGCCGCCGGGCCGGCACCGACCGGTCGAGCGGACGGCGGCTGCTCGGCCTGCTCGGCGGCGGCCTCGTCGTCCTCGTGCTCGTCGTCGTCGCGTCGGCGCTGCGCCGGATGGCCCTCTACGAGCAGTACTTCGGCTGGACCGTGCTGCGCCTGCACGTCGCGGCGTTCGAGGTGTGGCTCGCGGTGGTTCTCGTGCTCTGCGGGCTCGCGTTGACGGTGCGGCGGGTCGACCTCGTCGCGCGCGGCGTCGTCCTGGCCGCCGCCGGGGCGCTCCTCGGGCTGAACCTCATGAGCCCCGACGCGGTCGCCGCCTCGGCGAACGTGGACCGGTACGCGGCGACGGGCAAGGTCGACCTCGCCTACCTGGCCCGGCTGTCCGACGACGCCGTGCCGGCGCTGACCCGGCTGCCCTTCGCGGACAAGGTCCTGGTTCTGGAGGGGCGCGTCGCCAAGCACGACCCCTGGTACGCCGTGAACCTGTCCCGGCTGCGGGCCGCCGGGATCCTGCCGGACACGGCCCCGCCGGCCGAGCTCGGGCGGTTCGAGATCCCGGACCAGTCGTGAGGCGGCCGGACCCCGATCCGGACGGGCTCAGACCCCGCTGGCCACCGGGTTCGGGTCGGTCGGGGCGACGGCCACCTCGCGGAGCAGCCAGGCGACGGCCTCGGTCGCCGTCCAGCCCTCGGTGTTGCCGCCGTGCAGCCAGTGCTCGTTGTCGAGCCGCCGGGCGCCGGCGAGGTCCGCCCCGAGGGTGACCATCGGCTCCTCGACGTAGCCGTCCTTGCGGTGCTGGCCGAGGCCGACGTCGGAGGTCAGGGCGTTGCACAGGCACTTCGCGCCCGCGGTGCCCTCGGGGTCGCCGCCCTTGCGGATGAACACGTCGACGGGTTCGGCCGGGCAGCGGTAGCCGACCTGCCCGTTCGCCCGGGCGTACGGCTGGCGCAGGTAGCCGAGGTCGCACAGCCGCGGCCGGCGCTCGTACTCGGCGTCGTCCGAGAGCGTCCCGGAGAGCTGGGCGACCTTGAACGGGAAGCCGGTCGGGGACGCCGAGGCCTCGGTCCGCACCTCGAGCGTGCCGGCCCGCAGGGCGAGCAGGAGCTCCTCGCGGAGCGGGTCGAGCAGCCCGGACTCCCGGGACAGCGCGAAGAGCGTGCCGACCTGGACGCCGGCCGCACCCGACTCCAGGGCCTTCTTCACCATCTCCGGCTCGCCGTAGCCGCCCGCGAGCCAGAACGGCAGCCCGATCGACGCCAGCGCCTCGAGGTTCGCGTCGTCCCGCGGGCCGTAGACCGGCTGACCTGTCTCGTCGAGGACGAGCTTGCCGCGCGGCGGGGCGTTGTGGCCGCCCGCGACGGGGCCTTCGACGACGAAGCCGTCGGGCCGGGTGGAGTCCTCGCGGTTGAGGTACTGGGCCAGGACGTGCGAGGACACGATCGCGAGGAAGGTCGGACGGCGCAGCGGCGGGAGCGCGTCGCGCGGCGCGAGCGTCGTCGGGTCGAGCGTGACGTGCCCCGACTCCCCGCCCGCGACGTCGACGGTGACGGTGCCGGGCCGGTGCTCGGCGAGCTCGTCGAGCAGGTGCGGGATCTCGCGCGGGATCCCGGCGCCCATGAGGACGACGTCGATCCCGGCGAGCATCGCGCCGTAGGCCGCGGCCGGGGTCGCCATCTGGATCTTCTCCAGGAAGTTGATCCCGACGAGGCCGCTGTGGCCCTCCTTGGCGAGCCAGACCTCGACGAAGTTGCCGACGACGCTCAGCTCGTCGCGGTGCTGGTCGGGGCGCAGCCCGAGCCGCGGGACCGGCCGGTACGGCTCGCCGCCACGGCCCTCGGGGCGCAGGTAGGCGTCCACGACCCGGCGGGCGACGTCGGGCAGCGGGAAGTCGGCGAGGGCCCGCTGGACATGGCCGCCGGGGTCGCCGTCCTGCAGCCGGCGGGCGACGACGACGTCGAGCGCGGTGCCGGAGACGACACCGAGCTGGCCGGTCCGGGCGACGGCGTTCGCGAGCTGCCAGGAGGACACGCCGACGCCCATGCCGCCCTGGATGACGACAGGCAGGCGTACAAGAGGAGCTGGGGACATCGTCGTACCTCGGGTGGACTCGGTCGGACGGGTGACTGCCAGCGTCGCAGGAGCGTTCAAGATCCCCGGGGGTCCAAGGTCCTGTTCCCGTCGGGCGACGTGCGTCGCCGGTCAGCCGTCGAGCGCGGATCCGAACCGGCCGCCGGTGTCGCGGACGCCGACGATGCCGGGGGTGTCGGCCTCGACGAACGTCGGGTTCGGGAAGGCCTCGAGGCCGTCGGTCCCGTCGAGCCAGTTCACGCCGCCGGCGTTCGCGACACCGCCCAGGTCCTCCCCGGGGACGCCGATGAGCAGCGACCGGCCCTGCACCGCGGCGAGCGTCGTGCCGAAGCCGTCCCCGGCCTCGGCGGCGCCCGGCATGCCGGACGTGTCCTGGGAGAGCAGGCCGACGCGCACGTCGGCGTCGTCCGGGTTCGGCCCGGTCGCCGTCTGGGCGAGCACGGTGACGGACCCGGCCCCCGCGTGGCCGGAGACGACGTCCCCGGGTGCACCGACGACGATGCTGTTGACGAAGGACTGCTCGTCGAGCCGGGTGACGACGACCGAGGTGCCGAAACGGTCGCCCGCCTGCGCCACGCCCGCGACCCCGGCGGTGTCCTGCGAGCGGACGACGGCACCGGCCCCGGTGATCCCGTTGACCGAGCCGGGGACGAAGGTCACGGCCCCGGCCCCCGCGTTCTCGCCGGGGGCGCCGACCGCGAGGTCGATCCCCTCGGCCCGGAAGCCGACGTCACCGGCCGCGAGCGACCAGCCGAACCGGTCGCCGGGCTCGGCGGTGCCGGGAACGCCGGGGGTGTCCTGGTCGATCGCCCGTGCGAGGGACGCGGCGGAGAAGCTGCTGATGAGGCTGAACACGACGACGGCGCCCGCGTCGCGGTTCTCGCCGGGGACGCCGACCGCGAGGTCGAGGTCCTCGTCGAGGTCGAAGTCGGCGACCGCCAGCGACGCGGCGAACCGGTCGCCGTTCTCCGCGGTCCCGGGGACCCCGAGCGAGCTCGCCGTGACGAGGCGCTGCGGGAAGGCCCGGTCGGTGAGCTGGAAGCCGCTGACGATGCCGAAACCGCCCTGGGAGGTGCCCGTGGCGGTGACCCGTTCGTCGGGGATGCCGATGACGAGGTCGTCCCCGCCGGTGCCGTCCATGTCGGCGACCTCCAGGACGGCGCCGAAGTGCTCCCCAGGCCGGGCGGTCGCGCCCGCGAACATGCCCTCGGTGACGACCCGGAACGGGACGGCCGCGTCCGACCCGCCGTAGATGATCGTCACCGTCCCGCGGCCGTCGTTCTCGCCGGGCGCGCCGACCGCCAGGTCGCCGCAGCCGTCGGTGTCGAAGTCCCCGATGACCGCCGCGGCGCCGAACCGGTCGCCGGGCTCGGCGGTGCCCGGCACGGCGGGCCCGCCCGGCACGACCGGTGCGCCCTGGGCGAGCCGCACGTCCCGGTAGCCACCGGCGACGTGGGAGACGACGTGCACGGCCCCCGCGTCGGCGCCCTTCCCGGGCTCGCCGACGGCCCAGTCGGGCAGGCCGTCGCCGGTGAGGTCCAGCGTCTGCACCGAGGTGTTGGCCCTGCACGTGCCGATGAGGCCCTCGGCGGCGGGGGCGACGGCGACCACCGAGGCCATCGTCACGGCGGGGGCGACGAGCGACGTTACGGTGAGCAGCCGCACCGTGCGGCGGGGGCGGGGCGGGCGGGCCATGGGGGCTCCTCGGGTGGACGACGCGAGCGCAGGGAGTGGGCGGGCCGGTCAGCCGTCGAGGCCCGCCCCGAAGCGGCCGCCGCGGTCGCGACCGCCGACGATGCCGGGGGTGTCGGCCTCGACAAGGGTGGTGCCGGCCGGTGAGGCACCGGCGCCGGCCGCGCCGTCGAACCAGTTGACCGCGCCGGCGTCGGCCACGTCCCCGAGGTCCTCGCCCGGGACGCCGATCAGCAGCGACCAGTCCGTCGCGCCGCCGTGACCGGAGAGCGTCGAGCCGAAGCCGTCACCCGCCTCGGCCGTGCCGGGCACCCGTGAGGAGTCCTGGGTGAACGTGCCGACGGTCGTGAAGTCCGCCAGCGGGGTCGGGCCGGTCGCGGACTCCTCGAGAAACGTCACGGACCCGGCGCCGGCGTGCCCGGAGACGACGTCCCCGGGGGCGCCGATGACGACGCTGTTCGTGGAGCTCTTCTCGTCGAAGGCCGCGACGAGCAGGGCCGCACCGAACCGGTCCCCGGCCCTGGCGGCGCCGGCGAGCCCGCGGGTGTCCTGGGTCACCACGGTGCTCCCGGTGCCGGTCGGGCCGGCGGCCGACCCGGGCACGAAGGTCACCGACCCGGCGGACGCGTTCTCGCCCGGGGCGCCGACGGCCAGGTCCTCGGCGAACCCGCCGGGGAAGCCGACGTCGCCCGCCGCGAGCGCGGCGCCGAACAGGTCGCCCGGCTCGGCGGTACCGGGGACGCCGGGGCTGTTCTGGTCGAACCCCTTCGCCGTGAACGGGGCGCGGATCCCGCTGCCCGGGTTGGTGAGCACGACGGCGGCACCCCGGCCGGCGTTCTCGCCGGGGACACCGACGGCCAGGTCGTCGTCACCGTCGCCGTCGACGTCGCCGGTGGCCAGGGCGCGGCCGAACCGGTCGCCGTTCTCCGGGGTACCGGGCACGCCCGCCGAGGCGGCGGTGACGACCCCCTGCGGGAAGGTCGTCGTGCCCGCCGCGAGCTGGGCGCCGGTGACGACGGCGAAGCCGCCCTGCTCGCTGCCGGTCGACGTGACCCGCTCGCCGAAGGCGCCGATGACGAGGTCGGTCCGGGCGTCGCCGTCGAGCTCGGCGGTGAGCAGGACCGCTCCGAACTGCTCGCCCGGGCGGGCGGTCGCGCCACCGAAGGAGCCCTCGCCGAAGACCCGGTCCGGCACCGCCGCGTTGCCGAAGAGGATCGTCACCGCGCCCCGGCCGCCGTTCTCGCCCGGTGCGCCGACCGCCAGGTCGCCGCAGCCGTCGCCGTCGAAGTCGCCGATCGCCGTCGCGGCACCGAACCGGTCCCCGGCCTCGGAGGTGCCCGGGACGGCAACCCCGCCCGGCAGCACCGGCGCGCCCTGCACGAGCCGAAGGTCGCGGAACCCGGTCCCGAGGAGGGAGACGACGTGGACGGCGCCCTCGTCGGCGCCCCGGCCCGGTTCGCCGAGGGCCCAGTCGTGGAGGCCGTCGCCGGTGAGGTCGAACGGCTGGTGCGCCTCCGGGGCGGTGCACGTGCCGAGCACAGCACGGGCCGCCGGGGCGACCGCGACGGCCGACAGCAGGGCGGGTGCGGCGAGGGCGGCGGCCGCGAGCAGCCGGAGGGTCAGGGCACCGGACCGGGACGAGCGGGACATGGCCACTCCTTCGGCTGCGACGTGCGGCGCATCCTAAGATCAACAACCGCTGCCGGGGAACCCCTGCCCGAGGGGCCGGCGGATACCCGCCGCGCCGCAGGTCACGGCAGGATGTGCCCGTGACCGAGCAGCCCGCCCCCGAGGGCGTCGTCTTCCCCGCCCACGGCGGCCGCCGCTCGACGTCGCGGACCGGGCAGGCGGTGCTCGCGGACGCCGTCCGCACGTACGACCCCGACCTCGCGGCCCGGGTCGAGGGCCTGCCGGACTGGCGGACGGGGTACCTCGACCCGTTCCGGCACCTCACCCTGCTCGAGGGCGCCGGCCCGGTCGAGATCGCCAGCGCGGGGCTGGACTCGGTGCACGCCCGGTTCGTCGTCGACGTCGGCGGCAAGGACCTGCCGCTCGACGTCGCGCTCGCCGGCGGCGTCGCCGACGAGGAGCGGATGCCCTCGATCCACACGGTCGTCGTCGAGGGGCGCGGCGCAGCGGCGGCGGACGGCGCGGGGGCCGCCGGGCTGTCGGTGCCGTACGCGGGCGGCCGGCTCGCCGGCGACGCCCTCGGGCACCGGCTCGACGTCTGGCTCGCCGCCGGCACCGTCGAACCGTCGTTCGCGGACGCCGTCCGGTCCGTCGCCGCCCACCCCGGCTGGCTCGACGCCCGCGACCTCACGGTCGTCGTCCTCGGCGCCGGCGCCGAGATGGGTCCGCTCGTCTCCCTGCTGCGCTGGGGCGCGCACGTCGTCGCCGTCGACCTGCCCCGGCCCGCGATCTGGCGCCGGCTCCTCGAGGTGGCCCGGACGTCCCCCGGCCGGCTCTCCGTACCGGTCTCGCGCTGGCTGCCCGCCGGAGCCTCCGACGACGAGGTCGCGGACGCCGCCGGGGTCGACCTGCTCACCCAGGCGCCCGCCGTCCTCGGCTGGCTCGCCCGGATCGAGGGCCCCTTCACGCTCGGGCACTACGTCTACGCGGACGGCGCGCTGCACACCCGGGCGTCCGTCGCCGTCGACGCGGTGACCGCCGGCCTGCTCGCCGCCCGGGACGACGTCTCGCTCGCGTTCCTCGCGACGCCGACGGACGCCTTCCTCGTGCCGGCCGACGCCGTCGAGGACTCCCGCCGGCGCTACGCCGAACGAACGCTCCTCGGTCGCCTGGGCCGGGTCGGCTCCGCGGGCCGGCTCTTCACGCCGAACTACGACGGCGTCGTCGACCTGCCCGACGGCACCCCGGTCGGCCTCAACGACTCGCTCGTGCCGCAGCAGGGCCCGAACTACGCGCTCGCCAAGCGGATCCAGCGCTGGCGGGCGGTGCAGGCGCGGGCCTCGGGCCGGCTCGTGTCGCTCAACGTCGCGCCCGCGACGCGGACCCGCTCGGTCATGCGCAACCGGGTGCTCGCGGCGGCGTACGCCGGCGCCCACCGGTTCGGCGTCGAGGTCTTCGACCCGTCGACGTCGAACACCCTCATGGCCGCCCTGCTCGTCCACGACCTGCGCAACCCCTCGGCCGTGGCCAACCCCGCCGTCGACCTCGCGCACCCGCTCGAGATCGTCTGGCAGGGCGCGAACCACGGCGGGCTGTGGCGCACCCCCTGGAAGCCTCGCTCCGTGCTCGGCATCGCCGTCGTCCTCGGCATGGTCCAGCGCAGCGCCTGACCGCCGTCCGGGGTGCGGAAACGGCGGTGGCCGGGCCGACCCGGGAGGGGGTCGACCCGGCCACCGGGTCGTGCGGGGCGTTGCGTCAGTGCGAGACGGCCTTCTCGGCACCGGCACCCGTGAGGGACCGGACCTCCATCTCGGCGTACTTCTCGAGGTTCGTCTCCTCGCGGCTCGTCACGCTGCCGAGCCAGCCGAGGAAGAACGAGAGCGGGATCGAGACGATGCCCGGGTTCTCCAGCGGGAAGTAGCTGAAGTCGATGCTCGTGTTCGTGATCATCGACAGGCCCAGGCCCGTCACCGGGTCGACCTTGCCGGACATGACCGGCGAGAAGACGATGAGGCCGACGGAGGAGATGAGCCCGCCGTAGATGCTCCACACCGCGCCGCGGGTCGTGAAACCCTTCCAGAACAGGGAGTACAGGATCGTCGGCAGGTTCGCCGACGCCGCCACCGCGAAGGCCAGGGCCACGAGGAAGGCGATGTTCTGGTCCTTGGCGTAGATGCCGCCGACGATCGCGACGAGGCCGATGACGACCGCCGTCCGCCGGGCGACCTTGACCTCGTCGTCCGCGCTGACCTTGCCCTTCTTGATGACGCTGGAGTACACGTCGTGGGCGAAGGAGGCGCTCGCGGTGATGGTCAGGCCGGCGACGACCGCGAGGATCGTCGCGAAGGCGACCGCCGCGATGATGCCGAGCAGGAGCGTGCCGCCGAGCTCGTACGCCAGGAGCGGCGCGGCCGAGTTCGCCTTGCCGGGAGCGGCGAGGATCGCCTTCGGGCCGACGAGCCACATCGCGCCGTAGCCGAGGACGAGCGTGAACAGGTAGAAGCCGCCGATTAGCCAGATCGCCCAGACGACCGAGCGACGGGCCTCCTTGGCCGAGGGCACCGTGTAGAACCGCATGAGGACGTGCGGCAGGCCTGCGGTGCCGAAGACGAGCGCCATCGACAGCGAGATGAAGTCGATCTTCGTGAGGTTCGTCAGCCCGTACTTCAGACCCGGGTTGAGGACGGCGTCCGCGGGGAGCGGCTCCTTCTTCGGGTTCGCGGCGGCCGCGTCACCGAGGAGGCCGGAGAGGTTGAAGCCGGACTTGCTGAGGACCCAGAAGGTCATGACCGCGGCGCCCGTGATGAGCAGCACCGCCTTGATGATCTGGACCCACGTCGTGCCCTTCATGCCGCCGACGAGCACGTAGACGATCATGAGGACGCCGACCACCATGATGGTGATGTTCTGGCCAGCGGTGCCCGTGACGCCGAGGAGCAGGTTGACCAGGCCACCGGCGCCGGCCATCTGGGCGAGCAGGTAGAACAGCGAGACCGCGAGGGTCGAGACGGCGGCAGCGGTCCGGACCGGACCCTGGCGCAGCCGGAACGACAGCACGTCGGCCATCGTGAACTTTCCGGTGTTGCGCAGGAGCTCGGCGACGAGGAGCAGGGCGACCAGCCAGGCCACGAGGAAGCCGATCGAGTACATGAACCCGTCGTAGCCGGAGACCGCGATGGCCCCCGCGATCCCGAGGAACGACGCGGCCGAGAGGTAGTCGCCCGCGATGGCGATGCCGTTCTGCCGGCCGGTGAAGGCGCGACCGCCGGCGTAGTAGTCCGCCGCCGACTTGTTGTTGCGGGAGGCGCGGATGACGATGACGAGCGTCACCGCGACGAACAGGACGAAGATCGAGATGTTGACGGTCGGGCTGCCGACCGACGTCGCCGCGTCCGCGGCCAGGCGCACCGCGCTCACTTGATCTCACCGCTCTCGATGTGCTCGCGGAGGCTCTCCGCGGTCGGGTCGAACTGACGGTCGGCCCAGCGGGCGTAGATCATCGTGATCGCGAACGTCGAGACGAACTGGAGCAGGCCGAGCACGAGCCCGACGTTGATGTTGCCGACGAGCTTGATGGACATGAAGTCCTTGGCGTACGCGGCCAGGAGCACGTAGGCGAAGTACCAGGTCAGGAAGAACGCCGACACGGGGAAGACGAACCGGCGGAAGCTCTTGCGGAGGTTCGCGAACTCCTCACTGGCCTGCACCTCCTCGTACGACGTGCCGCTGCTGCGGCCTACTGGTGTCTGGGACACGAGACCTCCCTCTCGTCACCCGGGTGCTCCGATGCACACCGGCTTGTGATGACGCTCACTGTGTGCGGGCGGGAACGGGGACTGAAGGGGGTCGTCACGGACGTGCGACCGGCGGTCCCGGCGTCGCGGCGATCGGGGAACCCCTCTGCGACGAGCGGTACCTCAACCGCGCCGAATGGCGCGCGTCACAACGGTTCGCCTGTGCGCACGAACGACCACGAACGGTGCTCGGGCGGCCGTCTCAGGGCTCGCGGCGGGAGGGGCCCCGGTCGAGGACGAGCCGCTCCGGGGTGTGCAGCCGGACCATGGTGCGCCCGACGGACTTCGGCACGGTCCGCCGGGTCAGCAGGGACACCCCGACCATGACGGCGAACGCGGTCGGCACGGTCCAGGCCGCGGGCTGCGCGAGCAGGGCCCCGAGCAGGCCGGGGGAGGAGCCGACGGACGTCGCGGCGTCGGTGAACCTCGCGCCGAAGACGATCGTCCACAGCACCGCGCCGGACGCGAGCGAGCCGCCGACGACGAGGCCCGCGACCGCGCCGGCCTTGGTCAGCCCGCGCCACCAGATCCCCAGGACGAGCAGCGGGCAGAACGTCGAGGCGGCCACCGCGAACGCGAGCCCGACGGTGTCGGCCAGGCTCGTGCGCAGCGTCGCGAAGGAGAGCACGATCGGGACGGCGACGGCGAGGACGGCGCCCAGCCGGAAGCCGCGGACCGTCGAGCGCAGCCGGCCGCGCAGCAGGTCCTGGGAGAGCACCCCGGCGACCGACACGGTGAGCCCGCTCGACGTCGAGAGGAACGCGGCGAACGCCCCCGCGACGAGGAGCATCGAGACCCCGGTCGCCCACGGCTCGGGGAGCATCCGGCTCGGCAGCAGGAGCACGACGGCGTCCGTGCGGCCGGTGAGCAGCAGGTCGGGGGCGTAGATCCGGCCCATCGCCCCGTAGAACGGCGTGAAGACGTAGAACGCCCCGAGCAGCCCGATGACGACGAGCGTCGTCCGGCGTGCGGCGCGGCCGTCGGGGTTGGTGTAGAAGCGCACGAGGACGTGCGGCAGGCCCATCGTGCCGAAGAAGAGGGCGAGCAGGAGCGAGTAGAGCCGGTACGTCGGGTGGTCGCGGCCACCGGCCCCGGCGAGCGGCTGGGACCAGGTCGCGCCGTCCGCCGCCCGCACGCTCTCGACGTGCGGCACGACCGAGCCGGCGGGCAGGGTCACCTCGCTGCCGCCCTCGACGACGCGCCGCCCGGTCTCCAGGACGACCGGCCCGTCGACGCGGACGCCGTCCAGCGTGCCGCGCATCGTCACCGGGACGGCCTCGTCGACCCGCAGCCGGACGGTGTCGGGCACCCTGACCGTCGTCGCCTCCCGGACCGTCGGCAGCTGCGGCCGGGACGGGTCCGGGGCGCCGTCCGACTGCCACGCGACCGCGAGGATGAGCACCCGGACGGCGATCGCGGTGAGCTTGAGCCAGAACTGGAACGCCTGGACGAACGTCACCGAGCGCATGCCGCCCGCGACGACGTTGAGCATGACGACGACGCCGACGACGAGCGCCCCGACCCAGCGCGGCGCGCCCGTGACCGTGCGCAGGGCCAGCCCGGCTCCCTGGAACTGGGGCAGCAGGTAGAGCCAGCCGATGCCGACGACGAGCATCGACGCGAGCCGGCGCACGGTCCGCGAGGCGAGCCGGATCTCCGCGAAGTCGGGCAGCGTGTAGGCGCCCGAGCGGCGCAGCGGCGCGGCGACGAGCGCGAGCAGCACGAGGTAGCCGGCGGTGTAGCCGACCGGGTACCAGAGGATGTCGACGCCGAAGGTGAGGACGAGCCCGGCGACCCCGAGGAACGACGCCGCGGAGAGGTACTCCCCGCAGATCGCCGAGGCGTTCCAGCGCGGGCCGATCATCCGGCTCGCGACGTAGAAGTCGGACGTCGTCCGGGACAGCCGCAGGCCCACCGCACCGACCCCGAGGGTCGCGACCGCGACGAGGATGACGGACAGGACGGCGGGCCAGGCCGCGGTGTCGGTGGAGACCACGGGCGGTCAGTCCCGCTCGACGAGCTCGGCGAAGTCCCGCTCGGTGCGCTCGGCGGCCCGCACGAGCCACCAGGACGCCGCGAGCAGGAGCGGGTAGACGCTCCCCCCGAGCAGCAGCCACGGCAGCGGGACCGTGAGGATCCGGACGCTCGCCAGCCGCGGCTCGACGGTGAAGAGCACCGGCAGCGCCGCGAGGAACACCGCGACGACCGCGAGCACCGTGAGCCCGCGCCGCAGCTGGGCCCGCAGCAGCGAGCGCATGTAGACCTCGCCGATGTCGGTCTGCTCGTCGATCTCGCGGGTCGGCGGCCGGTTCGGTGGGCGGGTGGCGGCGGCCATCCGCGGGTTGGTCACCCGGACGCGTGCCGTCCGGTCCTTCCGGTCGCCGCGCCCTGCCGGCCGGGGCTCCGTCAGCGGGTTTCCCGGGTCAGGCTCGCGGCCCGGACGAGCCGGTCGCGCAGCTCCTTGGTGTGCCGGCGGCTCACCTGCAGCACCCGGTCGCCGAGCCGGACGGCGCACCGCCCGCCGTCGATGCGGATCTCGTCGACGTGGGGGAGGGCCACGAGGGTGCTGCGGTGGATGCGGACGAAGCCTGCGCCCGCCCAGCGTTCCTCGAGCGTCGTCAGCGGGATCCGGACGAGGTGGCTGCTCGACGCGGTGTGCAGCCGCGCGTAGTCGCCGTGGGCCTCGACGAACCGCACCTGGGAGCGCTGCACGAACCGGGTCACGCCGCCGAGCTCGACGGCGATCGTCTCGTCCTCCGGGCCGGCGTCCGCCTCGACGGGGGCCGGGCCGATCGCCTCGACGACCCGCTTGACCGCCTCGGCGAGCCGCTCGGGCCGCACCGGCTTCATGACGTAGTCGGTCGCGCGCAGGTCGAAGGCGTCGATGGCGTGCTGGTCGTAGGCGGTGACGAAGACGACCTGGGGCCGCTGGGAGAACCGGGCGAGCACGCGGGCCAGGTCGAGGCCGTCGAGGCCGGGCATCTTGATGTCGCAGAAGATGACGTCGACCGGCTCGGCGTCCAGGGCCCGCAGCGCCTCGGCGCCGCTCGTCGCCGTCCGGATCGGGCCGACCCGCGGGTCCCGCGAGAGCAGCCAGGCGAGCTCCTCGCGCGCCGGTGCCTCGTCGTCCACGACGAGGGCACGCAGCGGAGAGCTCTCCGCGCGTGCCGCAGGCGTCGTCGCACCGGACATGCGCCTGAGGTTAACGGGGACCACCCGTGGTTCTGAAGGGGCAGGGGTGGTGGACCTGTGGCTCGACCTGTGGCTCAGCCGGCGGCGGGGCAGCCCCGGTCCGCGATCCAGCGCTCGACGGCAGCCTCCAGGGCCGCCTGCGGGAAGCCGGTCACCTCGCTGAACACGTACGGCGTCTCGGCCTCGAGGTAGAGCGCCGCGGCGGCCTCCCGCACGGACCCGGCCGGGCAGCCGTCGGTGCCGTCGGCGGCGTCGAGCTCGAGCGTCGCGACGATCGCCTGCCCGGGGCCGAGGTCGTACGGCAGCGGCGGCTGCGAGACCAGCCGGAGGCCGCCGGCGTCCGGTGCGGCCCGCGGGGTCACGAGCGTCGACAGGTTGCCGTGGTTGACGACGCGGACCGTGGCGACGCCGCCCCCGCCGTCCGAGGCGACGACGACGGCGACGTGCAGCCCGGTGCGCGAGGGCGGGCACAGCGGGTCGAGGACGTCGAGGAGCGTGTCGCGGTCGAGGATGGTCGCGAGCGCCGGGAACCGCCGTCCCTGCCGGTCGAGCTCGATGACCCGGACCCGCGCCGGGAGCACGCCGGAGGTCTCGCAGTCCGCGCTCACCGTCGCCGCGAGGGTCACGGATGCCTGCGGTGCGAGGGGCGCGGCGGGCGGGGTGTCGACCGTGGCCGTCCCGAGCCCGACGAGGTCGACGGCGACGACCCGGCGCTCGACGCCGCCCCGGTTCGTCAGCTCGACGGTCGCCCGGACGTGGTCGAGGTCGCCGCCCTCGCGGCCCGCGGGGCGGACGCGGGCGAACAGCCGGGCGTCGACCGGGGGGTCGGCGGTGACGTCGGAGGCGTCGTCCGCGGAGGCCGTCGGGGCCGCCGTCGAGGGCCGGGGGACGGGGCGGTCGTCCGGAGCGCCGTTCTGGGCGAGCCCGACGCCGACGAGCGCGAGGACGGCCAGCACGGAGGCGGTCGTCGGGCCGTACCGGTGGAGCCGGCCGCGGGGCGGCTGCGGCTCCTCGGTGGCCGCCGGGTCGTCGAGGTCGACGGTGCTGCCGCCGTCCAGCGGGGGCTGCGGCGCCGCGCTCCCGGTGACCTCCTTGCTCATCTGGTGATTGTGGCCTAGCCGGCCCTGACGCCCGGGTGGAACTTGGGCACCCGGAAGCTCACCTTCGTGCCGGCGCCCGGGGCGGTCTCGACGACGAGGCCGTAGTCGTCCCCGAAGACCTGGCGCAGCCGGGCGTCGACGTTGCCCAGGCCGACGGAGTCCGCCTCGGACTCCCCGGCAAGGATCCGCCGCACGAGCTCCGGGTCGGTGCCGACGCCGTCGTCCTCGACCCAGATGAGGGCCTCGGAGCCGGCGTCCTGGGCGCCGAGCGTCACGTGCCCGATGCCGGTCTTGCCCTCGAGGCCGTGCCGGACGGCGTTCTCGACGAGGGGCTGGACGGCGAGGAAGGGGACGGCGACCGGCAGCACCTCGGGCGCGACGACGAGCTGCACCTGGAGCCGGTCGCCGAACCGGGCCTGCTCGAGCACGAGGTAACGCTCGATGTTGCGCAGCTCGTCGGCGAACGTCGTGAACTCGCCCCCGCGGCGGAAGGCGTACCGGGTGAAGTCCGCGAACTCCAGGAGCAGCTCGCGGGCCCGCTCCGGATCGGTGCGGACGAAGCTCGCGATCGCGGCGAGCGAGTTGTAGACGAAGTGCGGGCTGATCTGTGCCCGCAGCGCCCGCAGCTCGGCCTCCGCGGCGCGCGACCGGGACTGGTCGAGGTCCGCGAGCTCGACCTGCGCCGACACCCACCGGGCCACCTCGTCGGTCGCCCGGACCAGCCCGGCGTTCGTCTCCGGCCCGTAGGCGATGAGCGCCCCGACGACCCGGTCCTCGCTCGTCACCGGCGAGACGACCGCCGTCCGGATCGGGCAGTCGACCGACCCGCAGAAGACCTCGGGGCCCTCCAGGACGACGCTGCGCCCGGTCCGCAGCACCTCGGCCGCGTGCGCGGCGGCCTGCGGGGCGTGGTGGTTGCCCGCGCCGTCCCAGGCGAGCGTCGACCCGGCGTCGGTGAGGGCGACCGCCGAGGTGCCGAGCAGCGTCCGCAGGTGCTTGGCGGCCCGGCTCGCCCCGGTCGGGGTGAGCCCCTCGCGCAGGTGCGGCGCCGCCAGCCCCGCCGTGTGCAGCGTCGCGAACGTCGCCCGGTCCGCGGGCCCGCCGAGGTCGCGCCCGCGCAGGATCGCCCACCCGATGACGAGCGCCACGAGTGCCACGACGACCGTGGCGGCAACGAGCACCACCCACGGCCCGATCCCGGCTGCGCCCATGCGGTGCACCGTAGCCGCCGGACGCAGGTGCCGGAACGACGTGCGCGGGCCGGACGGCGGGCGGTCGGGCGGGGCGCCGANAACGGGGCGGGACGCGGGTGTGGTGTCCGGGGACGCGGGTAGCGTCGCTGCGTGCCCGCTGC
Organism: Kineosporia sp. A_224; assembly: GCF_002198655.1. GTDB lineage: Bacteria > Actinomycetota > Actinomycetes > Actinomycetales > Kineosporiaceae > R-H-3. The sequence continues at coordinate 42,741 of NZ_MWLN01000171.1, forward strand.
CGACGTCCTGCCGCCGGAGGTCGTTCGCGCCGCCGCCGGCGACGGCGACCTGCTCGACGTGGTCGCGGAGCCGCTCGGCGGCGGGATGGGGGCCGCGACCGCGTCCGTGGTCCGCTTCCGCGGGCGTGTGCTGCGGGGCGGCGAGGTCGTGCCGTTCAGCCTCGTGCGCAAGACGGTGCGGCCCGTCACCGCGGGGCGGCACGCCGCGGCCGCCGTCCGGCCGGACCACTGGGCGCACTGGCACCGGGAGCCGCTCGCGTACGCGTCGGGCCTGCTGCCCGACGGGCCGCACCTGTTCAGCCCGCGCTGCTTCGGTACGGGCGAGGACGTCGTCCATCTCGAGGACGTCACCGGCCCGGCACCGTCGCCGGTCGAGGCGGCGGCGGCCCTGGCCCGCTGGCAGACGCCGACCCACGTCGCGCCGCCGGCGCTGCCGTGGCTGGCGGACCACCCGCTCGCGCAGCGGCTCGCGGTGACGGACCTCGACCTGTCCGCCGCACCCGATGCCCGGTTCAGCGTGCTGCTGCAGAAGGCGTGGACGGAGCGTGGGGCGCTCCTGGCCCGGCTGGACGACGTCCCGCGGGTCCTCACGCACGGCGACCTCGGCCTGGGCAACCTCGTTCGGGCCGACCGGGGCGTCGTCGCGATCGACTGGGCGACAACGGGTACCGCCCCGGTGGGGTCCGACCTCGCGCTCCTCGTGCTCTCGCTGGACCGGCCCGCGGGGGCCGAGGATGTCCTGGCCGCCTACCTCGACGGCACCGACCCGCGCCTGTCGCGCGAGCACGTGCTGCTCGGGTACCGCGTCACGGCGCTCCTGACGGGCGTCAGCCGGATGCAGTGGATGCTTGCCCGCTGTGCCGGTCCGCCGTCCGGATACGAGGACCTGCTCGAGGAGGTCGCGGACGCGCTGGGCGACCTCGAACCATGATCGACGAGTCCATGGTTGGGTCCTGCTGCACGCGATCACGTGCACGAGGACACAACCATCCACGCATTCATCGCGGCGCAGGCCCGCACCCGCCGGTGTGGCGCACGTCAACGCGGCCGGCCGGGCCTGTCGCAGCCCGGCGACTAGGGTCGGACGGGTGACCGACACCGCCGACGCCCTCACCGCCCTGGCCGCCCTGCCGGGCGTCCCCGAGGCGGTCGACGCGGCCCGCGAGGCCTGCACGCAGCTGCGCTGGCACAACGCGCTGCGCCGGCGCACCGAGGAGGCGCGCGCCGAGTCGGGCGTGCGCGCCGCCCGGGCGTCCGCGGCGCTCGCCGGCGCCCGCTTCCCGGTCGCGATGCTCCGCGACGCCGCCCGCGGTGCGGCGACGCTGCCGGACGACCCCGCGGGCCGGACGGCGTCCGGTGCGCTGCGGGCCGCCGCCGAGGCGACCCGGCTCGACGGCGTCTGGTCGACGGCCCCGATGCAGGCGCTCGCCCGGTTGCACACCGCGGCGGCGGCCGGCCTGGTGCCGGACGAGGCCCTGGGCCGCCCGCGCCGGGCGGGCGAGGCTCCCGGCGACGGCGCCGACCTGCTCACCGGCGCCGCGCCGGGCGACGTCGTCCCCGCGCCCGACGGCGGCGACCCGCTGACGGTGCGGCTCGACGGGCTCGCCGACCTGCTCCGGGCGCCCGCCGAGGCACCGGCCCTCGTCGTCGCCGCGCTCGTCCACGCCGAGGTCATGACGGCCCGGCCGTTCGTCGTCGGCAACGGGGTCGTCGCCCGGGCGCTGTGCCGGGCCGTCGTCCGCGGCCGGGGCCTGGACCCGACCGGGGTCGCCGTCTGGGAGGTCCCCCTCCTCGTGGCCGGGCCGTCCTACCCGCTGACGCTCGCGCGGTACGCGGCCGGCACCGCCGACGGCGTCCGGGACTGGCTCGTGCTCTTCGCGCAGGCCGTCGTCGACGGTGCCGCCGAGGGCGGGGCCGTCTGCGACGCGGTCCAGGCGGGCCGGCTCACACCTGCCGGCTGACCGCCCGCGTCAGGGGTACTGGACGAGCTGGACCGCGTTCCCGTCCGGGTCCGCGACGGTCGCGAGGACGCCGCCCCAGCTCTGCGTCTCGGGCTCGCCGACGACGTCCACGCCCGCGTCGCGGAGCGTGCGGCAGGTGGCGGCGACGTCGTCGACGGCGAACGAGATCCCGGTGAAGCGGCCGACGAGCTGCGCCGCCGGGATGTCGGAGTCGTCACCGACCTCCTCGACGACGAGGTCGCACCCGGCGTCGAAGACGGCGTAGCCGTCGTCCGGGCTGCTGGCGGACGGCTGCGCGCCGAGGACGCGCTCGTACCAGGGGGCACTGCGGCCGAGGTCGCTGACGAAGACGCGGGCGGCGGCGATGCGCATACGTGAACGCTACCGGGACGGTCGGCCCGTACCTACGCTGCACAGGTGACGACCGGCCCCCGCCCCGCACCCGCCGCCGCAGACTCGCTGGCGCTCGTCGACATCAGCCCCCTGCTCGACGGCTCGGACGTCGCCGCCGTCGCCCGGCAGATCGACGCCGCCTGCCGCTCGCTCGGGTTCTTCCGGGTGACCGGGCACGGCATCGACCCCGGCCTGCTGGAGAACCTCGACCGGCTCTCGCGGGAGTTCTTCGACCAGCCCGACGCGGCCAAGCAGCCGTACGCGATGAGCCACGCGGGCCCGGCGTGGCGCGGCTGGTTCCCGGTACGCGGCGAGCTGACGTCGGGCGTCCCGGACCGCAAGGAGGGGCTCTACGTCGGGCTCGAGCACCCCGCCGACCACCCCCGGGTCCTCGCCGGGGCACCGCTGCACGGCGCCAACCTGTTCCCGCCCGGCGGGCTGGGCCCGGCGGTCCTCGACTGGCTCGACGCGCTGCGGCCGGTCGCGGACGCGGTCCTGCGGGCGGTCGCCGTCGGGCTCGGGCTGCCGCCCGGCTGGTTCGCCGAGCACCTCACCGGCGACCCGACCGTGCTCTTCCGGGTCTTCCACTACCCCGCCCTCGCGGACAACGCCGACGCCGCCGAGTGGGGCGTCGGCGAGCACACCGACTACGGGATCCTCACGCTGCTCGCCCAGGACGACCTCGGCGGGCTCCAGGTCCGCACCCCCGCGGGCACCTGGATCGAGGTGCCGGCGGAGCCCGGCGTCCTCGTGTGCAACATCGGCGACATGCTCGACCGGCTCACCGAGGGCCGGTACCGGTCGACGCCGCACCGGGTGCGCAACGTCAGCGGGCGCGGCCGGCTGTCGTTCCCGTACTTCTTCGACCCCTCGTGGGACGCCGAGGTGACCCCGCTGCCGCTCGCCGGCTCACCGCCCACGGACGACGCCGGCCGCCGCTGGGACGGCGCCAGCGTGCACGCCTGGAGCGGGCGGTACGGCGACTACCTCTCGGCCAAGGTCGCGAAGGTCTTCCCCGACCTCTTCGCGGGCGTCACGCCAGGACCGTCGCCCCGGCGTCCGGGATGAGCATCCCGCCCGAGGCGAGCAGCGCGTCGATCGTCGACGCCGGCGCCGGCCGGGCGAACAGGTAGCCCTGCGCCCGCTTGCAGCCGAGCTCCACGAGCAGGTCCCGCTGGGCGCGGTTCTCGACGCCCTCGACGAGCACCTCGACCCGCAGCGGCCCGGCCAGCCCGAGGACGAGCGACACCAGGGCCTGGCTCGCGACCTCCTCGGTGATCGGGGTGAGGAACGACCGGTCGAGCTTGAGGACGTCGACGGGCAGCCGGTGCAGCCGGGACAGCGTCGCGTACCCGGTGCCGAAGTCGTCGAGGGCGATCCGCACCCCGCGCTGCCGGATCCGGCGCAGCACCGCCGGGGCGTTCGAGTCGTCGACGAGCGCGGTCTCGGTGACCTCGAGCCGGACGTTCTCCGGCGGGACGCCGTGCCGCAGGCAGGCGTCGACGAGCCGCTCGGGCAGGTCCTCCGTGAGCGACATCGCGCTGACGTTGAGGCCGAGCTCGAGGGAGTCCGCGCGGCCGTCGGGGTACGCGGCCCGCCAGCGGCCCATCGCCGCGAGGGACTGCTCCATGACCCAGGAGTCCACCGCCTGGACGGCGCCCGCCTCCTCCGCGAGCCGGACGAACAGGTCGGTCGCGGCGGTGAAGCCCTCCCGGCGGCGCCAGCGGACGAGCGCCTCGACGCCGGTGAGCCGGCCGTCGGCGAGCTCGACGTCCGGCTGGAACACGACCTCGAGCTCGCCCTTGCCGACGGCGTCGACGACGTCCCCGATGAGCCGGGCGCGCTCCGTCGAGGTCGACACGGTGAGCGCGTCGAGGACGCTCACGTGGCCGTGCCCGTGGTCGCTCTCGACCTCGAGCGCCGCGGCGGCGCGGTCCAGGCAGTCCCGGGCGCCGCGCAAGGTGTCGACGGACGCCACCCCGCCCCACGCGGCGAGCGCGATCCGCCCGCCGGGCACCGGCACCGGCTGCCGCAGCGCCTCGACGACGCGCTCGCCGAGCATCCGGGCCGCGGTGACGCCCTCCGGCACGAGCACGCCGAACTGGTCGTCGCCGACGCGGGCGACCATGGCCCGGCCGTCGGAGAGGTCGTCGGTGTCGAGCACCCGGCGGACCCGGTCGGCCAGGGCGAGGACAACGCGGGCCGGCTCGGCGTCGAGCAGGACGGCCCGCCGGACGGCGCGGTCGAGGTCGACGACGACGATGCTCGCCGCGCCGGTCGCGGCGACCTGGTCGGCGGTCGCGACGAGCAGCTCGCGGTTCGGCAGGTCGGTCTCCCGGTCGTGGCTGCGCTCCCAGGCGATCGTCAGCTCCGCGCTGTGCAGGGCCGTCGTCTCGGTCGTCACCGCGAGCTGCTCGCCGCCGGGCAGCGGGGTCACGTGGGTGAGGAAGCGTCGTCCGCCCTCGTCGCCGGCCGTCCACTGGACGGTGGCGGGCACCCCCGCGGCGACGGCCTGCACGAGCGCCGGCACCGCCTCGGCGTGGTGGATGACGTCGATGGCGCCGGTGTCGAGCAGGGCGCTCGCGCCGTCGAAGGTCCAGTGCCCGTCGGCGTCGACCCGGGCCACGACTGCGGGTGCCACCTCCGCGAGCGCCCGCCACCGGGTCGAGTCGATCTCGGCGCTGCGCCGGTCGCGGTCCTCGCGGAACAGCGCGACGCCCGTGAAGCAGGTCGCGACACCGCCGGCGAACATGAGCACCTGCAGGCGGAAGAGCGGCTCGGAGGACCCGAAGCTCAGCTGCGCCGCGGCCCCGAGCAGCACCGCGCAGCCGGCGAGGGCGAGCGCGGCACGGGTGAGGTCGCGCTGGACGACGAGCGCGCCGAGGGGCACGAGGGCCAGCGGCAGGAGCACGAGCTCGACGGCCTGGACGCCGTCCGCCCAGACGATGAGCGCCGGGGTGAGGACGATGACGCACGACTGCGCGACCATCTCCAGCCGGCGCCGCCGGGGCACCCGCAGCGACAGCGAGCGCCCGGTGGCGACGGTCGCGGCGAGCAGCACGAAGGCGGGCGCCAGCGTGACGACCGCCGTGGCGTCCCCGACGACCGCGGTCGCCCAGGACCGGGCCGACCCGGCCCCGCCGATCGCGTTCCGCGCCAGCGCGCCGACGAGCGCCGCTCCGGCGGGGGCCACGACGACCCCGCTCACGAGGAACGTCGCCAGGGCCGTGAAGGACGCGTCGACGCGGGAGCCGACCCGGCGGCGCAGCACCTCCGCGGCGGCGGTGTAGATGAGCGTCGTCGCGACGTCCGCGAGCAGGACGACGGCCGGGGCGGACGTGTAGTCCCCGGAGGCGGCGAGCAGCCCGCCCGCGACCCGGGCGAGGAGCGCGACGGGTGCGCCCTTCCAGCCCACCGCGACGAGGTAGCCGAACGTGATCCCGGCCGGCGGGAACCACAGGCTCTGGGTCGTGTAGGGGCTGAGCACCAGCACGTAACCGAGCGTCGACAGTGCGGCGAAGCCGAGGGCGAGAACGGTCTGACGCCGCAGCGCAGGACCGTTCCAACCAGCAGAGTGGATCACCGACATAGGCGCAAGGTTAGGGGAGATGCACTGATCGTCACCGAGTATTGGTCAAGCCGATACGTGACAGTCGGTCACAGTTGTGATGAATCGCCCTGCATGGCGGCACGCAGCGCCAGCGCGGCGTGCGGAGCCTCACACTCCCTGGCGGCCCCGGAAGGCCGCGGGTTCACCCGTCGCAGCCGTTCCGGAGGGCGGTCGCGGCGGCCTGGCCGACGGCTCCCTGGTCCCAGCCCGGCAGCCGGACCCGGGAGATGATTCCCGGCGTCCGGACCTCGAGGGCGAGCAGACCCTCGACCGACGGCTGCCCGCCGAGCAGGCCCGGGCAGCCCGTCGCGGCGAGCCGCACGAGCAGCTGCGCCCGGGGCCCGCCCGGTTCGACGGTGACGCCGGTCGCGGGCTCGGCGGTGACCGTGAACGGGCCGTCCGTGCCGAGCCGGACGACGCCGACCCGGGCCGCCGACGCGTCGGGCCCGGCCTCGAGCATGATCGTCAGGCTGCCGTTCGACTGCGCCGTCATCGCGACGATCGACAGGCCCGAGGTGCCCGCGGCCGCCGCGCCGGCGGTCCCGGTGCCGTCGTCGGACGCCGGGCACGCCGCCAGCCGCAGGAGCGCACGGAAGGAGGCCTCGTCGGGGAGCGGCGCGAGCGGTGCCTCGCGCTCGGTACCGGAGCCGTCCACGATGTCCGCGGTGAGGGTGCCGACCCGGTCCGCACCGGGGGCGGACCGCATGAGCTCGAGCTCGCGGGCCGAGCCGCACGCGACCTCGGCGACGGCCGTGGTCGAGGCGGACGTCGCCTCCGGGACGTCCAGCGGCTGCACCGGGGTCACCGTGTCGGCGCCGACGTGGAGCCGGCGCACGGTGAGCGGGCGGCCCGAGCCGGACGCCGCGAACAGCTGCAGCCGGGCCCGGCCGGCGCCGTCCGGGACGGCGTCACCGACGGACCACACGAGCACCCTGGCCTGCTCGAGCGCGGCGCGCCGGCCGTCGTCCCGGCCCTGGGCCGCGCCGGCGGCGTGCCCGCTCCAGGCCGCGAAGAGCAGGGCCGCGACCGCGGCGACGGCTACCGCGGCCCGGCGACGCGGGAACGACGAGCGCCGGTCCGGCGCGGTCCCGGCCGGTGGTGGCGCCCCGTCGTCGAGCGAGAGCTCCTCGACCGGGGAGCCCGCGCCGGCCGTGCTCACGACAGGGAACCCGCCCTGGCGCACGACCGGACGGCGGCCGCGACCGCCGCGGACCGCAGCGCGCCGTCGTCCCAGCCGTCGGCGAACCGGACGTTGCTCATCCGGTCGACCGTGCCCGTGATGATCGTCGGGAACTCCGGCAGGGTCGGGACCTGGGTGCGGCGGGTGCCGCGCGGGCACAGGTAGGAGACCTGGAGCCGGACGAGCGTGGGCTTGGTCGCGATGAGCGGCAGCCGCGGTGTCGTGGTGATCGTCCAGCCCGTCCTCGGCACCTCGAAGGTCGCGGTGTCGGTGCTGGCGCGCACCGGCCGCATGGCCGTGAACGGATTGGGGCCGCTGCTGTTCTCGACGAACTGGGCGAGGCTGAAGAGGGGCTGCTCGCCGTCGTCGAGGGCGGTCCCGGGCCCGACGACGAAGGTCACCGACCCGTCCGCCCGGGCGGTCACCGCGCCGACGTCGTAGCTCGGCCCGGCGTACGGGTCCTCGGGGATCGCCTCCGTGCACCGGTTCGCCACCGCGCTGATGACCGTGGCCGGGTTGGCGAGGAGCACCGGGACGTCGACGTCGTGCTTGGTCCCGGCCGGGCGCACCTCCGCGACGGAGTTCTCGAGGAGCGTGCCGTCGTACTGCGTGTCCCGCACGAGTGCCCGGACCCGGGGGCAGTCGACGGTGCCGCGCAGGAGCGTCTGCCAGGCGTCCGCGCCGTCCTTCGTCACGACCGGGGGGAAGAGCGCGAGCGTGCCCATCGGGGTGCGCAGCCGCTCGATGCGGACCTCGCCGCCGGTGCCGACCCGCCCCGACAGCGCGACGCTCACCGTGACGAGCACCTCACCGCCGACCGGGACGTCGGTCGCCTGGTAGCCGGCGCCCGGGTCCGCCTCGACCGCGAGGACGACGCGGGTCGCCGCGTCGAGCCGGGCGTCGGCCTGCTGGCGGGCGGACGTCGAGCCGCCGAGGACGCCGACGACGAGGGCGGCCGCGACGATCGCGACGAGGGTGAGTCTGCTGGGCCCGGCCCCCGGCGCCCCGAGGAGCCGCTGCAGCGGGCCGGGCGGGTCGACGCCCTCGGGCGCCGCCGGGCCCGCGTCGAGGTCGAGGTCGGCGGGGTCGTGGGGTCCGCCCGGTTCCGCGCGGGCGGCCGGCGCGGACGGCGCGGCGACGCCGGCGGCCCCGGGCCCTGCCGGGCGTTCGGGCCGGTCGAGCGAGATCGTCGCGAGCAGGGTCGTCGGGGCGTCGTCGAGCCCGGCGGCGGACCCCTCGTCGTAGTCGTCCGGCGCCGTGACCCCGAGTGCTTCCCGGCTCACGACCTCATGGTGACCGGGCGGCCCCGTCTGCGCCAGAGCGCCGCCCCGGTCAGGCGGGGTCGCATGCGCCGGCCCGGGCGTCGACGAGCCACCGGGCCAGGTCCGGGCCGACGTCGGCGTACCGCGTGACGGGCGGTCCGCCGTCCGACACCCGCAGCTGGAGCCCGATCGGCACGACGCCGCGGCTGCCGGTGTCGGCGCAGCCGGGGGCCGGGCGGCCGAGCGTGAGGGTCCGGGTCGTGGCCGGGCCGGCCGCTGTGGCGCCGTCGAGCAGCGGGACGACCCAGCCGTCGGCGCCGACCCCGACGACCGTCGCGCCGGCGGGCAGCCCCGAGACCCGCAGCTGCGCCGTCCGGCCGGAGAACCGGGCCGAGACGACCTCGACCGGCGACGCGGCGCCGTCCGGGGTCGCGGTGCGGAGCGCGCCGCAGACGCCGTCCGTGGCGGCGAGCGCACCGACCGGGACAGCGGTCACGACGTCCCCGCCGTCGAGGGTGAGCCGGACGTCGAGGTCGGCGCCGCTGCCGCCGGTGGGGCTCTTCCCGCTGCAGGCCAACGGTTCCCGGACGGCGACGAGCCCGCTCCCGGCGGCCGGGACGAGCAGCGGGAGCGGCCCCGACGTCGCCCCACGGGTGTCGGTGCGGGGCGGTTCGAGGGTCGTCGCGGCCCCGCCCGAGCGCGGGCCGCCGACCGCGAGACCGCTCACGGTGCGGTCGCCGGTGCCGTGGTTGGCGAGCGTCACGACGAGGTCGGCCGTCGCGGCCCTGCCGTCCGCGGCCGGGGCGACGGACCGCAGCGCGACCCATGCCGTGACCGCCGGGGCCGGTGGGGCCGGCGGTCCGCTCACCTCGGAGCGCAGTGCGGCCGCGACGACGAGGGTGAGGACGGCGACGACGGTCGCGGCCGCGAGGAGCGGACGGCGGCGCGCTGGCGACGCCTCGGTGGCCGAGTCGAGGTCGACCTCGGCGAGCACGGGCGCCGCATCCGCGCGGCCGGCCGGCGCGGGCGGCGTCACGGCCCGGTCCCGGCGCGCCCGCAGACGCCGTCGAGGAGCCAGCGGGTGAACGCGTCGCCGATGGGCAGCCGGACCGTCACGGGCTGGCCGGTGCCGGCGTCCACCTCGAGGTCCACGGCGCGGGGCAGGCCGGAGCGGGCCACCGAGGGCTCGCAGGTGCCCGGCTGGTCGAGCCAGATCGCCCGCGGGGTGCCGTCGACGGTCATCGGCAGCGGGTCGGCGCCGACTTCGATGCCGTCGACGGCCACGCCGACGATCCGCGTCGTCCGCCCGGACGGCGCGACGACCGAGAGCCGGAACCGGCCGTTGTCGACGAGCTCGGCGACGCTGGTCCGCGGCGGGGACGCCGCACCGACGACGAGCGGGACGGCGCCCCGGAGGTCGCTCGCGCACAGCTCCGCGACCGCGGGGGTCGCCGCGTCGACCGGCACCTCACGGGACCGCCCGTCGGGCAGCACGACGCGCAGCGGCGGCACCGTGAGCACCTGCGGGGACGCGCACGCGACCTCGACGGCCGCCCGCACGGTGAGCCGGCCGCGCGGGCGCAGCGTCGCCCCGGACGGTTCGAGGAAGCGGACGCGCACCGCGCTGAACCCGCCACCGCCGCCGAGGACCTCGAGGGGGACGTCCCCGAGGTTCGTCACGCGGACGACGAGCGTCGCGGTGAGGCTCTCGAACTCGGCGCCGCGCCCGCTCTCGGAGTCCTTGCCGCCGTCCGCTGACACCGGGGCCGGCGCCCCGGCGGTGTCGGTGACCGCGACGACGGCGGCCGCAGCGGTCGCCGAGCCCAGGGCGATCTCGCGTTCCTGGGAGCGGCGCCAGGAGCCGGCGCCGTTCCAGCCGAGCGCGGCGCCGGCCAGCGCGGCCACGAGGAGGACGGCGGTGGCGCGGCGGTACGGGCGGGGCCGGGGGGCCCCGCCCGTA
>NZ_MWLN01000172.1 GCF_002198655.1 Kineosporia sp. A_224
TGCGGGGGTCGGGGTCGCGCCCGGGGTGCCGGTCGTCGGGCCGGTCGGCGGGGCCGAGGGCGTCCCGGGGACCGGTGGGAGGGGCGTCGGTGTCACCACGGGCGGCCGGGGCCGCGGGTGACGCCTGCGGTGGTGCCAGGGCGCGTCCCGCAGCACGGCGGCCGGCGTGGCAGACGCGGGGTCGGACGTCCCGGCGGACGGCGTGGCGCGCAGCCACCCGGTCGGCACGGCCCCGGTCGCGACGCCCGCGCCGACGGGCAGCGCCACGAGGAGCGCGAGGGAGCCGACGGCGAGCGCGGCGGTGCGGGACAGGTGCTTCGGACGGCGGCGCGGGCGGCCGCCGGTGGTTCTGGGCACAGGACTCCTCCGGTTCGGGCAGGTGGGCAGGCGGGGTCGTACGGGGGTGCTGGGTCGGTCGTGCGGGCGCGGGGTACGGACAGGGCAGTGCCGCAGGCTCAGACGTCGCCCTCGAGCGCCCTGCCGTCGCCGAGCAGGTGGGAGCCGCAGGACACGGCGGCGCGCAGGCAGTGCTCGGTCCAGGCGGCGGCGATGCCGGGGTCCCAGCCGTTCGCCCAGCCGGCCTGCGCCGACGTCCCGGCGGGGCGCCCCGGGACGTCGGTGCTGAGCCGCCACCGGCGGACGCCGTCGGGCCCGGTCGGCGGGTACAGGACGTGGTAGCTCAGCTCCGGCAGCGCCACCGGACGGGTTGCGGGGCAACCGGTCCCGGTCGCGTAGCCGAGGTGGGCGCGGTGCCCCGGGCTGTCGTTCCGGACGCCGTCCCAGCACTGCGGGAACTGCACGACGAGCTCCACGGGAGCGTCGCCGCACGACACCGGGGACGCCGAGCGGCGGCCGTCGCCGCCCCAGCAGGTCCACCACGCGTGCTGCTGTGCACCGGTCGCGCCCGGGTCCCCGGCGGCCATCCGCAGCCCGGGCGGCAGTCCCCGGACCTCCCCGGGGCGGACCCCGCCGTACCCGGTGGACAGGTAGACGTGCACGACCTGCGGGGCGACGGGGGCCCCGGTGGAGGTGTCGACGAGCGAGGGCACCCAGTAGACCGAGCGGTCGACGGTCCCGCCGCGGCACGTCGACCGGCCGGTCGCCGTCCAGGGCCCGGTCTCCCCGGCGCGGGCGGACGTGTTGCCCCAGTAGGTGCGCAGCGGCACCGCCCCCGCGCCGCGCCCCGGCCCGGCGAGCACGTCGTCGGTGTTCATGTGGGAGTAGGCGCATACCGTGCGGAAGATGCCGGTCCCGTCACCGGCCGTCGGCTGCTGGTCCGTCGGGACGACGCGCCGGAGCCCGCTGCCCGGCGAGCCTGCCGGGACCAGCCCGGGGACGAACGGGACACCTGGCGGGGGGCCGGCCGCGGCGCTCGCGGCCGGGCCGGGCGTCGTCCCCGGACCGGTGCCGGGACCGGTGCTCGCCGCGGGCGGGAGCGCCGCGGTCACCGTCCCCCGCGTGGTTCCGGCGGAGGGCGCCGGGCCGGACGGGACCGGCGGGGGAGTCGGGGCGCTGCTGCCCGCGGGCGGCTGGACGACGACGCCGAGCCCGCCGCGCGGCCCGCCGGGCAGCGCCACGGCCGCGAGCGCGGCGGCGACGAGGAGCGTGCCTGCGGCAGCGGCCGCCCGGGTCCGTCGGCGGCGCCGGACGAGGCGACCCACCCGCTCGAGCCGGTCGGCGGGTCCGGGCAGGTCGGGATAGGCGGACCGGAGCAGGTCGCGCAGGCCGTCGTCGCCGTCCGCCCCGCCGGGACCGGCCGGCCGGTCGGAGGCGGTCATACGTCCCACCGGCCGATCGGGGCCGGGCCGAGGTGCGGGTCCGACCGCAGCGTCGCGAGCGCGCGCCCGGCCTGCACCTTGACCGTGGCGGTCGAGCAGCCGAGGGTGCGCGCGGTCTCGTCGATCGAGAGGTCCTCGAGGTAGCGGAGCACGACGACGGAGCGCTGCTGCGGCGAGAGGCGCAGCAGCGCCCGGTGGACGGCGTCCCGCGCGGCCGAACGGCCGGCCAGGTCGGTGTCCTCGGCGGTCTCCGGGACCTGCGCCGACGGGACCTCGCCCCGCCAGCGGCGCCGCCGTCCGGACAGGAACGTCGACACGAGCACTCGTCGCACGTACGCCTCCGGGCTCTGGCCGGCGGAGATCCTGGCCCACTTGGGCCAGACCTCGGCCAGCGCGGTCTGCAGGAGGTCCTCCGCCGACGTCCGGTCACCCGTGAGCGCCCAGGCGGCGCGCAGGAGCGCGCCGGACCGCGCGGTGACGAACTCCGCGAAGCCGTCGGGTGGGTCGTGTCGTCGCATCGGCTCTCCGCCGTCTCAGCGTTCCGGCGGTGCCGAAAGGTAAACAGCCGAGGTGGGGCGGGTCCAGCGTGGCGCGGTCCGGTCACCGCGCGGTCACCGTTCCAGGACAGGCAACAGCCCGCAGGCTGCCTCCGGGTGGAGGCTGCCGTGCTGGACGATGCACGGCTCCTGCGGGCTGCGGTGACTGCCTGGTACTCGCCGGCCGCTGAAGGCCCGGCGAATGCCCCGTGGGGGACGGTCGACGCATCGACCGGCTCCGGGTGGGGCAGTCCGTCCGTCTGACAGCGGCTAGCGGGCAGCCACCTCACGCGTCCTGTTGATATCCAACTCCGGACCACCTCCCTTCCCGTGTACGGCGAACCTACGACGCGCTCGCGGCGATGGCAACGCGAATACCCGGCGATCCGCTGGGAGAGAACACGATGGCCGGACCAGGGCCGATCAGGCCTCGGTGACGACGCGCTCGAAAGGCAGCCGCGGGCTGCGCGGGAACCACGCGTCCGGGCCGGGGCGGCCGATGTTCACGACGGCGACGACCTGCCGGTCGCCCTCGGGGAAGAACTCCTGCTCGACCCCGGCGGCGTCCAGGCCCGTCATGGGGCCGGCGGCCAGCCCCGCGGCGCGGATCCCGAGGATCAGGTAGCCGAGCTGGATCGAGGCGTTGAACTTCGAGAACGCGGCGCGGCCGTCGGGGTCGGCGAACATGTCCTTGGCGTTCGGCGCGTGCGGGAAGACCTCGGGGAGGGTCTCGTGGAACTCGCGGTCCGCGGTGACGACGGCGACGAGCGGCGCGGCGGCCGTCTTCGCCTGGTTGCCCGGCGCCATGTGCTGCACGAGGCGCTCTCGGGCCTCGGGCGAGCGGACGAGCGTGACCCGCATCGGCTGGGTGTTCATGCTCGTCGGCGCCCACTGGACGAGGTCGTAGATCGCCCGGACCTGCTCGTCGGTGACGGGCTCGTCGGTGAACGTGTTCGCGGTGCGCGCCGAGCGGAAGAGCAGGTCCTGCGCGTCCTTGCCCAGCTCGAGCACCTCGTGGAGCGCGGTGGCGGGGGTGTCGGTGACGGTCACGGTGGTGGTCCTTCCACGGGAACGGGATGTCCTGCGACGGCCCGTCGGCGCTGCCGGGCCGGATCAGTTACTAGAAGGTTCAACTATTGAATCTTCTTCCATTGAAATGTGTGGCGCCCGTCACCCCTGCTGTCCGCCGGTCGATCTCTGTGGACGACGACCGGCCTCCCGACCCACACTCGCGTCATGACCGAGATCGCGGAGCCCGCCGTCCGTCACCTCACCGCCGCCGAGCTCGCCGCGGCCCTGCCCGGCGTGCTCACGGCACCGCGCGGCAGCGGCACCGTGGAGCTCGTCGTCCGCCGCCCGGCCGTCGACGCCCGCGAGGAGCTCGCCGTCGGCGTCCTCGACCCCGGCGCCGGCCTCGTCGGCGACGACTGGGCCGACCTCCCGAGCACGGCGACCTCGGACGGGTCGGCGCACCCCGGCCGCCAGCTCACGCTCATGAGCTCACGGTTCGTCGACCTCGTCGCCGGGTCCCGCGACCGCTGGGCGCTCGCCGGCGACCAGGTCTACGTCGACCTCGACCTCTCCGAGGAGGCACTGCCCGTCGGCACCCGGCTGCGCGTGGGGACGGCGGTCGTCGAGATCACCGACCAGCCGCACACCGGCTGCGCGAAGTTCGCCGCCCGGTTCGGCCGCGACGCGCACAAGCTCGTGTGGTCCGACGAGGGCCGCGCGCTGCGGCTGCGCGGCGTCTACGCGCGGGTCGTCGAGGCGGGCGAGGTCCGCCCGGGGGACCAGGTCGCCGTCCTCTGACGCACTGCGCCGACGGACGGCGCCGGCGCGGGCGTGCTCAGCCCGCCGGTGCGATCCGCGCCAGGTCGACCTCGACCCAGACCTGCGCGGTGCGCGCGAGCGGCTCGCCGTCCGCGGCGAAGAGCGTCGTCGTCGTGAGCGTCGTGCGGGCCCGTTCGGCGCGCACCGTCCCGGCGACGACGCACTGCTCGCCGACCCCGGGCCGGCGGACCACGGCCGCGGTCATCGTGCCGAGGAGGAAGACCCGGCCGGCGAGGTCGAGGGTCCAGATCCCGGGGCAGTCGAGCGCCGCCCAGACGGTGGCGAGGTCGGCCCGGCCGTCGCCGGCGTCGGACGACGCGTCGGGCACCCACGGCGTGGCCGTCGTCCCCGGGGCGCCGCCGGCCGGTCGGGCCGGGGTCAGCCGCAGGCCCGTCGGGTGGTCCGGGGAGCACGTGAAGCACGTCGGGAACGGGTGCTCGCCGGGGCCGGGATAGCCCGCGGCAGCGGCCCGCGCGACGTCGACGGGCACGAAGGTGTCGGGGGCGTCGTCCGGGTCGGGGAACCCGGCGGGCGGCAGGCCGGCCGGGGCTGCCGTCGCGGCGAGGACCTCCCCGTGCAGCAGCCGGACGCCGGACGCCGGGTCCGCGCCGTCGAGCGGGACGACGTCCAGCACGGTCTCGAGCGGCGGCGGCGCCGAGAGCCGGACGGCGACCGCACGCCCCGAGAGCGCGCCGGGCACGTGCGCCGCGAGCGCCCCGGCGACCCAGCCGCCGTTGCCGGAGCCGGGCGGGCCGCTGAAGCGGGCAGGGATCACGAGCGTCGTCGTCGGCACGGGCGTGATGCTGCCAGCCCGCCGGGGCGGGCGCGACGCCCGGTCCGCCCGGCCGCCGGTCAGCCGCCGCGGACCTCCGCGTACCGGGCGAGCGCCTCGACCCGCTCGGCGGCGTGGTCGACGATCCGCTCCGGGTAGCCGTGCGCGTAGCCGTCGAGGACGTCCCACGGCGCGTGCGCGGCCTTGCCGGCCAGGTGCGCGAGCTCGGGGACGTACCGGCGCACGTACACGCCGTCCGGGTCGAACTTCTCGCCCTGGGAGACCGGGTTGAAGACCCGGAAGTACGGGGCGGCGTCCGTGCCCGAGCCGGCGACCCACTGCCAGCCGTGCTGGTTGCTCGCGAGGTCGCCGTCCCGCAGCCAGCGCATGAACCAGCGGGCACCGTGCTGCCACTCGACGTGCAGGTCCTTGACGAGGAAGCTCGCGACGACCATCCGGACCCGGTTGTGCACCCAGCCCGTGGCCCGCAGCTGGCGCATCCCGGCGTCGACGAACGGGTACCCGGTGCGGCCCTCCTGCCACGCCTCGAGATGCTCGCGGGCGGTCCTCGACCGGGCGGGGTCGGCGTACCGCATGCCGGCGTACTCGGGGCGCAGGTACTCGCGGGCCGTCGCCGGGCGGTGCCACAGGACGTCGGCGTAGAACTCCCGCCAGCCGAGCTCGCTGCGCAGCGTGTCGGCGCCCGCGCCGCGGCGGTGCGAGAGGTCGGCGAGCATCGTCCGCGGGTGGATCTCGCCGTACTTCAGGTGGGCGGACATCGCCGTCGTCCCGTCGACGCCGGGGGTGTCGCGGCGGTCGGCGTACTCGGTGACCCCGCCGCCGTCGACCTCCCCCGCGAGGAAGGCGTGCCACCGGGTCAGTGCCGCCTGCTCGCCGACCTCGGGCACCTCGAGGCCCTCGAGGTCGGGCTCCTCGGGCAGCGGGTCGGTCGCCGGTGCGCTCCCGGACGTCGGGCGGGCGGCGGCGCCGTGCCACTCGACGTCCTTCGGCGGCGACGCCGCGGGCGCCGGCCAACCGTGCCGCGCCCACGCCTTGAAGAAGGGGGTGAAGACCTTGTACGGGTCGCCGGAGCCGTTCGTCACCGTGCCCGGGCCGACGGCGTAGGGCGTCCCGGTGCGCACGAGCCGGCCGCCGGCGGCCGCGAGCGCCGCCGCCACCGCGTCGTCCCGGCGTCGGCCGTACGGGCCGGCGTCCGCGGTGACGTGCACCGACGCCGCGCCGACCTCGCGCGCCAGGGCCGGGACGGCGTCCGCCGGGTCGCCGTGCCGGACGACGAGGACGGGCCGCCGGGCCGTGCCGCCGAGCGAGGCGTCCAGGGCCCGCAGGGAGCGCACGAGCCAGGCCCGCCGGGGAGGGCCGGCCGGCTCCCACAGCGCCGGGTCGAGGACGAAGAGCGGGACGACGCCCGACCGGCCCCCGCCGTTCTCCCCGGCCGCGGTGTGCGCCGCGAGGAGGGCCGGATGGTCGGCCAGCCGCAGGTCCCGCCGGAACCACAGAACGCTCGTCACCACGTCGGACGACGCTAGCCGCGCCGGCCCGGGGGCGCCCGCCGGAAGAGGACCGGCCGGCGGGGTGTTGTGCTGCGGACCGGTGCGGCGCGCAGGCGGCACGACGCCGGCGGCCCAGGTCGTCACCAGGAGGGGCCGTCACGGGGGAGAATGCAGCTGCCGCACGCGCCCGCCCGTGCGACGGGGACCCGCGAGGCGCGCGACGAGCACGCCGACGACAGGAGGCCGAGGTCCGGTGACCGACCTCATCGACACCACCGAGATGTACCTGCGGACGATCTTCGAGCTCGAGGAGGAGGGGATCGTCCCGCTGCGCGCGCGCATCGCCGAGCGGATCGGCCACTCCGGCCCGACCGTCTCCCAGACCGTCGCGCGGATGGAGCGGGACGGGCTGCTGCTCGTGTCCGGCGACCGGCATCTCGAGCTCACCGACTCCGGCCGGCTCAAGGCGACCCGGGTCATGCGCAAGCACCGGCTCGCGGAGCGGCTCCTCCTCGACGTCATCGGCCTGGAGTGGCAGTACGTCCACGACGAGGCCTGCCGCTGGGAGCACGTCATGAGCGACCGGGTCGAGCGCAAGCTCCTCGGGATCCTCGTCGACCCGCGCGAGTCCCCGTACGGCAACCCGATCCCGGGCCTCGACGAGCTCGGCGGCACCTCCGTGGCCCCCGCGGACTTCCGCACCGGGGTCGAGGCGCTGACGACCGTCCTCGAGGGGTCGACGACCCCTCGGGACCTCGTCGTCCGCCGTCTGGGTGAACCACTCCAGACCGACACCGAGCTCATGGCCAGGCTCGCCGAGGCCGGGCTGCGTCCCGGTGTGCGTGTCTCGGCGTGTCGCACCCGGGACACGTTGCGTGTCGAAGCGCCGGACGGCGTCCTCGACCTCCTACCGAGCGTGGCCGCCCACGTCTTCGTGGCCACTGCCTGACCTGCAATGGTCACGCTTGGTGATGATTTATGAGTCGCTTATCGTGACACCCGACACGGCCGTGACCGTGACGTGACATCCGCGGATCCCGCGGGGTAGTTTCGGCACGCCTCCCACCCCTGGGGGGTCTCCGGGTCGGACGCCGAGCTCTGCCACCGTCCGGAGAACCGAACACCGCATGGCAGAGGCGGGGGACCCACTTTCGGCACTCCGGACCGGACGGCGAACCAGCCGCCGGGCAGAACCACCGGAGCGCCTTGGGGTGAAGCCCTCGGTGCGAGGTCCCACAAGGGCCGCGCGCCAGGGCCGGGTGACTTCTCCAACCCGAACCCGACAGCTCACCTCGAAGGCGTCCGGAGAGGTTCCACTGTGTCCGAACGCAGTTCGGCGCGTCACCGCGCGCCTGCCCGTCCGCTCACCCCGTTCGACAGTCTCACCGACACCCTGACCGGCCAGCTCAGCGCGGTCGGCGACCAGCTCGGGTCCGTCGGTCGCAGCGGTGCCGTCCTCGCCGTCTCCACCGGTCTCGTCGCCACGATGGGCATGCCCGCGAGCGCCGTCACGAAGACCGCTCCGGAGAACGGCGTCTCCCTGTCCCGCCCGTCGGTCGTCACCGCGGCCGCCGTGGCGCTGCCCGCCTCGGTCGTCAGCGGGGCCGCGGTCACCGCGCCGAGCACCGCGAACGTCTCGTTCGAGCGCAGCACCCTCACCGTGAAGAAGGCCGCGCCCAAGCCCAAGGCACGCGTCGTCGAGCGGGCCTCCCGGTCGGCCGTCCGGGCGGCCGCACCGGTCAGGAAGACCTCCGCGGTGAAGTCCTCGACGAAGAAGGCGAGCTCGCCGGGCCGCTCGGTCGACACCAGCTCGATCGTGTCGATCGCGCGCAGCCTGCTCGGCATCCCGTACGTCTACGGCGGTACGACGACCGCCGGCTTCGACTGCTCCGGCTTCTCGAAGTACGTCTACGGCAAGGCCGGCATCAGCCTGCCGCGCACGTCCGGCGCCCAGTACGCGGCGGTGACGCACCTCAGCCGCAGCCAGGCCCGCCCCGGCGACCTGGTGTTCATCTTCTCGGGCGGCCGCGTGACCCACGTCGGGATCTTCACCGGCGGCAACCGGATGATCGACTCCCCGCGCTCCGGCAAGTCGACGCAGGAGCGCGAGATCTGGTCGAGCAACATCGCGTTCGGGCGCCCCTGACCCGGACGCACCACCCGCTCCACACGCACCACGCACCACGTCTGCGGACCGCCCCTCGCGGGTGGTCCGACGGCGGTCCTGCCCGGTTCGGTCCGTACGCCCCACGGCCCGACGCCCCCACGGGTGGACCGCTCCCGACGGCCCGGCCGGCGCCCCCCGGCCGGGCCGTCGGCATGTCCGGGCGGTCCCCGTCACAGGGTCGTAACCAAAGTCTCACCGCCTAAACCATGTGCTGCACCCCCTGCCGTTCTCTACTCTTCGGACCAGAGGCACTCGATGAGACCGGTTCCAGGAGGGCTCGTGCACGACGCGGTACGAAGCGCGGCCGCCGCACTTTCCAGTGCGGTGCGGCCATACGCCGCTGCGTGCGTTCGAGGCGTCGTCCCGTCAGGGGCGGCGCCTTCTGTCGTCCTGGGTCCGGTCCGTCGCTCGGGTACCTCCGGTGGGCTCGCCCCACCGCCGTAGTGCGTCCTGACGCCACCAGCCAGGTGACGTCGACGAAGGAAGGGAGGTGACGGCATGCGGACCCTGGTGCTCAACGCGGGGTACGAGCCACTCGCCGTCGTGTCGTTCCGTCGGGCCATCGTCCTGGTGCTCGCGGGCAAGGCCACCGTCGTCGCGGACGGCGGGTCCCCCGTCGTCGGGGGGACGATGACCCTGCCCCGGCCGTCCGTCATCCTCCTCGGCCGCTACGTGCGCGCACCGCACGGCCGGGCCGTCCCCGTGAGCCGTCGGGGCGTCCTGCGGCGGGACGCGCACCGCTGCGCGTACTGCGGCGGGCACGCGTCGACCGTCGACCACGTGCTGCCGCGCAGCCGGGGCGGCGCCGACTCGTGGGAGAACCTCGTCGCGTGCTGCGTGCGCTGCAACAACCTCAAGGGCAACCGCACCCCGGAGGAGAAGGGCTGGACGCTGCGCGTCCACCCGTACGTGCCGCGCGGCCCGGCCTGGGTCGTCCGCGGGGCCGACGTGCGGGACCCGCTCTGGGAGGCCTACCTCGGCGAGGCCGCGTAGGCCCGGCGAGGTCAGCCCCTCGTGCCGTGCCCGGCGCCGTCCGCCCGCTCAGGGCCGGACGGCGCCGAGCACGTGCGCGTACTTCTCCCGGGTGATGTTGCGCCCGGTGAGCAGGATGACGAGCGGGTTGCCGTCGATGACGCCCTCGAGCGCGTGCGCGGGGACCTTGCCGGCGAGCAGCGCCGCGAGGCCGACCGCCGCCGAGCCCTCGACGACGAGCCCGTGCGCGGAGAACAGCCAGCGCATCGCGGCGACGATCTCGTCCTCGGTGACCCCGGCCAGGGTGGTGTCGGTGCCGATGAGCCACGGCGTGACCGCGCCCGGCTCGAGGTTGCCGGCGAGGCCGTCGGCGAGCGTGTCGTCGACCTGGACCGGGTCGATGACCCCGGCCTGCAACGCCGCCGCGACCGGGCTCGACGCGCTCGCCTCGACGCCGACGAGCCGCACCGGGCGCCGGGCCCGCTCCCGGCCCCACAGGGCCAGCCCGGCGGCGAGCCCGCCGCCGCCGACCGGGGTGACGAGGGTGAGCGGTGCCCGGTTCGCCGACGGCCCGGACGTCGCCGCCGCGGCCGCGCCGTCCGCCGTCCCCGCGTCCCCGGCGAGCTGGGCGTCCAGCTCGAAGCCGATCGACGCCTGGCCGGCGATGACGTCCGGGTCGTTGTACGCCGACACGAACCGGCGGCCGTGCCCGCGGGCCAGCCACAGCGCGTGCGCCTCCGCCTCGTCGTAGCTGTCGCCCTGCTGGACGAGCTCGACGGGGAACTTCTGCAGCGCCGCGACCTTGGCCGGCGACGCCGACCGGGAGACGACGACCGTGGCGTCCGCGCCGGTGACGCCGGCCGCCCAGGCCGTGCCGAGGCCGTGGTTGCCCGCGCTCGCGGTCACCGCCCGCTCGCCCTCGGGCAGCCGGCTCAGTGCCGACAGCGCCCCGCGGACCTTGAACGAGCCGGTCGGCTGCATCGTCTCGAGCTTGAGCAGCACCGGCACCGCGCCGAGCCGCGGCACGTGGACCGTGGTCGGCAGCAGGGGCGTCGGGGTGAGCCGGCGGCGGAGCACGGCCCAGGCGGCGTCGAGGTCGAGGGCCGTCGGCACGCGGACGGAGCGGACGGCGTCCGAGGTCTGGCTCACGGTGCGTGAGTCTGGCACGGGGAATCGGTGATCGGTCGGCCGGGTTGTCGCCATCATGGAGTCCGTGAATCCTCAACCGTCCGCGCAGGCCCCGATGCGCGTCGAGATCTGGTCCGACGTCGTGTGCCCGTGGTGCTACATCGGCAAGCGCCGCTTCGAGTCCGCGCTCGCCGCGTTCCCGGAGGCCGACCGGGTCGAGGTCGTCTGGCGCTCCTTCCAGCTCGACCCGACGGCACCGGCGCACGACCCCGGTCGCCCCGCCCCGCGGGTCGCCGAGTACCTCGGCGCCAAGTACGGCGGCGGCACCGCGCAGGCCGAGCAGATGATGGCCCAGGTCGACGCCGTCGCAGCGGGCGAGGGGCTGCACTACGACCAGAGCGAGTCCCGGTTCACGAACACGCTCGACGCGCACCGGCTGATCCACGCGGCCCTCGAGCACGGCGGGCCCGCGCTCCAGGGTGCGGTCAAGGAGCGCCTGCTCGCGGCGTACTTCACGCAGAAGGAGGACGTCGGCGACCCGGCGACCCTCGTGCGGCTCGCCGCGGAGGCGGGCCTGCCGGAGGACCTCGCCCGTGAGGTGCTCGCCTCCGACGCCCACCGCGACGCCGTCCGCGCCGACCAGGCGCAGGCCCAGGCGTTCGGCGCGAACGGCGTCCCGTTCTTCGTGCTCGACCGCAAGTACGGCGTCTCCGGCGCCCAGCCGGCCGAGGTCTTCGCGGACGTCCTCGCCAAGGCCTGGGCCGACCACGCCCCGGTGACGATCCTCGCGGGGGCCGTCGGCACGGCCGGCGCGCAGGGCGAGGTGTGCGGACCGGACGGCTGCTGACCCGCTGACGGCGCGGGCCGGGTCCGGCAGGCTGGGCGGATGAGCACCCCGGAACGCCCGAGCCTGCCGACGACCCGCCCCGAGCTCGCCGGCGACCTCGGCATGGTCGCCAGCACGCACTGGCTGGCCTCCCAGGTCGGGATGTCCGTCCTGGAACGCGGCGGCAACGCCGCGGACGCCGCCGTGGCGGCGGGGTTCGTCCTCCAGGTCGTCGAGCCGCACCTCAACGGCCCGGGCGGCGAGGTGCCGATCCTCGTCGCGACCCCGGACGGGACCGCCGAGTCGATCTGCGGCCAGGGCACCGCCCCGGCCGCGGCGACGCCCGAGGTGTTCGCCGGGCTCGGGCTCGACGCCGTCCCCGGCACCGGCCTGCTCGCGGCGACCGTGCCGGGCGCGTTCGGCGCCTGGACGGTGCTGCTCGAGCGGCACGGCACCTGGGGGCTGCGCGCCGTCCTCGAGCCGGCCATCGGCTACGCGCGGGACGGCGCGCCCGTGCTGCCCCGGGTGGCCGAGATCGTCGCGGCGATGGCGGGCGTCTTCACCGACGACTGGCCGACGTCCGCCGCGCTCTACCTGCCGGGCGGCCGCGCCCCGGAGCCGTGGGCCCGGCTGCGGATGACGGTCCTCGCGGACGTCTACGAGCGCGTGCTCGCGGAGGCCGAGGCGGCCGGGGCCGACCGGGCCGCCCAGCTCGCCGCGGCCCGGGACGCCTGGTATCGCGGGTTCGTCGCCGAGGCGGTCGACGACTTCGCCGCGACGACGGCCTGGAAGGACTCCTCGGGCCGGGTGCACGGCGGCCTGCTGCGCGCCGACGACCTCGCCGGCTGGCAGCCGGGCGTCGAGGAGCCGGCCCGGTTCGCGTGCGGTCCCGGCGACGCCGTCGAGGTGCTCAAGCCGGGCCTGTGGTCGCAGGGCCCGGTCCACCTCCAGCAGCTCGCCCTGCTGCGCGCGCTGGGGGCCGACGAGGACCCGCTCGACCTCGACGACCCGCAGTGGGTCCACACGCTCACCGAGGTCGCCAAGCTCGCCTTCGCCGACCGCGAGGCCTGGTACGGCGACGGTGCCGGGCCCGAGGACGCCGCCGGCGGCCCCCGGGCCACGGCGCTGCTCGCCGACCTGCTGTCGCACGCGTACAACGCCGGGCGGGCCGCGCTCGTCTCGCGGGCGACCGCTGACCCGCGGCTGCGTCCGGGCGCCCCGGGCGGTCGGACGCCCGTGCTCCCGCCGCTCGCCGACTTCGACACCGGCGGCGTCCCGCGGCACCCGGACGGCCCTCCCGGCGCGCCGGACGCCGTGGCAGGGGCGGACGACGACCTCGACGGTCTCGCCCTGCCGCGCGCCGCCGCACCCGGCGAGGGCGAGCCGACCGTCTCGGCCGCGCAGCGCCGGGCCGGCCGCGGCGACACCTGCCACCTCGACGTCGTCGACGCCCGCGGGCTCATGGTGTCGGCGACCCCCAGCGGCGCGTGGCTCATGTCCTCGCCCGTCGTCCCGGCCCTGGGCTTCCCGCTCGGGACGCGGGCCCAGATGTTCCGGCTCGCCCCCGGGCTGCCGTCGAGCCTGCGGCCCGGCGCCCGGCCCCGGACGACGCTCACGCCGTCCCTGGCCCTGCGGGACGGCCGGCCCTGGCTGGCCTACGGCACCCCCGGCGGCGACCAGCAGGACCAGTGGAGCCTGCTCCTGCTCCTGCGGGTGCTCGCCGGGCTGCGCCGCGGGGACGGCCTCGCGCTGCAGGCGGCGATCGACGCCCCGATGCTCCACAGCGACCACATGCCGTCCTCGTTCGCGCCGCGCCGGGCGGTCCCGAACCGGCTCGTCGTCGAGGACCGGTGGCCGGCCGCCGTCCTGCACGACCTCGCGGCCCGCGGGCACGACGTCGAGACCGTCGACGGCTGGTCGCTCGGGCGGCTCAGCGCCGTCGCCGACGACCGGCCGTGGGGCGGCTGGCTGCGGGCCGCGGCGAACGCGCGCGGCGCGCAGGGCTACGCCGTCGGCCGGTAGCGCCTGCGTCGCAGCGGCTCTGTGCCCTACGTCCCAGCGCGCCCCCACGGCGCAGGAGCACCGTGGATCCCAGCGGCGCAGTCCCAGTCCCGCGCCGCGGGGAGGACCCGATGTCCGAGAACGCGCCCGTCCGACCGGTCACGACCTCCATCGTCGTCGTCGGGGTCGACGACACCGAGAGCAGCCGCCGCGCCCTCGCCTGGGCCGCCCAGGAGGCGGTCCGCCGCGGCGCCACGCTCCAGGTCGTCACGGCCTGGACGTGGGACGCCGCCGAGGGGGCGCCGCTCGCGGCGGTCGACCCCGGCACGCTCATGGAGATCGCCGAGGAGACCCAGAGCAAGGCCGTCAGCGAGGTCGTCGACGTGATGGCCGAGCCGCCCGTCGTCGCCCGTGAGGTGGTCCGCGCGACCGCCGCCGAGGCGCTCGTCGAGGCGTCCCGGCACGCCGACCTCGTCGTCGTCGGCACGCACGGCCGCGGCCCGGTCCGGTCGGCGTTGCTGGGTTCGGTGAGCCAGTCCGTCATCAAGCACTCCGAGTGCCCCGTCGTCGTCATGCCGCCGGTGCACGCCCACGAGAGCAGGTCCGAGGACGTCGCCCTGAGCCCGGGCTGACCGGTCACTCGGACGGCCCCGGACGACATGAGCCGAGAGTGACCGTGACCTCCTCGTGACCTGCACCGATGGCGGAGCGGGTTGACTGAGAGTCACGGGACTTTGCAGTACGGCGACCATGTGGTTAAGTCACTGACGCACCGGCGCTGCATGCGCCGGTGCGCCAGACTTTTGGGGGCCGTTCGCGTCGACGGGCCGACCTGCCGGTCAGCCCTCCGCGACGAGGTGGAGCACACCCCGCCAGCGTTCCCCGGGGGCCAGCCGGACCGGGTCGAGCGCGGCGGGCTCGATGCACACGAAGCCGTTCTCGCCGCCGGGCGGGACGTCCGCCAGGGTGTGCGCCGGCCCGGGGTTCCACAGCACCCGGTCGCCGAAGCCCTCGGCCGTGACGGTGAGGCGGCCGTGGGCGGGGTCGTCGAGCACGACCGGCCCCTCGACGCCGCGGACGGCGACGTCCCGGGGCCCGGCCGCGGGCAGCGGTCCCGCGGGGAGCGTCACGGCGGCGCCGCCGGCCGCGTTGTCCTCCGCGGACAGGCCGCCGAGCCCCTCGACCGTCGCCCGGCCGGCGTCGCTCACCGCGAGGTAGGCGTGCAGTGCGGCCATGAACGTCCAGTCGTCGTCCCCGGTGTTCTCGACCGCGAGCGACAGGTCGAGCGCGCGGCCGAACGCCTGGGCCGTGACCGTCACCCGGAGGCCGTGCGGCCAGATCGCCCGGGTGGCCGGGTCGTCCCCGACCTCGGCGACGACCCGGGCGGCGGCGGTCCGGGCGAGCCCCGCGTCGAGCCGCCAGGCCCGGTCCCGCACGACGCCGTGGGCGGGCAGCGGGCCGCGTCGGGAGAACTGCGGGAAGCACACCGGGACGCCGCCCCGGATCGCCTCGCCGGGTCCGCACCGGGCCAGCGGGCTCGTCCAGAGCCGGTCCGGTCCGCCGCCCGCCGGGGTCCAGCCGAGCACCTGCCCGCCGTGGGCGCAGACGACGACCTGCGCCCCGTCCGTCGCGGTCCGGGTCACCCGGGCGCACGGGTCGGAGGGCGCTGCCGCTGCGGTCGGGGCCGTCGGCGCCGACGGCGCGGGGGAGTCTGGTGCGGTGGCCTCGTCCATGCGGCCCAGCATGCCCGACGGGCGGGGCGCCGCGGCGTGCGCGGCCGTCCCCGCCCGGGGTCCGCCGCCGACGGGGGGCAGTGGCGGCGGAGCGCCGGTCCTTCGACGGGGCGGGCGAGGACCGGCGGGTCGGGCCGGCCCGCCGTCCCGTGAGGGGTCACGGGACGGGCCGCACCCGACTGTCAGAACCATAGCAAAACGGTCAGGACCTGCATGTCGACCGCCCATCGGCCCGCAGGTCGACCCGGAGGCCGACCCGCACGTCGGCAGGAACGGTGCGGGCGGCGCTGCCCGTCCGGCCGGGTCAGACCGGGCGCAGCTCGCCGGAGCCGCGCACGATGAGCTCGGCGGGCACGACGACGGTGCGGGGCGGCCCGGCATAGCCCTCGCGCCGGCTGAAGAGCAGCTCGGCGGCGGTCTCGCCCATGAGCCCGGCGTCCTGGGCGATCACCGTGACGGCGGGCTCGACGACGTCCGAGAGCTCGAAGTCGTCGAAGGCGACGAGGGCGACCCGGCCGGCCGCGCCGCGCCGGTGCAGGGCCCGCAGGGCGCCGACGGCGAGCCTGTTCTGCGCGGCGAAGATCGCGGTCGGGGGGCGCTCCAGGCCGAGCAGTCGTTCGGTGGCCGCGTCGGCCTCCTGGGGCGAGAGCAGGTCGGTGACGACCAGGTCGCCGTCGCTGTCGGCCCCGGCGGCGGTCACCGCGGTGACGTAGCCCTCGAGCCGGTCCCTCGTCGTCGAGACCGACGGCACGTTGAGGAGCAGCCCGATCCGGCGGTGCCCGTGGGCGAGCAGGTGCTCCGTCGCGAGCCGGGACGCCGCCAGGTTGTCGCTCGTCACGAGGTCGGCCTCGACCCCGGTCGGGCGACGGTCGGCGAACACGGCGGGGACGCCGCGGCGGATCTCGTCGGCGAGGTACGCCTCGTCCGGGTCGATCCCCATGACGACGAGCCCGTCGACGCGACGGCGCAGCAGGGCCGTGATGAGGCTGCGCTCCTCTGCGGCCCGGCGGTCCGAGGAGCCGGAGATGAGCATGTGCCCCCGGCGGCGCACGACCCGCTCGACGCCGCGGTGCAGGGCGGAGCAGAAGGGGTTGCCGACGTCGTCGACGACGAGGCCGATCGTCGACGTCGTGGCGCCGTTGCGGCGCAGCGACGAGGCGGCCTCGTTCGGCCGGAAGCCCAGCGCCGTGATGGCCTCGAGCACGCGTTCACGTGTCACCGGGTCGACGTTCGGGCTGTTGTTCACGACCCGTGAGACGGTCATGACGCTGACGGACGACGCCCGCGCGACGTCGCGCATCGTCGCGCGTCGCTCCGGCGCGGTCCGGCGCCCGCCGGTCCCGGTCGTCTCGGCCATCGGAGGCCCTCCCCATGATCACGCGGTCGGTGAGGTCCGGGCCTGGACACTCACTGTGAGCACGCGTGTGCATATGTTGCTCCTTCTGACCGGCCTCCGGGTACCAACTCGCCGAGATCATGACGATCGGAGTCTTTCGGGTGCCGACAGTTGAGCGTGGCATTACGAGCCACGACCGTCCGAGATGTCGTCTGCGACCCGCTGTGACCAGGGAGTTTCCGACAGTGGTCGAGACGAGGGACGACGACGGCGCCCGGGGGACCCGGGCGCCGTGTCGTGCGAGCGTCCTGCGAGGCTCGCGGGGTGCTCCGGGTCAGGAGACCTCGCGGAGCAGACCGGTCGCGACGTCGAAGACGAACCCGCGGATCGAGTCCTTGTGGACGACGAACGGGTTGGCCTTGATCCGGGCGATCGACTGGCGGACGTCCACGTCGAGGTCGGTGAACGACTCCGCCGCCCACTCGGGCTTGATCCCGGTCTCCTCGAGGATGCCCTGCTTGAACGCGTCGTCGGTGAAGGTGAGCATCCCGCAGTCCGTGTGGTGGATGAGGATGATCTCCCGCGTCCCGAGCAGGCGCTGGCTGATCGCGAGCGACCGGATCTCGTCGTCCGTGACGACGCCGCCGGCGTTGCGGATGACGTGCGACTCGCCCTCGCCGAGCCCGAGGATCGCGTAGACGTTGAGCCGGGCGTCCATGCAGGCCACGACGGCGATGTTCTTCGACGGCGGCAGCGGGAGCGGGCCGGAGAAGGTCTGCGCGTAGCGGCGGTTGTTCTCGAGGTAGTCGTCCGTGACGGTCATGCGGGTCTCCCTGGGGTGGGCCGGGGCGGCCGGGCGGAAGGTGCGCGGCAGGTGTGCCGGGGGAATCTTGACCGATCCGGTGAGATTCTGCGCGCCGGAGGTGGAGCCGGGCAGCATTCTGTGCCAATCTGGTCGACATGGCAGCCCTGACGTCCCCCCTGACCCCGGCGTGTCGCCGGGCCGTGGGCGTCCGCTGCTGTCGTCGTCCCGCGGCCTGACTCGTGTCAACGGCCCGCCCGTCGGGCCCCGCCCGGCGCCGACGGCGCCGCCACCGCCAGGGATCGACCACCATGACCAGCACCGTCCTCGTCCTGCACGCCCACCCCGACGACGAAGCGATCTTCACCGGCGCCGCCGTGCGCCTGCTCGCCGACCGTGGGCTGCGCGTCGTCCTCGTCACTGCGACCGACGGCGGCCGGGGCGTCCCCCGGGTCCCGCTGCGCTCCGGCGAGACCATCCGCGACCGGCGCCTGCGTGAGCTCGAGGAGGCCGCCGACCTGCTCGGGGCCGCGCGCCTCGTCGTCCTGCCGTACGCCGACTCCGGCTGCCACGGCGGCCCGTACCGGCCGGGCAGCCTCGGGGCCGCCGGCGTCGGTGGCATCGCCCGCCGGGTGCGGCAGCTCGCCGAGACCGAGGGGGCGCAGGCGGTCGTCCACTACGACGAGCGCGGGGTCTACGGGCACGTCGACCACGTCCAGGTGCACCGGGCCGGCGCCCGGGTCGCCGCCGACCTCGGGCTGACCGGCTACGAGGCGACCGTCGACCCGCTCGTGCTGCGGGACGGCCCGCGGCACGTCCTCGCCCAGGTCGCCGGCGAGCTCCTCGACGTCGGCCTGCCGGCCGACGACATCACCTTCGCCGTCCGCGCGGACGACGCCGTCCTCGGCACGAAGATGCAGGCGATGGCCGCGCACGCGAGCCAGATCGGCCCGGAGTACCTCGACGGCACGGCCGAGGGCTACCGGCACGAGTGGTTCGTCCGCCGCGGCGCGGCCGGGCCGGTCGACGCGGCGCTCGCCGGGCACGTCGTCCCGGCGCCGACCGTCGTCGCGGCCGGTGCGGGCCGGCCCCGCGCGCTCGCGGCGGTGGCGTCATGAGGGACCAGGTGCCCCCCGACGCCGTCCGTCCCGACGCGCTGCTCGCCGACGCCCCGGACCCGTCGTCCGCCCAGCTCGTGCAGGTCGCGGAGGTCCTCTCCGCCCGCGCCGACCTCTGGGACGCCCTCGCCGGCCGGCTCGCACCGGACGAGCCGGTCCGGGTCGCGGGCGGCCGGGGCTGGGAGGCCTGGCTCGAGGCGGGTGTCGGCGACGTCGTCCGGCTCGAGGTGCGCACGCGCCGGTCGGCCCGTCGTCCCCGGGCCGTGGCGCGCTGGCGCCGGACCGGGGCGGGCCTGTCGCCGCTCGACCCCGTCGACCTCGAGGAGCGTGCGTCATGACGGTCCTGCCCGCCGGCGCCGTCCCGGCGTCCGCCCGGTCGCCGCGCGCCGGCGACGCGGCTCGCGGGGTGCTCACCGTCGTCCCGCCCGGCGAGGTGCCCGCCGGGGCCGCGGTCGTCGGGGTCGTCGTCCTGCTGCCGGGCCGGCCGGAGCGGCCGGCGGACCTGCGCGCCGTCCCGGACGAGGTGCCGGAGCCCCCTGCTCCGACCCCGGACGGGCCGGGCGCAGACGCCGGCGCGGTCCCGGCGCCCGCCCACGAGCGGGTCCGCCCCGGGCTCACCCTCGACCGGGCCGGCCGTTCGGTGACGCTCGACGCCGAGCCGCTCGACCTGACCCGTCGCGAGTTCGACCTGTTCGCGCACCTCGCGTCCCGGCCGGGCCGGGTGCTCACCCGGGAGCACCTTCTCGCGACGGTGTGGGGGCACACGGACCCGCGGTGGACCGGCCCCCGGACCGTCGACGTCCACGTCGCCCGGCTGCGCCGCAAGCGCGGCGAGCACGGGCGGTACCTCCAGACCGTGCGCGGGGTCGGCTACCGCTGGGTGCCCTGACCCGGCATGGCCGGCGCCGGGCCGGGTACAGCCGCGTGCATGAGCGCAACCACGGGGGGACGGGCCGGCCGCGACGGCGGGCTCGACGAGCAGTACCCGGGGGCCCACGCCGGGCGCCCGCAGGAGGTGCCGGCCCGGGGCTGGTCCCAGATCGCCCGCCGCGGCTGGAAGGAGTTCCAGGCCGACCAGATGATGCTCATCGCGGCCGGGGTCGCGTTCTACGCGTTCCTGTCGCTGGTGCCGTCGATCGTCGCCGCGATGCTCGTCTACGGCCTGGTCACCGAGCCGTCGCAGGTGCAGTCCCAGATCCAGACCTTCGCCGACGTGCTGCCCGCGTCGGCCCGGGACCTGCTGAACGAGCAGATGACGTCGCTGGCGTCGGCCAACGACCAGGGCCTGGGGATCGGGCTGGTCGTCTCGCTCCTGCTGGCCCTGTGGAGCGCATCCGGGGGAACGGGCAACCTCATCACCGCGGTGAACACCGCCTACGACGAGGACGAGACCCGTGGCTCCGTCCGGCGCAAGGCCCTCGCGCTGGTCCTCACCCTCGGCGCGATCCTCGTCTTCGTCGTCACGCTCGCGCTCGTCGCCGTGTTCCCGGCGGTCGCGAACGCCCTCGACCTGCCGACCCCGCTGCGGGTCGGCGTCGAGGCCCTGCGCTGGGCCGTCGTCCTCGCCGTCATCGGGATCTCGCTCGCGGTGCTCTACCGGGCGGCCCCGGACCGGGACTCGCCGAAGATGCGGTGGGTGTCCGTCGGTGCGACCGTCGCGGTCCTCCTGTGGATCGTCGCGTCGGTCGTCTTCTCGCTGTACGTCAACAACTTCGGCTCGTACGGCAAGACGTACGGCAGTCTCGCCGGCGTCGTCGTGCTCCTGCTGTGGCTGTGGCTCAGCCTCGTCGCCGTCCTGCTCGGCGCCGAGATCAACGCCGAGTCCGAGAAGCAGACCGTGCAGGACACGACGCGCGGTCCCGACCGCCCGATGGGGGAGCGCGGTGCGCTCAAGGCCGACCTCGGCCCGGCGGACCCGGAGCCCGCGGACGGCGACCGGTCGCGGTCGCGGTCACGGTAGTCACGGTAGGGCGCAAGAATGACGTCGTGGCGGTAGAGGTCGTCTTCGAGACCCATGCGTGGAGCGTCGACAACGAGCGCGGCGTGGCGACGGGCTGGCTGCCGGGCGAGCTCTCGGCCCGGGGTCGTGACCTGGCCCGTGAGCTCGGCGCCCGGCGTCGCGACGACGGGATCTCGACGGTCCTGTGCTCCGACCTGCGGCGTGCCCGGCAGACGGTGGAGATCGCGTTCGAGGGCGCCGACGTCCCGGTCCTGTTCGACACCAGGCTGCGCGAGTGCGACTACGGGGACCTCAACGGTGCCCCGGTGGCGGTGGTGCACGCAGATCGGGCCGCCCACCTGCACGCACCGTTCCCCGCGGGCGAGAGCTGGGCCGCTGCCCTCGACCGCGTCGACGGAGCCCTCGACGAGATCGCCGTGCGCTGGGCAGGGCAGCGGGTGCTCGTGGTCGGGCACGTCGCGACCCGGTGGGCGCTCGACCGTCGGGTGCTCGGCGCGAGCTTGGACACCTTGAGCAGCAGCGACTTCGGCTGGCGCGAGGGCTGGGAGTACCTGCTCGTCTGACGTCGGGCCGTACGGGAGGGGGCCCGGCTACACGACCGCGCGTTCCTGCCGGGCCGACGCCTCGCCGACCGTGAACTCCGCCGGATCCAGCCGCGCCGTCCGCCGCCGGTACTCGCCCGCCGAGCCGGGCCAGTTCGTCACGACCCGCCCCGACGCCGTCCGGTACCAGCTCGTGCAGGCGGTCCAGACGGACGACGCCAACCGGGCCTGGATCTCGGCGTCGTACCGCGCCTCGACGTCGGCGCGCACCTCGATCCGGCGCCCGCCGTCGCAGGGCGTCCCCGGCCGGGAGCCCAGCAGTGCCAGCGCCTGCACGAGGTAGCGGCACTGCGCCTCGAGGAAGAACACGACCGACGTGTTGCCGGTGTTCGTGTTCGGCCCGTAGAGGACGACGAGGTTCGGGAACCGCGGCACGGTCATGCCGAGGTGGGCGCGGGCGCCGTCCGCCCAGACCGTGTGCAGGTCGGCGCCGTCGCGCCCGGTCACCTGCAGGGGCACGAGGATCTCGGTCGCGGCGAACCCGGTCGACAGCACGAGGACGTCGCACGGGTGCTCGCGCTCGCCCGCGCCGCCTCGGGTCACGACCCCGGTCGGGGTCACGCGCACGACCGGGTCGGTCACGAGGTCGACGTCCGGGCGGCGCAACGCCGGGTACCAGGTCGCTGTGAAGAGCACCCGCTTGCAGCCCATCGGGTAGTCCGGGGTGACCTTCGCGCGCAGCGCCGGGTCGGGCACCTGCAGCCGGCGCTGGGCGGTCGACAGCCAGCGGACGGCGCGGCTCGACACGGGCTTGCCGCGCACCGCCCGGCCGGTCACCACGGTCGCCAGCCAGAAGCCGCCGCGCTGCACCTGCGTCGCGCCGGGCACATGGCGGGAGAGCCACCGCGTCACCGGGCCGTAGCGACGGTCCGGCTTGGGCAGCACCCACGGCGGTGTCCGCTGCAGCACGGTGACCCGCGCGGCGCGGCCGGCGATCGCCGGGACGACCTGGATCGCGCTCGCCCCGGTGCCGAGGACGGCGACCCGCCGGCCGGTGACGTCGACCGAGTCGTCCCAGCGGGCGGTGTGGAAGGCCGGCCCGGCGAAGCCGTCGAGCCCCGGGACCGCGGGCACGACGGGCCGGGAGAGCTGCCCGACGGCCGGCACGAGCACCTGCGCCTCGAAGACCCGCCCGTCGGCCGTGCGCGCGGTCCACAGCCCGCGGGCGTCGTCCCAGGCGGCGCTCTCCACGGCCGTCCCCAGGCGCAGCGAGCGGCGGACGTCGAAGTCGTCGACGCAGCGCTCGAGGTAGGCGCGGATCTCGTCGTGCGGCGGGAATCGCCTGGTCCACGCCGGGTTCGGCGCGTACGAGTAGGAGTAGAGCATCGCCGGGATGTCGCAGGCGCAGCCCGGGTAGTGGTTGTCCCGCCAGACGCCGCCGACCCGGTCCGCCGCGTCGAGGACGAGTACGTCGTCGTCCGCCCTGTAGCCCGCCCGCCGCAGCGCGAAGGCGGCGCCGAGGCCGCCGAACCCGGCCCCGACGACGAGCACCCGGCAGCGCTCGACGTTCGTCATGCCGCCGGACGCTAGCACCCTGTTGGCAGCCTGCCAACAGTCCGTCGGGACCGTCCCGGACGGCGCAAGACTGCGCCACGAGAGGGACGTCACGCAGATGCGCCCCCACGCTTGTTACTGGGTAGTAGGGTTCCGCGCATGGCGACTGCTTCCACCACCACAGAGATCGCGGCGGACCCCGCTGCCGTCTGGGCCGTCATGGCCGACCCGACGAAGATGTCCGACTGGGTCTCGATCCACCAGGGCTTCGTCGGCGAGCCCCCGGCCGCGTTCGAGCAGGGGACGACCTTCACCCAGCGCGTCTCGATCATGGGCATGCCCGCGGACGTCGCGTGGACGCTGTCCGAGCTCACCCCGGACGGCGGTTCGAAGATGTCCGGCAACGGCCCGATGGGCATCGGCGTCACGAACACCTACGCGCTCGCGCCGTCCGGCGCCGGCACGTCGGTGACGTGGACGATGACCTTCTCCGGCGGCATGGTCATGGCCGTCGGCGGCCAGATCGAGGCCCAGGTCTCCGCCGCGCAGCGGACCAGCCTCGACGCGCTGAAGAAGCTCGTCGAAGGCTGACCCGGCGCGGGACCCGTTCCCGCGCAAGGCTTCCGTACGCGCGCTCAGCCGGCCGCGGCGACGTCCTCGACGATCGTCAGCAGCGTCCGGCTGAGCAGCGCGTGCGCCTGCTCGCGTGTCATGGCCCGGCGCACGAGCCACTCGTGCGCGGCGACCTTCGCCATGCCCGCGTGGGCGCGCACCATGGCGCGGACGTCCTCGGTCGGCTCGATCCCGAGCAGTGCGAGCACCTGGTCCGCGGTCCGGTCGTCGGCCTCCTCCAGGACCCGCACGACGTCCGGGTCGCGGCCCAGCACCTCGGCGTTCACGGCGGCGAACCACGCGCTGCTGTGCCGCTGGACGACGTCGAGGAACCACCCGACGCACGCCTCGACCCGCTCCTCGCGGGTGCCCCGGGGCAGCTGCGCGAGCGCGACGTCCGGCACGGTGACGAGCGCCCGGACGACCTCGAGGTACAGCTCCTTCTTCGTGCCGAAGTAGTGGTTGATGAGGCCGCGCGCGACCCCCGCCTCGCGGGCGATGTCCGTCGTCGAGACCTCGGCGTACGCCCGCTCGCCGAAGAGCCGGACGGCGCAGCCGAGGATCTCCCGCCGGCGCTCGTCCGGCTCGAGCCGGCGCCGGCCGGACGTCGTCGTGGTCGTCACGGGGCCGACTCCTGCGGCGCGGCCGTGGCCCACCGCAGCGCCGCCGGCGCGGACGCCGGGACGACGGGAGCCCGCGGCGGCACCGGCGCCACCCGCACGTAGGCGTCCCCGCGCGGCGGCCGCGGGTCCTCGTCCCCGGCGTTGGGCCACAGCGAGAGCGCGCGTTCGGCCTGGGCGGTGATCGTCAGCGACGGGTTGACGCCGAGGTTCGCCGAGATCGTCGAGCCGTCGACGACGTGGATCGCGTCGTAGCCGTGGAGCCGGTGGTAGGGGTCGACGACCCCCTCGGCCGGGGTGAGCCCGATCGGGCAGCCGCCGATGAAGTGCCCGGTGATCGGCACGTCGAACAGGTCGGTCACCGAGCCGAGCGGGACGCCGTCGATCTTCTCCGCGATCCGCCGGGTCACCTCGTGGCCGGCCGGGATCCACGTCGGGTTCGGGGCGCCGACGCCCTGCTTCGAGGTGATCCGGCGGCGGCCGAGCAGACCGCGCCGGGTGAACGTCGTGATCGAGTTGTCGAGGGTCTGCATGACGAGCAGGACGACGACCTGCTCCGACCAGCGCCGGGGGAGCAGCGCCCCGGGCAGGTGCCGGCGGATCCGCCAGAGCTCGCGCGGGACGGCGGCCCAGCGCCGCCGCGTGCCGGTACCGGGGTCGGCCGGGTCGGCCCCGTCGACGAGCACCGTCGACAGCAGCCCGAGCAGGTTCGACCCCTTGCCGTAGCGCACGGGCTCGATGTGCGTCACCGGGTCGGGGTGGATCGACGAGGTGATCGCGACGCCCTGCGAGAAGTCGGCGCCGCGCCGCGTCGTCCGCGGCCCGAGGATCGCCTCGGAGTTCGTCCGGCTCAGCTCGCCGAGCCGGGGCGAGACGTCCGCCAGGGTGCCCTCGTCGCGCATCGCGTGGAGCAGCCGCTGGGTGCCGAGGGCGGCCGCCGCGAGGACGACGTGCCGCGCGGTGAACGTCCGCCCGCGCCGGCCCGGCCGGGCACCGACCCGGGCGCCCGGCCGGGCCGTCGGGCGGGTCTCGACGGCCCAGCCGTGCGCGCCGCGCGCTGGGGCGCCGTCCGGGCCGGGCAGCGGTCGCACCCGGACGGCGGTCGTCAGCGGGTGCACCCGGGTGCCGGCCGCCTCGGCGAGGTGGAGGTAGTTCTTCACGACGGTGTTCTTCGCGCCGACCCGGCAGCCGACCATGCAGTTGCCGCAGTGTGTGCACGTCGTCCGGGCCGGACCGGCGCCGCCGAACCAGGGGTCGGGCAGCGCCTGGCCGCGGGGTGTCCCGGGCGGGCCGAAGAACACCCCGACCGGCGTGGGCCGGTAGGTGTGCCCGATGCCGAGGTCCTCGGCGACGTCCCGGAGCGCCTCGTC
The DNA here is from genome assembly GCF_002198655.1 of Kineosporia sp. A_224. Taxonomy (GTDB): domain Bacteria; phylum Actinomycetota; class Actinomycetes; order Actinomycetales; family Kineosporiaceae; genus R-H-3. The sequence goes on from NZ_MWLN01000172.1 coordinate 25,169, forward strand.
GGACGGCGTCGTCAGCGGGTTCGTCGCGACGCCGAGCATCCGGGTCGCGGTGTCGTAGTGCGGCGCCAGCTCGGCCTTCCAGTCGGTGACGTGCGCCCACTGCCGGTCGAGGTAGAAGGCGTCCGGCGGGGTGTAGAGGGTGTTCGCGTACACGAGCGAGCCGCCGCCGACCCCGGCCCCGGAGAGCACGAAGACGTTGCGCAGCAGGTCCATCCGCAGGATGCCGTAGCAGCGTGCCGCGGGGTTGAACAGGTACCGCCGGACGTCCCAGGACGTCTTCGCGAAGTCGTCGTCGGCGAACCGCCGGCCGGCCTCGAGGACGCCGACCCGGTAGCCCTTCTCGGTGAGCCGCAGTGCGGTGACGGCGCCGCCGAACCCCGAGCCGACGACGAGGACGTCGTAGTCGAACCCCTCGGTGCCGGGCCCGGTCGCCCGCGTCCGCCTCGACGTCATCGCCACCTCCGGCCCGCGTGGGGCGCCCGTGCGCTCCGCCCGCACCGTCGCACCGTTGTTGTCAGAGTGTCAACAAGGATCGCCCGACGGCCCTAGCCTGACGGGCGTGGAGATTGTCGCGGGCTGCGCCGTCGAGCGCACCGGTTCGGGTGAGCCGCTCGTCCTCCTGCACGGCATCGGCAGCCGCCGCCAGATCTGGGACCCGCTGCTGCCGGGCCTGACCGGGGTGCGCGACGTCGTCGCCGTGGACTTCCCGGGGTTCGGCGCGGCGGCCGACCTGCCGTCCGCGGCGGGCCGGTTCGCGGCCGGCTCGGTCGAGGCGCTCGCGGACGCCGTCGAGGCGGTTTGTGCGGCGCTCGACGTCGACCGGCCGCACGTCGCCGGCAACTCGATGGGCGGCGCGGTCGCCCTGGAGCTGGGCCGCCGCGGCGCCGCCCGGTCCGTCACCGCGTTCTCGCCGGCCGGCTTCTGGGGCCGCGGCGGTCTCGCCTGGTGCCGCGGCCTCATCACCGGTGCCCGCGGGCTCGGCGGCGCGGTGCCTTCCGGGCTCGTCCGCACGCTCGCCGCGAACCCGGTCGCTCGGCCGCTCGTCTTCGGGCCGTTCTCGGCGCACCCCCGCCGGACCGGTCCGGACGGCCTCGCCGCGGACGCCGCCGCCCTCGTCGCGGCGTCCGGCTACGCCGACTCGGCGCGGGCGTTCGCCCGCCTGTCGTGGGCCGCTGTGCTCGGCCCGGACGGCGAGGGCCCGGGCGGGCTCGCCCGGACCCCCGTCGTCGTCGCGTGGGGCACCCGCGACCTCGTGCTGCCCTACCGGCCGCAGGCGGGCCGGGCCCGCGCGCTGCTGCCGACGGCGGTGCACGTCCCGCTGCCGTCCTGCGGGCACATCCCCTTCGCCGACGACCCGCAGGCCTGCCTCGGCGCGCTCTTCCGCGCCTCGGCCCGGGCCTGACGGGCGGCTCAGCCGCTCTGCGCGGCAGCGGTGCCGCGCAGGACCGCCGACATCTTCTTCCCCCGGGCGAGCTCGTCGACGAGCTTGTCGAGGTAGCGGATCTTCTGCATGAGCGGGTCCTCGATCTCCTCGACCCGGTGGCCGCAGATCACGCCCGTGATGAGCGACGCCTGCGGGCTGAACGCGGGCGCGTCGGCGAAGAAGGTCTCCATGTCGACCTCGTCGGCGAGCACCTTCGCCAGGCCGGCGGCGTCGTAGCCGGTCAGCCACTCGATGACCTCGTCGACCTCGGCCCGGCTGCGGTTCTTCCGCTCGGCCTTCGCGACGTAGTGCGGGTAGATGCTCGCGAAGCTCGTCCCGAAGATCCGGTGCCCTGCCACGGTCTGGCTCCTGCCTCGTCGTCCGTCCGACCCGTCGTGCGGTGCCTATTTCACCTCACGGCGGGACAGGACGGCGAGCCCCACGGCGAGCGGGAGGGCGACCCACAGCGCGTTCGAGGTCGCGAGGTGCGCCCACTCCGTGCCGGTCATCGCCCCCCGGACGAGGATCTCGCCGGACGACGACGGGTCGAGCCACGGTCCGATCCGGCGCAGCCCGGGGGTGAGGTTCGCGACGAACACCCAGCCGACGGGCAGCACGAAGTACGCCGAGACGGCCAGCGCCGGGCTCGACAGCAGCAGGCCGAACGCGATGCCCTGGAGCACGGCGAGCAGCAGCGAGAGCGCGAAGCCGCCGAGCGATGCCCAGGCCGGCGACCAGTCCGCCGGGACGTCCCGGGTGAGCACCGCGATCCCGTGCGCGGCGGCCCCGAGGGCGACAGCGACCGCGAGCCCGAGGGCGGCCCACCAGGACGCCGCGACGACCTTGGCGGCGACGACCCGCCACCGCCGCGGCTCGACGGCGTACGTGACGAGCGCCGTCCGCTGCGAGGTCTCGGCGGTCACCGTGAGGATCCCGAGCACCGGGTAGAGCAGGAGCAGCACGGTGCTCGTCACCGCGACGAGCATCCCGAACGTGAGGTCGCCCGGTTCGCCGAAGCGCAGCACGAGCCCGAGGGCGACGGCGACGAGCGCCGCGATGGTCACGAGGAGCCAGCGGCCGGAGCGGGTGTCGACGACCTTGCGCGACTCCAGCCGGACGAGCCGGGCGAACGGCACACCGGGCGCTCCTGCGAGGTCGGGGATCGGAGCCGGGCCGGGCGTCACTGTCACGCTGCCGGCGGTCGTCGCGGTGCTCATGCCGCCACCGCCGATCGGTCGGCGCTGCCGGTGAGCTCCAGGAAGAGCTGCTCGAGCCGGGCGCCCTGCGCGGGGCGCAGGTCCGTGACGAGCAGGGCGGCGTCCAGGGCGACCCGGGCGACCCGCTCGCCGTCCGCGTCGACGGAGACGGCGTCCCCGTCGACCCCGCGGACGACGAGCCCGGCACGGGTCAGCGCCTCCGCCAGGCGGGCCGGCTCCGGGGTGGTCGCGACCGAGCCGGTGCCGGCCAGCAGCGCGGTTTTGGTGCCCTGCGCGACGATCCGGCCGCGGCCGATGAGGACGAGCTCGTCGGCGACGAGCTCGACCTCGTGGAGCAGGTGCGAGGAGAGCAGGACCGTCCGGCCCTGCGCGGCGAGGCCGGCGAGCAGCGTGCGCATCCAGTGGATGCCCTGCGGGTCGAGGCCGTTCGCCGGCTCGTCGAGGACGAGCACCTGCGGGTCGGGCAGCAGGGCCTGCGCGATCCCGAGCCGCTGCCGCATGCCGAGCGAGTAGTGCCGCACCCGGCGGCGTGACTCGTCGGCGGTGAGCCCGACGAGGTCGAGCATCTCGTCGACCCGGGTGCGGGGCCGGCCCGCGGCGATCGCCGCGAGCGTGAGGATCTCCCGGCCGGTGCGGCCGGCGTGCTGGGCGGCGGCGTCGAGCAGGGTGCCGACGTGCGCGGCCGGGGTCGGCAGGTCCCGGTAGGCGCGCCCGAGCACGGTGACCCGCCCGGACGTCGGCGGGGTGAGGCCGCAGACCATCCGCAGCGCGGTGGACTTGCCGGCCCCGTTCGGGCCGAGGAAGCCGGTGACGACCCCCGGCCGGGCCTCGAAGGTGACGTCGTCGACGGCGGTGAACCCGCCGTAGCGCTTCGTGAGGTTCTCGAGTCGGATCATGCGACGAGCCTCGCCGCCGGGCCGGGGGCACGGGCACCGCCGGACGGCGACGGGACGGCGTCGAAGGTCGGGCGCGGGGTCGACCTTCGGCGGTGCCGGGGCCGCCGGGGGCGCTCCTACGCTGGCGGCATGACCGCACCCGCGAGCCTGCCCGGGCAGCCCCCGCTGACCCACTGGGGCCACACGTGGCGGGTCCTCGTGGCGGCGCTCTTCGGCCTCGTCTCGCTCCTTCTCGTGTTCGTCGAGATGCCGGACCCGGACCGCCTCTCCGACCGGCTCTCGCTGCTCCTCGTCGTGGACGTGGTCGTCCTCGGTCCGCTCTGCCTGGGGCTGCTGCTCCTGCACCGTCGGTTCCCGCTGCCCGTCGCGATCGTGACGAACCTCGTCGGTGCCCTCTCCGCGGTCGCCGGAGCCGTCGGGATGGTCACGCTCGTGTCGATCGCCACCCGTCGCCGGTGGCGGGAGATCGTCCCCGTCTCGGTGCTGTCCGTCGCGAGCGGGATGGTCTTCGAGCGGCTCTACCCGCAGCGAGAGCCTCTGCCCTGGTGGGCGACGCTGCCCCTGCTGGTCGCCCTCGTCGCCGGGTTCGTCGCCTGGGGTCTCTACCTCGGCACCCGGCGCGAGCTCGTCGAGTCGTGGCGGCTGCGCGCCGAGGCGGCCGACCGGGAGCAGACCGTCGCCGCCGAACGGGCCCGCGAGGCCGAGCGCGCCCGGATCGCCCGCGAGATGCACGACGTCCTCGCGCACCGGCTCTCGCTCGTCTCGATGCACGCCGGGGTGCTCGCCTTCCGGGCCGACCTGGAGCCCGGTGAGGTGCGTGCCGAGGCCCGGGTCATCGCGGACGCCTCCCGGCAGGCCCTCGACGAGCTGCGCGGCGTGCTCGGGGTGCTGCGCGACAGCGACGCCGGCCGGCCGCCGCAGCCGACCGTCGCCGACCTCGCCGACCTCGTCGAGCAGGCCCGCACGGCGGGCCCGGTCGCTCTGGAGCGACGGCTGGACGGCGAGCCGCCCGCGCCGCTCGGCCGGCACGTGTACCGCGTCGTGCAGGAGGCCCTGACGAACGCCCGCAAGCACGCCCCGGGCGCCGCGGTGACCGTGCGGGTCACCGGCCGCCCCGGCGACGACCTCGAGGTCGAGGTCCGCAACGGCGCCCCGCTCGTCGTGGCGGTCGGGGCCGGGTCGCCGGGCGGCTCCGGGCTGGGGCTCGTCGGCCTCGCGGAGCGGGCCTCGCTCGCCGGTGGTCGGATGGAGTCCGGGCGGACGGCGGACGGCGGCTGGTCGCTGCGGGTGCTGCTGCCGTGGCCGGCGACGGAGGACGATGACTGACGGGGAGAACGGCGGGACCGCCGAGCGGGTGCGGGTGCTCGTCGTGGACGACGACCCGCTCGTCCGCTCGGCGCTGCGGCTCGTGCTCGGCGCCGACCCCCGGGTCGAGCTCGTCGGCGAGGCGGCCGACGGCGTCGAGGCCCGGGCCGCGGCGGCGTCGCTGCACCCGGACGTCGTCCTCATGGACGTCCGGATGCCCCGAGAGGACGGCATCACCGCCACCGCTCACCTGGTGGCCGGGCCCCGGCCGCCCGCGGTCGTCGTCCTCACGACCTTCGACGCCGACGAGACGGTGCTCGCGGCGGTCCGGGCGGGCGCGAGCGGCTTCCTCCTCAAGGACACCCCGCCGGAGCAGATCCTCGCCGCGGTGCACCGGGTGCACGCCGGGGAGCCGATGCTCTCGCCGTCCGTGACGCGCACCGTGATGGCCGCCGTCGCGGCCGCGGGCGGCTCCGCGCGCGGCGACGCGGCCCGCGCCCGGCTCGAGGGGCTCGGGGAGCGCGAGCGCCAGGTCGCCGTCGCGATCGGCCGCGGCCTGACGAACGCCGAGATCGCTGGCGAGCTCTACCTCTCGGTCGCCACGGTGAAGTCCTACGTGACCGCCCTGCTCGCCAAGCTCGACGCCGCGAACCGGGTCCAGATCGCGATCCGCGTCCACGATGCCGGCCTGCTCTGACCCTCCCCCTCCCACCCCCAGGAGTTACTAGCGCGTACGACCCAGAAATCGGGTCATACGCGCTAGTAACTCCGCGGGGCGGCGGTTGTTGACAGGTTGCCAACAAGCGGGTGATGCTTCGGGACGTAGCCGGGAGCAGTCGCGACGGAGGGACGCCCGAGATGGCAGTCGACACGCACGGAGCCGCCGCGCCCACGGGAGCGGGTCGCCGGGCGCCGGCGCCGCTCGCTGTCCGCTCGCCGTGGCGCACTCAGGAGCACGACGACCTCGCCGACCTCGCGCGGGCCTTCTTCACCAAGGAGGTCATGCCGCACGAGGAGCGCCTCCTCGCGCAGGGCCACCCCGACCGGGCGGACTACCTCGCGGCGGGCCGTCTCGGGCTGCTGTGCCCGTCGGTGCCTGAGGAGCTCGGCGGCGGGGGCGGCACGTTCGCGCACGAGGCGGTCGTCCTCGAGGAGCAGGTCCGCAGCGGTGAGTCGACCCTCGGGCTCGGGGTCCACAACGGGATCATCCCCGGCTACCTGCTCGCGTACGGCACCCCCGAGCAGCAGCAGCGCTGGCTGCCGGCGCTCTGCAGCGGCGAGCTGGTCGGCGCGATCGCGATGACCGAGCCGGGCGGCGGCTCCGACCTGCAGGCGCTGCGCACCCGCGCCGAGCGGGACGGCGACGAGTACGTCGTCACGGGCTCGAAGACGTTCATCACCAACGGGATCCTCGCCGACCTGCTCATCCTCGCGGTGAAGACCGACACCTCGGCCGGCGCCAAGGGCATCTCGCTGCTCGTCTGCGAGCTCGGGGACGACGTCCAGGGCTTCCGGCGCGGGCGCAAGCTCGACAAGCTCGGCCTGCAGGGCAACGACACCGCGGAGCTCTTCTTCGACGGGATGCGGGTGCCGGTGGCGAACCTGCTCGGGCCGGCCGAGGGGCTGGGCTTCGTCCAGATGATGCAGCAGCTGCCGCAGGAGCGGCTCGTCATCGGCGTCACCGCCGTCGCGGCGATGGAGCGCGCGGTCGAGCTGACCGTGGCGTACACGAAGGAGCGCCACGCCTTCGGCAAGCCGCTCTTCGAGCAGCAGAACACCCGGTTCGTGCTCGCCGAGTGCCTCGCGCTCGCGCGCTCCGGGCGCACGTTCGCCGACGACTGCGTCGTCCGCCATCTCGCCGGCGAGCTCGACGTCGCGACGGCGGCGCTGTCGAAGTTCCACCTCACCGACAGCCAGTGCACCGTCGTCGACAAGTGCCTGCAGCTGTTCGGCGGCTACGGCTACACGACCGAGTACCCGATCGCGCGGATGTACGCCGACGCCCGGGTGCAGAAGATCTACGCCGGGTCGAACGAGATCATGAAGGAGCTCGTCGCCCGTGCGCTCTGAGGCTCCAGAACCGTTCCGGAACAGGGAGAAGCGATGACCGAGGCCTACATCTACGACGCGCTGCGGACGCCGCGCGGCAAGGGCCGGGCGACCGGCTCCCTGCACGGGGTCAAGCCCGTGACGCTCGTCGTCGGGCTCATCGACGCGCTGCGCGAGCGCAACCCGGGCCTGGACACCGACCGGCTGGACGACGTCCTGCTCGGTGTCGTGTCCCCGGTCGGTGACCAGGGCGCGGACATCGCCCGGACGGCGGGGATCGCCGCCGGGCTGCCCGACACCGTCGGCGGCGTGCAGCTCAACCGGTTCTGCGCCAGCGGGTTGGAGGCGGTCAACCTCGCCGCGCAGAAGGTCCGCTCGGGCTGGGACCACCTCGTCGTCGCCGGCGGCATCGAGTCGATGTCCCGGGTGCCGATCGGCTCCGACGGCGGTGCCTGGGCGATGGACCCGGAGACGAACTACGACACCTCGTTCGTCCCGCAGGGCATCGGCGCCGACCTCATCGCGACCCTCGAGGGGTTCACCCGCGACGACGTCGACCTCTACGCGCTCGGCTCCCAGGAGCGGGCCGCGAAGGCCTGGGCGGGCGGGCACTTCGCGCGCTCGGTCGTCCCGGTCCGCGACCGCAACGGCCTGGAGATCCTCGCCCACGACGAGCACATGCGGCCCGAGACGACGATCGAGGGCCTCGGCAACCTGCCGCCCGCGTTCGCCGCGATGGGGGAGATGGGCGGCTTCGACGCCGTCGCGCTCCAGAAGTACCACTGGGTCGAGAAGATCGGCCACGTCCACACCGCGGGCAACTCCTCGGGCATCGTCGACGGCGCCGCGCTCGTCCTCGTCGGCAGCGAGCAGGTCGGCGCCGACCTCGGGCTCACCCCGCGGGCCCGCGTCGTCGCGACCGCCGTGAGCGGCGCCGACCCGACGATCATGCTCACCGGCCCGACGCCCGCCAGTCGCAAGGCGCTCGCGACGGCCGGCCTCACGGTCGACGACATCGACCTCTTCGAGATCAACGAGGCGTTCGCGTCCGTCGTCCTGAAGTTCACCAAGGACCTCGGGCTCGACCCGGAGAAGGTCAACGTCAACGGCGGGGCCATCGCCATGGGCCACCCGCTCGGCGCGACGGGCGCGATGCTCGTCGGCACCGTCGTCGACGAGCTCGAGCGCCGGGACGCGCGCCGGGCCCTGGTCACCCTGTGCATCGGCGGCGGCATGGGCGTCGCCACCATCATCGAGAGGGTCTGAGACGTGACGCAGCACGACGGCTCCACCCACGGCAGCAGCCAGGACAGCCCCGCGATCCGCTGGGAGCAGGGTGAGGACGGCGTCGTCGTCCTCACCCTCGACGACCCGGGCCAGTCCGCGAACACGATGAACGACACCTACCGCCGGTCGATGGCGGCCACGGTGGCCCGGCTCGAGGCCGGGCGCGACGGGATCACCGGCGTCGTCGTCACGAGCGCCAAGAAGACCTTCTTCGCCGGCGGAGACCTCAAGCTCATGGTCGGGGCGGGCCCGGCGGACGCCGCCGCGCTCACCGAGAGCGTCGACGCCATGAAGGCCGTGCTCCGCCGCCTCGAGCGGCTCGGGAAGCCCGTCGTCGCGGCGCTCAACGGGTCCGCGCTCGGCGGCGGCCTGGAGATCGCGCTCGCGTGCCACCACCGGGTCGCGCTCGACAACCCGAAGGCCCGGTTCGGCTTCCCCGAGGTGACCCTCGGGCTGCTGCCCGGCGCGGGCGGCGTGACCCGCACGGTGCGGATGTTCGGCATCGCGAACGCCCTCATGTCCGTCCTGCTCGAGGGCAAGCAGCTGCGGCCGGAGCAGGCGAAGGAGGTCGGGCTCGTCGACGAGGTCGTCGCGACGCCCGAGGAGATGATGGCCGCGGCCCGCGCGTGGATCGCGGCGAACCCGGCACCGTCCCAGCCCTGGGACGTCAAGGGCTTCCGGATCCCCGGCGGGACGCCGTCCACCCCCTCGTTCGCGGCGAACCTGCCCGCGTTCCCGGCGAACCTGCGCAAGCGGCTCAAGGGGGCGCCGATGCCGGCCCCGAAGGCGATCCTCGCCGCTGCCGTCGAGGGCGCCCAGGTCGACGTCGACACCGCGCTCGCCATCGAGACCCGCTACCTCGTCGAGCTGCTCTGCGGCCAGGTGTCGACGAACATGATCAAGGCGTTCTTCTTCTCGATGCAGTCGATCGCCGGCGGTGCGAGCCGGCCGAACGGCGTGCCGCAGCGCCCCGTCCGCAAGGTCGTCGTCCTCGGCGCCGGGATGATGGGCGCCGGGATCGCGTACGTGAGCGCCCAGGCCGGGATCGAGGTCGTCCTCAAGGACGTGACGCCCGAGTCCGCCGCGAAGGGCAAGGCCTACAGCGAGAAGCTCCTCGCCAAGGCGGTCCAGCGCGGCCGGACGACGCAGGAGGCGGCGGACGCCGTCCTCGCCCGGATCCACCCGACGGCCGACATGGCGGACGCCGCCGGCTGCGACCTCGTCGTCGAGGCCGTCTTCGAGGACCCGGCCCTGAAGAAGACCGTCCTCGCGGAGGTCGAGAAGGTCGTCGCCCCGGACGCGCTCATCGCCTCGAACACCTCGACGCTGCCCATCACGGACCTCGCGACCGGTGTCCAGCGGCAGGGCGACTTCATCGGGCTGCACTTCTTCTCGCCCGTCGACAAGATGCCGTTGCTCGAGATCGTCGTCGGGGCCTCGACCGGTGACGAGGCGCTCGCCCGCGCGTTCGACTACGCGCAGCAGATCCGCAAGACGCCGATCGTCGTCAACGACTCGCGCGGCTTCTTCACGAGCCGGGTCATAGGCCGCCTCATGGACGAGGCGGTCGCGATGGTCGCCGAGGGCGTGCACCCGCAGTCGGTCGAGCAGGCGGCACTGCAGGCCGGCTACCCGACCGGGCCGCTCGCGCTCGCCGACGAGGTGAGCCTGACGCTCATGCAGCACATCCGGTCGCAGACCGAGAAGGCCGCTGCGGCAACGGGTTCCGCCGTCGCCGACAGCCCCTCGAAGGCCGTCGTCGACCGGCTCGTCGCGCTCGGCCGGCCCGGCCGCGCCGGGAGGGCCGGGTTCTACGAGTACGGCGAGGACGGCGCGCGGCTGCGGCTGTGGCCCGGGCTCTTCGCCGAGTTCGGCGCGAACGCGGGTGCACGGACGGCGGAGGAGGCGACGAACGGCGTGCCGTTCGGCGACCTCCAGGAGCGGATGCTCTTCGCCGAGGCCGTGGACGCCGTCCGGTGCCTCGACGAGGGCGTGCTCCGGACCAAGGAGGAGGGCGACATCGGGTCGATCCTCGGCATCGGCTTCCCGGCGTGGACCGGCGGCGTCCTGCAGTACGTCGAGGGCTACGCCGGCGGCGTCGCCGGGTTCGTCGCCCGGGCCCGCGAGCTCAAGGCGGCGTACGGCGCGCGGTTCGCCCCGCCCGCCTCGCTCGTCGCCCGGGCGGAGCAGGAGTCCGTGGCAGCAGGTGTTGCGTGACCTCTGACGACACACCCGGTGCGGGCGGCCCGCCGGCCGGCGGGCCGCTCGCCGGGCTCCGGGTCGTCGAGCTCGCCGGGATCGGTCCGGCGCCGTTCGGCTGCATGGTCCTGGGGGACCTCGGCGCGGACGTCGTCCGGGTCGACCGGGCGGGCGGCACGTTCCTGCCGGACCCGTTCGGGCGCAACCGGCGCCGGACGGAGGTCGACCTCAAGTCGCCGGCCGGGGCGGCCGCCGTCCTCGACCTCGCGGCGGCGGCCGACGTCCTCGTCGACCCGTTCCGGCCGGGCGTCGCCGAGCGGCTCGGCATCGGCCCGCAGCAGTGCCTGGCCCGCAACCCCGGGCTCGTCTACGCCCGGATGACCGGCTGGGGCCAGGACGGCCCGCTCGCCCCGCGGGCCGGGCACGACATCGACTACATCGCCCTCGCCGGTGCGCTCGAGCCGTTGCGTCGCAACGGCTCCGCGCCGCAGGCGCCGATCAACCTCGTCGGCGACTTCGGCGGCGGCGGGATGCTCCTCGTCGTCGGGGTGCTCGCCGCCCTGCACGAGCGCAGCGTCTCCGGCCGCGGCCAGGTCGTCGACGCGGCGATGGTCGACGGTGCGTCGCTGCTCATGACGTTCGTCCACGGCCTGCGCGCCGCCGGCTTCTGGAGCCGGCCGCCGGGGGAGAACCTCCTCGACGGCGGCGTCCCCTGGTACGACACGTACGCGACGTCGGACGGCGGCTGGGTCGCCGTCGGCGCCCTCGAACCGCAGTTCTTCGCGCTGCTCATGACGACGCTCGGGCTCGACGGCGAGGGCCTGACCCAGTCCGACCCGAAGACCTGGCCCGCGATGCGCGCCCGGTTCACCGAGGTCTTCGCGAGCCGCTCCCGCGACGAGTGGGCCGACGTCTTCGCCGGCAGCGACGCGTGCGTGAGCCCGGTCCTCACGCCGTGGGAGGCGCGGTCCCACCCGCACCACGTCGCCCGCGACGCGTTCGTCGACCTCGACGGCGTCGTCCAGCCCGCACCGGCCCCGCGCTTCGACCGCACCCCCGCACCGTCACCCGTGCCGCCGTCCAAGACCCCGCACGTCGACGCCGCCGACGTCGTCGCCGAGTGGTCCCGCACGACCTGACGCCGCTCCGCCCCTCAGCCCGCGATCTTCGCCAGGATCGCCGCGACCTGCGCCGGCATCGACGCGAACGGCGAGTGCGACGACTCGAGCGTGTGCACGGTCCCGGCGCGCGCCGACATCGCCTGCTGGGCCGGGTAGGGGATCGCCTGGTCCTGGGTGCAGGCGACGTAGGTGCTCGGGACCTCGTGCCAGGCCGCCCCGGTCTGCGGCGCCATGAACGCCGCGATCGACTGCGGCCGCAGCCGGCCGAGCCAGTCCGCCGCGAGCGCGGGGTCGACGTCCGCGTACGCGACCTGGACGCCGACCGCCGGGTCGACGGTGATCGTCCCGTCCGCCTCGTCGACGACGAACCACGGGGGCGCCTGCCCGCCGACGGCCTGGAAGAGCGACTCCCCGGTGTCGAGCATGAACGCGCACAGGTAGACGAGGTGGGCGACGTCGGAGCGGCCCGCGGCGGCCTCGCTGACGACGACGCCGCCGTACGAGTGCCCGAGCAGCACCGTCGGGCCGGGGCGGGCATCGAGCGCGGCCCGGACGACGGCGACGTCGTCCGCGAGGGTCCCGTGGTCGCCGGCGCTCGGCAGGTCGACCGTCGCGACGTCGAGCCCGGCCGCGGCCAGGTGGGGGAGCAGCGGCTCCCAGCACCAGCTGCCGTGCCAGGCGCCGTGGACGAGCAGGACGTTGCGGGTCTGGGTCTCGTCGGACGACGTCATGACGTGCCTCCCGGTGGACGGGGCCGCGCCGTCGCGACCCACGGGTCCGCGGATCGTGCCACGGACCATGAGCGAGACGCAATGACTCTGTAGTGCGTGGTGGCGCGCTGCGCCGTCCGGGTGACGCCGGCGGCACGGCGCCGGTCACCGACCGCTACAGAGTCCGCCCGGAACGCCCGATAACCCCACCCGACGGGTGAAGGAGGGGCATGAGCGAGGGTGCACGCGTGGACGTCGGACCGACCGTCCCGCAGCTCGAGACCGTGCTCACGCAGGCGTGGCACGCCGCCGCCGAACGGGGCGGCGCCGCCGTCGCGCTCGCCGGCCGGCTGGGTCCCGCCGCGGAGCCGACGGCCGAGCACGAGACCCGGGACGTCCGCGTCGTCTGGGCCAACCCGGCCGCCCTCGAGCTCCTGGGCCTCGGGCAGGGTGAGCTCGACGACGTCCTCCTCCTCGACGCCGCGCCCCGGCACCAGCGCGGCCAGGCGTGGCCTCTCGTCGCCGCGTCGCTGCTGCGCGGCACCGGCGGCCAGGGCATCGGCGTCGTCCGCCGCCCCGACGAGTCGACCCGGCGGGTCCAGGTCCAGGTCGTCCCGCTCCAGGGCGGCTGGCTCGTGACGCTCACGGCCCACGTCGACGACGCGAAGGCCGCGCGGACGGCGGCCGCCGAGGCCGACCACCGCTTCCGGGCGCTGGCCGAGCACGCCCCGGTCGGGATCTTCCTCTCCGAGGCCGGGCTGCGCCTGGGCTACGTCAACGGTCCGTTCGCCGAGCTGCTCGGCACCGACACCGGTGCCCTCACCGGCACGGCCTGGGTCGACGCGATCCACCCCGACGACCGGACCGAGCTCCTCGAGGCGGTCCACGCCGTCCTCGCCGGCCAGGAGCGCGACCTGCGGGTCCGGCTCGCCGCGCCGGTCACCTCCCGGGTGCCGCAGCCGAACGACGGCCCGGACGACGCCGCACCGGGCACGGCCCCCGCCCGGTCCTCCCAGCGCTGGCTGCACCTGCGCCTGGCCCCCACGACGACCCCGTCGCGGGCCTCCGGCTTCGTCGGCACCGCCGAGGACGTCACGGTCCGCCGGGCCTGGGAGGAGCAGATGTCCTACCAGGCGCATCACGACCCGCTCACCGGGCTGGTCAACCGGCGCCGCCTCGTCGCCGTCCTCACCGAGCTGCTCTCGAGCCGGCGCGGCCACGACCGGGCGTTCGCCGTCCTGTTCTTCGACCTCGACGGCTTCAAGGAGGTCAACGACACGTACGGCCACGAGGCCGGCGACCGGGTCCTCATCGAGGTCGCCCGGCGGATGCAGCGCACGGCCCGCGACCAGGACGTCATCGCCCGGATCGCGGGCGACGAGTTCGTCGTCGTCCTGCGCCACGTCGGCAGCCCCGAGGAGGCGGAGGCCACCGGACGGCGGCACCTCGCCGCGCTCGCGGGCCCGCTCAAGGTGTCCGGCCGCGAGGTGCTCCTGTCGGCGAGCCTCGGGATCGCGATGCCCTCGCAGGTCGACACCCCCGAGACGCTGCTGCGCGCGGCGGACCGGGTCATGTACGACGCCAAGGCCGCCGGCTCGGGCGGGTACCGGATGGCGCACGCCACCACCGGACGCCCCGACGCGGCCGACGACGCCGAAGGGAGCACGCTGTGACCGTCGACGCCGTCGACACCCTCCTCGCGCGCCACGAGCAGCTGCCCGCCCGGGCCCAGGCTGCCGCGCGCGTGCTCCAGCTCTGCGACGACCCCGACACCTCGGCCCAGCAGCTCGCGCGGGCGATCGGCACCGACCCGGTCTTCGCCGCGAAGGTGCTGCGGGTCGCGAACTCCAGCTACTACGGGCTGTCCGGCCGGGTGAGCACGCTGCCCTTCGCCGTCTCGGTCGTCGGCTTCCAGACCGTGCGCAGCCTCGCGGTCGTCGCCGCGGCCGGGCTCGACGACCCGGACGCCACCCCGCACGGCTTCTGGGAGGGCGCGGCGCTCGCCGCCACCGCCGCGGAGGTCTTCGCACCGCTGCTCGAGGCGGACACCGGCGACGCCTTCTCCCTCGGCCTGCTGCACACGCTCGGCTCGGCGCTGCTCCACCAGCACCGCCCGCTCGGCCTGGTGTGCCTGCCGCAGCCGGACGACGTCGCGGCGCTCGCCGACGCCGAGGTCGCCGCCTACGGGACGACGCACGAGGTCGTCGGGGCGCGGGTGCTGTCCCTGTGGCACTTCCCGGACCGGGTCTGCACGCTCATCGCCCGCCACCACGACGCGCTGCTGCCCGACGCCGCGCCCCTGGAGCGGACCCTGCACGCGGCCCGCGCGGTCGCCGACAAGCTTCTGCGCGACGTCGCGCCCGACGTCACCGACCCGTCGATCGCCTGGCTCACCGACGGTCTCGTCACGCCCGACGAGCTGCCGGCGCTCTACGAGCGGGTCAGCAGCCGGGCCGCCGCCCTCCTCGACGGGCTCCAGACCCGCCGCTGACCCGCCGCTGACCCCGGCCCTGCCCGGCGCCGTCCTCGGCACGGCCTAGCCTTGCCGCCCATGGGGTCCGCGAGAGCTGTGCGCCCGCCGGGCGTGCCCGCGCGGCTCGCCGCGGCGGTGCTCGTCGTCGCCTGCATCGGCGGCTGCGGCGCCGTCACCGACCGCCTGCCGTGGCGCGCCTCGGCCGGCAGCAGCGGACCCGCGGCCGCGGGCGGGGCGGACGGCGTCCCCGCGGCCCCCGGGACCGCGCTCGCCGCCCTCGACGCCCTGCCCGTCGCACCGTTCCGTCTCGTCGACGGCTACGACCGCGACGCCTTCGGGCAGCGCTGGGCGGACGTCGACCGCAACGGCTGCGACACCCGCAACGACGTCCTGCGCCGCGACCTCGCGCAGGTCGGCCTCGACCCGCGGACCCGGGGCTGCGTCGTCCGCACCGGCCGGCTCACCGACCCGTACACGGGCGAGACGGTGGCGTTCGTCCGCGGCCCGCAGACGTCCCCGCTCGTCGAGATCGACCACGTCGTCGCACTCGCCGCCGCCTGGCGCACCGGCGCGTGGGACTGGCCGCCCCCGCGGCGTGAGGAGTTCGCCAACGACCCGCTCAACCTGCTCGCGACGAGCCGCGCCTCGAACCAGGGCAAGGCCGCCCTGGACGCCGCGGGCTGGCTGCCGCCGCGTGCGGCGTCCCGCTGCCCGTTCGTCGCCCGCCAGGTCGCCGTGAAGCGCCGCTGGGGCCTGACGGTCACCCCGCCGGAGCGGACGGCGATGCGGCGCGTCCTCGCGACCTGCCCGGGTGTACCTCTGCCCGGCTGACCGGGTGGGACCGGCCCGATGAGTCCGGCCGCCGCGTAGGGTCCCACCCGCAGACGACGTCGACACCGCAGGAGGAACGTGTGGCCCAGCTGCTGAGGGTGCAGAACTTCAACGTCACCGCCGACGGGGTCGGTGCGGGGGAGGACCAGAGCCTGGAACGGCCGTTCGGCCACCTCGACCCCGGCACGATGTTCGCCTGGGCCGGGGCCACCGCGAACTGGCCGAACCGCACCGAGCCCGGCGGCAGCCGCGGCCTCGACGACTACTTCACCCGCGACTTCGCGAACAACATCGGTGCCGAGATCATGGGCCGCAACAAGTTCGGGCCGCAGCGCGGGCCCTGGCAGGACCACGAGTGGCAGGGCTGGTGGGGCGACGAGCCGCCGTTCCACACGCCGGTGTTCGTGCTCACGCACCACCCGCGCCCGTCGATCACGCTCTCCGACACGACGTTCCACTTCGTCACCGGCGAGCCGGCCGACGTCCTCGAGCAGGCCCGGGAGGCGGCCGGGGGCAAGGACGTCCGGCTCGGGGGCGGGGTCAGGACCGTGCGGCAGTTCCTCGACGCGGACCTCGTCGACACCCTGCACGTGGCGGTCTCACCGATCACCGCCGGGTCGGGCCTGCGGCTGTGGGAGTCGCCGGACGACCTCATCGACAGGTTCCACCACGACGTCGTCCCGAGCCCGGGCGGCAGCGGTGTGGTGCACCACCTGTTCTGGCGGCGCTGACGCCCTGCGGGTCACTGCGAGGGGATGAGGCTGAACATCCCCTCCTCCTCCTGGACGTCGTGCAGCCGCAGCACCGCGTACAGCCCGTAGAGCAGCCGCTGAACCTCGACCGGGTCCGGGGCCTCTCCCGGCTCGAGCATCCGGCGCAGCCGCCAGACCTGGTGCGAGATCTCGGCGTGGGTCCGGCTCATCGCGCCGATCGGGTCGTCGCCGCCGAGGACCCGGGCGACGACCGGGTAGAGCCGTTCCTCCTCGCCGAGCTCGTGCGGCAGCAGCTCGGTCTCCAGCCGGCGCAGCAGGGTCTGGACCTCGTCGAGCCGGTCGGCGGCGCTGCCCGGTGCGACCCGGTCGGCGACCACGCGGACCTCCTCGACGATGCCGCGGACGGCGTCGTGCTCGGCGTGGAAGCCCGTCATGAGCTCGACGTCCGCGGGGGTGAGCCGGGCCGCGCCACGCCGGCGGGCGGGCAGCACGGCGCGCAGCGCGACGCCGATCGCCAGGACGTCGACGACCTCCTGGAGCAGCGCGCCCGCGGTCGGTGCGAGCAGGCCGGCCGCGGCGAACCCCATGGCGACGAGCGAGAGCCCCATCCCGACCCCGACCGCCTGGAAGGCGATCCGGCGCGAGCGCCGGGCGATCCCGACGGCCTCGGCGAGCCGGTCGACCCGGTCGACGGTGAGGACGACGTCGGCGGTCTCGCTGCTCGCGGTGGCCCCGCGGGCCGCGAGCGCGACGCCGACCCCGGCGGCGGCGAGCGCGGGGGCGTCGTTGACGCCGTCACCGACCATGACGGTGAGGCCGTGCCGGCTCTCCTCGCGGACGACGTCGAGCTTGCCCTGCGGGTCGGTCTCGGCGTGGACCGCGTCGACGCCGACGACCCGCCCGACGGACTGGGCGACGTCCTCCCGGTCGCCGGTGACGAGGACGACCCGCTCGAACCCCGCGCGCCGCAGCGCCCGGATCGTCCGCGGTGCGTCGGGCCGCATCGGGTCCTCGAGCAGGAGCGCCCCGGCCGGGACACCGGTGACCCCGACGAGGACGGCGGTCGTGCCGTCGAGCGCGGACCGGCGGCGGACCCGGCGGGCCCAGGCCGGCTCGTCCGGCGAGCCCGGTGCGCCGACGACCCAGGCCGCCTTGCCGACCCGGACCCGCAGTCCGTCGACGTCGCCCTCGATGCCGCTGCCGTGCCGCTCCTCGACGTCCGACGGGAGTGCGAGGGCCAGCCCCCGGCCGCGCCCGGCGCTGACGACGGCGTTGGCGAGCACGTGCGGCGACACCTGGTCCAGGCTCGCGGCCAGCCGCAGGAGCGTCGCGGCGTCCGGGGCGTCGGGCGCCGGCGGGTCCGCGAGGACGACGTCCCGCACGGTCGGGCGGCCGCGCGTCAGCGTGCCGGTCTTGTCGAGCAGGAGGACCCGCCCGGCGGCGAGCCGCTCCAGCGCGCCGCCGCCCTTGACGACGACCCCGCGCCTGGCCGCCTGCGAGAGCCCGGAGATGACGGCGATCGGGGCGGCGAGCAGCAGCGGGCAGGGGGTCGCGACGACGAGCACCGCGACGGCGCGCACGGGGTCGCCGGACAGGGCCCAGGCCGCGCCGGCGAGCGCGAGCGTCAGCGGCACGAACGCGACGGCCACCCGGTCCGCGGCACGCACGAACGGCGCGCTCGAGGCCTGCGCCTGCTCGACGAGGCGGACGATCCGCGCGTACGTCGAGTCGGCGGCCGCGGTGGACGCGACGAGCTCGAACGGCGATGCGGCGTTCACGGCGCCGCTGCGGACCTCGTCGCCCGCCACGTGGTCGACCTGGAGCGACTCTCCGGTGAGCGCGGACTCGTCGAGCGTCGCGACGGACACGGTGTGCCCGTCGACCGGCACGACCTCGCCCGGCCCGACGAGCAGGACGTCGCCCCGGACGACCTCCCCGACGCCGATCTCGACGAAGGTGACCCCCTCGTCGGGGTCGCTCCCGTCCGGGTCGCCGCCGGTGCGGCGGCGCGCCGTCCGGGGCGCGCGGGCCACGAGCAGGCTCAGCTCGCGACGGGCCCGGGCCTGGGCGCGCTGCTCGAGCAGCCGGCCGGAGGCGAGCATCCACGCGATGACGGCGCCGGCCAGCGGCTCGTCGACGGCGAGCGACCCGACGAGCGCGAGCACGGCGATGACGTCGACCCCGGGCTCGCGGCGGCGCAGCGACCCGGCGACCCACACCGTGGCGGCGACGAGGCCGACCGCTGCACCGGCGACCCACAGCGGGCTGGCGAGGAAGCCGGCGGCGACCGCTCCGGTCGTGACGGCGAAGAGCACCGCCTCGACGGACGGCACCCTCCGGCGGGGGTGCGGCGCGCGGGGGTCCATGCTCCAAAGCCTGCGCCCCGGACGCCCCGCCGCCGGGGACGTAGGTCGCCCCGGCCGTGCTGTGAGAGCGCCCACGACGGGCCCTGGGTCCCGGGTGACCGGCTGCCCGCTGACCGATGCTTCTTGTGGCCGCCCGCATCGACGCGGGGGCCACCCGCAGACGCGGGACGCCCGGGGACGCACCGGGCGACGACCGCGGGACCGACCGCGGACACGAGATCTCCGAGGGTGATAGATCCATGACAGCGACGACGAAGACCTGCGAGGAGCAGCTCTGCTCGGTGTGCCACTGCACCGGCGAGGGCTGCGACGGGACCGTCTGCCACGGTCTCGACGCCGACTGATCACCGCTCACCGCGGACGCACGCCAGGGCCGCCGGACGCCGAGTGCGTCCGGCGGCCCTCCGCCGTCCCGGGCTGACGGTGCTGGTACGGCCGGCCTGAGCACCAGGTCCCGCCCGCGTCATGATCCGTTGCGGGACAATGGGTACGGAGGCGAGTTCCATGACATCGACCGTCCAGCTCGGCCTGCCGGACCTGCTCGCGCTCGTCGAGCGCGCGAACCTGGCACCCTCCCCGCGCAACGTCCAGCCCTGGCGCTGGACCGTCCGCGACGGTGGCGCCGAGCTCGGGCTCGCGTGCGACGACGCGCGCGTCCTGCCCGTGAGCGACCCCGGCGGCCGCGAGGCGGTCATGGCCTGCGGCGCCGCCCTGTTGACGTTCCGGGTCGCCGCGGCGCGCGAACAGCTCGGGGTGGACGTCGACCCGCTGCCGGACCCGGCGCACCCGGACGTGCTCGCCACCATCCGCCTCGCCGACCACCCCGTCGACGCCGAGTTCGCCGTCCTCGACGCGGCCGTCCCGGTGCGCCGCACCTGGCACGGCCCGATGCGCGCCGAACAGGTGCCGGAGCCGCTGCGCGACCGGCTGGCCGCCGAGGCCCACGCCGAGGGCGCCCGGCTCGTCGAGATCCCGGCCGGGGCGCGGGACGCGGTCGCGCGGCTCGTCGCCGGCGCGGACGCCGAGCGCGGCCTCGACGGGCGCTGGCGGGCCGAGCAGGCGCGCTGGGTGCGTCCGCGGTGGCGCCGCGACGGCGTCCCGGCGTCCGTCGCGACCGTCGTCCCGGCCCGGCTGGCGGTCCGCTACCTCGACCTCGGCGGGTACGTCGGCGCGCAGGACGCCGCACTCGTCCGGGCGGCGCCGATGCTCGCCGTCCTCGCGACCCCGGGGGAGGACCGCGCGAGCTGGCTCGCCGCGGGGCAGGCCCTGCAGCGGGTGCTCCTCGTCGCCGCCGAGCACGGGCTGGCCACGGGCTTCGCGAACAGCGTCTGCGAGGACCCGGCCCGCCGGACGGCGCTCGCGGCGATGCTCGGCGACGGGCTGCACCCGCAGGCGGTGCTGCGGCTGGGCCGGCGCCCCGGCGCGGCCGCAGCA
>NZ_MWLN01000173.1 GCF_002198655.1 Kineosporia sp. A_224
GACGAGGACCGTGCCGGGCACCGGGACGCTGCCCGCGACGGCGGCACCGAGCCCGCCCGGCCGGGCCGCCCGCACGCCCCGGCTGCAGGCGAGCGGCAGGGTGACCCGGCCGGCGCCGAGCCCGACGAGGACGACGACCCCGAGCGCGACGGCGGCCCTGACCGTGCCCGGTCCGCCCGCGTGCGCGACGACCTGGGCGGCGGCCTGGGCGAGTGCGGCGGCCTGGACACCGACGACGAGCACGAGCGTCACCGCGCCGGCCGGGCCGACGTCGCCGCGGCGCATGACGTCGAGCGCCTTCGTCCGGTCGTAGGCGGCGGCCAGGCCGTCGGCGGTGTCGGCCAGGCCGTCGAGGTGCAGGCCGCGGGTGAGCAGGGCGGCCGCGCCCAGCGCCAGCAGGGCGGCGACGAGCAGGGAGATCCCGAGGGCCTGCACCGCCGCGACGACGACCGCCGCGCCGGTGGCCGGGAGCAGACCGGCGAGCGGGGCGAGCAGCATCGCGGTCCGGGCCGAGCGGGCGTCGACGACGCCGGGGGCCGGGACCCGGAGCACGGTGAGCGTGCCGACCGCGAGCCGGGCACCGTCGAACCGGCCGCGCTGCGGCAGCGGCGTCGGCTGCACCGGCCGCGACGGCGGCCCGGCCGGGTCAGTCACGGGCGAGCAGCGTCGCCGCGATCCCGAGCAGCCCGAGCGCCCCGGCGGACGCCGTGCCGTCCTCGACGCGCAGGCCGAGCCGGGTCACGGCGGTGAGGTTGAGCGAGCCGAGGCTGCGCTCGTGCAGGGGCGCGTCGCCGACCTCGGCGGGCAGCCACCAGCGCGACGCGAGCCGGGAGCAGCGGGCGGCGAGCAGCGCGGTCGTCACCGCGCCCGGGCCGTCGAGGACGACCGGGGTGCGCCGGACGGCGCTGCGCAGGAGGAACGCGGTCGCGGCGGCGAGCCGGGGGTCGGCGAGCACCCGGACCATGGCGATCGGCCGCCCGCGCAGCCCGCGCAGCGCCCACTGGGTGTCGCGGACGAGGGCCACCTCGTCCATCCAGCGCTCGTCGTCGAGGTCGGTGGTCTGCCACCCGTTCGTCTCGACCGGGTCCAGCCCCATGAGGTAGCCGGTGAGCGCCCGCCCCGCGATGCCGAGCTCGAGCGGCAGCAGCACGAGGTCGGTGCCTGCGTCGGCGAGCTCGTCGGCGAGGGCGGTGCCCCGGGCGACGGCCGCGTCGACGGCGGTCGGGACGCCGTCCGGTGCGGGGTCGAGGGCGCGGCGGGTGACGGTCGGCGGCAGCGGTGCGTCGTCGCCGGCGCCGAGCGCGACGACCCGGGCCGGTGCACCGGCCCGGGCGTCGCCGCGGACCTCGGCCCACCACACCGCGAGCGCCGCGAGCCGGCCGAGCGCCTCGTCGGCCCCGGACGCCGCGAACCGCTCCCGGACCTCGTCGCCGGGCTCGATCGCCGGTGCGACGACCTCCGTGCCGATCGCCTCGAGGGGGTCGTCGTCGGTGTCGTCGAAGTCGAGCGGTGCGGCGCTCATCGGGGGCCTCCTGCGGCGGGGTCCGGGGACACAGCGGGTTCGGCGGGCGCGTCGAGGTCGACGACACGGCCCGCGACGACGAGGAGCGTGCGCTCGGTCTGGTCGGCGAGGCGCCGGGAGAGGTCGCCGAGGGTCTCGGCGAAGAGCCGGCCCGACCGGGTCGCCGGGACGACGCCCCAGCCGACCTCCTCACCGACGGCGACGACGACGCGGCGGGTGCCGCGCCACGCGTCGAGGAGGTCGGCGACCTCGGCGTCGGCGGCGGCACGCCAGTCGTGCGGGTCGCCGTCCGGGCCGTCCGTCGCGTCGTCCGTCGCGTCCCAGGCGCCGGCGCGGCCGAGGACGGCCGCGACCCAGGTGCCGAGGCTGTCGAGGAGCACGGGCGGTCCGGGGGAGCGCAGCAGCGCCGCGAGCGCACCGGGCCCCGAGGCCTCGACCGTCGTCCAGCCGCGCGGCCGGCGGGCGCGGTGCGCGGCGACCTTCGCGGTCCAGTCGGCGTCGGTGGCGTCCGGCTCCGGGCCGGTCGCCGCGTACTCGACGGCGGGCTCCGCCGCGAGCAGGTCCTCGGCGGCGGCCGACTTGCCGGAGGAGGCCGGCCCGAGGACGAGTGTGCGGCGGTCCGGCGGGACGGCGCCGGGCAGCGGCAGCGCGGCGGGCCGGTCGCCGGCCGCTGCGAGCGTCACGCCGTGCCGGGCGAGGCCGGCCCGGACCCGGTGCGCCGCGGGGCCGGTGTGGTCGAGGCCGACCGCGACGACCCGGGCCTGCGGCCCGAGCGCGCCGCTGCGGCGCAGGTCCGCGAGCCGGTGCGCCGCGGAGGTCGCCGACGCGGTGCCGGTCGTGTCGCGGACGTCGACGACGGCGACCGCGAGGCCGGCGTCGCCGAGGACGTCGAGGGTCTCGTCGGGCAGCGGCCCGCAGCCGGGCGACCAGAGCAGCGTCGACGTCCCGTCGGAGACGACGACCGCGACGGCCCCGGGCGAGCCGACCGGGCCGGGCAGCGCGACGGCGCGGACCGGGCCGGCGACGACCTGGTCGCCGACCTCGAGGGGGCGCGCGGTGGCCGCCGGTGCGCCGAGGGCGCCGCTCGCGAGGTGCACCGCGCCCTCCGGCGCAGGCGGGCCGCCGTCCAGCACGAGGGACCGGCCGAGGGCCAGACCGAGCAGGTCACCGGCGGCGTCCGGCCCGGCCGCGCAGGTGACGCAGCCGCAGCCGTCGACGGGCCAGGCCGCGGCCGCACCGCCGAGCAGCGCGGCTCCGGCGAGCAGCGGGCCG
The DNA here is from genome assembly GCF_002198655.1 of Kineosporia sp. A_224. GTDB lineage: Bacteria > Actinomycetota > Actinomycetes > Actinomycetales > Kineosporiaceae > R-H-3. The sequence continues at coordinate 2,795 of NZ_MWLN01000173.1, forward strand.
GGCGTCGCGGGGGTCACCGGGCGAGGGTATCGGCGCGTCCCGTGCGCGGCGGGAGGGCTCGGCGGCGGGCGTCGTCCGGGGGCGTGTGTACGGTGACGCCATGAGCGGGTGGACCTGGCGGTACGAGGCGGTCGACGGCAGCGTCATGCAGGGCGAGGGGCTGGCCGACACGGCGTTCCCGAGCCAGGCGGACGCCGAGACCTGGGTCGGCGAGGCCTGGCGCGACCTGCTCGCCGCCGGGGTGGAGAGCGTCTCCCTCCTCGAGGACGGCCGGCCGGTCTACGAGCACATGAGCCTGCGCCCGGTCGAGTAGCCGGTCGAGTAGCCGGTCAGCCCGCGGGCCGCGGCGGCAGGGCGGGCGCCGACCGGTCGGGCCGGGTCGCCGGGTCCGGCTCCGGCACCGGGGCGGCGGCCGCGAGCGCCTCGAGGGCGAGCCGCACGCCGGTGTCGAGCTGCGGGTCCTCGCCGCGGCCCCAGGCGTCCGGCGGGATCGCCACCTCGACGTCCGGGTCGACGCCGTGGTTCTCGATGCCCCAGCCCTCCTCGAGCATCCAGAAGGCGTACCGCGGCTGGGTGACGCCCGTCCCGTCGACGAGCGAGTAGCGGCCGTCGATGCCGATGACCCCGCCCCAGGTCCGGGTGCCCACGACGGGCCCGAGCCCCAGGGCACGGAACATCGACGTGCCGATGTCGCCGTCCGAGCCGGCCCACTGGTTCGTCAGCGCGACGAGCGGCCCGCGGGGCGCCGCGTTCGGCCACGTCTCCGCCGGGGCGTGCCGGTTCACCGAGGTGGCCCGGATCCGCCGGGCGAGCTTCTCCAGGACGAGTTCGGACAGGTGCCCGCCGCCGTTCTGCCGCAGGTCGACGACGAGCGCGTCCCGGGCGAGCTCCGCGTGCAGGTCGCGGTGCAGCTGGGCCCAGCCGCTGGCCATCATGTCGGGCACGTGCAGGTAGCCGACCCGGCCGCCGGACGCGGCGTGGGTCGCGGCCCGCCGGCCGGCGACCCAGTCGTGGTACCTCAGCGCCCGCTCGTCGCGCAGCGGGACGACGGTGACCCGGCGCGGCGGCGCGTCCGCGGCGGCCCCCACGGGGCGCACGGTGAGCTCGACCGGCCGGCCCGCCGTCCCGACGAGCAGCGGCCACGGACCGGCCACCGGGTCGACGGGGCGGCCGTCGACGGCGAGGAGCGCGTCCCCGGCACCGATCCCGACCCCCGGCGCGAGCAACGGGGACCGGGCCGCGAGCACGCTCGGCTCGCCCGGCACGACCCGGGCGACGACCCAGGAGCCGTCGTCGGCGCGGTCGAGGTCGGCGCCGAGGTGCCCGACCCGCAGCGCCGCGTCGACCGGGCGTCGCGGCGGCACCTCGTAGGCGTGCGAGCTGCCGAGCTCGCCGACGACCTCCCAGATCACCTCGGAGAGGTCGTCCCGGGAGCCGACGCGGTCGACGAGCGGCGCGTACTTCGCGAGCGCGGCGTCCCAGTCGACGCCGCCCATGTCCTCGATCCAGAAGTGGTCGCGCATGAGGCGGCCCTGCTCGGCGTACATCTGCCGCCACATCGCGCCGGGGTCGACGACGACCCGGACCCGGTCGAGGTCGACGTGCACCGCGTCGCCGGCGTCGTCGTCCTCGTCGACCTTGCGGTCGGCCGGGACGACGCGCAGCCCGTCGTCGTCGCGCAGCACGAGACGGCGGGCGTCGCCGCTCGGCCACACGTCCTGGACGCCGGTGGCGAGCGTCGTCGCGCGGCGGCGGCGCAGGTCGAAGCGGCGCAGCGTCGCGGCCGGCTCGTCGTCCCCGGCCCGCGCGTCGCCGAGCTCGCCGGTCAGCGGGACGTCGAGCCACAGCAGCGCGCCCTTCGCGGCGAGCAGGCTGCGGAAGCGGCCGGCCGGCACCGGGACGGCGACCGCGCGGGCGTCGAGGCCCTCGGCGTCGACGACGACCGCGGGCGGGTGGTCCTTGTCCTTGGCCTCGTGGTCCTTGCCGTCCGCGTCGGCGGCGTCGTCCGCCGGGGCGTCGTGGTCTCCGTGGTCGTGCCCGCCGTGCCCGTCGTCGTCCTTGTCGTCGTCCGCCTCGACGGGCCGGCCGTCGTTCTCCGGCGCGAACGGGGACGGCGTCGCCGCGGCGAGCGGCAGCAGGTACGGCCGCTGGGCCGCGAGGAACGACAGGTCGAAGACCTGGGCGTCGTAGACCGGGTCGAAGGTGCGGACCGAGAGGAAGGCGAGGTACCTGCCGTCCGGGGTGAAGACGGGGTCGCTGTCCTGGAAGCGCAGCGGGGTCGCGTCGAGGACCAGCGGCCCGGCGGCCGGGCCCGACGCGCCGTCGCCGGGGCGCAGGTCGGCGAGCCGGATGTTCCGCAGCGGCGGCAGCCCCGGGTGCGACCACGCGAGCCAGCGCGAGTCGGGGGAGAAGACCGGCCCGGTGACGTCGCCCGGGGCGTCGTCGACGACGGTCGTCACGGGGTCGGCGTCGTCCCCCGCGGCGAGGTCGACGACGAGGAGCCGGCCGTCGTGCGTCGCGACGGCGGCGAGCCGCCCGTCCGGGGAGCCGACGAGCTCGAGCACCCGCCCGAGCCGGCCGCCCGCGAGGCGACGGGGCGGCGTGGCCCCGTCGGCGGGCCCGACCTCGAGCGCGTCGTCGCCGTCCGCGTCGGTGACCCGCAGGACCACCGGGCGGGCGGGGTCGCCGGCGCTGCCGGGGGCACCCGCCGCCGGGACGACCCGCGGCAGCCGGGCCCGCACCCCGGGGGTCTCGGCGAGCGCCCGCGCGGGGCCGTCGGCGTGGGTGAGCCAGTGCACGGTGCCGCGGACCTCGACGGCGCTGGCCCGGCCGGTCCGGTCCGGGGCGAGGTCGGCGAGGGCGTCCTCGGCGTCGACCGGGGCCGGGCGGCGGGCCGAGCGCGGGCCGCCGAGGGTGACGTCGAGGCGCCGCGGCGTGCTGCCGGCGGTCACGTCGTCGAGCAGGTAGAGGTCGCCGAGGCACTGGTAGACGAGGCGTGCGCCGTCCCCGGACAGGGCCCGGGCGTAGGCGTCGCCGTGGTCGGTGTGCCGGCGCAGGTCGACGGGCGCGGCGAGCGAGGCCGGGTCGGCGTCCCGCGGCAGCAGCACCGAGTAGACGTTGCCCCAGCCCTCGTGGTCGGACAGGAGCACGAGCCGGTCGCCGACCCACGTCGGGTCCTCGAGCTGGCCGCCGAGGGCGGTGAGCAGCGGGGCGAACGTGCCGGTGCCGGCCGGGTCGGCCCACAGCTTGCCGCCGTCGCCGCCCCGGTACCGCTTCCAGGACGCGGCGCCGCGGCGGCTCTGGTCGGCGCCCAGGACGAGCGCGCCGTCCGGGCCGGGGGCGAAACCCGTCACCGGCCCGTAGGGCAGCCGCTCGGGGACGCCGCCGTCGACGGGCACGACCCAGGCCCAGGTCATCGCCCGGTCGGCCGCGCGGACCGCGGAGACGGCGACGACCCGGGAGTCGTCGAGCCAGCCGAGGACCCGGGTCGTGTCCTCGCCCCAGAAGGTGAGCCGGCGCGCCCCGCCGCCGTCGAGATCGGCGACGCAGGCCTCGGGCGGCCCGTCGCGGCGGCTCGTGAAGGCGACCCGGCCGCCGTCGGGCGACAGCCGCACGTGCGCGACGGGGGCGTCGTCCGCCGTGATCCGCCAGGCCCGGCCGCCGTCCGCGGGGGCGAGCCAGACGTCGTCCTCGGCGGCGAAGGCGACCTGCGTGCCGCGGATCGACGGGAACCTCAGGTACGCGCTCGATGCACTCATCGCGAGCGACTCTAGGACCATTCCCGTGATCCGTCCTCTGGCGGGTCCAGCACCTCAAGAACACGTTTTGGGGTGCGTGAGCCGCCAGAGGACGGGCCCGGGAGCAGGGTCAGACCGCGCGACCCGCGGGGGCGGAGCGTGCCGTCATGCCCGGGTCGGTGACCGGGACGTCGCCGAGGACCTCGTCGATCCGCTTCATGAGCTCGGCCGGGATCTTCACGCCCGCGGCCCTGACGTTCTCCGTGACCTGCTCCGGCCGGGACGCGCCGACGAGCGCGGCCGCCACGTTGTCGTTCTGGAGCACCCACGCCACGGCGAGCTGGGCGAGGGTGAGCCCGAGCTCGTCGGCGACGGGCCGCAGGTTCTGGACCCGCTCGAGGATCTCGTCGGTCATGAGCCGCTTGATGAAGGTCGCGCCGCCCTTCTCGTCGGTCGCGCGCGAGCCGGCGGGCGGCGCCTGACCGGGCAGGTACTTGCCGGTGAGCACGCCCTGGGCGATCGGCGACCAGACGATCTGGCTGATCCCGAGCTCCTGGCACGTCGGCACGACCTCGCCCTCGATGACCCGCCACAGCATCGAGTACTGCGGCTGGCTCGAGACGAACGGGATCCGCAGCTCCTGGGCGAGCGCGTGCCCCGCGCGGATCTGGTCGGCGGTCCACTCGCTGACGCCGATGTAGAGCGCCTTGCCCTGCCGGACGATGTCGGCGAACGCGACCATCGTCTCCTCGAGCGGCGTCTCGGTGTCGTACCGGTGCGCCTGGTAGAGGTCGACGTAGTCGGTCCTCAGCCGCCTCAGCGAACCGTTGACCGACTCCATGATGTGCTTGCGCGACAGGCCCGTGTCGTTAGGGCCGCCGGGGCCGGTCGGCCAGTAGACCTTGGTGAAGATCTCGACGCTCTCGCGTCGCTCACCGGCGAGCGCGTCGCCGAGCACGGTCTCGGCCGCGGTGTTCGCGTAGACGTCGGCCGTGTCGAAGCTCGTGATCCCCGCGTCGAGCGCCGCGCGCACGCACTGCGTCGCGACCTCGTTCTCGACCTGGGAGCCGTGGGTGAGCCAGTTGCCGTAGGTGATCTCCGAGATCTTGAGCCCGGAGTTGCCGAGGTAGCGGAAGTCCATGGGGCCGACCTTACGTGCGCCGTCCCCGCCCTTCAGATGCAGACGTCAGACCGGGAACTCGCCGCGCTTCACCTGCGGCTTGGGCAGCCGGGTCCGGCGGATCTGCAGGGCGCGCATCATGCCGTAGGTCGCGCAGCCGGTCGCCTTGTCGCCGAACCGGTCGACGGTGATCCGGTTGAGCTTGCGGCGCAGCAGGAAGCTGTCGACGATCACCCACAGCACGAGCGCGTAGAGCGCCACGAGCGAGGCCCGGACGACGACCGCGACCGGGATGAGGCTCGACAGCAGGATGACCATGGCGACCGGGATGAACAGCTCGCCCGCGTTGCGGCGGGCGTCGACGTAGTCGCGGGTGAACCGCTTGGCGACGCCCTTGTCCCGCACGGGCAGGTAGCGCTCGTCGCCGGTGACGAGGGCCTGCCGCTGGAGGGCGCGCTCCTCGGCGAAGACCTTGCGCTCGGCCTCGCGTGCGGCCTTCTTCTCCTCCTTCGAGGCGCCCGGGCGGACGGCGGCGGCCCGGGCGGGGGAGCCGAGCGGGCGCCGGTTGCGCTGCTCCGCCTCCCGGCGCTTGGGCGTGGGCCGGCCCTTGGCGCCCTCGCGGACCTCGTGGTCCGTCGTGGCGGCAGCGGTGGTGGAGGTCTTGCCTGAGGTCTTCGTCCGTCCGAACACGGCACCAGGGTACGCAGCCGCGGCCCCGGATACGGTGTCGGCCATGACCGCACCGTCCTTCCGTGCTCCCCAGGTCGACGTCGAAGGGCTCCGGGCCCGGGTGGAGGCCGCCCTGCCGGCGCTGCGGGCCGACCTCGAGGACCTCGTCCGCATCCCGAGCGTCTCGGCCGCGGCCTTCGACCGGGCGCACCTGAGGGCGAGCGCGGCCCGGGTCGCCGACCTGCTGCGCGGGGCCGGGTTCGACGACGTCGAGGTGCTCCGCGTCGACGTGCCGGCCGGTCCCGGCTCCGAGGGGGCCGTCGACGGCGTCGTCCGCGGGGCGCCCGCGGTCGTCGCGCGCCGCCCCGGCCCGGACGGCGCCCCGACCGTCCTGCTCTACGCCCACCACGACGTCCAGCCGCCCGGGGACCCGGCGCTGTGGGACACCCCCGCGTTCGAGCCGGTCGAGCGGGACGGCCGGCTGTACGGCCGCGGCGCCGCCGACGACAAGGCCGGGATCGCCGTCCACCTCGCGGCGCTGCGGGCGCTCGGCGACGACCTGCCCGTCGGGGTCACCGTCTTCGTCGAGGGCGAGGAGGAGATCGGCTCGCCGACCTTCGAGGCGTTCCTCGCCGCCCACCGGGACCGGCTCGCCGCCGACGTCATCGTCGTCGCGGACTCCACCAACTGGCGCGTCGGGGAGCCGGCCCTCACGTCCAGCCTGCGCGGCCTCGTCGACGGCGTCGTCGAGGTCCGCACGCTCGACCACGCGATCCACTCCGGGATGTACGGCGGCGCCGTCGTCGACGCGATGACCGCGACGCTCAGGCTCCTCGCGGGCCTGTGGGACGCCAACGGCGACGTCGCCGTCCCCGGCCTCGTGAGCGGCGAGGCCGACGACCTCGGGTACTCGGACGCCGCCCTGCGCTCCGACGCCGGCGTCCTGGACGGGGTCGCCCTCGTCGGTACCGGCAGCCTCGAGACCCGGCTGTGGACCCGCCCCGCGATCACCGTCACCGGGATCGACGCGCCGTCCGTCGCGACGGCGTCCAACACGCTGCTCCCGGCGGTCCGCGCCAAGTTCACGATGCGGATCGCCCCCGGGCAGGACCCGGCGCAGGCGTTCGCCGCGCTCGAGAAGCACCTGCTGGCCGCCGCGCCCTGGGGCGCCCACGTCACGGTGACGCTCGGGGAGGCCGGCCACCCGTGGGCCGGGGACCTCGGGAACGACGTCTACGACACCGCCCGCTGGGCGCTCGAGCAGGCCTGGGGCCGGGCGCCGGTGCACATGGGCGTCGGCGGCTCGATCCCGTTCATCGCGGCGCTCGGCGAGGTCTACCCGGACGCGACCGTCCTCGTCACCGGCGTCGAGGACCCGGACACGCGGGCGCACGGGACGAACGAGTCCCTGCACCTCGCCGAGTTCGCCCGGGCCTGCGTCGCCGAGACCCTGCTGCTCGCCGCGCTCGGCGGCCGCTGACCGTCGTCCGGGCGGGCGCCGTCCGGGAGAGCGCGGTCAGGGCGTCTCGCGGTCCTCGGCCCGGGACCGCTGCGCCGGCAGCGCGGCCGCGGACGACGGGAGCTCCTTCACGTCGGCGGGCCGGTCGGCGGGCCGGTCGGCGGGCCGGTCAGCAGGCCCCAGCACGCCCCAGCGGAGCATCTCGCTGATCGCGGGCGCGGTCTGCGGCGTCGCCCAGAGGAAGCCCTGGCCCATCCGGCAGCCGGCCGACGCGATCCGGCGGCGCTGCTCGACGGTCTCGACGCCCTCGCAGATGAGCTCGATGCCCAGCCCGGCACCGAGCTCGACGATGCCCTTCATCATGGCCGCGCCGGGGCCGTCGTCCTCGAGGTCCACGACGAACGAGCGGTCGATCTTGAGGATGTCCACCGGCAGCGTCTTGAGGTAGCTCAGCGACGAGTAGCCGGTGCCGAAGTCGTCGAGCGCGAGCCGCACGCCCATCGCCTTGATCTGGCGCAGCCGGCGCAGCGCGGCGTCGAGGTCCTGGACGAGGGCCGACTCGGTGATCTCCAGGACGAGGCGGCCGGGGTCGATCCCCGTCTCGTCGATGAGGGAGAGCACCTCTCCGACGAGCGCCGGGTCCTCGAGCTGCTCGGCGGAGATGTTCACGTCGAGGGTCAGCGGGTAGCCGTCGGGGAACTCCGTGCGCCATGCGGCGAGCTGGCGGACCGCCTCGCCGAGGATCCAGCGGCCCAGCGGCACGATGAGCCCGGTCGCCTCCGCGAGGGGGATGAAGACGACCGGCGAGATCGGCCCGCGGGTCGGGTGCTGCCAGCGGACGAGCGCCTCGACGCCGAGGATGCGGCCCGAGGCGATGTCGACGATCGGCTGGTAGGCCAGCGACATCTGGTCCCCGGCGGTGAGCGCCGTGACGAGGTCGCCGGAGAGCTCGGTGCGCTCCTGGGTCGCCTCGCGCATCGCCGGCTCGAACGCCGTCACGGCCCCCTTGCCCGCGGCCTTCGCGGCGTTGAGGGCGACGTCGACGTCCCGCATGAGCTCGACGACGGTCGCCGTCCCCGGCGCGGCGAGCGCGAACCCGGCGCTCGCGGCGACGTGCAGGTTGCGGCCCCGGATGTCGACGTTGCGGGCCACGTTCGTCATGAGCGCGTCGATCCGCTGCCGGGCCTCGGCCTGGGTGCCGACGTCCTGGAGGAGGACGGCGAACTCGTCGCCGGCGAGCCGGCAGACGACGTCCCCGCGGCCGGCGGCACGGTGCAGCCGGGCACCGACCGTGCGCAGCAGCCGGTCGCCGATCTCGTGGCCGAAGCTGTCGTTGACGTCCTTGAAGCCGTCGAGGTCGACGAGGACGACGGCGAGCGGCGGCTCGCCCTCGGCGAGGGCCTCGGTGAGCTTCTCGATGAACTGCGCCCGGTTGCCCAGGGCGGTCAGCTCGTCGTGGGTCGCCTGGTAGCGCAGCTCCCCGAGCAGGGCGGTGAGCCGGTCCCGGGCGTAGACCATCGCGCTGCTCATCTGGGCGAACTCGTCCGACCCGGTGAGGGGCACCTCTGGTTGAGGGCGCCGGTCGTCACCGTCGAGATGTCCTCGAGGACGGTCCGGACGTCCTGGGACGTCGCCCGCCACAGCGCGCCGAGCAGGTAGACGGTGATCGCGAGGATCCCCAGGGTGAGGAGCACGGGCCGGTTCCGCTCGCCCGCGAGCCGGTCCTGGCGCTGGGCCAGGAGGGTGTCCATGGTCCCGATGAGGGCGCTGGACAGGGCCGTCGACGACGCGGTCACCGAGCCCAGGTCCGCCCGGGTGCCACCGCCGGCCGTGGCCTGGTCACCGACCGCCAGGTACTGCCGGACGGCGATGAACAGAGCGTTGACCTGCGGCGAGACGTTGTCCGAGAAGCCGGTCCACGACGTCGCGGCCTGCGCCGTCCGGACGTCCTCGACGAGCCGGTCGAGCGTCGTCCGCAGGTCCGCCACGGCGAGCTGCCAGCGGATGTCCTCGCGGATGTCGGGCGTGGCGTCGGCCGTGTAGCGCTCCTGCGCCGTGCCTGCGGCGATGAGCAGGCGCGGCAGCCGGTCCGCGAGCGCGATGAGCACGTGGTAGGTGTCGAGCTCGGGGTCGAGGATGAGCTTGCTCGCGTCGGTGACCGAGTCGATGAGGTCGAGCGCCGTCTCCTGGGCCGTCGCGGCGGCGACCGCCTGCTGGGCCGGGGTGAGGCTGCCGTCGGTGATGCGGGTGAGCTGGTCGCGCAGCCGCAGCCACTGCGGGTGGACGTTGAAGACGTCCCCGAGCCGGGCGTCGATCTCCTCGACGTCGCGGCGTGCGGGCAGGTCCGCCGCTGTCGTCGGCCGGCCGGCCGCGGCCTGCTGGCGCACCTCGGACAGCTCGGCGACGATCCGGACGAGCGGCTCGACGTACGTCAGGCCGTCGCGCTCGAGCCCCGCATCGGTGATCTGGCCCGTCGCCCGGGCCCCGCTGAGCGCCAGGCTCACCGTGAGCGGGACGAGCAGCAGCAGGAGGACCGCCGCGAACTTCGTCGCGACCCGCAGCCGACGGATGAGGAGCATGCCGGGCCACAGGAGGGCGTCCATGCCGTCTCCTTCCCGTCGGGCGCGCGCGCCGCCGGGCCGGGCGGGTGCCCGGCCTCCCCGGGTGCGTCGGCGCGACCGCCCGGGACCTTGACCCCCGGCGCGGCGGCCGTGGGCCGACCCGGTGACGCGCTCACCCGGCAGGACGCAGCCGGGAGACCCGGCGTCGCGGTCGGCGCCGCGGCCGCCGGCCCGCCCGGCCGGGCCCGGGCCGGCGTGCCAGGATCGGCGGATGCGTGTCCTCCTCGCCCCCGACTGCTTCACCGGCACGCTGTCCGCGCCGCAGGCCGCTGACGCGCTCGCCGAGGGCTGGCGCCGGCACGCCCCGGACGACGTCCTCGACCTCTGCCCGCTCTCGGACGGCGGCCCCGGCTTCCTCGAGGTGCTCGCCGCGGCGCTGCCCGCCGGCCGGCTCGAGGCGCTCACCGTGGCCGGGCCGCTCGGGGAGCCGGTGCCCGCCGGGCTGCTCGTCGTCCCCGGCGAGGACGGCGCCGTCACCGCCTACGTCGAGTCCGCCCAGGCGTGCGGGCTGCACCTCGTGCCCGCCGACCGCCGCGACCCGGGCCGGACGACGACCCGCGGCGTCGGCGACCTGCTGCGGGCGGCCCGGGACGCCGGGGCCCGCCGCGTCGTCGTGGGCCTCGGCGGCTCGGGGACCAACGACGGCGGCGCCGGGGTGCTCGCGGCGCTCGCCCCGCCGCACGTCGCCGCCGACCCGGTGACCGGCGCCGTCGTCGAGCGGCTCGCCGCCGGCGGGGCGGCGCTGCGCGACCTCACGGCGGCCGACCTCGGCTGGCTCGCCGACGTCCGGACGGACTGGTCGGGCGTCGACCTCGTCGTCGCGAGCGACGTCGACATCGCCCTGCTCGGGTTCCACGGCGCGAGCGCCGGGTTCGCCGCCCAGAAAGGGGCCGGCCCGGAGCAGGCGCAGTCCCTGGAGCGCTGCCTCGGCGACCTCGCGGCCGCCGCGACGACCGCGCTGGGGCTCGACCCGAAGCTCACCGCGACGCCCGGCGCCGGCGCGGCCGGCGGCCTCGGCTTCGGTCTCATGCTCCTCGGCGCGACCCGGGTGCCCGGCTCGACGGCCGTCCTCGACGCGGTCGGCCTGCCGGCGCGGCTGCGCGGCAGCGACCTCGTCGTCACCGGGGAGGGCTGCTTCGACTGGCAGTCGCTGCGCGGCAAGGTCGTCGCCGGGGTCGCCCGGGCGGCGACGGACGTCGGAGTGCCCGTCGTCGTCGTCGCCGGCCAGGTGCTCGTCGGCCGGCGCGAGGCGCAGACGATCGGGGTCGACGCCGCGTACCCGGTCGCGAGCAGCCCGGCCGAGGTCGACGCCGCGATGGCGGACCCGCACGGAACTCTCGCGGCCCGCGCCGAGCGGGTCGCCCGCACCTGGTCGCGCTGACGTCGCCGCCGGTGCGGCAGCGGTGATCGTCGTCCGTCCCGGGTGTCAACCTGGAGGCCCCGCCCCCGCGTAGAAGGGGCATGGGGAACAGCAGCGGCGGCCGGGCGGCCGCCCCGGGGGTGACGACGTGAGCGACGCCGACGACACGTTCCGGGTGTTCGTCGACGCCCGCTGGCCGGCGCTGGTCCGGTTCGCGTGGACGCTCACGGGCGACCGGGGCCATGCGGAGGACGTCGTCCAGAGCGCGCTGGAGAAGACCTGGAGGCGCTGGCGGCACGTCCGCCTCGACGGCGCGGAGGCGTACGTCCGGGCGGCCGTCGTCAACACGGTCATCAGCCGGGCCCGGCGCCGCCGGGTGCGCGAGACGTTCCTGCCGGCCGGGACGCAGGAGGGCGGCGCCCCGGCCGGCGGTGCGTGGGACGTCGACCTCGCCGAGGAGCGGGCGCTCGCCGACGCCGTCTGGGTCGAGCTCGCGCTGCTGCCGGCGCGGATGCGCGCGGTCGTCGTCCTGCGGTTCCTCGAGGACCAGTCCGAGGCGTCGACCGCGCAGCTGCTCGGCTGCTCGGTCGGCACCGTGAAGAGCCAGACCAACCGGGCGATGGCCCGGCTGCGGGAGCGGACGGCGCTGCGTGACCTCGTCGGGGTCCCGGCGGCCGGTGAGGGGGAGCGATGACCGGGAACGGACGACGCGCGGGGTTCGCGGAGCCGGAGCAGGCGTGGAGCGCGGTCGAGGCGGAGACGGTGCGGCGGGCCCTCGCCGCGCGGCAGGACCGGATGGACCCCGGCCCGGCGCCGTGGCCCGCGCTGGTCCGGCGGCGTGCTGCGGCGGTCCGCCGACGGCGGGCCACGTGGACGGCGGGTCTGGTCGCCGGGGCGCTCGCCGTGACCGGCGTCGCGTCCGGGGTGGCCGGTCTGGGCGGTCTGCGCGGCGACCCGGTCGCGGTGCCGGCGGCCCCGGCCTGGGCGCCGCGGCTCGACGGGCCGACGGTCGGCAGCCTCGCCCGCGACGAGGCGTTCCTCGCGGCGGTCCGGGCCCGTGCGGCCGACGAGGACGACCTCGGTGACGTCCGGGGCCCGCGGGTGCTCGTCGCGACGGACGTCGAGGGCAGCCGGCTCGTCCTCGTCGCGTGGTCCCGCTCGCGCGGGGTGCAGTGGCTCGTCGGCCCGGCAGGGGCGCCGGCCGCGGACCTGCGCCTCGCCGACGGCTGCGCCGCCACGGACGTCTGCCTGCAGAGGTACGGGCTGTCCTGGACGGTGAGCTCGGCCGACACCGGCGGGGCCGGTGCCCCGTCCGGGCTCGTCGTGTGGGCCGGTGCGGGGGCGACCACCGTCGTCACGGCCGGCAACGACGTCGCGGCCGACGGCACGGTCCGGCCGCACGAGGTACCGGCCGCCGAGCGCTGGCCCGGGGTCTACGTGGCCCCGCTCGCCTCGGTGGCCGGTCGGCTCGACGTGTCGGTGCGGCCGGCGGACGGGAGCAGGCCGCTGTCGACGGGCTCCTACACGGGCTCGTCGCTCGACGTCGACGCGTGGTGGGCGCAGGCAGCGGCGCCGGACGGGGCGGCGGCGGCCCGCGGGACGGGGATCTCCGACCCAGCAGCGCGCGGCGACCTCGTGACGCTCGCCGCCCGGGTCACCGGGATCGAGCCGGCACCCGGCGACGGCTCCCGGGTCGTCCTCGCGGACACCGCGGGGGACCGGGCGACCGCCGTCCTCGTCCTGCGCGCCCCGGGCGGCGGGTGGGCGCGGGTGGTCGCCGTCCGGGACGGCGGCGGGGCGACGGTGACCGCCTACGCCGTCGAGGCGTTCCCGGCGGAGCTCGACCCTGGCGCGGTCCCCGTGGCGTGGCTGGAGGACGGCGTCGTCCGTGCGGTCGGGGGGACCGGCGCGACGACCGTCGAGGTCGGCACCCGGCAGCGGAACCTCGGGCCCGTCCCGCTCGAGCGGGTGGTCACCGAGGTCGAGGTCGACCAGGACCCGATCTTCGCGCACTTCAGTGACGCCGGGGACCACGAGCGCGGCATGGTCGACGTGGCCCGCCCGTGGCCCGAGTCGCAGATCCTCGCCGGCCCGGTCGCCGGGACCCGATGACCCGGGGCCGGGCCGGGCGGGAGAACCTGCGCCCGCCGACGTACCCTGGTCGGGAATGCAGCGCGGAGAACCTGCGCTGAGTCCACCGACGGGCCCCGCGCCCGAGCCAGCGTGACCTCCCGAACCCATGGAGACGATCAGATGACCGTCCAGGACCCCACGACCCAGACGACCGAGCAGGCCACGAAGGAGCACGGCGTGCTCCTCACCGAGGTCGCGGCCACGAAGGTCAAGAGCCTGCTCGAGCAGGAGGGTCGCGACGACCTGCGCCTGCGGGTCGCCGTCCAGCCCGGTGGCTGCTCGGGGCTCATCTACCAGCTCTACTTCGACGAGCGTCAGCTCGACGGCGACGCCGTCCGTGACTTCGGCGGCGTCGAGGTCATCGTCGACCGGATGAGCACGCCGTACCTCGACGGCGCGACCATCGACTTCGCGGACACGATCGAGAAGCAGGGCTTCACGATCGACAACCCGAACGCCGGCGGGTCCTGCGCCTGCGGCGACAGCTTCCACTGACCGACCGCTCCGGTCCGCCGGAGCCCACGGTCCGCGCGACGGCCGCGGTCACCCCGAGCGGGTGACCGCGGCCGTCGTCGTCACCCGGGCCGACCGGCAGGCCCGCCGGAGGTGGGGGAGAGGTACACCCACAGGTCGAGGACCGTCGTGCCGAGGTCCAGCTCGAGCGGCTCCAACCGGACCCATCCGAGGGCCTCGTAGAACGCGACCGCCCCGGTGAAGCCCTGCACGACGTCGAGCACCACGCGCCGTCCCTCGGCGTCGGCGTGCCGGGTCGCGGTGTCGACGAGCCGGGCACCGACCCCGTCACGGCGTGTCGCGGGCGACACGAAGAGCCGCGCCAGCACCGCCAGCCGGTCGGCGCCCAGGCCGGTCGCCCGGTGCGCCGGGCCGAACGTCGGGTCGCCCTGCGCCTCGTGGAGCGCGACGTGCCCGACGACCCGCCCGTGCTGCTCCGCGACCCAGGCGACGCGCTCGTACGGCGGCGCCACGAACGACGTGACGTCGGCGGGCAGGTGGCCCGGGTAGCCGTCCGTCCGGTGCACCTCGAGGGCCAGCGACACGCACGCGGCGACGTCGTCCGCCGTGCGCGGGCGCACGATCATGGGGTCCTCCGTCCTCGCGCGGGTCCGCCGTACCGGTAGCGTGACGCCCCGTGCGCATCGCTGTGACCGGGTCCATCGCGACGGACCATCTCATGTCGTTCAAGGGCCGGTTCTCGGACAGCCTCGTCGTCGAGCAGCTGCAGAAGATCAGCCTGTCGTTCCTCGTCGAGGACCTCCAGATCCGGCGTGGCGGCGTGGCGGCGAACATCGCCTTCGGCCTCGCCCGGCTCGGGACCGGGCCGCTGCTCGTCGGGGCGGTGGGGGAGGACTTCACCGACTACCGCTCCTGGTTGGAACGGCACGGGGTGGACTGCTCCGGCGTCCACGTCTCCGACGTGCACCACACCGCGCGGTTCATCTGCACGACGGACGACGACCAGGCGCAGATCGCGTCGTTCTACCCCGGCGCGATGAGCGAGGCCCGGCAGATCGAGCTCGGCCCGCTGGCCCGCGACACCGCGTTCGACCTCGTCGTCGTCAGCCCGAACGACCCCGACGCGATGCTGCGGCACACCGACGAGTGCCGCACGCGCGGCTACCCGTTCGCGGCCGACCCCTCCCAGCAGCTCGCGTGGTCGGACGGCGCGATGATCCGCCGGCTCGTCGACGGTGCCGCGTACCTGTTCAGCAACGACTACGAGGCCGCCCTCATCCAGCAGAAGACCGGGTGGGACGACGCGGAGATCCTGCGCCGCGTCGGCGTCCGGGTCACCACCCACGGCGAGCACGGCGTCGTCATCGACAGCGTCGACGGCGAGACCCTCAAGGTCCCGGCCGTGCCGCCGGTGCGGATCGCCGACCCGACGGGCGTCGGCGACGCCTTCCGGGCGGGCTTCCTCGCCGGGCTGGTCTGGGGGCTCGGGCCCGAGCGCTGCGCGCAGACCGGCGCCACCCTGGCGACCCTCGTCCTGGAGACCGTCGGGCCGCAGGAGTACGACCTCGCCTCGGCCGGCTTCCTCGCCCGCCTCGCCGCGGCCTACGGCGACGACGCCGCGGCCGAGGTCGCCCCGCACCTGACGGCCGCCCTCGGCTGACCCGTGCCGCAGCCCGTCGAGCCGGCCCCCAGCCGGTTCGTCTTCGACCTCGCCGGGGCCGAGCCGGGCGAGGACCTCGTCGGGGCCGGCGCCGACCTCGAACCGGGCACGCTGCTGCAGGCCTACAGGACGGGCCTGTTCCCGATGGGGCTCGGCCGGCACGGCACCGGGACGCTCGGCTGGTGGTCCCCGGACCCCCGCGGCGTCCTGCTGCCCGCAGGCCTACGGGTGTCCCGTTCGCTGCGCCGCTCGCTGCAGCGGTTCGAGGTGCGGCTCGACACGGCCTTCGACGCCGTCGTCGCCGCGTGCGGCGACCCCGGCCGTCCGGGCGCGTGGATCACCGCGGAGGTCGCGGCCGCGTACGGCCGGCTGCACCGCCTGGGGTGGGCGCACTCCGTCGAGTGCTGGGCCGACGAGCGGCTCGTCGGCGGCCTGTACGGCGTCGCCGTCGGAGGCCTGTTCGCGGGGGAGTCGATGTTCCACACCGAGCGGGACGCGAGCAAGGCCGCGCTCGTCGCCCTCGCGCGGATGCTCTGGGCGGACGACGACCCGCGCCGCCTGCTCGACGTCCAGTGGCGCACCGAGCACCTCGCGACGCTCGGTGTCGTCGACGTGCCGCGCGAGGAGTACCTCGCACGGCTGCCCGCGGCGCTCGCGGCGCCGCTGCCGGCCGCGTTCACCGCCGCCCCGCCACCTCCGTTGCCGTCCAGGGGCTTTGGTCCCTGACCTGCACCGGAACCGTTCCCGGGCGGTGTGCGGTGCGCCACGCCGAGCAAGGGCATCCCCGCACGGAACTGTCCGGTGGCAGGGAGTAGTGTGCTCACGTCGAGGACCGTCCCCCCGGTGAGGCTGCCGGGCGAGATCCGCTGGAAGGCCACTCTTGCGACTCCACGAGGAGGCCCGCGTCACGCGCGGGCGATCGCGCCGGGCTGGGCTGGCGCTGCTGGCTGTTCCCGGCGTCATGCTGCTCTCCGGCTGCTCCGAAGCAGCCCAGCGGGGCTGGATGCCGTCCACCAAGGACACGACGAACCAGACCGGCCGGATCATGGAGCTGTGGAACGGCTCCTGGATCGCCGCCCTGCTCGTCGGTGCCCTCACCTGGGGCCTGATGCTCTGGTGCATCGTCGCTTACCGGCGGCGGCGCGACGAGACGGGCTACCCGGCTCAGATCCGGTACAACATCCCGCTCGAGATCCTGTACACCGTCCTGCCGCTGATGATGGTGTCGGTCCTGTTCTACTTCACGGCGCGGGACCAGGCGGCGATCAACAGCATCACCGCGAAGCCCGACATCACGATCAACGTGGTCGGCAAGCAGTGGGCCTGGGACTTCAACTACCTCGGTCCGGACGCGAAGGACCCCGCGGACGACGTGTACGAGGTCGGCCTGCAGGGTCAGCTCGACGGCACGAACGGTGCCGAGGCCGACCTGCCGACGCTCTACCTGCCGGTCAACCAGCGGGTCGAGTTCGTGCTCACCGCGCGCGACGTCATCCACTCGTTCTGGGTGCCGGCGTTCCTCTACAAGATGGACGTCATCCCCGGCATCGAGAACCGCTTCCAGGTGGTGCCGCAGCGCGAGGGCCTCTACAAGGGCAAGTGCGCCGAGCTGTGCGGCGAGTACCACTCGGAGATGCTGTTCAACGTGCGCGTGGTCTCGGCCGAGGAGTACCAGCAGCACCTCGCGGACCTCAAGGCCAAGGGCCAGACCGGAACGCTCGACGCGAACCTCGGCCGGAGCGACACTCCGGACGGCGGCCGCGGGGCGATCCCGGGCGGCGGCAGGAACGGCGGCGCGAACGACCTGGGGAGCAACTCATGACGACTCTCGACAGCGGTGGCCAGGCGGCGACCTTCGGTGTCCCGGTCCGCCGCGCGACCAAGGGCCAGATCGTCGTCAAGTGGCTCACGACGACCGACCACAAGGTCATCGGCAACCTCTACCTGATCACCTCGATGGCGTTCTTCGCCATCGGCGGTCTCATGGCGCTGGCGATCCGGGCCGAGCTGTTCCAGCCCGGCATGCAGGTCTTCCAGACCAAGGAGCAGTACAACCAGTTCTTCACGATGCACGGCCTGATCATGCTGCTGCTCTTCGCGACGCCGGCCTTCGCGGGCTGGGCGAACGCGATCATGCCGCTGCAGATCGGCGCGCCGGACGTCGCCTTCCCGCGGCTCAACATGTTCGCGTACTGGCTGTACCTGTTCGGCGGGCTCATCGCGGCCTCGTCGTTCCTCACGCCGCAGGGCGCTCCCGGCTTCGGCTGGTTCCTCTACGCGCCGCTGTCGAACGCGACGTACACCCCGGGCCTGGGCGCCGACCTCGGCATCTTCGGCCTCGCGCTCGGCGGTTTCGGCACGATCCTCGGTGCCGTCAACTTCATCACGACCATCGTGTGCATGCGTGCACCGGGCATGACGATGTTCCGGATGCCGATCTTCACCTGGAACATCCTCATCACGAGCGTGCTCGTGCTCATGGCCTTCCCGCCGCTCGCCGCCGCGCTCCTCGCGCTCGGCGCGGACCGCAGGCTGGGCGCCACGGTCTTCGAACCCGAGAACGGCGGGGCGATCCTGTGGCAGCACCTCTTCTGGTTCTTCGGGCACCCTGAGGTCTACATCCTCGCGCTGCCGTTCTTCGGCATCGTCTCGGAGATCCTGCCGGTGTTCAGCCGCAAGCCGATCTTCGGCTACAAGGGCCTCATCTTCGCGACGATCTCGATCGCGGGCCTGTCCGTCGCGGTGTGGGCGCACCACATGTACGTGACCGGCCAGGTGGCGCTGCCGTTCTTCGCCTTCATGACGATGCTCATCGCCGTCCCGACGGGCGTGAAGTTCTTCAACTGGATCGGCACGATGTGGCGCGGGTCGCTGACCTTCGAGACACCGATGCTGTGGTCGCTGGGCTTCCTCGCGACGTTCCTCTTCGGCGGTCTGACGGGCATCATCCTGTCGACGCCGGCGCTGGACTTCCACATGTCCGACAGCTACTTCGTCGTGGCGCACTTCCACTACGTCATCTTCGGCACCGTCGTGTTCGCGATGTACGCGGGCTTCTACTTCTGGTGGCCGAAGCTCACGGGCCAGATGCTCGACGAGCGGCTCGGCAAGATCCACTTCTGGCTGACGTTCATCGGGTTCCACACGACGTTCCTCATCCAGCACTGGCTCGGCGTCGAGGGCATGGCGCGCCGCTACGCGGACTACCTCCCCGAGGACGGCTTCACCCTCGAGAACCAGGTGTCCACGGCCGGTGCGGCGATCCTCGCGATCAGCTTCCTGCCGTTCCTCTGGAACATCTACACGACGACGAAGAACGCGCCGAAGGTGACCGTCGACGACCCGTGGGGCTACGGCGGCTCGCTCGAGTGGGCGACGTCCTGCCCGCCGCCACGGCACAACTTCTCGTCGCTGCCCCGGATCCGTTCGGAGCGGCCCGCGTTCGACCTGCACCACCCGGAGGTCGCGGCCGCTGCGGCGACCCCGCCGGACAACTCGCTGCTCGCCGGTGTGTACGGCGGCGCCGACGTGAAGAACGACTGAGAGGCCTGCTGCGGTGAAGGTCGAGACCCTGCTCTTCTCCTCGGGCGTGCTGTTCTTCACGCCGATCGCGATCGTCTACGGCATCGTGACCCAGTGGAACGAGCCGGTGGGTGCTGCTGCCCTGCTGCTCACCGCCGGGCTCGCGCTGCTCATCGGGCTGTACTTCTGGCTCACCGCGCGGCGGATCGACGACCGCCCGGAGGACGACCCGGACGGCGAGATCCGCCAGGGCTTCGGCGAGCAGGGCGTCTTCGCGCCCTACTCGTGGTGGCCGTTCTGGCTCGCCCTCGGCTCGGCGGTCATCTTCGCCGGCATGGCGGTCGGCTGGTGGCTCTTCTACATCGGCCTGGGCCTGGGCGCCGTCGGCCTCGTGGGCTGGGTCTTCGAGTACTACCGCGGCGAGCACGCGCACTGACCGCACGAACGCTGCAGCGTCGTCCGCCCGTCGGCGTCCCTCCGGGACCCGGCGGGCGGTGTCGTTCGCACGTATCCTGAGCCCAGGGCAACCTTTCGTCGGGGGCCGGCGTCATCAGACGTCGGGGCAGCACGTCGAGAGGGTCTTCACGACCCGAGGGAGTCACGGGACCGTGCGTACGAGCGTGAGGATCTGGGGA
Organism: Kineosporia sp. A_224; assembly: GCF_002198655.1. Lineage (GTDB taxonomy): Bacteria > Actinomycetota > Actinomycetes > Actinomycetales > Kineosporiaceae > R-H-3. The sequence goes on from NZ_MWLN01000173.1 coordinate 22,185, forward strand.
GCAGGGCTGGTCGCCGTCCTGGCCCTCTCGGGGTGCACGGCCGGGACGTCGTCGCAGGCGGACGCCGCGGGAGGCGGCTCGCCGTCCGCGGGAGGGAGCCAGGGCCAGACCTCGTCGCCGGCCGCGCAGCCGGTCTCCGTCACCGTCACCCCGAAGGACGACGCCACGAAGGTGCGCCCCGACGCCGGGGTCTCCGTGGCCGCCGCGCAGGGCCGGATCACCTCGGTCAAGGTCACCGCCGCCGACGGCACCAAGGTCGCCGGTGACCTCTCCGACGACGGTGCGAGCTGGAAGAACACCGCCCACCTGGCACCGGCCGCGACGTACACGGTCAAGGTCGCCGCGCAGAACGCGGACGGCGTCGCGACGACGGTGACGTCGACCTTCAAGACGCTGCGCCCGGCCGGCTTCGCCGGGGCCTCGCTGCAGCCCTCCGACGGCTGGGTCGTCGGGGTCGGGATGCCCGTCGTCGTCACCTTCGACAGCACGGTGAAGAACCGCGCGAAGGTCGAGAAGGCGCTCAAGGTCACGGCGACGCCGGCGATCGAGGGAGCCTGGCGCTGGACGGGCAGCCGGCAGGTGCAGTGGCGCCCCAAGGAGTTCTGGAAGACCGGCACGAAGGTCAAGGTCGTCGCGGACCTCAAGGGCGTCGAGGTGTCGCCCGGGGTCTGGGGCAAGCGCACCCGCACCGCCGACTTCGAGATCGGCTCGGCGATGGTGAGCACCGTCGACATCGCCGCGCACACGATGACCGTCCGCAAGAACGGCAAGGTCATCAAGGTGATCCCGGTGACGACGGGCAAGCCGGGCCTGGCCACCCGCAACGGCACGAAGGTCATCATCAGCCGGGAGACCACGCACCGGATGGACGCCGCGACGACCGGGGTCTCGCAGGACTCCCCGGAGTACTACAACCTCGTCGTGAAGTACGCGATGCGCCTCACGTGGAGCGGTGAGTTCGTCCACGCCGCGCCGTGGTCCGTCGGGTCCCAGGGCCGGGCCAACGTCTCGCACGGCTGCACGGGCATGAGCACCGCCAACGCCGCGTGGATCTTCGAGCACTCCAAGGTCGGGGACGTCGTCAAGTACGTCCACGGGTCGCGCAAGCTCGAGGACGGCAACGGCTACACCGCCTGGAACATGTCCTTCGACCAGTGGGCGAACGCCTGAGCCCGGGCCCTTCGGCCGGCCGGCCGGTCAGCCGGTCGGGGGCAGGGTGAGGACCCGCGTCCGCCGGACCGGTGCGTCCTCGAGGGCCGCGGCGACCGGGACGTCGAACGCGGCGACGGGCGTGAAGGTGTCCGGAGGCAGGTAGGTCCGGCCCGGGTCCCCGGCGAGGACGACCGCCCCGGCGGCGACCGCACGGCGCAGGACGGTGAGCGTCGCCGCCGCGAGGGACCGCTCGAAGAACAGGTCCCCGGCGAGGACGACGTCCGCGGCGAGCAGCCGGGCGACGAGCGGGTCGCCGTCCGCGGCCTGCGCCATCGCCACGACGTCCGCGACGGCCGTGGCGAGCCGGCCGGCCGGGGGAGCGCCGACGGTGACGCCGTTGAGGCCGGCGTTGAGCGCGGTGGCGGTGAGCGCCAACGGGTCGAGGTCGAGGGCCAGGACGTGCGCCGCCCCGGCGAGCGCGGCCGCGATGCTCACGAGTCCGGAGCCGCACCCGAGGTCGACGACGAGGCGCCCGGCGACGGCGTCCGGCGCTTCGAGCAGGTGGCGGGCCAGGGCGGCCCCGCCGGGCCACGGGAAGGCCCAGAACGGCGGGGGAGCGCCCTGGACGCCGGAACGGTCCTCCGTGGCCTGCCAGAGGCCGTACGGCTCCGCGGCGACGTGGAGGACGACCTCCGGGACGAACGGGGTGGCGCAGGGACGGGTGAGGGCCCGGACGAACGCCGTGGCGTCGTCCGGGCCCTCGTGGTCCGGTGCTGCGGGGTCGTGCGTGCGGTGCGGCAGGGCGTGCCGGTCAGTGACCGGCGAGCGCGGGCCGCTCCGCCTCGTCGGAGCCCTCGACGGCCTCGTGGCCGCCGTGGTGCTCGTGGTGGGCCGCCTCGAGCTCCGCCGGGGTGACGGGCTCGATGCGGTCCTCGAAGTAGAAGCTCGACAGCTTCGCCTTGACCTTGTCGAACCGGGCGCCGGGGCGCTTGACGCCCCGCTCGTCCTCGGTCGGCGCGGGGTCGAGCGGCCGGAAGCTGTCGTGCTGGACGAGCAGCCAGCGGTCGTGCTCGTCGAGGGGCTCGTGCACCTCGAAGAACTCGCCCTCCTCGGTGCGGTAGATGACCCCGGTCTCGCGGCCGTGGAGCACCTTCTCGCGGTCCTTGCGCTGCAGACCGAGGCAGATCCGCTTCGTCACGACGTACGCGAGCGGCGGGACGACGAAGACGAGCAGCCGCAGGCTGTTCGTGATGTCGTTGATCGACAGCCTCAGGTGGGTGGCGATGATGTCGTTGCCGCCGCTGACGAGCAGCAGCAGGTAGAACGTGATCGCCATGACGCCGAGGCCGGTGCGGGTCGGGACGTTGCGCGGGCGGTCCAGCAGGTGGTGCTCGCGCTTGTCACCGGTGGCCCACTGCTCGATCCACGGGTAGAGGATCATCGGCATCGTCACGAGCCCCGGGATGATGAGGGCGGGCAGCAGGATGTTGCCCGAGACGGTGAAGCCGAGAACCTGGAACTCGAGGAAGCCCGGTGTCAGCCGGACGGCGCCGTCGAGCCAGCCCATGTACCAGTCGGGTTGTGAGCCCGCGGTGACCGGCGACGGGTGGTAAGCGCCGTAGGCCCAGATCGGGTTGATCGTGAACAGCGCGCCCATGAGGGCGGTGATGCCGAACACGATGAAGAAGAAGCCGCCGGCCTTGGCCATGTACACCGGGAAGAGCGGGTAGCCGACGACGTTCTCGTTCGTGCGGCCCGGCCCGGGGTACTGGGTGTGCTTCTGGACGATGAGCAGGATGAGGTGCGCCGTGATGAGCGCGAGGAAGATGCCCGGCAGCAGGAGCACGTGGATCGTGTAGAGCCGCGGGATGAACTCCTCGCCGGGGAACTGGCCGCCGAAGAGGAAGAAGCTGATGTACGAGCCCACGACCGGGATCGCGAGGATGATGCTCGACGCGATCCGCAGGCCGGTGCCGGAGAGCAGGTCGTCGGGGAGCGAGTAGCCCGCGAAGCCCTCGACGATCGCGAGCAGCGCGAGCACCGAGCCGATGACCCAGTTGATCTCACGGGGCTTGCGGAACGCGCCCGTGAAGAACACCCGGAACATGTGCGTGACGATGGACGCCACGAAGATCAGCGCCGACCAGTGGTGGATCTGCCGCATGAGCAGGCCGCCGCGGACGTCGAAGGACAGCGACAGCGAGGAGGCGTACGCCTCCGACACGGTCTGCCCGGCGAGCTGCTCGTAGGACCCGGTGTAGACCGTGTGCCCGACGCTCGGGATGTAGAAGAAGGTGAGGAAGACACCCGTCAGCAGCAGGATGATGAAGCTGTAGAGGGCGACCTCCCCGAGCATGAACGACCAGTGGTCGGGGAAGATCTTGCGGGCGAGGAACTTGACGCCCTTGCTGGCGCCGACGCGCTCGTCCGCCCAGTTGCCGAGGTTTCCCGCGGCCTTGGCTGTGGTCGTGGTGCTCATCCGCGCTCCCAGAAGCTCGGGCCTGCGGCCTCGGTGAAGGGGCTCTTCGCGACCAAGTATCCGGCGTCGTCCACGGTGATCGCGAGCTGAGGCAGTGGACGCTTGGCCGGGCCGAAGATGACCTTGCAGTTCTGCTTGAGGTCGAACGTCGACTGGTGGCAGGGGCACAGCAGGTGGTGCGTCTGCTGCTCGTAGAGGGCCACGGGGCAGCCCATGTGGGTGCAGATCTTCGAGTACGCGACGATGCCCTCGTAGGCACCCGCCCGCGAGACCTCGTCGAGGTCGTCCGGGTTGAGCCGGATGAGCAGGACGGCAGCCTTGGCGATCTCGTCGAGCGGGTGCTCGACCTCCTCGGCCTGGATCCCCTCGGGCAGGACGTGCACGACGGAGCCGATCGTCAGGTCCTCGGGCTTGATCTTGCGGCCCAGGCCCTCGGGGTCGGTGATCGGGTCGTGCACCAGGGCCAGGCCCTGCTTCCAGAACGTCGTCGAGAGGTCGTTGCCCGGCAGCGGGCCGGTGTCGCGCAGCAGCACGATCGCGGGGCCGACGGTGAGCGGCACCAGGGCTCCGAGGAGCGAGTTGCGGATGAGCGGACGGCGGCCGATGCCGGCCTCCGCCGAGCCCTCGCGCAGGATGTCCAGCGCGGCGTCTCGGTCCTCGTCGGTGCCCCGCATCGGGTGCCGGAGCTCGATCCGCTCCTCGTCGGGCATGAGGGTCTTGGCCCAGTGCACCGCACCCGCGCCGACGCCGAAGGTCGCGAGCGCCAGCCCGATGCCGAGCAGCGTCGTCGAGATGCGCAGCTGCCGGGCGATCTCGGCCCAGCTGTCGCCCTCGATGCTGACGGCGTAGTACGCGACGACGAACAGGATGGTGCCGAGGGTGGAGAGCCCGAAGAGGGCGGCGACCTGACGCTCCGCACGCTTGGCGGCCTTCGGGTCGACGTCCGCCATCCGGTGCCGGTGCGGCTCGAGGCCGGGGTTCTCGAAGCGCTCCGGGAGCCCGCCCTCGGACGTCGTGGCGACGTCCGAGCCGGGGTGACCGTGCGACTGGTCGATGCTCATCGGATCGGGGCTCCTGATCCACACGACGGACTGAGGACGGACTGCGGGGCCGCGGTGCGCGGTGCGGGACGGCGCGTCACGACGCCTTCGCCCCGAGCCACACGGCGCACCCGACGAGCAGCGACAGGCCGACGGCCCAGGCGACGAGACCCTCGCTCACCGGGCCGATGGCGCCGAGCGAGACGCCGCCGGGGGGCGTGTCGGTCTCGACGGCCTGGAGGTAGGCGATGATGTCGCGCTTCTCCTGCGGGGTGATCGTGCTGTCGTTGAAGACGGGCATCGACTGCGGGCCCGTGACCATGGCCTCGTAGACGTGCGTCGGCGTCACGCCCTCGAGGTTCGGGGCGTACTTGCCCTGCGTCAGTGCGCCGCCCTTGCCGTTGAAGTTGTGGCACATCGCGCAGTTGGTGCGGAAGATCAGGCTGCCCTTGGAGACGTCGCCCTTCGAGGCGTCGACGTCCTCGGCGCTCGGGACGGCCGGGCCGGGGCCGAGGCTGGCGACGTACGCCGCGAGCTGCTTGACCTCCTCCTCGCTGAACTTGTTGACGACCTTGGGCGCCTGCGGCCCGGTGGCCTGCAGCGGCATCCGGCCGGTGCCGACCTGGAAGTCGACCGCGGCGGCGCCGACCCCGATGAGCGAGGGGAACTCGTTGCGCCCCTCGGCGTTGAGCCCGTGGCACGTCGAGCAGTTCGCGAGGAACAGCTTCTTGCCCGCGGCGACGTCGTCGGCGGACGCCGTCGTCGCCTGTGCGCGGCCGGGGGTGACGGCGGCGTACGCGACGCCCGTCACGAGGAGGCCGAGAAGGACGATCGCCGCGGCGGCGAGGGGGTGCCTCCGACGGGCTGCGAGTGCGGTCACAGGGGTTCTCCTGGGCTGCCCGGCGACGGTGCCGGCGGGCTGTGGGTCGGACGTCGGGTCGGTCATGACGCTGCGACTACTTGAGGACGTAGATGACGATGAACAGGCCGATCCACACGACGTCGACGAAGTGCCAGTAGTACGACGTCACGATCGCGCTGGTCGCCTCGGCGTGGCCGAACCGCTTGGCGGCGAAGCCCCTGCCGATGATGAGGAGGAACGCGATGAGGCCGCCGGTCACGTGGAGGCCGTGGAAGCCGGTCGTCAGGTAGAAGACCGAGCCGTAGCCGCTCGACGCGATCGTGAGCCCGTCCTGGACGAGGTGGGCGTACTCGTAGACCTGGCCGGCGACGAAGAGCGCACCGGCGATGTACGTGAGCGTGTACCACTCGCGCATACCCCAGTTGCGCCAGCCGTGCTCACGGGTCCAGGGCGTCCACCAGGCACCGAGGGCGGAGGCCTGGAAGCGCTCGGCGGCGAAGACGCCCATCTGGCACCACACGGACGAGAGCACGAGGTTGATCGTGTTCGCCGTGGAGAAGGGGATGTTCAGCTTCTCCGGCTCGGTGGCCCACAGGTCGGGCAGCACCGCCCGGAGCGTGAAGTACATCGCGAAGAGCCCTGCGAAGAACATGAGCTCGCTGGAGAGCCACACGATCGTGCCGACCTGGACCATGTTCGGCCGGTTGACAGTCGTGTGCGCGTGAGGGGCCTCAGCCACGGATGCGGTCGCCACGGCGTCATTATTGCGGCACGCGGGTCGTGTCGCGTGCGGGGGTAGGGCGCTCGGCGTGCCGTCCTGGTCACATTCCGGTGACGAAGGTCCCCTGAGCGGCTCCGCGGGGTCCTCCGGCGGGTCGGCGTCGACCTCCGGAAGGGACGAACGTCCCGGGCCCCCGGTGTGTTCCGGGCGGTGCTCCACCCGGGGCGCGCCCGTGCCGTGCGCGGTCGGGAAGGTGCTCACCGGTAGCATCGGCGCCGGAACGCGACACTCCCCTCGGCGGTCCGGCGACCGCTCCCACGACGGAGAGCAACCGATGACGAGCACCCCCGCCCCGGCCGGGCACGACGCCGCGGGCACCCGCACGCTGTCCGTCCTCGTCTACAGCGACGACGTGAACACCCGCGAGGCGGTGAAGCTGGCCGTAGGCCGTCGCCCGGCCGCGGACCTGCCCCGGGTCGCGTGGACCGAGATCGCGACCAAGCCCGCCCTCCTCGAGGCCGTCGACGCCGGCGGCATCGACGTCCTCGTCCTCGACGGCGAGGCGGTCCCGGCCGGCGGCCTCGGGATGTGCAAGCAGCTCAAGGACGAGATCTACGACTGCCCGCCGATCCTCGTCCTCACGGGCCGCCCGCAGGACGCGTGGCTCGCGACGTGGTCCCGGGCGGACGCCGCCGTCCCGCACCCGCTCGACCCGGTCGCCGTCGCGGAGACCGTCGCCGAGCTCGCGCGCCGCCGGCTCGGCTGAGCCCCGTGAGCGCGACGACGCCCGGGGCCGCCGCCGCACCCACGTGGAGCGGGCTCATCACCTCGCTGCTCGGCCGCGAGGACCTCCCGCGCGACGCCGCGGCGTGGGCCATGGAGCAGGTCATGACGGCCGAGGCGACGCCGGTGCAGCTCGCCGGCTTCCTCGTCGCGCTGCGCGCCAAGGGCGAGACGGTCGACGAGATCGGCGCCTTCGCCGACGTCATGCTGCGGCACGCCGTCCGGATCGAGGTGCCCGGCCGGTGCGTCGACGTCGTCGGCACCGGTGGCGACCGCCAGCACACCGTCAACATCTCGACGACCGCGGCGCTCGTCGTCGCGGGCGCGGGACGCCGCGTCGTCAAGCACGGCAACCGGGCGGCGTCCTCGTCGTCCGGCGCGGCCGACGTCCTCGAGGCGCTCGGGGTCCGGCTCGACCTGTCGCACGACCGGGTCGCCGCCCTGGCGACCGAGGTCGGGATGACCTTCTGCTTCGCGCAGCACTTCCACCCGTCCTTCCGGCACGCCGGCGTGGCGCGCCGCGAGCTCGGGGTGCCGACGGCCTTCAACTTCCTCGGCCCGCTGACGAACCCCGCGCAGCCGGGGGCCGGCGCGATCGGCGTCGCCGACGCGCGGATGGCGCCCATCGTCGCGGGCGTGCTCGCGGGCCGCGGCTCGTCGTCGCTCGTCTTCCGCGGCGACGACGGCCTCGACGAGCTGTCGACGACGGCGCCGTCCCGGGTCTGGGTCGTCGGCGGCGGCACGGTGCGCGAGCAGGCGCTCGACCCGGCCGACCTCGGCATCCCGCGCGCGACGCTCGAGGACCTGCGCGGCGGCGACGCGGCGCACAACGCGGGCGTCGTCCGCGACCTGCTCGCCGGCAAGACCGGCCCGGTGCGGGACGCGGTGCTGCTCAACGCGGCGGCCGGGGTCGTCGCGGCGGACGGCGTCCCCACCACCGGCGGCGACGACGCGCTCGTCGAGGCGCTGCGGGCGGCCTACGCCGAGGTGAACGAGGCCGTCGACTCCGGTGCGGCCGCTGCCGTGCTCGACCGGTGGGTCGAGGCCACGCAGGCCTGAGCCGGGTTCCGAGCTCCGCTCAGCTCTCGAAGCCGAGGGAGAACGCCGCGTCGAGGTCGTGCTTGGAGTAGGCGCGGAACGCGAGGTAGGTCTTCGTCGAGCGGACGCCCTCGACCTTGCTCACCCGGTCGGCGATGACGTCGGCGAGCTGCTCGTGCTCGTGCACCCGCACGATGGTCACGAGGTCGACGTCGCCGGTGACCGAGTAGACCTCGCTGACCCCTTCGAGGTCGGCGATCTGCGCGGCCACCTCGGGGATGCGGTCGACGTCCGTCTCCACGAGAACGATCGCGGTGATCACGCGGGTCTCCTGTCGCTCGGGCGGCCGCGCCGGGCCGGTCGGCCCGCGGCTGCGCTGCGCCCGAGCGTAGCCGCCTCCCGCTCCGGCGACGGGGCGGCTCGCGACCAGTCCCGCGGCTCGCCGAACGGGGGCGTCCAGGACCGGGCCGCGGCCATCGGGTCCAGCCGGGCCCGGGCCGCCCCGGCACCGTGGATCGGCGAGGCCCACTCGCCGTCCAGGTCGACGATCCGCACCCCCGGCTGCTCGAGCCAGCGCAGCACCTGCTCGGTCTCCTCGGGGTGCGCGGCGGGCAGCGGGGCGGGCCGTGGCCGGACGTGCTCGCCGCTGCTGCGCATCGCGTCGACGTAGGGGCGGGGGTCGGCGCCCGGCGGGCTCGTCGTCGTCGCGGCGAGCCGGCCGTGCCGCACGAGGACGAGCTCCCAGCCGCCGCGCACCGTCCGCAGCGCCGCGACGAGCTCGCGGGTCGCCGCGAGCGGGGCGAGCCGCTGGGACCGGGCGGCGCCACGGGCGAAGGCGAGCAGCCGGTCCCGGGTCACGGCGGCCTCCTCGAAGCGCTGCTGGCCGGCGAGCATCGAGGCGCGGGCGAGCAGCGTCTCCAGGACGCCGCGGACGTCGCCGGTCATCGCCGCCCGGACGGCGTCGACGACGACGGCGTAGTCCTCGACGGGCTGCCGGCCGACGCAGGGCGCCCCGCACCGGCCGAGGTCGGCGAGCAGGCACGTCGAGGCCGTGGGGGAGGCCCGCTTGGGCAGCCGCTTGGTGCACTGCCGCACCGGGTGCGTCTCGTGGAGCGCGGCGATCGCGAGCTCGGCCTGCTGCGTCGAGCCGAACGGGCCCACGTACACCGCGCCGTCCGTCACGTCGTCCCGCACCTCGCGGACGACGGACAGCCGCGGGAAGGGCTCGACGGTGAGCTTGACCCAGGGGGCCCGCTCGGGGAACCGGGAGCGCCGGTTGTAGCGCGGGGCGAGCTCCGCGATGAGCCGCAGCTCGCGCACCCGGGCCTCGAGCGGCGTCGCGCAGACGACGGCGTCGACGCTCGTCGCGACGGCGACCATCTCGGCCATCCGGGTGCGCTGCTCGGCCGCCGTGAAGTACGTCCGGACCCGGGTGCGGATGTCGACCGACGTGCCGACGTAGAGCGGGCGGCCGCTGTGGTCGCGGAAGACGTAGACCCCCGGGGCGCTCGGGAGGCCTTCTGCGAGATGGCGTTTGCGCCGCGTCGTCTCCGGGACGCGCGACGTGTAGGTCGTCAGCTCCTCGAGGGAGTGCACGCCGAGGTTGCCGACACGCTCCATGAGCCCGTGCAGGACGTCGACGGTCGCGCGCGCGTCGTGCAGCGCCCGGTGGTCGGGCTGGGTGCCGGCCCGGAACAGCCGCGCGAGCGTCGAGAGCTTGACGTCGCGCGCCTCCTCCTTCGTGAGGACGTGCCGGGCCAGGCGCACGGTGTCGACGACGGGGAAGCCCGGCCAGGCCCGCTCCGCCCGCGCGCAGGCCGCCTTGAGGAAGCCGACGTCGAAGCCGGCGTTGTGGGCGACGAGGACGGCGCCCGCGGCGAACTCGAGGAAGGCCGGCAGCACGCCCTCGACCCGCGGCGCGGAGGCGACCGTCGCGTCGTCGATGCCCGTGAGGAGCGCGACGAACGGCGGGATCGGCTCGCCGGGGTTAACGAGGGAGTGGAACTCCCCGAGCACCGTGCCGCCGCGGACCTTCACCGCGCCGACCTCGGTGATCCCGCAGTCCGCGGGGGAGCCGCCGGTCGTCTCCAGGTCGACGACGACGAACGTCACCTCGGCGAGCGGGGTGCCGAGCTCGTCGAGGGTCGTCTGGACCGGCCGGGGAGCCATGCCCGGCACCGTAGGCCCCCGGACCGACATACAGGCCGGACGGGCGTCGTGTCGCCCGTCCGTGCCGCCGTCCGTGCCGCCGTCAGTACGCTCGGACCGTGACCGTGCCCCTGCCGACCGCGACGACCCGCTGGCGCTGCACCTCGTGCGGGAACCTCACCCGTTTCGACGTCACGCGCACGAGCCGGGTCACCGAGTTCCTCCACCTCGACCTCGCCGGGACGTCCACGGTCGAGGAGCGCACGGTGCACAGCGACGTCCTCGAGCAGGTGCGCTGCCGGTGGTGCGACGCGGTCGACGCCGTCGAGCTCGTCCCGCGCGCGGACGTCGAGGCCGAGCTGGCGGGGCGCGCGGTCGAGGAGGCGGCGCTCGGCGAGGCCCGCGCCGCCGCCGCGGACCGCCCCGCCGGCCCCGGCGTCTGACGGGGCGCGACGTGGACGACGGGCCGCAGGAGTCCGCCGGCGGGCCGGCGGTCCTCCCGGACGGCGTGCGGCGCCAGCTCGTCGAGCTGGGCGCGGCGGTCCTCGGGGAGCTCGAGGACGCCGAGACGCCGGTCGCGCTGCGGCGGGTGCGCGGGTTCGCCCCGGCCCGCCGGGCGCGGGTCGCGGCGACCCCGATCGGCGTCGCGCTCGAGCGCGAACCCCTCTTCCGGCAACGGGTCGCGGCCGCCTGGCGGGCGCTGCACCCCGAGCTGGCCGCCGTCCTCGAGGCCGGTGAGGTGCCGCCCGCCGCCGACCCGCACACCGTGCTCGCCGGGGCGTACCTGCTGCGGCGCGACGGCTGGGAGGACGTCGCGGCCGCCGCGTCGGCGGCGCTCGCCCACGACGGCGGCGACCGGGCCCGGCACCGCGAGCAGCAGGACGCCGTCCACGAGCTCGAGGCGACGCGGCGCGAGGTCGCCCGGGTGCGCGCCGCCCTCGAGACCGCGACGGCCCGCGCGGCGGCGCTCGACGAGGAGGTCGCCGGGCTGCGCCGTGAGCTGCGCCGGCACCGGTCGGACGCCGACCGGGCGCGGGCCGCGGCGCGCGCCGCCGAGCAGGCGGCGCAGGAGGTCCGGGCGCAGGCGCTCGCCGCGACGGAGCAGGCCCGGGAGCAGGTGGAGGCCGCGGACAAGGCGGTCCGGGCGGCCCGCGAGCGGGAGGAGCACGCCCGCCGGGCGGCCCGGGAGGGCCGCTCGCTCGCGGACGTGCGGGCCCGGCTGCTCCTCGACACGATCGTCGGCGCGGCGTCCGGGCTGCGGCGCGAGCTCGCGCTGCCGCCAACCGCGCTGCGGCCCGCCGACCTCGAGTCGCCCGCCGGTGCGGGTGCCGAGGACGCGGCGGCCGCGGACGCCGTCCGGGCCCGGGCGCTGGCCGGCGACGACCCGGGCGCGCTGGACAACCTCCTCACGCTGCCGCAGGCGCACCTGCTCGTCGACGGCTACAACGTCACGAAGTCCGCCTACCCGGCGCTGCCGCTCGTGGAGCAGCGCCGCCGCCTCGTCGAGGGCCTCGCACCGCTCGCCGCCCGCACGGGCGCCGAGGTCACGTGCGTCTTCGACGGCGCGGACGTCGACGCGCGCCCGACGTCGATCGTGCGCGGCGTCCGGGTGGTCTTCTCCGAGCCCGGGGTGACGGCGGACGAGAAGATCCGCCGGCTCGTCCGGGCCGAGCCGCAGGGCCGGGTCGTGGTCGTCGTCTCCTCGGACGGCGAGGTGGCGTCCGGGGTGCGGGCGTCCGGTGCACGGCCGGTCGCGTCCGCCGCGCTCGTGCGGCTGCTGGCCCGCGGCTGACCGTCCGAGCCGTCCGACCGACCCCTCCGCCCGACCCTCGAGCGACCCTCGACCTGTGGTCGAGGGCTGGTTGTCGGTGGTGGTGCCTAGCGTCGGTCCTGCCGGTCGACGAGGCCGGACGACGGTGCCCGACGGGCGCCCGCGACGGTCCGTCCCAGGGAGTTCGGCATGCTCATCGACTGCGACACGTGCGTGGTGCGCGGCCCGGCGTGCGGGGACTGCGTGGTCACCGTGCTGCTCGGGTTCCCGGTCTTCGGCCGGCAGGGCCCGGACGACGGTCCGGGTCTGCCGGAGGGCGTCGACGTCGCCGGCGCGGTCGCCGGCACCGAGGCGCTCGACCTCGACCAGGCGGAGCAGGCCGCGATCGCCGTGCTCGCCGGCTCGGGGCTCGTGCCGCCGCTGCGGCTCGTGCCCGGTGCGGCCGCCGGGGAGGCCGCGGCGCCGCAGCGCGGGGCGCCCGAGCGGCGCACGGCCGAGGCCGGCTGAGTGGTCCCGGCACACCGGTCCCGGGCCCACCAGGGTGTCCCGCGTCACACCGTGTGACCGGTCACCTGGGAGAACAGGCCGTGACGTCACAGAACGGAGTCGAAATCGGACAAGGGGTCATTTAACGTGCCGTTAGGGCGGCGGAACTTGGACCGCATCGGCCGTTCGGGCTAGTGTCTGGGTCGCTACATCACGACGAGGTCACGTACCTGGTATCTCAGGACCTCGGAGTACCCGTCCGGGCTCGTCGGTTCCCCGACGACCTTCCCCGCTCGGACGCGCAGCGACCGCCCTGCTTCGCGGGGTCAGAGGCGTCAAGGCGTCGCTGCGTGACGGCAGACCCGCTCGGGCGGGTCCGACGAACGGAGCGAAGGCACGTGTCGTTGAGCAAGGCCGACCCCAGATCGTCCACGTCCGTGAGGCTCGTCCGCCTCGCTGTGGCTGTGTCCCTCGTCGTCCCCCTGATGGGCCTGGCGAGCGCCGCGCAGGCGTCGCCCGCCGCCGACATCCGGGCGGTGCAGAAGAAGGTCGACACGCTGCAGCACCAGGCCGAGGTGGCCTCGGAGGAGTACAACGACACCCGCGAGGAGCTCAAGGGCCTCGAGGTGCGCGTCAAGGCGGCGCAGACCCGCCTCGAGCAGCAGCGCGCCCGGGTCCAGGAGTCCCGCCGGATGGTCGGCCGCCTCGCGGCCGAGTCCTACCGCAACGGCGACCTCGGCACCCTCGAGCTCTACCTCGGTGACAACCCCGACGCGCTCCTCGCGCAGTCCGGCGTCGTCGAGACCCTCGCCGACCGGCAGGTCTCCGCGATCGCGCGGCTCAAGGAGTCGCAGCGCAAGCTCGCGGCCGACACCGCCGACCTCGGGCGGCAGGAGGCCAAGGTCAAGGCCGGCCAGACCAAGCTCGCGGCGAAGAAGAAGGAAGTCGAGCGCAAGCTCTCGGAGGCCAAGGCCCTGCTGTCCCGGCTCACCGCGGCGCAGCGGGCGGCCCTCGAGCGGGCGAGCCGTGACGCGGCCCGCCAGGCGCTCGAGAACGCCGGCGGTGGTGGCGGCGACTCCGGTGACGGCGGCGGCGCCGGTGGCGGCCTCGACTGCGGCTCGGTCGGCATCGACGCCCCGACCGCGCGGGTCAAGAAGGTCCTCGACTTCGCGTGCGCCCAGCTCGGCAAGCCGTACGTGTGGGCGGCCGACGGCCCCGGCAGCTACGACTGCAGCGGGTTCACGATGCGCGCGTGGCAGCAGGGCGGCGTCTCGCTCCCGCACAGCTCGCGGCTCCAGGCGGGCTACGGCACGCGGGTCTCGCGGGCCAACCTGCGCCCCGGCGACCTCGTGTTCTTCTACAGCCCGATCAGCCACGTCGGCATCTACGTCGGCAACGGCCTCATGATCCACGCACCGCACAGCGGCGACGTCGTCAAGATCGCGCCGCTGCACAGCAACCTCACCGCGGCCACCCGGCTCTGACCCGGGCCCGACCGCACGACCTCACGGAGGGCGTCCCCGCGCGAGCGGGGGCGCCCTCCGTGCGTCGTACGCTGAGCGGCGTGCCCGGGCCGGAGGATCTCGCGGCCGGGGCCGCGCGGCCGTCCCGCCGCGGTCCCCGGCGGCTCCGGGCCGCCGCCGTGCTCGCCGGTTCCGTGCTCGTCGTCGGCCTGGCCGCCGTGCCGGCCGGGGCCGCGCCCGACCGGGTCACCTGCGTGCCGGCCCTCGCGCTGCGCGGCACCGCGCGGGTGCCGGTCGACCCGGCCGGGGTCCCGCAGCCGGGGGAGCGGGCCGCCCTCGGCCCCGTCGCGGCGCTGCTCGCGGGTCGTGACCGTGCCGTCGGCGGGGGTGTCCCCGCCCAGGGGCTGACCGGGACCGCGGCGCAGGTCGTCGCGCGGTTGCGGGACGTCCCCGTCACGGCGTGGTCGTCCCGGGTCGTCGCGGTCGCGGAACCGTCGGTGCCGGACGGGTCGGCCGCGGCGCCCGGGCCGGGCCGGGGGGCCGACGTGCGGGTCGCCGTCCGGGTCGAGGTGCGGTACCGGCTCGAGGGGGACGTGCACGACACCGTCCGCGACCGGCTCGTGGTCGCCACCGCGTCGGCCGGCTGCTGGCGCCTGGCGGCCGACGGACCGGACCGGGCGACCGGTACGGTGCCGGACCTGTGGGACCTCGGGCCGGTCCGGGTCGAGCGGTCCGGACGGGTCGTCGCGGTCGCGTCGGCCGGGCTCGACGACGGGCTCGTCCGGCAGGTCGCCGAGGACACCGAGGCCGCCGCTGCCGGTGTCGACGCCGTCTGGGGGACCGGCTGGCGCCGGAACACCGTCCTCCTGCTGCCCGGGAGCCTCGAGGACGCCGCGGCGCTCTCCCGGGGCGACGCGACCGCGATGGCCCAGCTCGCGGCCGTGACCTACGGGCCGTCGTCCGCCCACGGCCAGGACGGCTCCGCGTTCGGCGACCAGCGGGTGCTCTTCGTGCCCGGGGCGCTGACCTCGCTCACCGCGACGGGGCGCCGGTTCGTCCTCGCGCACGAGCTGACCCACGAGGCGACCGCGAGCGGCGCCCGCTACTCGGTGCCGATCTGGCTCTCGGAGTGCTTCGCGGACGTCGTCGGGTTCTCGGCGATCGGCGCCTCCGCGGCGGACGTCGACCGGTACGTCGAGGCCGACCTGCGCGCCGCGGCCCTCGACCGGCTGCCGGCGTCGCTGCCGGACGTCGCGTCCTTCGACCCCGCGCTCGGCGAGGTGGCGGCCGCCTACGCGCTCTCGGACGCCGCGTGCCTGGCCCTCGGCGACGGCCACCGGCCGGGACGGCTCGCCCGGGTGTACCGGACCGCAGCCGGCACGGTGGACCCGGCGGCCGCGGGAACGCCGGGCCCCGGCGCGGCCGCGCCGTGGGCGGCGCCGGTCCTCGCGGGGCTGCGCAGGGCCGTCGAGGGCGCTGCCGCCGGGCCAGGACCCGGGCCCGGGCCCGGCGAACCGCCGCCTCCGGGCCAGGACCCGAACGCCGCGGATGCCGCGGCACTGCGGGCCGCGCTGGCCTCGGTGGGGACCGACGAGGCGCGGCTCGTCGCGGCATGGCATCGTCGGGTCGTCGACCTCGTCGGACCACTACCCGGGAGCCCCTGATGGCCCGCACTCTCGTCGTGACGAACGACTTCCCGCCCCGCACGGGCGGCATCGAGTCGTTCGTGCTCGCGATGGCGCGCCGGTTCCCGCCGGACGAGGTCGTCGTCCACACCGCCCGGCAGCGCGGCGACGCCGCGTTCGACGCGACCCTCGACTTCCCCGTCGTCCGCGACCCGTCGCCGCTCATGGTGCCGACGCCGCAGATCGCCCGCCGCGCCGCGCAGATCGCGCGCAGCGAGGGCTGCGACCGGGTGTGGTTCGGGGCCGCCGCACCCCTCGGGCTCATGGCACCGACCCTGCGCGCGGCCGGCGTCGGGCGGACCGTCGCGACGACCCACGGCCACGAGGTGTGGTGGTCGACGGTCCCGGTGACCCGGCCGCTCATGCGGCGCATCGGCGAGGTCAACGACGTCGTCACGTACCTCGGCGAGTACTGCCGGGGCCGGATCGCACCCGCGCTGAGCCCGGCCGCCCGGGAGCGGATGGTCCAGTTCACCCCGGGCGTCGACGACTCGACGTTCCGGCCCGGCTGCGGCGGCGACGAGGTGCGCCGCCGGCTCGGCCTGGCCGATCGGCCCGTCGTCGTCTGCATCTCGCGGATGGTGGCCCGCAAGGGGCAGGACGTGCTCGTCCGGGCGCTGCCGCTGCTGCGCCGCCGGGTGCCGGACGCCGCGCTGCTCCTCGTCGGGGACGGCCCCGCCCGCCGCAGGGTCGAGTCCCTCGTCGACGCGCTCGGGCTGCGTGAGCACGTCGTCCTCACCGGCCGGGTGCCGTGGGACGAGACGCCCGCGTACTACGACGCCGGCGACGTCTTCTGCATGCCGACCCGGACCAGGCTCATGGGGCTCGAGCCCGAGGCGCTCGGGATCTGCTACCTCGAGGCCGCAGCGACCGGCATCCCCGTCGTCGCCGGGGACTCGGGCGGGGCCCCTGACGCCGTCCTCGACGGGCGCAACGGGCTCGTCGTCGGCGGCCGGGACGCCCAGGCCGTCGCCGACGCGTGCGCGACCTTCCTCGAGGACCGGGAGCTGTCCGCGGCCTTCGGGATGCGCGGGCGGGAGTGGGTCGCCCGGCAGTGGCGGTGGGACGACCTCGCGCTGCGGCTTCAGGGGCTGCTGGCGGGGGAGCCGGTCGCCGGCTGACGGGTGGTCTCGTCGTCCGCCGGGTCGCCCGCCGGGTCGTCTGCCGCGTCGTCCTGGGGGAGCGCCCAGGAGAGGACGACGAGGGCGACGACGAGCCAGTACTGGTTGTAGAACGCCTGCTTGTTGACGAGGTTCGCCGCCGCGAGGACGAGCGCGCACCAGCGCAGCAGCTCGGCGACCCCGGGCCGGCGCCGGCGCACCGTGAGCGCGACCGCGGCGACGGTGCCGACGACGACGAGCCCGGTGAGCCAGAACGGCGGGCTCCAGCCGAGGTCGTTGACCGCGGCGAGGTAGAGGGTGTTCGAGAACTTCAGCGCCGGGAAGGTCACGAGGTAGGTCACCGTGTCGTGCCACATGTCGGCGGGCGCGGTGAGGAACCAGGGGGCGACGAGCCCGGCCGCGACGAGCCCGGCGAGGACCGTGCGGCGCAGCCCGAACCGGTGCCAGAGGGCCAGCACCGGCAGCAGGACGGCGATGTGCTGCTTGCTCGCGAGCGCGAGGCCGACGAGGAGCACGGCGAGCCAGGTCCGGCGCCGGAGCAGCGCGACCGCGGCACCGGCGAGGCAGGCGAGCAGCAGCGGCTCGGTCCAGGCCTGCTCGGCCTGGGTCGCCGTCCCGGGCAGCACGAGCAGGACGGCGCCGGCGACCGGGCCGGCGGCGGACGTGGCGGCGTCCGCGACTGGTGTCCGCGACGCGGCGCGCAGTGCCAGGGCGGCGAGGAGCATCGCGGCGAGCAACGCCCAGCGGACGTCGCCGAGCAGCCAGCGGCCGGGGGAGACGAGCGCTCCGGTCCACGGCAGGTAGGTGAACGCCCGCATGATCCCCGGCGGCCCGACCCAGACCTCGGAGTAGGCGTTGTGCCCCGAGCCGAGCGCGTCGGCGAACCCCTGGAGGGTGTACCAGACGTCGATCCGCGGGGCCGGGTCGAGCCGGACCAGCGCCGCCACCACGGCGGTGTGGCCGAGCGCCGCGACGAGCAGCGCGGCGTCCGCCGCCCGCCGCCACGGCACGAGGAGCACCCCGGCCGCGACGAACGCCGTCCCGGCCATCGCGACCCGGACGCCGACCGCGGCGTCCGGCGGGACGTAGGAGTAGCCGCGGACCCCGGCCGTGACGACGCCGCACACGGCGAGCGCGAGCGCGCCGGTCGCCCGGGTCAGCCGGACCGGGGCGCCGTCCCGGCCAAGCCGCACCGCCAGCAGGACCGCGGCCGCGACGTAGACGGCGACGATCCAGAGCCGGTACCGGACGACGCTGTGCGTCATCGCCGCGGTGACGGCGCCGAGGACGACGACCGCGACGACGGCGTGCATGCTGCCGGTCGACGGTTCGCGGGCGGGTGCCGCGGGCTCGGTGCGGGTCAGCAGGGGCACCGGGTGAGCCTAGCGAGGCAAAACGCGACGGCCCCGTGGGGATCCCACGGGGCCGTCGACGCTGGTCTGGTTCAGCCTCTGCAAGGGATAGCCGCCGCGTCTCCGGCGTTCAAGCAAGCCGATGTCTGCTCGAACATGCCCGAGATCTGCTGGCCGATCCCGAAGGCAGCACCGATGACGAGCGCAGCGATCGCGGCCAGCATCAGCCCGTACTCGACCGCTGAAGCGCCTCGGTCCAGCCCTTTGTTCATG
Organism: Kineosporia sp. A_224; assembly: GCF_002198655.1. Classification (GTDB taxonomy): domain Bacteria; phylum Actinomycetota; class Actinomycetes; order Actinomycetales; family Kineosporiaceae; genus R-H-3. The sequence goes on from NZ_MWLN01000173.1 coordinate 40,559, forward strand.
TCGGTTACGGCGTCGCGCAGGTGGTGCCGCCGCCGGTCCCGTTGTTGGCAGACTGGCCCGTCTCGAGACGGCTGCAGGTGTCCTGGAAGGCGCCCTGGATCAGGGTACCGATCCCGAAGACGAGACCGACGATGATGGCGGCGATGGCGGCGACCATGAGCCCGTACTCGACGGCGGTCGCACCGCGGTCCGCGGTCTTCCGGCCGAGCTTCCGGATGTTCGCAAGCATGGGATGGTGTCCTTTCAGGGCCCCCGTGGCGGTATGCACCACTGAAACCCTCTCACTCCGACAGGGGATATCCGACCCCCGGGCGGGGAAATCGGGAGAACGGCCGATCGCTGCTGGAGGTCTGACCGAACGTGAAGGGCGCGCACGTTCAGACTCCGGGGGCGGCTGAAGCAACTTGCGTGACGAGTGATCGACGGACCGTGCTCGACTACGAAACTAGCACCGGGCGTGACGGTGAGTGGTCGGTTCATGAATGTCCTGCGAAGTCTCAACCGTTCACCCGAGGCGTCCGGATACAGCACTTTCAGGCGCCCGATGGACGCATTCGTTGAACGATAACGCGTGGTAGCGGCGACCAGGTAATTCTCACGATGCGTAGTCATAGCCTGTCGCCCAGGCAGGGAGAGCGCAGGACATGGAACGAGGCGGCGCCCACATGGACGCCGCCTCGGATCACTCGACCGCCGGGGTCAGCCGGCGCTGTCGTGCGGAGGGACGAGCCCGAGCCGCACCGCCGCCATGACGGCCTGCGCGCGGTTGCCCGCACCGAGCTTGTCGTAGATGTTCGCGACGTGAGTCTTCGCCGTCGACTCGCTGATGTAGAGCCGGCGCGCGATCTGGGAGATGACGAGCCCGTCGACGAGCAGCTCGAGCACCTCCTTCTCGCGCGGCGACAGCCGCGGCCCGGCCGGCGCGTGCATCCGACGCTGGAGCGCCTCGCTGAGGTCGCGGGCGGTGAAGGTCCGCGGGCTGGCGGCGGCGTGCCGCGCGGCGGCGACGACCTCCTCCGCGGGGGAGTCCTTGCCGACGAACGCCGAGGCACCTGCGTCGAGGGCGGCGAAGAGCTTCTCGTCGCCCGCGTGCATGGTGAGGACGACGATGCCGAGGTCGGGCACGCTGGCCCGGGCGCGCTGGGCCAGGGCGACACCGTCGCCGTCCGGCAGCGAGATGTCGGTGACGAGCACGTCGGGGTTCAGCGTGCGCAGCGCCTCGGTCGCCTCGCCGACGGAGGCCGCCTCGCCGACGACCTCGAGGTCGCCCGCGCGGTCGAACGCACGGCGCAGACCTTCCCTGATGAGCTGGTGGTCGTCGACCAGCAGCACCGTGATGCGGTGCTCACCGCCCACGGTTCACCTCCCCGTTCCTCGGCAGGTTGCGCAGCAGGCGGGCGAGGGACGACTCTCCCCGTGCACCCGCGTCCGCCGTCACCACGACCTGGTCTGTGGCTTGTGAGTCTGTCACGGTTCGTGCCTCGTTCGGAATCTTGCCCCGGGCGCGCGCACGGCGCAGGGCGATCTCCGGGTCGATGATCAGCTCGACGACGGTGCCCGAGCCCTCGGTCCGGTCGCCGACGCTGAGCCGGGCCCCGATCCGCCGGGCCCGCTCGTGCATGCCGGTGACGCCCATGCCGCCCATCCGGATGCCCTGCACCGGGGTGAAGCCGGTGTGCCGGTCCTGGAAGCCGCAGCCGTCGTCCGTCACGGTGATCTTCGCCCGCGGCGGGTCGACGACGACCGACAGCCACAGGTTCGTGGCCTGCGCATGCTTGCGGACGTTCGTCACCGCCTCCTGGACGATCCGGAGGATCTCGACCTCGACGGCGACGGGGAGCCGGCTCGACGACTCGTCGGTCGAGACGTGGACGACGAGCCCGGCCTGGCCGCCGACCCGCTGCACGTAGTCGGCGAGGGTGCGGGAGAGGCCGACCTTCTCGTCGACGCCGGCCCGCAGGTCGAAGATCGACAGCCGGAGCTCGCCGACGAGGCCGCCGATGTGCTCGCGGAGCTTGACGAGACGGGAGGCGACGTCGGGGGTCGCGTCCCGGGCGATGTCGTCGACGAGGTAGCCGACGGACGCCATGTCCTGCGCGATGCCGTCGTGGATCTCGCGCGCCAGCCGGACCCGCTCGTCGTCCGTCGCGAGCCGCCGGACGTCGTCGAAGAGGAGGGCGGACGCGAGCCGCGGCCCGGCCGCGGCGACCCTGCGCCGGGCGCTCTCGAGCTGGCCGTCGTGGAAGGTCTCCCGGCCGGAGAGCACGAGGACGGCGACGACCCGTTCGCCCATGAGGACCGGCAGGGCCGCGCAGCAGACGCCGTCCCGGGCCCGGCGCACCGCGTCGGCGGCGACCCAGGCGTCGAGGACGACGGCCTCGGCGAACGACGTCGGGTGCTCCCCGAGGATCGGCACGAACCGGCCGGCCGGGGACTTCACGAGCACGGTCCCGCTGGAGCCCGGGACCTCGCGGGCGGTCTCGTCGACGAGCGCGGCGGCGAGCGTCTGCGGGTCGAGGCCGAGGCTGAGCTGTCGGGCCACGACGTGCAGCTCGGACAGCAGCCGGTGGGCGTCGGCGTAGGCGGGCTCGGGCGAGTCGGTGTACGGGAAGACGACGCGGCGCACCCAGGCCGAGACGAGCCCGACCGCGAGGAAGAGCGGGATCCACCAGACGAGGAGCGACGGCGTGAGCGCGGTGCGCGTCTCCACGGGCGTCGTCGCGAGCTGGGAGACGAGCAGGAGGACGAGCGAGGCGGAGACGGCGACCCCGAGCGCGGCGAACACCCCCGCGCCGAGGCCGGCGATGACGAGCGGCACGAGGAGGTACGGCAGGAACAGGTCGGCCTTGCCGGCGAGGGCGCCGACGATGATCGCCGCGCCGATCCCCTCGGCGAGCGCCTGGACGGCGCGCGGCAGCCCCTCGGGCAGCGGGATCGACGCGAGCCCCGCGATGAGCAGCAGCAGCAACGTCGGGACGATCGCGCCGCGCGGCCCGAGCCCGTCGACGAACGTCGTCGCGAGCCCGCACAGGCCGATGAGCGCAGCGCGGACGAACAGCGGGACGTACACGCTGTCGACCCTGAGCCGCGGCATCACCCGGACAATCTCCCACACCGGGAGCCGTCCGGGCCGGACCCTTGCCGTTTTGTCCCCGTCGTTCGGCCCATACCGTGATGGGCCGAGCGGCGGACGCCGATCAGGTCTCGTCGTCCTCCGTGAGCGGCGCGAGGACGCGAGCGAGGCGGCGGGTGGCCATCGCCGCGGAGAGCAGCCCCGCGGCCTCGTGGACCGGGCCGACGACGGCGGCGAGGTCGTCCTGCGTGAACGGCCGCCCGGTCCGGGACCGGGCGACGACGACGGCGGCCATGACGTCCGGCACCGGGACGGCGAGCAGGTGCTCCCAGCCGGCGAGCGGTGCGCCCGCCAGCCGCGGCCGGACGCTCGCCGAGTCACCGACGACGAGCGCGCGGCCGCCCATCGCGACCTCGGTGACGAGCCAGTGCCGGGCGTCGAGGACGAGGCGGCGCTCGATGGGCCGCAGCCCGACCCCGCCGTTGACGCGCCAGACCGACCCGTCGGGCACGACGATCGCGGCGGCGTCCGCCCCGGCCCGCTCGACGACCTCCTGGGCGAGCACCTGGCAGGTGTCGGCGACACCGAAGAGCTCCATGCTCCGCTCGTTGAGCGCGCGGACGAGCTCGCGGACGGAGGGTGCGGAGCGGCGCTCGACGGCGGCGTCGACGACGAGGAGCTCGTCGACCCGGGGCTGTGCGTCTGCGGGGGCCGCATCCGGTCCCGCGACGTCGAGCGGCGTGGCGTGGAAGCCGTTCCCGTTCAGGCCGTGCCCGTTGAGGTCCTGCCCGTTGCGACCGTGCCCGTTGAGCTCCGTGTCAGGGCGCTCCGTGCCGTTCCTCGTGCTGCCGTTCACCCCGGTCCCGTACGGCGTCCCGGCGGTGGTCGCAGGCGGTGCGTCGGCGTCCCGGTCCGGCTCCGCCCCGGTCGGTGCCGCGGGGGGCGGCGCGAGCATCTGGCCGGGAACGGCGAGCGTCGGTGCGAGCGGCCCGGTCGGCCCGGCGAGCCCGGCGGGGGGCTCGAGGCGCTGCAGCGGCTGCAGCGGGGGAGCCGGGAGCCGGTCGAGCGGTCCCGCAGCGCGGTCGACCGCGGGCAGCGGAGGCGCCAGGGTCGCCGCGGGGACGGCGAACGGCGCCTGCGCCGCGGCCGGTGCGGAGGCCGGCGGTGGCAGGGCGACCGGGGCACCCGACGGCGGCGCGGACTGCAGATCCGGGGCCGGCGGTGCCCACGCCGGAGGCGCGGGCTGCTGGAAGGCGGCCGGTCGCGGCCACGGCGACGTGTCGACGACCGGCGTGAACGGTGCACCCGGTGCCGGCGGCGCGGGCGGGACGGAGCCCCACAGGCCGGGAGCGCTGTCCGCCTCGGTCGTCGCCTCGGTCGTCGCGGCGTCGGTGAGGTCGCCGCTGTCGGTGGCGTCCGGCAGATCGGGGTGGTCCGTGCCGCCGGGCGGGCCGGCGGGCGGCGGAACGTCGTCGCCCTGCTTGCCCCAGAGGCTGCGCCGCGTCGGCGGGACGGTGCGGTCCTCGACGGTCCGGCTCAGGGCCACGAGCTCCGGGGAGGCGCCGCCGGTGGAGAGCCCGGTGCTCAGGCGGCGGTCACCGAGCCTGCGCTGGAGCGCCGACGGCTGCTGCGCCGGTGCCTCCCGGCCGAGGATGGCCCGGCGACGGGCCACCATCGCCTCGGTGTCCTCGCGCGACCAGTGGTCGTCCTCCTCGGGCCGTTCCCGGGTCCAGCCGGTCGTGCCCGCGGCGTGGTCGGTGCGGACGTCGATGACGGTGCCGTCCTCGTCCGCCGTGGTCGGGGCGGTCCCTTCGGCCGGGGCATCCGTCAGATCGACGGACGTGTCGGTGCTGCCGTCGGCCGCGGACCGCACGTCGACCATGCCGTCGGTGACCGCGACGGACACGAGGTCGCTCTCGCCGGCGATCACGAGGGGTGCGGCGGCGACGTCGGGCGCCGGCTCCGGTGCGGCCTCGGGGGTCGCACGCTCGGGGTCGCGCTGCGCCTGCGGCCGCCCGGCACCGGGCAGCACCTCGGCCAGGATGTCGGCCCGCAGGC
>NZ_MWLN01000174.1 GCF_002198655.1 Kineosporia sp. A_224
CCGGGTGAGGTCCGCCCGGTGCCGGCCCCCGCGCCGGACCTCACCCGGCCCTCGCACGGCCTGACCCGCGCCACCCTGGGGGCTGCGCTCGTCGGCGGCGCAGGCGTCGCGATCCTCGACCGGACCGGCGCCGGCATCCCGATGCCGTTCGCCGTCGGCGCCGCCGTCGTCCTCGGCATCATCGCGCTGGGCATCCTCGCGGCGGGCCTGACCGGACGCCGTTCCGGCGGCCTCGCCCCGATCGCCTGGATCGTCGCGATCGTCGCCGTCAACGCCGTGGCGATCGGCAACGTCGACCCGCGGGCCGGTGACGTCACCTGGCGGCCGGCGTCCGTCACCGCCGCCGAGGCCGGGATCGACCGCGGTGCGGGCGACCTGCGGATCGACCTCACCGACCCCGCGATGCGGGCGGGCGCCACGGCGGCCGACCCCGTCGAGATGTCGGTCTCGGTCGGCGCCGGCCGGATCATCCTCACCGTGCCGACGGGCACCGCGACCCGGGTCGACGCCCAGGTCGGGCTCGGCGAGATCAACGACCGGGTGACGAACTCGACCCAGGGCGGCGGGCCCGGTGAGAACCGGCAGTTCGTCGTCGGCACCGGCGCGGTCACCACCGTCGTCCACGCGAAGGTCGGCCTCGGCGAGGTCCTCGTCGTCTCCCAGGGCACGGACGTGGCCCTCGGCGCGACCCCCACCACCACGGCCATGAGCGCTACGAGCACGGAGGCACTGCGATGAGCACCACCCCGAACGAGCCCGGAACCGGCGGGCTCGACCTGCCCGGCTCCTCGACCGCCCCGGCCGCACCGACGTACGGCCCGCTCGGCGGCGTCACCGCCCCGCGGCCGCTCGACCCGGACGCGCAGCGGCTCCTCGACGCCCGGCCCGCGGGGTACGGCGAGGAGGCCGGCGCGACGGCGGTCCTCACGACCACCGCCGCGGCGCCCGCCGGCCGCCGGACGCCCCGGGTCCGGACGATCGTCTTCGCGCTCGTGCTCCTCGCGGTCGCCGTCACGGTGATCGTCGCCGCGGTGACCGACGTGACCGTCGACGGCGGCGCCGTCCTGCTCGTCCTGCTCGTCGCCGCCGGGCTCGCCCTCCTCGGGGGCGGGCTCGCAGCGGCGGCGAAGGAGGCCCGCGGCGGGCCCGGCGCCTGACCTCCCGCACGACGCGCGCAACCCCGCGCACCGGCACCACCGCTCCGACGAGGCCCCGCAGCAGCACCGGCGATCCCGGTGCAACGCTGCGGGGCCTCGTGGTGCCGCGGCGGTCAGACCGTCGCGAGCGCCCGGGCGAGGACGGCGACGTCCGGCTGGTCGGCGAAGAGGCCGTCGATCCCGGCCCGCAGGAAGGTGACCTGCTCGTCGACGCCGCGGCCGAAGTCGGGCAGCGCGTCGCCGCGCCGGTAGTCCGCCGGCAGGAACGTGTTCTCGGCGCGGAACGTGTACGGGTGCACGAACAGGCCGGCCGCGTGCGCGTCGTCGACGAGCGTGCTCGGCGTCCCCAGGGTGCCGTCGGCGCGGCGCGGGATGACCTGGCTCTTGTCCGGGCCGATCCCGTCGGCGTAGCGCGCGACGCCGCGCAGCCCGGCGGGTGCGGCGAGCTCGGCGTAGGTCGGCCCCGAGCCGCGGGCGACCGTGTCGTACGGCGCACCGGACGCGCTGAGCAGCTGCGTGACCCGGGTCCGCAACCCCATGCGCCGCAACGACTCCAGGTTCGAGACCTCGAACGACTGGACGAGCACCGGCGCGTCCGCGCGGTTGAGGCCGTAGCGGCGCAGCGTCGCGAGCAGCGTCTCCTCCAGCGGCAGCCCGATCGCCCGGTGGTACGTCGGGTGCTTCGTCTCGGGGTAGACGGCCAGCTCGCGGTCGAGCTCGCGGGAGAGCCGGCGGCGCAGCTCGAGGAGCTCGACGAACGTCGGCACCTCGAAGAGCCCGTCGTACATCGTGTTCTCCTGGCGGACCTGCGGGATGCGTTCCTTGGCGCGCAACGTCTTCAGCTCGGCGAGGGTGAGGTCCTGCGTCCACCAGCCGGTCACCGTCACCCCGTCGAGGACGACGGTCCGGCGCCGGTCGGCGAACTCCGGGCGGTCCGCGACGTCCGTCGTGCCACCGATCTCCGGCTCGTGCCGGCAGACGAGGACGCCGTCCTTCGTCGCGACGAGGTCGGGCTCCATGACGTCCGCGCCCATCCGGGCGGCGAGCTCGTACGAGGCAAGGGTGTGCTCGGGGCGGTAGCCGGACGCGCCGCGGTGCCCGACGACGAGCGGCCTGCGGCGGGACCCGCCGGCACCCGCGGCCCGGCCGGGCGCCTGCGCGGGGACCGGGGCGACGACGGTCGCGGACGCGGACGGTGCGAGCGCCCCGGCGAGCGGGGCGGACACGACGGCACCGGCGAAGCCGGCGAGTGCTGCACGGCGGGTGGGCACGACGTCCTCCTCGTGGCCGCCGGCCCCGTGCCCGCGCGCCGGGACCACCGAACCGGCGCCGGGCGAACGCGACCGGTGCGCGTGGCGAGGCCGCGATGACACGCGGACGAACACCTGACGACCGGGCCCTACCCTGGCCGCGTGGACACCGCGGCCCCCCGGGACGACGACGCCCCCTGCCCCTGCGGCCGGGGCGGATCCTTCGGGGCGCTGACGTTCGCCCGCTGCTGCGGGCGGTGGACCGGCCCCGGCGCGCCGCCCGCCCCGGACGCCGAGAGCCTCATGCGCTCCCGGTACAGCGCGTACGTCCGCGGCGACGGCACCCACGTCACCGCGACGTGGGACCCGCTGACCCGGCCCGGCGACCTCGACCTCGACGGTGGCCCGCAGTGGCTCGGCCTCCAGGTCCTCGACGCCGGGGACGACGGCGTCGAGCAGGGTCACGCGGCCGCGCACGTCGAGTTCGTCGCGACGTACCGCGGCGCGGACGGCCGGGTGCACCGGATGCACGAGCGCAGCCGGTTCACCCGCCGCGGCGAGCGCTGGTTCTACGTCGACGGCGACGTCACGTGACCGCGCCGGGCCGGACCGGCAGCACGAACCCCTACCTCGACGTCCTGCGCGTCCCCGGGGCCGCCGCGTTCTGCGCCGCAGCGACGCTCGCCCGGCTGCCGATGGCGATGATCAGCCTCGGCGCGCTGCTCCTCGTCTCGACCTCGGGCCGGTCGTTCACCCTGGCCGGTCTCGTCTCCGGCGCCACCGCGCTCGGCCAGGCCGCGGGCTCCCCGCCGCTCGGCCGCCTCGTCGACCGGCTCGGGCAGACCCGCGTCCTCGGCCCGCAGGCGCTCGTCAACGCGACCCTGCTCGGCACCCTCGTCGTCGCGACCCGGGTCGGTGCCGCGGGCAGCGTCCTCGTCGCGGTCGCCGCCCTCGTCGGGGCGACGGCACCGCAGGTCGGCGCGCTCGCCCGGGCCCGCTGGGGGCGCCTGCTCGACGGCGACCCGCGGCTGGAGACCGCGCTCGCGCTCGAGGCGGTCATCGAGGAGGGCATCTTCGTCACCGGCCCGCTGCTCGTCGCGGGGTGCGTCGCGCTGCTCGGCCCGCCGGGGGCGCTGCTCGCCGCGGCCGGCACGACCGTCGTCGGCTCGGCGCTCTTCCTCGCGCAGCGCAGCACCGAGCCCGCACCGCACCCGCCGCGTGCGGACGGCGCCGCGCACCCGTCGGCGTTGCGCTCCCCCGGGCTCGTCGTGCTCGTCGCCGCGTTCACGGCGATGGGCGCGTGCTTCGGGTTCGTCGAGGTCGGTGTCGTCGCGCTCGCCGACGACGCCGGCCGGCCGGGCGCCGCCGGCCTCGTCCTCGGGCTGTGGACGCTGGGCAGCCTCGTCTCCGGCGTCGTCTACGGCGCTCGCGCCTGGACGACGGCACCGGCGCGGCGGCTCGCGCTCTCCGCGGTCGCGCTCGCCGCCGGGGCCCTGGCCGTCGCGGTCGCCGGGGCGACGACCTCGGGGACGACGGCCCTCGTGGCGGTCACCGCGGCCCTCGTCGTCGCCGGCGCGGCGAACGCCCCGACGATCATCACCGGCAACGCGCTCGTGCCGGACGTCGTCCCGGCCACCGCGACGACCGAGGCGTACACCTGGCTCAACGTGACGATCTTCGCCGGTGCGGCGGTCGGTGCGGCGGCCGGCGGCGCGGTCGCGGACCGCTCCGGCGCGGCCGGGTCGCTGGCCTGGGCGACGGTCGCCGCGGCGCTCACCGCCGTCGTCGCCGTCGTCGGCCGGGGCCGGCTCGTCAGGAGGACGTGAGCGCCTCGCGGCCGTGCGGCGTCGTCCAGCCGGCGAGGTCCGGGCCGACCGGGACGATCCGGGTCGGGTTGATCATCGGGTGCGTCGCGTAGTAGTGCCGCTTGATGTGCGCGAAGTCGACGGTCTCGCCGAACCCCTTGTGCTGGAACAGGTCCCGCGCGTAGGCCCAGAGCACCGGCATCTCGGTGAGCTTGCTCCGGTTGCACTTGAAGTGGCCGTGGTAGGCGGCGTCGAACCGGACGAGCGTCGTGAAGAGCCGGACGTCGGCCTCGGTGACGGCGTCGCCCATGAGGTAGCGCCGGCGCTCCAGGTGCTCCGACAGCGCGTCGAGCCGGGCGAAGAGCGTCGCGAACGCCGCCTCGTACGCCTCCTGGGTCGTCGCGAAGCCGCACCGGTAGACGCCGTTGTTCACCTCGCGGAAGACCACCTCGATCATCACGTCCATCTCCGCCCGGGCGGCCGGGTCGTCGGGCAGCAACCGCGGTGCGCCGGGGGCGTGATGGTCGACCCACTCGGTCGACAGGTCGAGGGTGATCTGCGGGTAGTCGTTCGTCACGACGAGCCCGGTGACGGTGTCGACGACCGCGGGCACCGTGACCCGCCCGGTGTACGCCGGGTCGGTCCGCGCGTAGACCTGCGCGAGGTGGGTGACCCCGAGCACCGGGTCGCGGCCGTCGGGGTCGAGGGTGAACGCCCAGCCGCTCTCGTCGCGGTACGGGTCGACGACGGCGAGCGAGATCGCGTCGTCGAGGCCGAGCAGCCGCCGGACGACGACGGAGCGGTGCGCCCACGGGCAGGCGAGCGAGACGACGAGCCGGTAGCGACCGGCCTCGACCGGCCAGCGGCCCTGGGCGTCCGGTCCCTCGCCCGGCGCAGAGTCGCTGTCCCGGGTGATCCGGTCGGTGAACCGGTTGCCCTGCCGGACGAACGCGCCGTCCTTCGCGGTCTCCGCGCCGAACTGGGCCTTCTGCACCGCATCGGTCGTCATCGCCCCACCCTACGATCGCGACCTCCGGACGCACAGGGCGACGGACATCGCCCTGTGCCTGCGGAGTCGGCGATCTCGGCAGCCGGGTCAGCGGGCCTGGAGGGCGTCCATCCCGACGGCCGCGGCGAGGACGAGCCGGCGGTCGAGCACGTGGCCGGTGTCCGGGCTGCAGTCGATCCGGTAGAAGTCGCGGAGCTTCCACGCCCGCCGGGTGTGGTGGACCAGCACCTGGTCGCCGCGGGTGAAGACGAAGTGGTACGGGATCGGCAGCCAGTCGGCGTAGTCGCCGACGACGGGCAGGAAGCCCACGAGGCGGCGGAAGATCGCCACCGGCAGGCTGCGCTCGGCCGCCTCGCACACCTGCTGGCCGTCGGCCCCGTAGAGGACGTACGTCGAGCGCAGGAGGCTGCGCGCGAACGCCTTCTGGATCTCGCCGATCTTCTCCCCGTTCGGGCCCGTGATGTCGTACCGGGCGGCCGGGTCGAAGCGCTGCCGGGCCTTGATCCGCAGCAGCTCGGTCGACTTCGACTCGTCGGTGTAGAAGCGGATGTCCTCCTTGAACTTGAACCGCTTCTGCTCGACGAACGCGATCACCTGGCCCGGCTCGCCCGAGGGGTCCGGCAGGGAGAAGTGGTACCGGTTGACGATCGGCGCCCACTTCTGCCGGAGGATGAAGTGGTCGTGCCGGTTCGGGTCGAAGCCCTCGGTCATGGTCCCTCTCCTGGTCCGCGATGATCGCCCGGAGACTACGCCGCCTGCCGGACGCCCCTGCGACGTCGTGCGGGGGCGCACCGTTCCCGGCGTCAGCCCAGCGCGTCGTACGCCGCCAGCGCCCGCTCGGCGGTGCCGAACCGGCCGGTGGCCGCGACCTCCCGCTCACGCAGCGCCGGGAACGTCGTGAGCACGTGCGCGAGGTCGTCCCGCGACCAGCCGAGCAGCCACGCGTGGACGGCGTCGAGGTCGGCGAGCGCGGCGACCCGGTCGGCGGCCACGACGTCCGCCGGACGCGCCGACGACGGGACCGCGACCCCGGCCGCCGCGAGCTCGGCCGCGAGCCCGCCGAGCGAGTCGTCCCACGCGTGCGCCGCCGCGAACCGGTCGAGCGCCCACGCCGCGAGCGTCCGCCCGGGGGCCCACGGCGCGGGGACGTCGTACGCCTCCGGCGGCGGCAGGGCGACCTGCTCGAGCTTGAAGAAGTTGAGGTTCGCGCCGGCGTGCTTCTGCCGGACGAGGTGGTCGACCGGCAGGCTCGCGAGCGCGGCGAGCAGCAGCGGCAGCCGGGGCGCGTCGAGCAGCGGCAGCGAGTTGCCGACCCCGGCGACGGGCAGCGCCGTCGGGATGAGCGTGCGCGGCGAGTCCGTCGTCGTGACGTTGCGGTAGCCGGCGAGCCAGCCGCGTCCGGCGAGGGCGCCGAACCGCTCCTCGACGAGGTCGCGAGGCACCCAGTACCGGTGGGCGGCGCGGCCGCCGCCGCGGTGGTCGAGCAGCCCGGCGTGCTTGGCCTCCCACAGCGGCACGAGCCCCGGGCCGGGGGCGGTCGCGAACCAGCGGGCGTCCCGGGTCATGTGCATCGAGGTCACGAGCCGGGCCTGCCACGGGCTGTCGACGACGCCGCCGTCGGCGCCGCGGCGCAGCAGCACCGGGAACCGGCGGTGCGCGGCGGTCACGAGGGCGGCGTCCCGCGCGGAGGTGCACAGCGGCGGCGTGCCGGTGTTCGGGTTGACGAGCCACGGGACGTCGGCGGCCAGCGCCCAGGCCTGCTCCCCGGCCGGCCGGGCGGGGTCCACGAGCCCGACGACGACCTCGGCGGGCGGCCGCTCCGGCTGCCCCGGCTGTGCCGCCTCGCCCCGGCCGGCGCCGGCCGGCCCGCACGCCCCCGACCGCAGGACGACGACGGCGACGCCGACCCGGCTGCTCACGTCCTCGAAGACGGGGGCGGCCTGGTCGAGCAGGTGGAGCCGCTCGAGCGCGCCCGCGTCGAGCAGCGCCCCGAGCAGCCGGGACGCCGACCGGTCCGCGGCGACCCCGGCCGGGACGACGACCCCGGCCCGGCCGTGCGGCGCGAGCAGCCGCCAGCACGTCTCGAGGAACGGCAGGTACGCGTTGATCTCGCCGGCCCCGGTGAGCGGGTGGCGGCCCGCCTCCCGCAGCCCGCGCGCGGACGCCGCCCGGTCCGCGCGCAGCGCCGTCGGCGGCCGGTGCTGCCAGTCCTTGCGGGTCACCTTGAGCCGCTCCCACGGCGGGTTCGCCACGACCGCGGTGAAGCCGCCGCGCCACCCGGTGAGCGGGTCGGCGGCCGCGGCCGGGTCGGCGAGCACCGCCGGGAACGCCTCGTGCCACGCGAGGCCGCCGGGGCCGGCCGCGGGCAGCAGCGGGGTGGCTCCCAGGAGGGCGTCGCCGAGGACGACGCGGGCCGCCAGGTCGGCCGGGGCGCACGCGGCGCCGGCCTCGACGGCGTCGACCGCGAGCACCGTCCGGGCGAGGTCGACCGCGACCGGGTCGTCGTCGACACCGTGCAGCGCGGCGGCCGCCGGCGCGGGCGGGACGCCGACCTCGACGAGCCGGGCGAACGCCGCCCGCAGCAGGGCCCCGCTGCCGCAGGCCGGGTCGACGACGGTCGGGGCGGCGTCCGGCCCGGAGGCCGGGAAGGCCGCCGGCAGGGCGTGCGCGGCGAGCACCGCGGCGAGCGCCGCCGGGGTGCCGAACGCCCCGCGGCGGCGGCGCTCGGCGATCCCGACCCTGGTCAGCGCGACGTCGCCGCCGTCGAGCACCGGCTCCAGGCACAGCAGCGCGCCGTAGCCGCTCGCGAGCGCGCGGACCGCCTCGGCGTCCCCGGCCCGCCAGGCGGTCGCGGCCGCGTGCCGGATCGCGGTGTCCCGCCAGGCGGCCGCGTCCTGCGCCATCGCGGGTCCCTCGGCGGCGAGCACCTGCGCCGCCGCGGCGGTGAGCAGCCCGGCCGCGTCGGTCACGGCAGGTGCTTCAGCGCGGCCCGGACGAGCCCGGTGACCTGTAGCCGGGGCAGGTCCGCGACCGGCCACCAGGCGGCCTCGACGGTGGAGCCGTCGACCTCGACGACACGGGGCTCGACGTCCGTCGGCACCTCGCCGTCGAAGACGACCCGGACGCCGTGGAAGTCCTCGGCCCGCCCGGAGGGCCCGCGACCGGTGAACCGGGTGCTGTCGACGTCGAGCAGCCCCCGCAGCCGGACGGGCAGCCCGGTCTCCTCGTGGACCTCGCGGACGGCGGCCTCGTGCGGCTGCTCGCCGTGGTCGATGCCGCCGCCGGGCAGCGTCCACAGCGAGGAGTTCCGCAGCCGGCTCAGCAGGACACGACCGTCGGCGTGGCACAGGGCGTAGGCCGCGGTCCGCTGCACCCGGGCGACCGCCTCGCCGTGGAGCGCGTCGAGGTCCGGGCCGGGGGCGACCGCGCCGCCCTCGGCGACGGCGACGGCGGGGTCACCGGCGGCCGGGCTGCCGAAGCCCTGGACGGCGTGCCCCGCGGTCGCGGCGGGGACGACGGTCGGCCGGGCGGGCGGGTGCGCGACGGGCATCGGCGGCACCGGCAGGCCGAGCGTGCGGGCGACGAACGGGACGACGGGCAGCGCGCCGGCACCCGTGAGCTCGCCGGGGCCGACGAGGCGGACGGCGTCGCTCGTGCCGTCCGGCTCCGGCCGTAGGCCTACGGCCCAGCCGGCCCCGGGGGTGGACGGCTCGTCGGCGTGCAGGTCGTAGAGGACCCGCAGCGTGTGGACGCGGACGCCTCGGTGCGGCAGGTCGATGACGTCGGAGACGACGTCCCGCAGGCCCGTGACCCGGACCGCGACCCCGGTCTCCTCGGCGACCTCGCGGGCCACGGCGTCCCGCGGGTGCTCACCGAAGTCGACACCGCCGCCGGGCAGGAACCAGGTTCCGGTGAGGTCGGACCGGTCGGACGCCCGGACGAGCACGACCCGGCCCTCGCCGTCCCGCAGCACGCCGTAGGCCGCCAGGCGCTGCACGTCCCGGCGTGGCGGCCGGTCCGGCGCGAGGTCCTGGCTGAGGTCGGGCGGCACGGCGGACGACGCTACCGCGTGCGGGCGGCCGCAGACGCTCGAGGGCGGGGAGGCGATGCCTCCCCGCCCTCCGACCCGGTCCACCTCGGGTCGCGTGCTCGGCCGGGTGAGCGGCCGAACCCGTTCGCAGATCCGTGACGATCTGCTGAGCCGTGACGAGGACGACGTTAGGCGCGGATCTTCGCGCGCACCCGGGACGTCGGTCCCCCGGACATAAGGTGAAGGCATGGGCGGGGAGGCGGGCACGGGCATCGGGACGCTGCATCGCTGGGCCCTCACGGGTTTCCGCCGGATGCCGCGCCGGCTGCGGGTCGCCGCGGTGCGGGTCGTCGCGCCGAGCCACACCGTCGGCGCCGTCTGCTTCGTCGAGCACGACGGCCGGATCCTCGTGCTGCGCCAGCACCACCGGCCCGGCTGGACGCTGCCCGGCGGGCTCGTCAACCGCGGCGAGAGCGCGGACCGGGCCGTCGTCCGGGAGCTGCGCGAGGAGACCGGGCTCGTCGTCGAGGTCGACCTGCCGATCGGGGTGGTCGTCGAGCCGCGGTCGCGCCGGGTCGACGTCGTCTTCCACGTCGCCTCGGACGCCGCCCACGAGGTCCGGCCGGGCAGCGAGGCGATCGAGGCCGCGTGGCTGCGCCCCGACGAGCTCGGCGCCATCGACGAGCCGACCGCGACGGTGCTCGACGTCCTGCGCCGCTGGCGCGAGGGCGATGCGCACTCGGGCCGGGTGCTCGGGCGGTGACGGACCGGCTCGCGGGCGTCGTCCTCGCGGCCGGTGAGGGCGCCCGGCTGCGGCCGCTCACGCTGCTGAGACCCAAGGCGCTCTGCCCGGTCGGCGGGGTGCCGCTGCTCGACCACGCGCTGGCCCGGGTGGCGCCCGCGGCCGGCAGCGGGCCCGGGCACCTGGCCGTCAACGCCCACCACGGTGCCGACCTCGTCGTCGCGCACGTCGGCGGCCGGGCGCACGTGTCGGTCGAGTCGCCGGAGGCGCTCGGCACCGCGGGCGCGCTGGGGGCGCTGCGGGACTGGGTCGACGGCCGCGACGTCCTCCTCACGAACGCCGACGCCTACCTGCCCGCGGGCCTGGGCGACCTCGCCGGCGGCTGGGACGGCGAGCGCTGCCGGCTGCTCTGCGTGCCCGTCGACGGCCGCCCGGACTTCACGGCGCCGGACGGCACCGGGCTGCGCTACGTCGGCGCCTGCCTGCTCCCGTGGGCCTTCGTCAAGGCCCTGGCGGCCGAGCCGACCGGGCTGTACGAGGTGCTCTGGGCGGCCCAGGACGCCCTCGGCCGCCTCGACCTCGTGACGACCGCCGGGCTCGGCCTGCCCGGCACCGTCGTCGACTGCGGGACGCCGGCGCAGTACCTCGCGGCCAACCTCGACGCGGTGCGCCGGGCCGGCGGCAGCGTCGTCGCACCCGGGGCCGTCGTGAGCGGCCGGGTCGAGGAGTCCGTCGTCGGCGCCGGTGCCCGGGTCGAGGGGGACGTCGTCCGCTGCGTCGTCTGGGACGGCGCGCACGTGGCGCCCGGGGAGCGGCTCGTCGACGCCGTCCGGGCCGTCGCCGCGGACGACTCCCGGATGACAGTCACCGGGGATACCGGCACACTCAGTTCCGATCAGTGACTGGGGGTGTGATGCCGGACGGGGACCTCGACGCGCTGGCGCTGCGGGCCAGCGGCGTCGGGCTCTGGTCGTTCGTCCCGGGCCGGTACACCGTGACGATCGACGACGTCACCGCCCGCCTCGTCGGCGCCGCCGAACCGGGCACGTTCCCGGTCGCCGATCTCATGGGCGCGCTGCACCCCGACGACCGCAAGGGCCTGTTCGCCGCGCTCGAGTCGGTCTCGCGGGCCTGCCAGCTCGCGCTGCGGGCCGGCGGTCCGCCGGGCGGACGGGGCGGCCGGGCCGGCCTCGGGGCGCTGCGCGACCTGCAGGTCCTCGAGGAGTTCCGGGTCCGCGACGACGACACCGTCCGCTGGGTCCGGCTGCGCGGCGGCGTCGTCCTCGACGGCACCGGCGGCGCCGTCGTCACCGGGGTCGCCGCCGACACGACCGCGCTGCGGACCTCCCGCGAGCGCACCGGCCGCACGCTCGCGCAGGTGAGTGACGGCGTCCTCATCCTCGAGCCGGACTGGACCGTCGCCTACGTCAACGACACCGCCGCCGCACTGCTCGGCCGGGCCGGCGCCGACCTCGTCGGCCGGCCGTTCTGGGTGGAGGTCCCCGAGGCCGAGGACTCCCCCGTCCACGTGAACTACCACTGGGCGATGGACCACCAGCGGCCGGTGACCTTCGAGACGCCGACGGTCGGTGGCTGGCTCGAGGTCCGGGCGCACCCGTCGATCGACGGGCTCACCGTCTACCTGCGCAGCGTCGAGGCCCGCCACGAGGCCGAGCGCGAGCGGGGCCGGATCGTCACCCGCCTCGAGCGGGCGCTGGCCCGCGGCCGGCAGCTGCTCGGGCTGACCCGTTCGCTCTCGACGGCGATGACCGTGCAGGACGTCGCGGACGCCGTGACGGCGAACGCGCGCCGGGCCCTCGGCACCGTCTTCGCCGGCATCGCCCTGGTCGAGAAGACCGGCCGGACCATGGAGTACGTGAGCATGAGCCCGCTGCCGGCGGAGACCGCCGCGGTGTGGTCGCGCTTCCCGCTGGACCGGTCGGCGCCCGTCTCGGACGCCGCCCGGCACGGCCGCCCGTACTTCCACGAGACGGTCGAGCAGGCCGTCGAGGACTTCCCCGACATCGGCCCGCACATGCGCACCGCGGGCACCGAGTCGATGGCGCACCTGCCGCTCGTGACCGGCAGCGGGTCCCGGCTCGGCACGCTCGCGCTGTCGTGGTCGACCGAGCACACGATGAGCGGCGAGGAGCGCGACTTCCTCGTCACCCTCGCGGGGCACACGGCGCAGGCGCTCGAACGGGCCCTGCTCTTCGAGCAGCAGCGGACGGTCGCCGACGCGCTCCAGCACGCCGTCCTGCCCGACCGGCTGCCGACCGTGCCCGGGGTGACGCTCGGCGCGGTCTTCGTGCCGGCGACCGGCGGCCACGAGGTCGGCGGCGACTGGTACGACGCGTTCGTCCTGCCGTCGGGCCGGCTCGGGCTCGCCGTCGGCGACGCCGCCGGGCACGGCCTGCCCGCGGCCCGGGTCATGAGCGGCCTGCGCAACGCCCTGCGCTCGTACGCCCTGCTCGGCGGCGGCCCCGGTGACGTCGTCGAGCGGCTCGACGCGTTCGTCGAGCAGTACGACCCCGACACGTTCGCGACGATCGCCTACCTCGAGCTCGACCCGGCCACCGGGGAGGGTGTGTGGTGCAGCGCCGGGCACCCGCCGCTGCTGCGGATCGCTCCCCCGGACGCCGCGGGGTCCGGCGAGCGCGCGACCTTCTTCGGGGACGACGTCGACCCGCCGGTCGGCTCGCTCCTGACCGCCGGGGCGCGTGAGCACCCGTTCCGCCTCGATCCCGGCGAGACCCTCGTGCTCTTCACCGACGGCCTCGTCGAGCGCCGCGACGACGACCTCGACCACGGTCTCGACCGGCTCATCGCGACGGCCGCGGCGGTGCCGCCCGAGCTGTCCCCGCCGGACCTCGTGCGCGCCATCTGCGACACCCTGCTCGCCGGCTCCGGGCCGACCGACGACGTGTGCCTGCTCGCCGTCCGCCGCGGCACCGCTGCCGCCGGCCGGCCGGAGGACGACCCGTCGGCGCCGGACGCCGTCGTCCGGCACGTCCTGCAGCCGGTCCCGAGCGCCGCGTACGTCGCCCGGTCGGTCGCCCGCGAGGCCCTGCGGTCGTGGGGCCTGACCGACCTCGTCGACACCGTCACCCTCGTCGTCAGCGAGCTCGTGACGAACGCGGTGACCCACGCCGGCGGCGAGGTCGCCCTCGAGCTGCGCCGCCTCGACGACGCCGTCCGGGTCAGCGTCACCGACACCAGCCCGGACACCCCCCAGCACCAGGACCCCGGCCCGCGCGAGGAGCACGGCCGCGGCGTCCACCTCGTCGACGTCCTCGCCGCCCGCTGGGGGACGACGGCGCTGCCCGACGGCAAGCGGGTGTGGGCCGAGCTCGACGTGCCGTGACGCCCGGCTCGCTGACATCGGTGGGGAACCCCCGGCGGCGCGTTGCCGCCGGGGTTACCCCACTCGTCGCTCCTGCGCGGCTCAACCACCGAGCGTGACGACGACCGGAGTCGTGCCGTCCCGCGTGACCTCGACCTCGAGCCTGTCGGCGTCGGGCAGCAGGGCGGCGTCCCGTCCGGCGTCGGTCCAGGAGCCGGACGGCGTCACGCGGTAGCGCAGGGCCGCACCGACGCTCGCCACCACCCAGCCCTGCCGTTCGGGGAGCCGGACGGCGACCGGCAGGGCTGCGTCCGGGTCGAGCACACCGCCGTCGACGAGGGCGGACGCCGTGACGTGCTCGGGGTCGGCGCCGGTGAGGACGCCGCCGACGACACGGGACGGGTCCGCGTCGACGGTGAGGGTGGCGACGACGTACGTGCGGCCGTCCGGGGTACGGCCGACGAGGCGGCCCGGCACGGAGCCGAAGGCCACGCCGCCGGGCCCGGTGCGATCCATCCGCGCGCTGACGAGGGCCTCGACCCAGCGCTCGCACGCCGACGCGTCGACGTCGCGGAGGCCGATCGGGAGGCACCGGGTCGTGCCCGCCCAGCGCACGGTCGCGGCCGACGCGACCCAGTTCGGCACGACCTGGTCGCTGCGGCGGTCCGGTCCGAGGCGTTGCACGTCGGGCCAGTCCCGGACGGGGGTGCGGGCCACCGCCACGAGCCGGGCGTCGCTCCCGTCCGGCAAGGAGAGGACGGTCGCGCCGTCGGAGAACGTCACCGGGGCCCAGTCCCGCACCGGGATGCCGTCGGGCCGGTAGGACCAGCGGCTCGACCACACGAGCGGCACGCCGGGATCGACGAGGAGCAACCGGCTGCGGGCCTCGTCGAGCCACACGCCCACCATGGCGCTACGGCGGGCCGGGTCGTCGCTCACCTGCTCGGACCGGGCTGCACGGTCCACAGCGAGCAGTGTCAGGTGGCCGCCCGGCCCGGTGGCCACGAAGCCGAGCAGGGTCCGCTCGCCGAGGTCAGCGGCGTCGAGGCCGGGGTGCGGGTGCAGGAACGCGCG
Organism: Kineosporia sp. A_224; assembly: GCF_002198655.1. Classification (GTDB taxonomy): domain Bacteria; phylum Actinomycetota; class Actinomycetes; order Actinomycetales; family Kineosporiaceae; genus R-H-3. The sequence continues at coordinate 14,411 of NZ_MWLN01000174.1, forward strand.
CTGGGCGACCACTGCCGCAGGCCCGGTCTGGGTCTGACCGGCCCAGACGACGTGCGGCGTGCCCCGGAGGTCGTCGAACACCCCCAGCCGGCCGTCCGGGGACACCCTCCGGGCCGTCGCCCAGGCGGCGAACGCCTCGGTGCGCAGGCCGTCGTCACCGGCCAGCGCGCCACGCGCCGGGCCGTCGAGGAGCCGCGCGTAGGGGTCGACGTCCCGGGCCACGGGGGGCTGCGGGTCTGCCGTCGGCGCCGGAACCGGGACGAGCGAGCCGATGACCGGGACCCGGCGCACCGCGTCGGGGAAGGCGGCGACGGTGCCGCCGACGAGCACCGACGCCGCGACGAGGACGCCCCCGGTGCGCGCCACGGTCCGGGCGCGCAGCCGGCGACGACCGAGGGTGGCCGCCCGGGCCGCGAGCGCGGCGTCCGCCGCGGGACGGGCCGGGGCGGTGGCCGCCGCGAGATCCGCAGCGAGGTCCGCGCGCTCGGCGAGGGCGACGAGCGTGGTGACGAGAGGGTCGGGAGCGGTGCCGGTCATGAGCGCTGTCCTTCCGGGAGCCGGGCCACGTCGGGGTCGCCGTCCGGTGCGAGCGCCTCGCGCAGCCGCGCCAGGGCGCGCGCGTTCTGGCTCTTCACCGTGCCGACCGAGATGCCGAGGGCCTGGGCGGTCTGCGGTTCGCTGAGATCCTCGAGGTGGCGCAGGACGACGACCGCGCGCTGCCGGGCGGGCAGGGTCGCGAGCGCGTCGAGGAGCACCCGCCGGGCGAGGACGGCGTCCGTCGCGTCCGGCGGCGCCGTCCGGGCGTCGGCGCCGGGGTCGGCGTCGTCGTGGACGACGGCCACGCTCGTCTCCGGCCGCCGTCGGCGGTACCGCCAGCGCGACCGGCTGCCGTTGACGACGCTGCGCCGGGCGTAGGCATACGGGTCGGCGACCCGCGGCCAGGCCACGTAGAGCGCCACGAGCGCGTCCTGCACGAGGTCCTCGGCGACATGCGGGTCACCGGTGAGCAGGTAGGCGGTGCGTCGCAGGTGCGAGGCCGCGCCGGCGGCGAAGGGCTCGAAGCCCTCGCGACGGTCCACGGTGCCTCCAGAGGTCGCCGGCTCCGACGGCCGGGGTCACGTGTCCAGAGTCCGGCGGGGGCACGATGGTTGTCAGGCGTCCGCGGAAGCTGTCGCCGGAACGGCGGCGTCGCGGTCGTCGGGGCGACGGCCGCGGCACGTGTCGTTGCAGCCCGCTGCACGCTAGGGCTTGCAAGACCTCGCATCCACGGCTGCAGCAAGGGTGGGTGCAAGCTCGGGTCCGTGCTCGGGTCCTCCACCTCGTGATCGCGACCGCCCGGACCCGAGCATCGACCCGAGCTCGCGTCCGAGGAGAGGACGGCACCGTGACCGACTTCGTGCACGCAGCACCCCGCGTCGTGCCGTACGACCCCGCTTGGGCGGCGGCCTTCGCGGCGGAGGCCGCGCTCCTCGGTACCGCGCTGGCCGGCGTCCGGCACCGGGTCGAGCACATCGGCTCGACGGCCGTGCCCGGGCTGCCGGCCAAGCCCGTCGTCGACGTCATGGTCGGGCTGCCGGACGACGCCACGCTCGACGGCCGGTTCGCGCACGTCCGGACGGCGCTCGAAGGGCTCGGCTACGTCTGGGACCCACGTGCCCTGGCCGACGACCCGGGCCGGCACGTCTTCCGCAAGGGCCCCGAAGACCCGGCCGAGCTGCGCAGCCACCACCTGCACCTCACGGTCGAGGGCAGCGGGTACTGGCGGCGGATCATCGCGTTCCGCGACCGGCTGCGCGCCGACCCGGCGTCCGCCGCCGAGTACGCCGCCGTCAAGCGGCGGCTCCTGCAGACGTGCGGCGGTGACTCCCGCGCCTACACGCGCGGCAAGACGGACGTCGTCCGGCGGTTCGAGACCCCCGCCGACGACCTCTGACCCGCCGCTCCCGCTCGACCCGCCCCACAACAACGCGTGCTGCCGTCAGTGGGGTAGTCGCAGCGGCAGTCTGCCGTCGCAGCTTCCCCGCTAGCGCTTCCGCTGAGCCGTCACTCCCACTCGATGGTGCCCGGCGGCTTGCTCGTGACGTCGAGGACGACCCGGTTGACCTCGGGCACCTCGTTCGTGATCCGGGTGGAGATCCGCGCGAGGACGTCGTAGGGCAGCCGGGTCCAGTCGGCGGTCATGGCGTCCTCCGACGACACCGGCCGCAGCACGACGGGGTGACCGTAGGTGCGGCCGTCGCCCTGGACGCCGACCGACCGGACGTCGGCGAGGAGCACGACCGGGCACTGCCAGATCTCGGCGTCCAGGCCGGCCGCGGTGAGCTCGGCGCGGGCGATGAGGTCGGCGGCGCGCAGGGTCTCGAGCCGGTCGTGGGTGACCTCGCCGATGATCCGGATGCCGAGACCCGGGCCGGGGAACGGCTGGCGGCCGACGATCTCCTCGGGCAGGCCGAGCTCGCGGCCGACGGCGCGGACCTCATCCTTGAAGAGCGTCCGCAGCGGCTCGACGAGGTCGAACTGCAGGTCGTCGGGCAGGCCGCCGACGTTGTGGTGGCTCTTGATGTTCGCCGCACCCTCGCCGCCGCCGGACTCGACGACGTCCGGGTAGAGCGTGCCCTGGACGAGGAACTTCACCTCCTCGCCCGCCGCACCCGCCTCCTCGACGACCTCGCGCGCGGCCTGCTCGAAGACCCGGATGAACTCGCGGCCGATCGTCTTGCGCTTCTCCTCGGGGTCGATCTGCCCGGCGAGCGCGTCGAGGAAGCGCTTCTGCGCGTCGACGACCTTGAGCCGGACGCCGGTCGCGGCGACGAAGTCGCGCTCGACCTGCTCCGCCTCGCCCGCCCGGAGCAGGCCGTGGTCGACGAAGACGCACGTGAGCTGGTCGCCGACCGCACGCTGCACGAGCGCCGCCGCGACCGCGGAGTCGACGCCACCGGAGAGCCCGCAGATGACCCGGCCGCCGCCGATCTGCGCCTTGATCCGGGAGACCTGCTCGTCGATGACGTTGCCGGTCGTCCAGTCGGCGGCGATCCCCGCGCCGTTCAGGAGGAAGTTCGTCAGGACCTGCTGGCCGAACGTCGAGTGCTTGACCTCGGGGTGCCACTGGACGCCGAACAGGCGCCGGACAGGGTCCTCGAAGGCCGCGACCGGCGCGCCGGACGTCGTCGCGACGACCGAGAAGCCGTCGGGGGCCTTCTGCACCGAGTCGCCGTGGCTCATCCACACCGACTGCTGCGCGGGCTGCCCGTGGACGAGCACCGACCCGTCGGCCTCGACGTCGACGGACGTGCCGCCGTACTCGCGCAGGCCCGTCCGCGCGACCTCGCCGCCGAGTGCCCGGGCCATCGCCTGGAAGCCGTAGCAGATGCCGAGCACCGGGACGCCGGCCTCGAAGAGCGCCGCGTCGACCTGCGGGGCGCCGTCCGCGTAGACGCTCGCCGGCCCGCCGGAGAGGATGACCGCCGCCGGCCGCTTCGCGAGCATCGTCGCGACGGGCATCGTGTGCGGCACGATCTCGGAGTAGACGTTCGCCTCACGGACCCGGCGCGCGATGAGCTGCGCGTACTGCGCGCCGTAGTCGACGACGAGGACCGGGCGGTGCGACTCCTCCGCGAGCTCCTCGGCGGTGTGCCGCTCGGACGCCGGACCGGAGCCCGCGGGCCCGTCCGCGATGACGTCGTAGGGGGGCGTGTTCTCGGCGGGTGCGTCGGTCACCCGCCCAGCCTACTGACGCTGCGGGCGCCCCCGGCCGCGGCCGTGCACCCGGTACAGCCCGAAGAGGGCGGAGCCGCCGATCAGCAGGAACGCGAGGGCCCAGGCCCCCCGGGCCCGGCCGTCGACGAGCCGGGCGTCCTGCGGGTCGCCGGCCGCGTGCACCACGGTGACCCGCTCACCGGCCGGCAGCCACCGCAGCACATGGACCCGGACGCGCGTCGTGCCTGCGGGGGTGTCGATCTCGACCGCCTGCCTGGCCTCGTAGCGGCCCGGTGGGCCGGTGTCGGCGACGACGCCGGTGACGACGACCGGGTCGGCCCGGATCCGGGCCTCCTGCGAGATGGCCAGGCCCACGTAGGCCAGGGAGACCACGGCGACACCGGCCAGGACCCCGCGCAGCGGGAACGCCGTCTGCGCCGGAACGGTCGCTGCCGTCCGCCCTTCCCGCGTCGCCCCCGCGGGCAGGACCGGCGGCTGCTGCCCCGTCGCCACCGCCCGCAGGTGACCGGCGATCGCCCGGTGGACGGCAGGAGCGTCGTCCGTGTCGAGCGCCTCGGCCAGGGCCGCGACATCCGCCGCGGAGCCGGGTCCGCGGCCGACGAACAGCTCGGTCGTCGCCACGCCGCGCGGGTCCGTCACCAGCAGGAGCACGAGCCCCGGGGTGAGTGCGACGTCCGCCGCCGCCAGCTCGAACCGCTCGGACCGCCGCACCCCGCGGCGGCGCACGAGGACGGCACCGTCGAGCCAGACACGCGAGGCCGCGACGCTGACGCTGACGAGAATGAACCCGAGGTGGGCGCACCACCATGCGGCGCCCCCGAGCAGCGCGACGACCAAGGCCCAGCTGACGACGGACTCCCACCACGCCGGACCGAGACCGTCCCGGACGTCGGCCGCCGCCAGGTGCAGCAGGGACGCGACGAGCACCCCGCAGACCCCGAGGACACCGAGGCCGAACACGCACCCGGACCAGCCGCTCGCGCCGACCGCGATGCGGAGGCGTCGGCGCCGCGACCGGGTAGCTGCCACGCCGGGATCATCCCTCGTCAGCGGGCCGTCCGGGAGTCCCGGTCAACGCGCGGCGGCGCTCTCCCGCGCGAGCATCGGCTCGACCTGGTGCCGCACCCAGCGCTCGGCGACGAACGACATGAACGGGATCGTCCCGGCGAGGACGACGCCGACCATCCGCGGGAAGTTCAGCCGGGTCCGGAACCACAGGTCGACCGAGACGATGACGTAGATCAGGTAGAGCCAGCCGTGCGCGATCGGGATGAACGCGCCGGCCCCCGGGACGACCGCGCCGAGGCCGTCGGCGTCGAACAGCGGCTGGCCCGGGTCCTTCTGCACGGCCTGGAGGACGACGTGCAGCGTGAGAAGCAGCAGGAGGACACCCGTGGCGTACGCCATCACGCGGTACCGGGTCAGGGCGGCCTTCACAGGGTGGCTCCTTCGTGAGGGGTGGTCCGGTCGGAGGGTTCCGGGGCCGCCGGGTCCGGGTCGGCGGGGTCGCCGTCCGGGCCGGACGGCGGCAGCACGCCGAGGTGGTCGTCCCGGACAAGCCGCCACCACATGAAGATCCCGAAGCCCGCGAAGAGGAACCACTGCCCGGCGTAGGAGAGGTTGCGCAGGTCGATGCCGCCGGTGCCCTCGGGGACGGCGGGGACGCGCGCGGGCGCGGCGGTCTCGACGGGGACCGCGGTCGTCGTGCCGTCGGCGGCCGAGGCGGCGACGTAGTCGGTGAGGACGAGGTAGCCGGTGAGCAGCGGCCAGCGCCACAGCCCGATGAGCTCGGTGACGTCGACCCGCTCGACCTGGCCGGCGGGCAGCCCGCTCGTCTCGCCGGGGGCGCGGTCCGCGGGCGGCTCGGCGGGCCGCAGCACCCCCTGGACGGCGACCGGCCCGGTCGGGACGGCGGCCGCCGCGCCCGCGGGATCGGCCGCGTCCGGGACCCAGCCCCGGACGACGCCGACGGCGCTGCCGTCCTCGAGCACGAGCGGGGTGAGCACCCACAGCCCGGTCCGCCCCGAGAGCCGGCGCTCCGGCACGAGGAGCTGGTCGGCGGCCGAGTACGTGCCGACGGCGACGACGGGCCGGTCCGCGGCGAGGCCGGTGAAGGTCTGCCGGGCCTTGATGACGGTCCCGATCGGGACCGGGGGCTGCGTCGTCCGGGCGACGACGTTCTCGTCGGCGTTGTCGTGCGCGCGGTCCCACTGCCACTGCCCGAGCCGCGCCATCCCGGCGGCGGCCACGAGGACGACGACGAGGAGCGCCAGCCACCGGGGCTTGAGGGCGGTCCGCAGCACGGTTCACGGTAACCCGCCGGGCCCGGGCCTGTGACAGCGGGGCGGACGGCGGGTCAGCCGTTGCGGACCGTCGCCACGAACTCGCTGACCTCGGCGCGGAGCATCTCGGCGAGCTGCACGAGCCCGCCGCCGGTCTGGCCGCCCTCGACGGCGCTCGCGATGTCGTTGACCATCGTGTCCATCTCGCGGATCCGCTGCGTGACGGCCTCGAGGGCGGTGATCGCGTCGCCCGCGGCGGCGCTCACGGCGTCGACCCGGGACAGGATCGTGTCGGACGACGACGCCGCGGCGTCCGCGAGGCTCTTCACCTCTGCGGCCACGACCCGGAAGCCCTGGCCGGCCTCGCCCGCGCGGGCCGCCTCGATCGTCGCGTTGAGCGCGAGGAGCCGGGTCTGGGAGGCGATCTGGCTGATGAGGTCGACCGCGCGGCGGATGTCGTCCGAGCTCGTCCGCAGCTCCTCGACCGTGCCGGTGGCGCGCGAGGAGTCGTCGACGGCGTCCCGGGCGTACGTGACGACGCCCTCGGCGGTCGCGCCCATCTGCGTCGCGGCGGCCGCGACCTGCTCGCTCACGGCGAGGACCGTCGTCTCGAGCCGCTCGGCGAGCGCCCGGCGGGCGTCGGCTGCGCGCTCGATCTCCTCGTGCGCGCCGCGCATCGAGACCCGGCCGTTGTCGATGGTCACCGCCCCGGTGCGGAACGCGCCGTGCAGGCCGCCGGTGAGCAGCCGCCGGTCGTAGCGGCCGCCGCTGCTCGCGGCGATCGCGGCCGACGACTCGCGGATGTAGGCGTCGACGACGTCGAGGAGCGCGTTGACCGACGTCCGGGCCGCGGTGACGTCCGGGTCGGTGGCGGCGGCGCCCTCGAGCAGGGGCATGCGCTGCTCGAGGTCGCCCTCGGCGGCCCGCCGGCAGGCCTCGCCGAAGAAGCGCAGGGCCTCGCGCGCGGGGTCCGGGCCGGCGGCGGAGCGGTCGCTGTGGAAGAGGTTCACGGGGTGACCGTCCAGACCCATTCGTCGTAGGCGAGACCGGCGGACGCCAGCGTGCTGCCGAGCAGCGCCGTCGAGGCCGCGATGCCGTCGGCGGCCCGCGCGTGGCGCCGCTCCTCGGCGAGCAGCGCCGCGTAGACCGGGGTCACCGCGGCGATCGCGTCGCGGTGCGGGCTGCGCCGGTTGGAGTGGTAGCCGACGATCCGGCCCGACGCGTCGTACGAGGGCGTCACATGGGCGAAGACCCAGTAGTTGGCGCCGTCCGCCGCGAGGTTGTTCACGTAGGCGAAGATCTCCTGGCCGGCGGCGATCGTGTCCCAGAGCAGCTGGAAGACCGCCCGGGGCATGTCGGGGTGCCGGATGAGGTTGTGCGGCTGCCCGACCACGTCCTCCTCGCGCAGGGCGGCGATCCGGCAGAAGACGTCGTTGGCGTAGGTGATGACGCCCTTGGCGTCCGTCTTGCTCACGATGAGCTCGTCGGCGCCGAGACGTCGCTCGACCCCTGTCGGCGCGACCTTGGACCGGTGCATGCCGCCTCTTCCTCCGGACACCCGCTGCAGGCGGCCCGCAGGACCGCGGACCACCCCGTTCGAAGGGTGATCGGCGTCACCGGCCGGGTCCTGTAGGCCCTCAGGTCCCGACCTCGTCGGGGACGACGTCCCGGTGACGTTCCCATCCGGGCTACGGGCGCAGCAGCACCTTCGTGGCCCGGCGCTCGTGCATCGCGGTGTAGCCCTCGGCGACGTCGGCGAGCGGCAGCTCGAGGTCGAACACCCGGCCCGGGTCGATCGCCCCCGAGAGGACGTCGGGCAGCAGCTGCGGGATGTAGGCCCGGACGGGCGCCACCCCGCCGCCGACGGACACGTTGCGGCGGAACAGGTCGCGGACGTCGAGCTCGACGCCGTGCGGCACCCCGACGAAGCCCACCGACCCGCCGGGCCGCACGGTCGCGAGCGCCTGGTCCATCGAGTCCTTCGTGCCGACGCACTCCAGGACGCTGTCCGCCCCGATCCCGCCGAGGGCCGCGGCGACGGCGGCGCCGCCGTCCGCGCCCCGGGCCTCGACGACGTCCGTCGCGCCGAACGCGCGGGCCAGGTCCTGCCGGACGGCGTGGCGGCTCATCGCGACGACCCGCTCGGCGCCGAGCCGGCGCGCGGCGAGCACGCCGCAGAGCCCGACAGCGCCGTCCCCGACGACAGCGACCGTCGAGCCGGGCCCGACCCGGGCGGCGAGCGCCGCGTGGTGCCCGGTGCCCATGACGTCGGAGAGCGTGAGCAGCGAGGGCAGCAGCGCGGGGTCCACGCCGCCGGGGCCCTCGGCGCCCGACGACGGGACGGCGACGAGCGTGCCGTCGGCCTGCGGCACCCGGACGTACTCGCCCTGGCCGCCGTCGACGAGGACCCCGTCCCGGTCCTTGCCGCCGTAGCCGCCACCGGCCAGGCACGACGTCTGCAGGCTCCGCGCGCACATCGCGCACGTGCCGTCCGACCACAGGAACGGCGCGATGACGAGGTCGCCGACGCTCAGGGTCGTCACGGCCGGGCCGAGGTCCTCGACGACCCCGACGAACTCGTGGCCGATCCGGCGCTCGACGCCCTCGGGGGCGTCACCGCGGTACGGCCACAGGTCGGAGCCGCAGATGCACGACACGACGACGCGCACGAGGGCGTCCGTCGGGGCGACGACGCGGGGGTCGGGGGCGTCGACGAGGCGGATGTCGAAGGGGCCGTTGATCGTGGTCGCTCTCACGGCGCGATCCTGTCAGAGCTTCGGGTCGACGCCCGTCAGCTCGACGGACCGCTCCCAGAGCCAGAGCGCGTCGGCGTCGTTCCGTGCCGCGTCCGTCATGCCGACCAGCTTCGGGTGGCCCTTCTGCTCCATGAAGCCGTCGGGGCCGTAGTAGTCGCCGCTGCGCGCGGCCGGGTCACCGGCGGCGCGCAGCGAGGGCAGGGCGCCCGCGGCGGCGCTCTGGGCCATGAACCGCTCGGCGAAGCCCGTCACCCGGCCGATGATCCGGCTGTCCGCCGCTGGCCCGGACGCCGTGAGGTTCGTCCGCGCGTACCCGGGGTGCGCGGCGAGCGACAGGAGCGGCGCGGCCGCCGCGTCGGCCCGGCGCCGCAGCTCGCGCATGAAGAGCAGGTTCGCGAGCTTGGCCTGGGCGTAGGCCGACCACGGCGTGTACTTCTGCTCGCCCATGAGGTCGTCGCGGCGCAGCCGGCCCATCTTGTGGACGTTGCTCGCCACCGTGACGACCCGCGCCGGGCCGCCTGCGACCCCGCCGGTCGGGCCGGTCGCGAGCAGCGCGGGCAGCAGCAGCCCGGTGAGCGCGAAGTGCCCGAGGTGGTTCGTGCCGAGCTGCATCTCGAACCCGTCGGCCGTCGTCCGCCGCGGGATCGCCATGACGCCGGCGTTGTTCACGAGCAGCGCCAGCCCCTCGCCGAAGCTCTCGAGGACGCCGTCCGCGAACGCGTGCACCGAGGCCAGGCTCGCGAGGTCGAGGCTGCGCAGCTCGACCGCCGCGCCCGGCACCCGGACCCGGACCTGGCCGAGCGCCTCGTCGCCGCGCAGCGGGTCCCGGCAGGCGAGGACGACGTGCGCGCCGGCGCGGGCCAGCTCGACGGAGGTCTCCAGGCCCAGACCGGAGTTCGCCCCGGTGACGACGGCGGTGACGCCGGAGAGGTCGGGCAGGTCGGCGAGGGTCCACTTCGCGGTCACGAGATCCACTCTCGCACAGCGGTTCCGGCGTCACCCGTCCGGGCGGCGGCCCGGGTCACGGCCAGGGTCACGGCCAGGGGAAGCGGGTGGCCCGGGCGGCCTTGAGCAGGACGGTGAAGGTCTTCGCGAACCGCTCCGGACCCTGCCCGTAGAGCACGCCCATGCCCATGAGGCGCTGGACGGCGACCGACTGCGACTCGGTGAACCGCAGGATGCCCTCTCGGCCGTGCCGCCGGCCGACGCCGGACGCGCGCCGCCCGCCCATCGGTGCCGCCGAGCTCCCCCAGGTCGTCAGGTAGGCCTCGTTGACGCTCACGGTGCCGGCGACGACCTGCCGGGCGAGGCGCCGTCCGCGGTGCAGGTTGCTCGTCCAGACCGCACCGTTGAGCCCCATCTCGCCCTCGTTGACGAGGGCGAGCGCCTCGGCGTCCGAGGAGACCCGGTAGACCGACACGACCGGGCCGAACGTCTCCCCGGCGTAGCACGCGGCCTCGGGGGTCACCCGGTCGAGCACGGTCGGCTCGAAGAACCAGGGGCCGACGTCGGGGCGGGGCCGGCCGCCCGCGAGGACGACCGCGCCGTGCTCGACGGCGTTCTCGACGTGGGCGGTGATCTTCGCGAGCTGCGCGGCCGAGGTGAGGGCGCCGATGTCACCGCTGAAGTCGAGGCCCGCCGAGAGCCGCAGCCGGCGGACCCGGTCGACGAAGCGGTCGAGGAACGCCTCGGCGACCGCCTCGTGGAGCACGAGCCGCTCGATGCCGATGCACTGCTGGCCGGTGTTGTTGAAGCAGTCCCGGACGAGCGCCTCGGCGGCGCGGTCGAGGTCGGCGTCGTCCGCGACGTACGCGCCGTTCTTGCCGCCGAGCTCGAGCGAGGTGCCGATGAGCCGCTCCCCCGCCTGCCGGCCGACGACGCGGCCGGTCGGCGTCGAGCCCGTGAAGCAGATGTGGTCGACGGTGTCGACGACCGCGCCGCCCACGCCCGGGCCGTCGCCGAGCACGACCTGCAGGACGCCGTCCGGCAGCCCGGCCGCGGCGAGCAGGTCCGCCGCCCAGAGCGTCGTCAGCGCGGTCTGGTTGTCGGGCTTGACGACGACGGCGTTGCCCGCGAGGAGCGCGGGCATGATGTCGCCGAGGGAGAGCACGAGCGGGAAGTTCCACGGCGCGATGACCCCGACGACCCCCTTGGGGTGCTGCACCTGGGTGACCTGGGTGAGCACGGGCACGATGCCGCGGTAGGTCCGGTCCCGGAGGATCTTCGGGCCGCGGCGCGCCAGCCACCGGCAGTTCAGCGCGATGTCGGCGACCTCCTCGTACGCCGAGAGCCGGGTCTTGCCGGTCTCGAGCTGGACGATGTCGAGGATCTCCGACTGCCGGTCCAGGAGGAGGTCGTGCAGGCGCAGGAGGACCGCGGCGCGGTGTCGCGGCGTCCGGGCGGCCCAGCCGGGCTGCGCGGCCCTGGCCTGCGCGACGGCCCGGGCGACGTCCCGGGGGGTGGACTGCGGGAGCGCCGCCAGCGGTGCGCCGCTCAGCGGGGTGACGGTCGTGACGTGCGCGGCGTCGTCGGCGACGACCGCGCGCGAGGTCAGCCCGCGGACCCGGCCCGGGTCGAGGGCCCAGGTGGCTGTGGGGTCCGACTCGGGGTCGGCGACGATGCGCTCCGTGGACATGCGAGGAGCGTAGACATCGTCAACGCTCCTTGGCTACCCGCCGGTAACCCCCGATTTCGGCGGGCGCGGTCAGGACCGGCCGGGCGCCTGCTTCTGCTGGTCACGGGTCAGGAGCCGGGCGTGCAGACCGGCCGCGGCCGCCTGGACGACGTTCTCGGCGTCCTCGATCCAGGCCGCGAAGTCGAGGAGGTCGTCCGAGGTCAGCGTCTTGCCCTCGTGGACCTCGAGCGCCTCCGCCGGGACCTCGATCCGCTCGGCGACGACGCCGCCGAGGGTGAGCAGCCGGACGACCTCGTCACCCGCGGGCTTCTTGACCTGGGAGACGCACGAGGTGCAGTCGAACGAGTAGAAGGACCGGCTGCGCACCGCGTGGACCACGAGCCGGACCTGGTCCTTCGTGAGCTCCACGTCGCCGCAGGTCGGGCAGGCGGCCTTGATGATCGTCATCGGGATGTCCCCCCGTTCAGGTGGTGTGTCCCGACCTCCTTCGGCAGTACGGGTGAATCCCTTTAACGCCCCTGGTGACGCCCCTGGTCGACGCCCGGGACCAGGGCTCAGCTGAGCGGCACGATCTCCGGTGCGCCGAGCCGGACGGCGTCCGCCGTCTCGTCGTCCGTCTGGGTCTGCGACGCGCGCTCCGCGGCCACCCGGGCCTCGTAGTGCGCGACCTCCTTCTCCTGCTGCGCGGGCGACCAGCCGAGCACGCCGGCCATGAGCCGGGCGACGTGCGGGGCGGCCGTGACGCCGCGGTCCCAGGTCTCGATGGAGATCCTGGTGCGCCGGGCGAGGACGTCGTCGAGGTGCCGGGCGCCCTCGTGGGACGCCGCGTAGACGACCTCGCCGCACAGGTAGTCGTCGGCCCCGGGCAGCGGCTTGCCGAGCGCCGGGTCGGACGTGCACAGCGCGAGGACGTCGTCCGCCATCGAGCCGTAGCGGCGCAGCAGGTGCTCGACCCGGGCGACGTGCAGGCCGGTGCGGGCCGCCGTCCGGGCCCGGCCGTTCCATGCCGCGCGGTACCCCTCGGCGCCGAGCAGCGGCACCTCGTCGGTGCAGCAGGCCGCCACCCGGAAGTCCAGGGCGCGGGCGACCTCGTCGATCGAGTCCTTGGCCATGATCCGGTACGTCGTGTACTTGCCGCCGGCGACGACGACGAGGCCGGGCGCCGGGTGCGCGACGACGTGCTCGCGGGACAGCTTGCTCGTCGAGTCGCTCTCGCCGGACAGCAGCGGCCGCAGCCCCGCGTAGACGCCCTCGACGTCCTCGCGGGTCAGCGGCGTCGAGAGCACCGAGTTCACGTGCTCGAGCAGGTAGTCGATGTCGGTCGCGGAGGCCGCCGGGTGGGCCTTGTCGAGGTCCCAGTCGGTGTCCGTCGTCCCGACGATCCAGTGCCGGCCCCACGGGATGACGAAGAGCACCGACTTCTCGGTGCGCAGGATCATGCCGGTCGTCGACTGGATGCGGTCCCGCGGGACGACGAGGTGGATGCCCTTGCTCGCGCGGACCTTGAACTGGCCGCGCTCGCCGACCATCGCCTGCGTCTCGTCGGTCCAGACCCCGGTCGCGTTGACGACCTGCTGGGCGTGGACCTCGAACTCCTCGCCGTGCTCGAGGTCGCGGACCCGGACGCCGACGACCCGCTCCCCCTCGCGGAGGAACCCGACGACGCGGGTGCGGCTCGCGACCCGGGCGCCGTACGCGGACGCCGTCCGGACGATGTTCATCGTGTGCCGGGCGTCGTCGAGCTGGCCGTCGTAGTACTGGACGGCGCCGACGAGGGCGTCCTTCTTCAGCGCCGGCGCCGCACGCAGCGCCTGGGTGCGGGTCATGTGCCGGTGGAACGGCAGCCCCGCGCCGTTGCCGCCCGCGCGGGCCATGAGGTCGTACAGCGTGACGCCGGCCGCGACGTACGGGCGCTCCCAGCCGCGGTGTGTCAGCGGGTAGAGGAACTTCACCGGCTGCGCGAGGTGCGGCGCGAGCCGGGTGAGGATGAGCCCGCGCTCCTTGAGCGCCTCCGCGACGAGCGCGAAGTCGAGCATCTCGAGGTAGCGCAGGCCGCCGTGGATGAGCTTGCTGCTGCGCGAGGACGTGCCGCTCGCCCAGTCCCGGGCCTCGACGAGCGCCGTCGACAGGCCCCGCGTCGCGGCGTCGAGCGCGGCGCCGGCACCGACGACGCCGCCGCCGACGACGAGGACGTCGAAGGTCTGCGAGCGCATGGCGTCCAGGGCGGCCTGCCGCTCGACCGGGCCGAGCCGGCCGCGGCGCGAGAGCGCCTCGACGTCCGGCGTGGCGGACGGGCCGCCACCGTTGGCCGCGGAGGCGTTCGGGGCGCTCGCCACGGCGGTCGCGCGGCGGGTGCGCTTGGGCGCGGACGGGGCGGTCGCGGAGGTGCCCGACGAGGCGCTCGGCGCAGTGGGTTCCAGGCCGTTGCTCATGCCTCCACCCTAGGACGGCCCGGCGCGGCGCGCCGTGCCACCAGTCCCTGGCGGGCGCACGTCGTCGTGTCAGCCCGCGGTGCAGCCGCTCCGCGCGGCGAGCACGTAGCCGTCCTCCGCCGGCACGTAGGACAGCACCAGCCGGGCCCGGCCCTGGGAGTCCTCCCAGACGACGGCGACGCCGCCGTCGCCCGTGCGATGGGCCCGCACCCGGACGAGCAGCCCGGCCCCGGGGGACGCGAGCCGCTGCTCCTCGGCGGCGGCCGCGAGGTCGCGCCGGCCGTCGTCGGCGGCGTCGCGGGCCAGGAGGCTGCCCTCGGCCGTGGCGGTGCCGCAGTCGAGCGGCGGCGCCGGGGTGTCCTCCACGACGAGGTCGCTGCCGGCCACCGGGACGAGCGTGTCGAGCAGCGGCACCCCGCCGACGGACAGCTGCAGCGCGACGAGCCCCGCCGCGAGGACTGCGACGACACCGGCGGCGGCCAGGAGGAGCCGCCGGGGCGAGGAGGGCGAGCGTGGGCCCTCCGTCGTCGCGCCGGACACGATGGACATGCCGCGCAACGTACTCAGGCCGCAACCACGCGCCAACGGTTGTTGGTACTTTCGCTACGACCGATCACGCTCCGCAGCACTGGGAGCGCGATCAGTGCATCATCCCAGTTCAGGGGCCGTTCAGGACGGCTGGTACTGGGACACCACGACCTCGACGCGCTGGAACTCCTTGAGGTCGGAGTAGCCCGTCGTCGCCATGGAGCGGCGCAGCGCGCCGATGAGGTTCGTCGTGCCGTCCGCGGTCTTCCCCGGCCCGAGGAGGATCTCCTCGAGCGAGCCGACGGTGCCGACGTGCCCGCGCTCGCCGCGCGGCACGAGCGGGTGGTGCGCCTCGGGCCCCCAGTGGTACCCGCGGCCGGGTGCCTCGACCGCGCGGGCCAGGGCGGCACCGAGCATGACCGAGTCCGCGCCGCACGCGATGGCCTTGACGACCTCGCCGGAGCGGCCCATCCCGCCGTCCGCGACGACGTGCACGTAGCGGCCGCCGGACTCGTCCATGTAGTCCCGGCGGGCCGCCGCGACGTCCGCGATCGCCGTGGCCATCGGGGCGTGGATGCCGAGCACCGTGCGGGTCGTGTGGGTCGCCCCGCCGCCGAAGCCGACGAGGACGCCGGCCGCACCGGTGCGCATGAGGTGCAGCGCCGCGGTGTACGTCGCGCAGCCGCCGACGACGACCGGCACGTCGAGCTCGTAGATGAACCGCTTGAGGTTGAGCGGCTCGGCCCGGCCGGAGACGTGCTCGGCGGAGACCGTCGTGCCGCGGATGACGAACAGGTCGACCCCGGCGTCGACGACGGCCTTCCAGAGCTGCTGGGTGCGCTGCGGGGTGAGCGAGCCGGCGACCGTGACGCCCGCGTCGCGCATCTCCTTGACCCGGGCCGCGATGAGGTCGGGCTTGACGTCCTCGGCGTAGATCTCCTGCATCCGCGCGGTCGCGGCGACCGGGTCGAGCGAGGCGATCTCCGCGAGCAGCGGCTCGGGGTCCTCGTAGCGGGTCCACAGGCCCTCGAGGTCGAGCACGCCGAGCCCGCCGAGCTTGCCGAGCGCGACCGCCGTGGCCGGTGACATCACCGAGTCCATCGGGGCGGCCACGACGGGCAGCTCGAAGCGGTAGGCGTCGATCTGCCAGGCGACCGAGACCTCCTCCGGGTCGCGGGTGCGCCGGCTCGGCACGATCGCGACGTCGTCGAAGGTGTAGGCCCGGCGGCCGCGCTTCCCGCGCCCGATCTCGATCTCGTTCACGACCCCAGGCTATCGGGGCGGGCGCGGCCCGCCGGTCCGCGCCACAGCGTCGTCGTTGCCCTACGACACACCGGCACGCACCCGGGGTGTCGCGAGGTGTCGACGAAGCTGTGGCGCGCGCAGCCGCCGGGTCCGCCGGACGACGTCGACGACCCAGTCCGGCCGGAACCGCACCTGCGCCCAGGTGAAGCGGCAGACCAGCCAGTCGGATGCCGCCAGCTCGGTGTACCGCTCGCAGTCCCGGGCGAACGCCACCTTGTCCGAGTGGTACTCGAACCCCTCGGCCTCCACGGCGATCCTGCGGTGCGGGTCCCCCAGGTCGACGTGCACCGTGAACCCGGACAGCAGCACGGGCAGCTGGGTGACGAACCCACCCACCCCGGCGTCGACGAGCAGCGCGCGGGCGAACGACTCGAACATCGTGTCCGCGCCGCCGTCGGCCGCCTCGGCGACCCGGACGCAGCGACCCCGTCGCCGTGGCGGCTGCGCGTACGCGGCGACGATCAGGTCGCTCTTGACCAGGACCTTCTCGGCCAGCGCGCTGTCCGCGACCGCGACGGCCTCCCCGAAGGGCAGCGTCACGGCCCAGTCGAGGACGGTCCGCAGCACGGTGGTGACGCCGCCCCGGACATCGGTCGGGGCGAGCCGGCTCCAATGCACGGTCACCTGCGGCGCCGCGGGCGGGCGGGCTCCGGGCGGGACGGTCACGTGCACCGTCGACGGCGCGGTCGGCACCCGCAGGCCGTGGATCCGCGCGGCCGAGACGTGGGAGACCACGCCGTGCGTCGCGGCGGCGGCAGCAGCCGGGACCGGCAGCTCGGGCAGCCCGTAGACCCCGCGGGCCAGGCGACGCACCTGTCCGTCCCGGACCGCGCGCCGCAGCGACGACTGCGTCGCGTGCGCCACGACGACGTCGTACGGCGCCGTCCCGCCGAGCCGACGGATGACCTCGGATGCGTCCACGACGGCATCGTGACGCAACGGGCACGAACCGCCGGATAGTTATCCACAGGGGCATCGCGCCACAGCTTCGTCGTTGCTCTGCGAAACCCCGGGGCGTGCCCGGAGAGTCGCCGGGTAACGACGAAGCTGTGGCGCGACGCGTCAGCGCCGCGTGTAGTTCGGCGCCTCGACGGTCATCTGGATGTCGTGCGGGTGGCTCTCCTTGAGGCCCGCGGCGGTGATCTGGACGAACTGACCCTTGGCCTGCAGCTCGGGGATCGAGCGGGCGCCGACGTAGAACATCGACTGGTGCAGGCCGCCGACGAGCTGGTGCATGACCGCCGACAGGGTGCCGCGGTAGGGCACCTGACCCTCGATGCCCTCGGGGACGATCCGGTCGTCGGACTGGACGTCGGCCTGGAAGTACCGGTCCTTGGAGAACGACTTCTTGCCGCGCGAGCTCATCGCGCCGAGCGAGCCCATCCCCCGGTACGACTTGTACTGCTTGCCGTTGACGAGGAGCAGGTCGCCCGGGCTCTCCTCGCAGCCGGCGAGCAGCGAGCCGATCATCACGGTGTCGGCGCCGGCGACGAGCGCCTTCGCGATGTCGCCGGAGTACTGCAGGCCGCCGTCGGCGACGACCGGTACCCCGGCCGGTCGGCACGCGAGCGACGCCTGGTGGATCGCGGTGACCTGCGGGACGCCGACCCCCGCCACGACGCGGGTCGTGCAGATCGAGCCCGGCCCGACACCGACCTTCACCGCGTCGGCCCCGGCCTCGACGAGCGCCTGCGCACCGGCCCGGGTCGCGACGTTGCCGGCGAGGACCTGGACGTGCCGGGTCGCCGGGTCGGACTTGATCCGCTTGATCATGTCGAGCATGAGCCGCGCGTGGCCGTTCGCGACGTCCGGCACGAGGACGTCGACCCCGGCCTCGACGAGCGTCGTGGCCCGCTCCCACGCGTCGCCGAAGTAGCCGACCGCGGCCGCGACGAGGAGCCGGCCGTCGGCGTCCTTGCTCGCGTTCGGGAACTGCTCGGACTTCACGAAGTCCTTGACGGTGATGAGCCCGACGAGCCGGCCGTCGCCGTCGACGATGGGCAGCCGCTCGCGCTTGTGCTGGCGCAGCAGGGCCGTCGCGTCCTCGCGGCTGATCCCCTCCGGCGCGGTGACGAGCGGCATCGGCGTCATGACGTCGCGGACGAGCGTCGTCGCCCAGGTGCCGACCGGGGTGAACCGCAGGTCGCGGTTCGTGACGATGCCGATGAGCCGCTCGTCGCCGTCCACGACCGGCAGGCCGGAGACGCGGTAGCGGCCGCACAGCTCGTCGAGCTGCTCGAGGGTGGCCTCCGGGCCGATGACCACCGGGTTGGAGATCATCCCGGTCTGGGTCCGCTTCACGAGGTCGACCTGGTAGGCCTGGTCCTCGATCGACAGGTTGCGGTGGAGCACCCCGATGCCGCCCTGGCGGGCCATGGCGATCGCCATCCGGGCCTCGGTCACGGTGTCCATGGCCGCCGAGACGATCGGCGTGCGGACCTGGATCCGGCGGGTCAGCCACGAGGTCGTCTCGACCTCGCTCGGCACCACGTCGGTGTCGCTCGGCAGGAGCAGGACGTCGTCGTAGGTCAGTCCCAGACCCGTGAAGACGGAGGCCTCGTCCCGGGCCGGCGCGGGTGCGAGGCCCGGTTCGGCGAAGAGGTCGTCAGAGGCGGTGGCAGGTTCGACGGCGCGGTCCTCGGCGATGCTCACCCCGAGGATTCTACCGACCGCGGACGGCGCTCCCGACCGCTCGCCACAGACCGTCAGCCCGCGGGCTTGCCCTTGGTCTTGGTCTTCGTCCTCGACGGGCCGCCCTTGTCGCTCGGCGGGCCCGTCGACTTCGTCGACGAGGTCGACGAGGTCTCCGGCTCCGTGGTCCGCGAGGAGTCGGTCGAGGTCGCGCTCGTCGTCGTCGACGACGGCGTCTCCTCGTCCTGCGTCGGGACGACCGGATCGGTCGTCGTCGACTCCTCGACGCTCGGGTCGGACGTCGCTGTCGTCGAGGACGTCTTCAGCGACGGCGACTGCGTCGTCGGGACGTCGCTCGGGGACGCCTCCCCGGGCCCGGCGGTCACCGTCGCGATGATGCCCGGCAGCAGGTCGGGCGGCAGCGGGAACCCGGCGTCCGCGAGCGCGGTCGCCAGCTTCCGCAGCGCCGCGTCGACCTTCTTGCGCTGGGCCGCCGTGAGATCGGCGTTCTTCGCCCGCCGGTGGGCGTCCTCGAGCCGGGCCTCGGCGGCGGACAGGTCGTTCGAGTCGACGAGGTCGAGCCCCTCGAGGACGACGTCCTCGATCTGGCTGCCCTCGTCGGTGCCGGCGATGATCGACCCGCCGCGCACGGGGTTCCACACCCCGG
The DNA here is from genome assembly GCF_002198655.1 of Kineosporia sp. A_224. Taxonomy (GTDB): domain Bacteria; phylum Actinomycetota; class Actinomycetes; order Actinomycetales; family Kineosporiaceae; genus R-H-3. Next base: position 33,364 of record NZ_MWLN01000174.1, read on the forward strand.
TGACGGCGGCGCTGGCACCGCACAGGCCGAGGACGACGGTCGCGGCCACGGCGAGCAGCCGGACGCGCACCTGCCGCGGGGGCGGGACGTCGGCCTCCCCGCGCCGGGCGGCGGGGATGCCCGGCAGCCCGGCACCGGACCCGCTGCCGGGGTGGTCGCTGCGCCACGCCGGACCACCGGCCGGCTCCCAGGCGGGACCACCGGCGAACGCGGCGGCAGGGCTGACGTCGGCCGCAGGGGCGCTCTCGTCGCGCCACGCGGGGCGCAGGTCGAGCACCTCCGTCGGCGGGAGGAAGGCCTGCGGCGGCGTGCCGGACGGCACGAGCGGCCACACCCCGAGGTCGAAGAGCTCGCGCCGCAGCGCGTCCTCCGGAGCGGGGTTGAGATCGACCTCCGCCGCGAGGAGCGCGAGCACCGCCGCTGCGGGGTCGTCCAGGTCCTCCGCGAGCGGGCGGCGCGCAGCGAGCCGGTCGAGGAGCACGTCGGTCGCGGTGACGGCGGCGATGTCGACGGCCCGCAGGTCCACCTCGTCCTCGGCACCCCGGCCGCCGGTGCCGCGCGGGTCGCCCGGGACGCGGTCGCGGGTCATGCCGTCCCCCGGACGGGCTCGCTCGTCGCGAGGGCCCGCAGCCGCTGGACGGCGCGGTGCTGCGCCACGCGGACCGCGCCGGCGCTCATCCCGAGAGCCCGCCCGGTCTCCTCCGCCGACAGCCCGACGGCGACCCGCAGGACGAGGAGCTCGCGGAGGGTGTCGGGGAGCTGGTCGAGGAGCGCCCGCGCCTGCTCGGCGTCCGACGCGCGGACGGCGTGCTCCTCAGGGCCGTCGGACAGGTCGACGGTGTCGGGGATGTCCGCCTGCGGCTGCGCGTGCCGGAAGACGCTGCGCTGCGCGTCCGCCACCTTGTTCGCGGCGACGCGGTAGACGAAGGCCTCGAAGGGCTTGCCGTCGTCCCGGTAGCGCGGCAGGGCGGACAGCACGGCGACGCACACCTCCTGCGCCACGTCGTCCGCGGCGTGCTCGGAGCCGGGGAACCTCGAGAGGCGGGCCCGGCAGTAGCGGTGGACCAGGGTGTGGACGGCGGCGAGCAGCTGCTCCATCGCCTGCCGGTCCCCCGTGACCGCTCGCGCGGCGAGCCCCCCCGAGCTCGACCGTGCCGTCGTCCGCACGTGACATCGCACGACGGGGGCGGTTCGTTACACCCCTGCCGTCATCGACGCCCCCGACCGCCACCGGACCTCAGCGCACCAGTCCCCAGCGGAAGCCGACCGCGACGGCCTGGGCGCGGTCAGCCGCCCCCAGCTTGCGGAACAGTCGCCGGGCGTGGGTCTTGACGGTGTCCTCGGAGAGGAACAGCTCCTTGCCGATCTCGGAGTTGCTGCGACCGCGGCTCATGCCGGTGAGCACCTGCATCTCGCGCTCGGTGAGAGCGGGCGCGGCGGCCGAGCCCTCGACGGAGCGCGGGGCGGGCACGGGGCGACGCCAGACGGCGTCCGACAGCGCGTGGACCACGGTGGCGGCCATCTCCTCTCGCGTCGCGTCCTTGACAAGATAGCCGCGAGCGCCGCTCGCCACTGCCCTTGCGACACCTTCGGCGTCTTCTGCGACCGTCACCATGACGACGATCGCCTCCGGGTGCCGCGCGAGCAGCCGCCGGGTCGCCTCGACGCCACCGATCCCGGGCATCCGGACGTCCATGAGGACCAGCGACGGACGCTCGACGGGCCAGCGCGCGAGCGCCTCCTCGCCGGAGCAGGCGTCGACCACCCGGGTGATCCCCGGCACCGTCGCCAGGACCCGGTGGAGGGTCTCTCGGACAAGCGCCGAGTCGTCGCACACGAGGACCGTTGCCACCCCGGACACCCCATTTCCTGTTGCGCAGCCACGCCGGTCCGGGTCGCCGCGGGTGACGGCGTCCCGGTGTCCGATCACCTCCTGTGAAGGGACCCGGCTCCTGAAGATGTCGTCAACGGGCGGGGCGAACCTGAGCAGAAGGCGGCGAGGAGTTCCGCCGGGCGTTCCACCGGGACGTGTCGGGACGTCGTCCCGCCGTGGCAGGAACAGGCCGCCGGAGCGGCTGCGCCGCAGGTCAGAGGTGGACGGCGCCGAGGATCTCGTCGACGGCCCCGACGAGCGAGGTGACCCGGACCGCGGCCGTGGGGAGGTCCCCGTCGACCCAGCCGGGCCCGCCGACGACGAGCCGCGGTGCAGGACGCTGCCGCGGAACCGTGTCGAGGACGGCGATGTCGTCGGTCGAGAGGCGGGCGTAGAGGAACACCGCGGCGGGCCCGCTGCGCCGGACGGCGGCCACGAGGGCGTCCGCGGGCATCCCGACGCCGAGCAGCCGGCAGCCGACCTCCTCCTCGGCGAGGGCCGCGGCGAGGGCGTGCAGCGGGAGCGTGTGGTAGTCGCCCTCGGCGCAGGCAAGGAGCACCGGGCGGGTGTTACGGGCCCGGCGCAGCGAGGCGGAGACGCCGCGGAAGACCCCGACGACCGCCTCGGAGAACGCGTGCTCGATCTCCACGCCGTCTCCGGTCTGCATCCAGCGCTCACCGATGGCGTGGAGCACCGGCATCGCCATGTCGTCCCAGGCGCGGACGGTGCCGTAGCTGCGGATGGCGTCCCGCATGAGCCGGGTCACCTCGACGGTGTCGAGCGACATGGCGGCCCGGGCGAGGCCGCGCGCCTGCGGGCTCCCCTCGGGCAGCGCGACGACCCGGCCGCCGCCTGAGCGGTGCGACCGGTCGGCGCGCGTCGGCCACAGGCCCGGGACGTCGGGACCGGTCCGCGCGGCGGGGATCCCGAGCACCGCGGCGTCCGCCCACGGTGTGACGAGCGCGCCGGCGCGCTGCGACATCGCGGGGAAGAGGTCGGCCTCCCAGTCGTCGACGTGCTCGGTCGGGACCGGCGGCACGACGGAGACGGGCCCGCCGGCCTTGGCGATCTGCGCGGCCTCCGCCGGCGGGACGCCCTCACCGGTCAGGCGGCGCATGACGACGAGGCGGGCCAGGTCGCTGGCGCTGTAGCGGCGGTGCGAGCCGGCCGTGTGCGCCGACGGGCCGAGCCCGTACCGGCGGTCCCACGTGCGCAGGGTGGACGGCGCCACCCCGAGCCTGCGCGCCACAGCGGCCACGGTGAGCATGGGCTGCGGGCCCGCGCTGGAGTCACCGACGGCCGTCATGCGACTGATTGTCCAGGCCAGGGGCCCGACCTGCCACCTGGACACGAACGGACCAGGGACCAGGTGTGACGACGGAGGGGCGGTCGGTGTCGTCGGGGCGGTGCCTGTCGCCTGCTGTGACGAGACGACGTCCGAGCGCAGTCACTCTCGAAATCATGGTTGAGGTTGCGGACTGATGGGTACGTCGTGGGCACCGGAGCGTTGCGCGCACCGTTGAACAGGTTGCAGGCCCCACCGGACCGTCGGACCGGGCGCCCGCGCATCGCGGATCGGACCTCCACCGGGGCTCTGACCTGCAGCGACAGCGGAACGTCGCACGCCGGGCATCGTCGCCGCAGAGGCAGAGCAGGCGCCGCCCCGAACCCTGCGAACAACCTGTGAACAACTTCTGGCGCGAAGTACTTGAACAACCTCTGCAACGGTTGTTAGTGTCGGACTCACGCACCAAGCACGAAGAACAAGTCAGGAATCCAGGCGATTGCCCGACACCGGCCGCCCCGGCCGGCGAGCGTGCAGCGAAGAAGAGGGTGTTGGACATGGCTGAGATCTCCCGGCTCCCCGGCCCGGTGGCCGACCTGTGGGAGTGGCAGCTGCAGGGTTCGTGCCGCGAGGCCGACCCGACGCTCTTCTTCCACCCCGAGGGCGAGCGCGGCCCGGCCCGCCGCAACCGCGACGCGGCGGCGAAGTCGATCTGCGGCTCGTGCCCGGTCATGAAGGAGTGCCGCGAGCACGCCCTCGCCGTCCGTGAGCCGTACGGCGTCTGGGGCGGCCTCACCGAGGACGACCGCGAGGCGTACTACTCGACCGAGCGCCGTCGTCAGGCCCCGGTCGCCGCGGCCAGCTGACCGCAGGCCCCACAGACCACGCAAGACCCGGTCCACCGGTACGAAGGCCCGGTCCCCGCACGGGGGCCGGGCCTTCGTCGTCCGTGGCGGCAGGCACGACGCAGGACGGCCCAGGACGGACGACGGGCAGACACGACGAGGCCCGGACGGCGGACCGTCCGGGCCTCGTGCGACGTGCTCGGTGGTGCTGGTGGTTCAGGTGGTGCAGGTGCCTCGGTCAGTGACCGTGCCCGTGCCCGTGCCCGCCGTGGCCACCGGCGTCGGCCGGGGCCGGCTCCTTCTTCTCGACGACGAGGGTGTCGGTCGTGAGCACCATCGACGCGATCGAGGCGGCGTTGCGCAGCGCGGAGCGGGTGACCTTGACCGGGTCGATGACGCCCCGGGCGATGAGGTCGGCGTAGTCGTTCTTCGAGGCGTCGAGGCCCTGGCCGACCGGGAGCGCGCGGACCTTCTCGACGGCGACGTAGCCCTCGAGACCGGCGTTCTCGGCGATCCAGCGCAGCGGCTCCACAGCGGCCTTGCGGACGATGGAGACACCGGTCGCCTCGTCGCCCGTGAGGCCGAGCGAGTCGTCGAGGACCGAGACGGCGTGGACGAGAGCGCTGCCGCCGCCGGCGACGATGCCCTCCTCGATCGCCGCACGGGTCGCCGAGACGGCGTCCTCGATGCGGTGCTTCTTCTCCTTGAGCTCGACCTCGGTGTGCGCGCCGACCTTGATGACGCACACGCCGCCGGCGAGCTTCGCGAGGCGCTCCTGGAGCTTCTCGCGGTCCCAGTCGGAGTCGGTCCGCTCGATCTCGGCCTTGATCTGCTGCACGCGACCGGCGACCTCGGACGCCTCGCCCGCACCGTCGACGACCGTGGTCGTGTCCTTGGTGACGACGACGCGACGCGCGGTGCCGAGCACCTCGATGCCGACCTGGTCGAGCTTGAGGCCGACCTCGGCCGACACGACCTGCGCACCCGTCAGGGTGGCGAGGTCCTGGAGCATCGCCTTGCGGCGGTCACCGAAGCCCGGCGCCTTGACGGCGACGGCGGTGAAGGTGCCGCGGATCTTGTTGACGACGAGGGTGGAGAGCGCCTCGCCCTCGATGTCCTCGGCGACGATGAAGAGCGGCTTGCCGGCCTGGAGGACCTTCTCCAGGAGCGGCAGCAGGTCGCTGATCGCCGAGATCTTGTTCTGGTGGATGAGGATGTAGGCGTCCTCGAGGACGGCCTCCATCCGCTCCGGGTCGGTGACGAAGTACGGCGAGATGTAGCCCTTGTCGAACTGCATGCCCTCGGAGAACTCGAGCTCGAGGGCGGTCGTCGAGGACTCCTCGACGGTGATGACGCCGTCCTTGCCGACCTTGTCGAACGCGTCGGCGATGAGCTCGCCGATCGACCGGTCCTGCGCGGAGATGGTCGCCACGTGGGCGATCTCCTCCTTGCCGTCGACCTCGCGGGCGACGTCGAGCAGCTTGGCGCTCACCGCGTCGACGGCGGCGTCGATGCCGCGCTTGAGCGCGGCCGGGCCGGCGCCGGCGGCGACGTTGCGCAGGCCCTCGTGGACCATGGCCTGCGCGAGGACGGTCGCGGTGGTGGTGCCGTCACCGGCGACGTCGTTCGTCTTGGTGGCGACCTCCTTGGCGAGCTGGGCACCGAGGTTCTCGTACGAGTCCTCGAGCTCGATCTCCTTGGCGATGGTCACGCCGTCGTTCGTGATGGTCGGCGCGCCCCACTTCTTGTCGATGACGACGTTGCGGCCGCGCGGGCCGAGCGTCACCTTGACGGCGTTGGCGAGGGCGTCGACGCCGCGCTCCAGGGAGCGCCGCGCGGAGTCGTCGAACTCCAGGGTCTTGGCCATGGGTGCTTGGTTCCTTCTTCAGGTCAGCGAACCGGGTGAAGAACGAGAACCGCCCCGACCCACCGGCAGGGCCGGCCGGTCGGGGCGGTGGGTGGCTGCCTCAGCGGCAGCCGGAGATCACTTCTCGATGACCGCGAGGACGTCGCGGGCGGAGAGGATGAGGAACTCCTCGCCGCCGTACTTGACCTCGGTGCCGCCGTACTTGCTGTACAGGACCTTGTCGCCGACCTTGACGTCGAGCGGGATCCGCTTGTCGCCATCGTCGTCGAAACGGCCCGGACCGACCGCGAGGACCTCGCCCTCCTGGGGCTTCTCCTTCGCGGTGTCCGGGATGACCAGGCCGGAGGCCGTCGTCTGCTCGGCGTCGAGCGGCTTGACGACGATGCGGTCCTCGAGCGGCTTGATGGAGACCGACACGTGCTGCCCTCCCCTTCGGGAATGTCGCTGGAGTAAGGCGTGGAATATGGGTCGGCGGAGCGGTTCCGACCGTCGTCGCGGGTGCCGGCCGGGCTCTGCCTGGTTGGCGCTCTCAGGGTGAGAGTGCCAGTTCCGAATCTAGGCCGGTGGTTAGCACTCGGTCAACTCGAGTGCCAGAACTCGCCCGACCGGCGGACGTGGAAGGATCCTGGCGTGGACCTGTCCGGCATCTCCGCCCTGCTCACCTCCGAGGGGTGGGCGCTGCTGGAGTCGCTCCCGCCGTACGACGAGGCCGAGGCGATGGTGCTCGGCGAGCGGTTGCGTGCCGCCGGTCACCCGGCCGACCTCGTCTCCGCCGCACTGACCCAGTCCCGGCTGCGCGCCGCCGGCCGGGCCAAGTTCGGCCCCTTCGCCGACGGCATGCTCTTCACCCCGACCGGCCTGGAGCAGGCGACCCGGTTCGCGGTCGCCGCCCGGCACGCCCAGCGCTTCGCGTCCGCCGGCGTCGAGCGGGTCGCCGACCTGGGCTGCGGGATCGGCGCGGACTCGATGGCGCTGGCGACCTTCGACCGTGAGGTGCTCGCCGTCGAGCGCGACGAGCTGACCGCCGCCGTCGCGACGATGAACCTGCGGCACTGGCCCGAGGCCGTCGTCCGCTGCGAGGACGCGACGGCGACCGACCTCACCGGCATCGGTGCCGCCTTCGTCGACCCGGCCCGCCGGACGGCGTCCGGCAAGCGCGTCCTCGACCCGCGGCAGGGCTCGCCGACGCTCGACTTCGTCGTCGGCCTCGCCGGCCGGCTCGCCGCCGTCGGGATGAAGACCGCGCCGGGCATCGCGCACCACCTCGTGCCTCCGGGCGCCGAGGCGCAGTGGGTGTCGGTCGGCGGGGACGTCGTCGAGTGCGCGCTGTGGTTCGGGCTCACCGCCCGCGAGGGCGTCCGGCGGGCGGCGCTCGTGCTGCCGCCGGACGGCGTCCCGGACGACGCCGAGGGCGTCGACACCGCCGACCCGGTCGAGGTGACGGACGCCGGCATGCCCGACCCGGAGACCGGCGCCGTCGGCGCCGTGCTCTACGAGCCGGACGGCGCGGTGATCCGGGCCGGGCTCGTCGGCCAGGTCGCGGCGCTCGTCGAGGGCCGCCTCGTCGACCCGACGATCGCCTACGTGACGTCGGACCGGGTCGTCCGGACGGCGCTCGCGACGGCCTACGCGGTCGAGGACGTCATGCCGTTCCAGCTCAAGAGCCTGCGGACGGCGCTGCGCGACCGGGGCGTCGGCCGGCTGACGATCAAGAAGCGCGGCACGGCCGTCGAGCCCGAGCAGCTGCGCCGCCAGCTGCGCCTCGAGGGGGACGCCGAGGCGACGATCGTGCTCACCCGGGTCGCCGGCCGGCAGTCGGTGCTGTTCGTCCGCCCGCTGCGCTGACCTGCCGCGGCGCCGCGGACAACGCGCGACGCCGCCCCGGCGTCCTGTCTGCGACCGGGACGTTCGGGGGACGCGATGCGACGCACGGGCACGGGCCGCAGGCTGCCGCTCCTCGCCCTGGCCGTGGCGGCGACGTTCCTCGGCCTCGTCACGCCGGCTGCCGGCCGGGCGGCTCCCACGCCCTCCGCGCACCGGCCGGTCACCGAGCCGACCGCTGCCACCGACCCGGCGACCGGGCCGCTGCCCGCGGTCCCGGCGTCTCAGCGCCGCTGCCCCGCCCCGGCGGTCGGGGTCGTCACGCACACCAGGGCCGGCGGGCCGCCGACGGTCGCGCTGACCTTCGACGACGGGCCGGACGCCGGCACGCCGGCGGTGCTCGACGCGCTCGCCGCGGCGCACGTCCACGCGACGTTCTTCGTCGTCGGCCGGCAGGTGGAACGGCACCCCGGGCTGGTGCGACGGGTGGCGGACGAGGGGCACCTGCTCGGCGACCACACGTGGGACCACGCGTACCCGCAGGAGGTCGACGGCGGCTGGACCGCGCTCTACCTCGCGGACCAGATCGGGCGGACGGCGCGCGCGGTCGAAGCGGCGACCGGCCGGCCGCTGTGCTGGTTCCGGCCGCCGGGCGGGCACCACCCCGGGACGGTCCGGCCCGCGGCGCACCGGATGCGGATGACCGTCGCGATGTGGTCCGTCGACGCCCGGGACTGGGAGGTCCAGGGCGTCGACGGCCGCCGTCCGCCGGGCCTGCCCGACCTCGACGCCAAGGTCCGGGCGATCGTGGCCCGCGCGACGGACGTCGGCGGCGAGCAGCACCCCGTCGTCCTGCTCCACGACGGCGGCGGCGACCGGGCCGCGACCGCGGCGGCGGTCCCGCTCGTCGTCGCCTGGTACCGCGACCACGGCTTCACGTTCGTGCGGCTCGACGGGCGCCGCTGATCCCCGGAGCGGACGGCGGGGGGTGCCCGGGTGTCGGGCTCTGCCCCTAGGGTGTCGATCACTCTCACGGGGGTGCCGGCCGGCGACGGCCGGGCGCGGTCCGCACCGGGCCGGGGAACCGTGCAGTCGTCCGACGGAACCGGACGGTGCTGCAGGGACGTCGTCGGGGGAACAGGTGCGAGCTCGGGAGGATCGCCATGGACGGCGCGCAGCAGGACGGACGACCGGACGACCAGCAGGGCGGCACGCAGCCGCTGCCGGAGCAGGGGGCGGCCCCGCCGCCCACGCCGCCGCAGGGGCAGCCGCAGGAAGGGGCGCCACCGGCGTTCGCACCCCCGGCGGGGCAGCCGTTCGGTGCACCGCCGTCCGGGCCGCCGCAGTACGGCCAGCCCCAGTACGGCCAGCCCCAGCCCGGTCAGCCGCAGCCGGGCCAGCCGCAGTACGGCCAGCCGCCGGCGGGCCAGCCCTACGGCCAGCCACCCGCAGGCCAGCCGTACGGCCAGCCACCTGCGGGGAAGGCGTACGGCCAGCCACCCGCGGGCCAGCAGTTCGGGCAGGCGCAGTACCCGCCCGCCGGTGCGTGGCAGCAGCCTCCCGGGGCGCCCGGTGCCCCCGGGCAACCGGCCCCGAAGCGTCGCGGGCTGCCGCTCGCGGCGGTCCTCGGCATCGTCGCGGCCGGGCTCGTGCTCGTCCTGGTCGTGGTCGTCGCGCTCGTCGGAGGCGGCGGGGGCGACGACACCCCGGAGGCCGGCCCGACGGCGAGCGGCCAGGCCGCGGGCGTGGCCGGGGTGTCGCCGTCCGCGACCCCGTCGGTCGCCGCGGCGCCCTGCGCGGCGAAGGACCTCGCGTCGGCGATGCGCAAGAAGTCGAAGGTCGGCGCCGACGGCAGCCTCACGGTCGCCGCGGGGGCGATCCCCTGCGAGGGGACGACGACCGCGAGCCTCTACTCGTTCCGGCTGGCGGTCGACTACGACCCGGCCGACACGACGTCCGGCCGCGCCGACGGCGAGGGCGTCGAGGCCGGCGGGTACAGCGAGAGCCTCGACGCCTTCGTCACGCCCGACCTCGCGGACTCCTGCGACGCGCAGGTCTTCTTCGCCGTGACGCCCAGCGAGACGCCGCAGGTCTCCACCATGCGCACGGACGTCATGGCCTGGATCGCCGCGCGCAAGGCGAAGGCGGGCGGCACGAAGGTCTGGACGGGCAAGTCGTCCCCGGTCGTCGCGGTCGCGGCGTCCGGCGAGGTGATGGACTGCCTGCCGGGCGACTCGGTGTCGGTGCCGTACGCGGCCAAGGGCGACTGCTGGAAGAACGACCCCGCGACGGGGATCGCCGACGAGGTGTCGTGCAAGAAGGCGCACAACACCGAGGTGCTCTACGTGCGCAACGTCGGCATCAAGGACTGGAAGAAGGCCAACCCGAAGAAGCCCCTGCCGACCCAGGCCGCCTACCGGAAGTGGATGAAGAAGCGGGCGAACTCGATCTGTGACCCGAAGTTCAACGCAGTGCCGCTCACCGGTGCGGTCGGGATCAGCAAGCTCTCGGCGTTCTCGGTCTACCCGACGCGCTACTCCGACTTCGAGGTCTCGCTGCCGGGCAGCACGACGACCAGCCAGGTCGTGTGCATCGTCCAGCTCAAGAGCGCGAAGGCGACGACGACGCGCAAGATCCTTCGGTGACGGGACCCGCCGCGCTGCGGTTCAGGGACCGGCGACGGTCCCGAGCCACAGCGCGGCGTAGGCCTGCGCGTCGACGGCGAGCGCGACGTCGACGACCGCCGGGGCGAGCCCGTGCGGGTCGTGCGCGTGGTCGAGGCTGCCGCCGCTGCGGTCGGCGCGCTGGTCGACGACCGTCTGGCCGCGGGTCCACGAGCCGGCGAGCTCGACGCGCACCGGCAGCTCCTGGGTGCGCAGCCCGTCGGGGAGGAGCACGGCGCAGACCGCACCGGCGTCGCCGACGGTCGCGTCGTCCGCACCGAACCGCTCGCACTGGAACAGGACCAGCCCGCCGGCGAGCCGTGCGACGGGGTCGGCCGAGGCGGCGAGCGCGGTCGCCTCGGCGCGGGTCACGCGGACGTCGTAGAAGACGTCGAGCCCGTACATCGTCACCGGGATCCCGAGCTCGGCGGCCGCGTCGAGCACGACCGCGGCCGCCTCCGGGTCGTGCCACACGTTGAACTCGGCGGCGGCGGTCGCGTTGCCGACGAGGGCGGCCCCGCCCATGAAGACGATCCGGGCCAGGCCGCGCGCGGCGTCCGGGTACATCCGCAGCAGCAGCGCGATGTTCGTCATCGGCGCGAGCGGCACGAGGGTCACCGGCTCGCCGCGGTCGGCGGCCCCGGTGAGGACGGCGTGGAGCAGCTCGACGGCGTGCCGCGGGTCGGGCGCGCGCGTCGACGGCGGCAGCCCGAGGTCGCCCATGCCGTCGTCGCCGTGGACGTGCCGCGCCTCCCGGGACGGTTCGAGGAGCGGACGGCGCGCGCCGCCGGCGACGGGCACGTCGGTGCGGCCCGCGGTCTCGAGCACGAGCAGGGTGTTCGCGACGACCTGGTCGAGCGAGGCGTTCCCCGCGACGCAGGTCACCGCGCGCAGGTCGAGCCCCGGGTGCCGGGCAGCGAGCAGGAGGGCGCACGCGTCGTCCACCCCGGTGTCGACGTCGAGGACGATCGGGATCGGCTTCGGGTCCGGCATGGGACCGCACCCTAGCCGGGCGCCTCAGGCGACGAGCCGGTCCCTCAGCCCGAGGAACCAGTGCCGCCCGACGCACCGGACGCCGACGAGCTCACCGGCCGCCGTGGGTCCGCGGTGGACGACCTCGGCCGGCAGCCCGCACTCCGGGCAGGCGCACAGCTCGACGTCGTCGCTCTCCCCGGGACGTCTCCACCACTCGTTCGACGGGTCCATGTCGTACCTCGCTGCTCTCGCCGGACGGCACCACCCGATGGCCCGGCCCCGTCGACGGCTCCTCCGCCGGGCGGGTGCCCGGCACTCCTGTCAGAGGAGCGAGGTGCTCCTTCTGATGTACCTGTTCGGGATGTCCTCCGCGTTTCCGGCGGCCGCGCTGCGCCCGGCGGCACGTGAGCCGCGTCGCACGCGACCGCCCGGTGCGCCATCCTGGGCCGGTGCCGAACCCGACGCTGCTGCCGCTGCCGGTCACCGGGGAAGGCCTCGTGCTGCGCCCGCTCGCGGCGGCCGACGCCGCCGCCCTGCCCGCGCTCTACGACGACCCGGACGTCGCCCGGTACACCCCGATCGAGTCCCCGTTCGACGCCGCCGCGGCCCAGCGCTACCTCGACCGGGCGGCCGGCCAGACGCAGGCCGGGCAGGCCGTCCATCTCGCGATCACGCTCGACGGCGGCGCCCCGCTCGGCGAGGTGCTCGCGTTCGCCCCGCGGCACGGCGCGGCCGACGCGCCCGACGCCGACGGCACCCTCGAGCTCGGGTACGTCGTGGGCCCGGCCCACCGCGGGCAGGGCCTCGCGACCCGGGCGCTGCGCCTGCTCGGCGCGGCCGTCGTCCGCGACCTCGGCGTGACCCGGCTCGTCCTGCGCATCGACGCGGGCAACGTCGCGAGCGAGCGGGTCGCCGCGGTCTGCGGGTACGTGGACACCGGGGTCGTGTCGGACGGCGTCGCGGTCGTCTGGGAGCGCCGCGTCCCGGTCACGTGAGCGTGAGGACGACGAAGAGCGCGTACCCGAGGGCGAGCACCGCACCGGCCGGGCGCCCGAGCCGGCCGCCGCGCGCGAGGAGCGGGAGGGCCACCGCGAGCAGCACGCCGAGCACCGCCGGCCCGAGGACGCCCTGGACGGCGAGCGGACGCACGACGGCCGCCAGGCCGAGCGAGACCGTCGCGTTGTAGGCGACCGAGCCGACGACGCCGGCGACGGCGACCTCGGGCAGGTCCCGGCGCACGCCCGCGGCGACGAGCGCGAAGAGCTCCGCGGTCGTCGCGAGCGCGAGCGCGGTGAGGCCGACCGCGTCGTCGGTGACGCCGAGGCCCGCGACGACCCGTTCCGCGCCCGCGACGGCGAGCGCCCCGCCGCCGGTCATGACGAGCAGGCCCACGAGGGCGAGCACCAGCCCGCGGACGTCGGCCCGCCGCCCGTCGTGGTCGG
>NZ_MWLN01000175.1 GCF_002198655.1 Kineosporia sp. A_224
CCCCCACGACCCCGTCGTCCCCGCCGACCCGGGAGGAGATCCCGATGGCCGTCTTCATCTCGCACCGGTCCCTTCGCCGCCCGATCGGCTACCTGCTGGCCCCGCTCGTCGTCCTCGGCACCGTGTTCGTGGCCGCCGGCATCGACCTGCTCGTCCAGGCGGTGACCCGATGACCGCCAACCTCGCGGCCGTCGAGCCGCACACTGCGTCCCGCGTCGTTCCGCTGGCCGTCGGTTCGGACGTCGACCCCGACACTGACCCGGATGCCGCGGTGGTCGTCGACCTGGGCCCGGACTGGGCCGGGATCCGTTCCTTCGCCGCCTCGATGGGCGCTGTCGTGCTGGGTGGTCCGGTCGTCGGGCACGCGGTCGCCGGCCCGGCAGGAACCGTCATCGGCGCCGGTGCCGTCGCGGCGTGCCTGTTCGTCTGGGCGCACGTCTGGGCCTGGCTCCGGACCCGCCGCGTTGACGCGTACGCAACAACTGCACCCGCACAAACGTTATCTGTCGCAGCGGGTCCGGCCGGGTGGGCGTGGTTCTGCGACACCTGCCGGACCGTCTCTGTGGAGGCCTCGTCGCCGGCCGAAGCACTCGACCTCGCCACCGTCCACGACGGCCTGCACCACGGCCGCCCGACCGCACGCGTCACCCGCGCCGCACTCACCCGGGAACCGGCATGACGGCGGCCGACACCGCGACGGCTGAGCGGGCCTGTGGCGGGGACACGACCCGGTCGGTGCTGGCGTCCTGGCGGGACCGTCCCGGGCCGTCGAGCGTCAACAGCGTCTTGACACCTGACAGTCACCCGGCGGGGGTGCCTGGTGTGGAGTGGGTGCGGCCTGGTTCGCGGGAGGACCGGGCTCGTCAGCCTCGTGCGAAGACGGTGCTGCGGGACGTCGCGGTCGAGTTCGGGGTCTGCGTCCGCCCGGTCCTGCTGCGTCGTACCGACACCGCGACCGGTGAGACGACCGTTGTGGAGACGCCGTGCGGGTCGACCCGGGACAAGCAGTGCCCACCCTGCGCCAAGCGCGCCCGAGCCCTACGCGCCCAGCAGTGCCGCGAGGGATGGCACCTCACCGAGGAACCCGACCTCACACCCGACCCTGGCGACGCTGGTCACCGCGACCTCGTCAAGGAACGCGCGGACCTCGTGGACGCCCGGGAGCAGGCCGTCGAGGACGCCGCCCTCGACCCGGACGACCAGGGCAAGGCCGACGTCCTCGCCGCGGTTGAGCAAGCGCTGGCCGAGCTGGACGAGCAGCTCGCCGGCAAGGGCGTGAAAGGCCGCCCCGAACCGGATGCGGTGAAGCGGCGGGCACGGTCCACCCGACGCCGGCACGACGTCCCCGATCTCCCGAAAATCCCGGCCACGGCCAGCACCCTGGGCCGGACCTACGCCGACCCCGTGCGTGGGATCGAGTTCCGGCCCTCGATGTTCCTCACCGTCACCCTGCCCTCCTACGGACCCGTCCGCGACGACGGCACCCCCGTCGACCCCACGACCTACGACTACGCCCGCGCCGCGAAGGACGCGTTGCACTTCGGGAAGGGCATCGACCGGCTCGCGCAGAACCTGCGCCGCGTCGCCGGCTACCAGCTTCAGTACTTCGGCACCGTCGAACCCCAACGCCGCCTCGCCCCACACGCGCACTTCGCCATCCGGGGCACGCTCCCGCGGGCCGTGGTCAAGCAGGTCGTGGCGGCGTCCTACTCGAACGTGTGGTGGCCCTCGACCGATCGGGTGGTCTACGACGGTGTCACCGTCCCGGTCTGGGACCCCGGCGTCGTCGACGACCAGGGCGCCACCGTCGGCGGGTACACCGACCCCGGCACCGGGACCGTCCTGCCGACCTGGGAGCAGGCGATGGACGACCTCGACGCAGAGCACGCCGCCGCGGGGGAGGCCGGGGAGGCGATCGAGCCGCTGCACTGCGTCCGGTTCGGGACCCAGGTCGACGTCAAGGGCGTCCTGGCCGGCAGCCCGGAAGCGGACCGTCTGCTGGGGTACCTGGTGAAGTACCTCGTCAAAGACCTCGGCGACGACCTCGGCGACGACGACGAGCACACCCCCGACCCCACCGGCGCGCGCCTCGACACCCTCACCGACGGCGGAGTCCAGCCTTCGGCGGAAGCCAGCGACGGCCCGGGCACGGATGCGCCCCGTGTGCGTCGTCGTGCTCGAACCCCGGAGGAGCGCGCGTCCGCCGCCCGCCGCGCCGACCACCGCACCCGTCTCGTCGCTGCTCTGCGTCATGAGCCGTGCTCGCCGCGGTGCGCGAACTGGCTCCGGTACGGGATCCAGCCCAAGGGTGCCAAGCCGGGACTGCGCCCGGGGGCGTGCAAGGGCAAGGCGCACCGGCCGTCCCATCTCGGGTACGGCGGGCGGCGGGTGCTGACCTCGAGGAAATGGACCGGCAAGGACCTCACCGACCACCGCCACGACCGCAAAGCCCACGTCCTCGCGGTCCTCGGCAAGACCGACGAACTGACCGCCCACCTCGCCGGCGACCCCCACCCCGGCGGACGACACATCGCATGGGAACTCGCCCGACCCACCGACCCCGACGTCGCCCCCGCTGAGACCCGGCTCTACCTCGCCGTCGCGAAACGCGTTCGGCAACGCAACGCCTACCGCGCCGCACATGCCGCCCGCGACCACGACGACGGCGCACCGCTCGACAGCTCGGCATCCGACCCCGCCGCCTGACCGAAGGAGACACCATGCAGACCGCTCGTGACGACGTTTCGTCAGTCGACCTGTTCGGCAGCGGAGGCCAGCTCGGTGCACCCGTCTTGTACCGCGTGGCGGATGTGACCGCGCTGCTCAGCATCAGCCGGACCGTTGTCTTCGACCTGCTCCGCACGGGGCGCCTTCGCTCCGTCAAGGAAGGCCGGACACGGCTCATCCCGGCGGCCGCCGTCCGGGAGTACCTCGCCCTGCTCGAGCGAGAGGTCGCCTGATGGCCACTCGACGAAGCCGCGGTGACGGCGGCCTGCACTGGGACGAGAGTCGGCAGCGATGGATCGCCACTGCCAGTCTCGGCTTCGACCCGGCCGGCAAGCGTGTCGTCAAGCGCGGCAGCGGCCGGACCAAGACGGAGGCAAAGGCCAAGCTCAAGGCGATCTTGCGGGACTACGAGGACGGCCTGGCCATCGCGCCCACCGACTACACCGTCGGGGACGCGGTTCGGGAGTGGCTCGCGCACGGGTTGGGCGCACGGGACGCCAGCACGCTGACGACGAATCGGTGGCTGTGCGAGAAGCACGTGCTGCCGTACCTGGGGGCCCGCAAGCTGCGCGACCTCAGCGCCGACGACGTCGACCGATGGCTCGCGGACCGGTCACGGCTCCTGAGCAAGAGCACCTTGTCCAAGCTCCACTCCGCGCTGAACCGGTCGATCAAGCGGGCCATGGCGCGGGACAAGGTCAAGCGCAACGTCGTGCAGCTCTGCTCCGTGCCGGACGGTCGGCCTGGTCGCCCGTCGAAGGCTCTCACCTTTGTCCAGGCGGAAGCCGTCCTCGAGGCGGCCGAGGCGTCACCCGTTCGCGCGTACGTCGTGCTCTCGCTGCTTACAGGGGCGCGGACCGAGGAGCTCCGGGCGCTGACCTGGGCGAACGTCGACCTGCTCGGCCGCCCTGACCTCGACCCGCCGGTGCCTCCGAACATCCAGGTCTGGCGCTCGGTCCGTGCCCACGGCGACACGAAGACCCAGACCTCACGGCGCACCCTCGCCTTGCCTCAGCGCTGCGTCGAGGCGCTCTCGGACCACCGCCGTGGGCAGGTGCTGCGCCGCCAGGCTCGCGGGCTCGTCGACGTCCGGTCTGACCTCGTGTTCTGCACAGTCGAGGGCAAGCCGCTCGCCGCCGGCAACGTGCGACGGTCGTTCCGGTCCGCGATCGAGGCCGCAGACGGGGTGAACGCCTCAGACTGGACGCCACGTGAGCTGCGTCACAGCTTCGTCTCGCTGCTGTCGGACTCGGGTGTCCCGCTGGAGGAGATCTCCCGGCTCATCGGCCACAAGACGACGGTCGTGACCGAGACGGTCTACCGCAAGCAGCTGCGTCCGATCATGCAGTCCGGTGCGGTGGCGATGGACGGTCTCTTCGGCCAGAGGGCCGGGACAGTCACTCAGGTAGTCACTCAGTCACAGGCCGAGGGGCGGAACCGATGACCCTCGTGCCTGTGACCTGGTGCTTCGTGGTGGGCCTAAGAGGACTTGAACCTCTGGCCTCTTCCTTATCAGGGAAGCGCTCTAACCGACTGAGCTATAGGCCCGATGCACTGCCGCCGCAGCGGCTGCGCCGTAGGAGACTACCCCAGGTCGGGGTGAGGTCCCAAACCGGTTCGCCCCGACGGGTTCACCGTCCGGCGGAGCCGTGGAGAGGGGGCTGTCAGTCGTCGGAGAGCGTGACGTGCAGGCCGCCGACGAGGCTGGACGCGATGTTGTAGAGGAACGCGCCGAGGGTCGACAGCGCCATGATGATGACGACGTTGATGACCCCGATGAAGGTCGACAGCGAGATGACCCGGCCCAGCCCGACGTAGTCGTAGAGGCTGAACGTGGAGTTGCTGCCGTCGATGTCGCGGAGCACCTTGTTCACCGAGTCGAGCACGCCCATCGAGTCGATGACCGACCACAGGACGATCGCGCCGGTGACCAGGCCGATACCGAGGGCCACGGACAGCAGGAACGACAGCTTGAGCACCGACCACGGGTCGACGCGGGCCAGGGTCAGCCGCACGGTGCGCGGGCCGGCCACGGGCACGGCACCCGTCGGCGGCGCGGGACGCGCTGCGGACGACATCATGTCGGGCCTGGCCTGCGGCATCGCCGCGGCGGGCGCCGGCCCGGCGGTGCGCTCCTGGCGCCCCGCGGACGTCGGAGCGCCCCCCACACGAGGCGCACCCGCTGGCTGGTAGACCTGTTCGGACGGGCTCACGCCTCACCTCCGCTGGAACTGCTCTCACCTCGACGGTACGCCATGGGCGACGTCCCGTACGTCGTTCGAGAACCAGCGGTGCTCATGCCCCACCGCCCAGTAATCGCCACGATGCTACCCGTCAGACGCCTGCCTGGCCGCAGAGGTTGCGCCCGTCACCCGGCCGGCGACCCGCGGGTGCGGGCCGCCGGACCGGGCGCCGTGCTCAGGCCTCGTCGTCGTCCGGGGTGTCGCCGTCCGTGTCGCCGTCCGTGTCCTCGTCCGTGGCGGCGTCCTCGTCGGGCGCCTCGCCGTCGGCAGCGCCGGACGGCGTGACCGGCTCGGTCACCGCGTCGGCGACGACCTCGCCGTCCGCACCCTCCCCGTCGAGGTCCTCGTCGTCCCCGCCGAGCGCGCGCTCGGAGTTGCGGGCGACGGCGATGATCCGGTCGCCGTTGTCCGGCTTCGCGAAGACGACACCCATCGTGTCCCGGCCCTTCGCCGGGACGCCGGTGACGGGCGAGCGGACGACCTTGCCGTGCTCCATGACGACGAGCACCTCGTCGTCCTCGCCGACGACCATGCCGGCGACGAGGTCGCCGCGGTCGTCGTTGAGCTTGGCGACCTTGATGCCGAGGCCGCCTCGGCCCTGCACCCGGTACTCGCCGAGCGCCGTCCGCTTCGCCCAGCCGCCCTCGGTGACGACGAAGACGAATGCGTCGTCGTCGTTGACGACGTCCATGGACAGCAGCCGGTCGCCCGCGCGGAACTTCATGCCGGTGACGCCGGACGTCGCCCGGCCCATCGGGCGCAGCGCCTCGTCGTCCGCGGTGAACCGGACGCTCATGCCCTTGCGGGAGACGAGGACGATGTCGGCGTCCGCGTCGAGCAGGCGGGCCGAGACGAGCTCGTCGTCGTCCATGAGGTTGATCGCGATGACGCCGCCGGAGCGGTTCGAGTCGTACTCGGACAGCCGGGTCTTCTTCACCTTGCCGTCGCGGGTCGCGAGCACGAGGAACGGCGCGTGCTCGTAGTCGGGGATGTCGAGCACCTGGGCGATCTGCTCGCCGGGCTGGAAGGCGAGCAGGTTCGCGACGTGCTGGCCCTTCGCGTCCCGGCCGGCCTCGGGCAGCTCGTAGCCCTTGGCCCGGTAGACCCGGCCGAGGTTGGTGAAGAAGAGCAGCCAGTGGTGCGTCGTCGTGACGAAGAAGTGCTCGACCACGTCGTCGCCGCGCAGCTGGGCACCCTTGACGCCCTTGCCGCCACGGCGCTGGGCCCGGTAGTTGTCCGACCGCGTCCGCTTGGCGTAGCCGCCGCGGGTGATCGTGACGACGACCTCCTCCTCGGGGATGAGGTCCTCGACGTCCATGTCGCCGTCGAACGGCAGGATCGTCGTGCGCCGGACGTCGCCGTACTTCTCGATGATCTCGGCGAGCTCGTCGGAGATGATCTGCCGCTGCCGCGCCGGAGAGGCGAGGATGTCCTTGTAGTCGGCGATCTTCAGCTCGAGCTCGGCCAACGTGTCGAGGATCGACTGCCGCTCGAGGGCGGCGAGCCGGCGCAGCTGGAGGCCGAGGATCGCGAGCGACTGGTCCTCGTCGATGTCGAGCAGCGCCATGAGGCCGTTCTTCGCCTCGTCGGCGGACGCCGACCGGCGGATGAGCGCGATGACCTCGTCGAGCGCGTCGAGCGCCTTGGCGAAGCCTCGGTAGATGTGGGCGTCCGCCTCGGCCTTGTCGAGGAGGAACTGGGTGCGCCGGACGATGACCTCGATCTGGTGCTCGACCCAGTAGCGGACGAACTTGTCGAGGCTCAGCGTGCGCGGGACGCCGTCGACGATCGCGAGCATGTTCGCGCCGAACGTGTCCTGCAGCGACGTGTGCTTGTAGAGGTTGTTGAGGACGACCTTCGCGATCGCGTCCCGCTTGAGGACGAGGACGATCCGCAGGCCGGTCTTGCCGGAGGTGTCGTCCTTGAGGTCGGCGATGCCCGCGATCCGGCCCGAGTCGACGAGCTCGGCGATCTTCATCTTCAGGTTGTCGGGGTTGACCTGGTACGGCAGCTCGGTGACGACGAGGCAGGTCCGGTTGTGGATCTCCTCGACCTCGACCTTGGCCCGCATCGTGATCTGGCCGCGGCCCGTGCGGTAGGCGTCCTCGATGCCGCGGGTGCCCATGATGAAGCCACGGGTCGGGAAGTCCGGGCCCTTGACCTTGAGCAGGAGCTGGCCGAGGAGCTCCTCGTCGTCCGCCTCCGGGTTCTGCAGGAACCACTGGACGGCCTCGCCGACCTCGCGCAGGTTGTGCGGCGGGATGTTCGTCGCCATCCCGACCGCGATGCCGGCCGAGCCGTTGACGAGCAGGTTCGGGAACCGGGCCGGCAGGACCGTCGGCTCCTGGGTCTTGCCGTCGTAGTTCGGCGCGAAGTCGACGGTGTTCTTGTCGATGTCGCGGACCATCTCCATGGCCAGCGGCATCATCCGGCACTCGGTGTACCGCATGGCGGCGGCCGGGTCGTTGCCCGGGGAGCCGAAGTTGCCCTGGCCGTCGACGAGCGGGTAGCGCAGCGCCCACGGCTGGGCGAGCCGGACGAGGGTGTCGTAGATCGCCGAGTCGCCGTGCGGGTGGTAGTTGCCCATGACGTCGCCGACGACGCGGGCGCACTTGGAGTAGCTGCGGTCCGGCCGGTAGCCGCCGTCGTACATCGCGTAGAGCACCCGGCGGTGAACGGGTTTGAGGCCGTCCCGGACGTCCGGCAGCGCGCGCGACACGATGACGCTCATCGCGTAGTCGAGGTACGAGCGCTGCATCTCCAGCTGGAGGTCGATCGGCTGGATGCGCCCGTGCACGATCTCGCCCAGGGGCTCGTCGGGGAGGTTCGGCTCGTCCGGTGGCTGCGTCACTGTCGTCCTTCGTGCGGCGTCGGTGTACTTCTACACACGTTGTGGGTCGTGCTGTGGATCGTGGTACTGATGCGGAACCCGTTGTCCACCAACGGGTCCACAGGGTGTGGACCCAGGTCCCGGACTCAGATGTCGAGGAACCTGACGTCCTTGGCGTTGCGCTGGATGAACGACCGCCGGCTCTCGACGTCCTCGCCCATGAGCACCGAGAACATCTCGTCGGCGGCCGCGGCGTCCTCGAGCGTGACCTGGAGCAGCACCCGCTGGTTCGGGTCCATCGTCGTGTCGGTGAGCTCGTCCGGGTTCATCTCGCCGAGACCCTTGTAGCGCTGGATCCCGTCCTCCTTCGGCAGCTTCTTGCCGGCGGCGATGCCCGCGGAGACGAGGGCGTCACGCTCGCGGTCGGAGTACGCGTAGTCCGGCGTCGCCTTGCTCCACTTGAGCTTGTAGAGCGGCGGCTGCGCGAGGTACACGTACCCGTGGTCGACGAGCGGGCGCATGAAGCGGAAGAGCAGCGTCAGCAGGAGCGTCCGGATGTGCTGGCCGTCGACGTCGGCGTCGGCCATGAGGACGATCTTGTGATAGCGCAGCTTCTCGAGGTTGAAGTCCTCGCCGACCCCGCAGCCGAAGGCGCTGATGAGCGCCTGGACCTCCTGGTTGGCGAGCACCTTGTCGATGCGCGCCTTCTCGACGTTGAGGATCTTGCCGCGGATCGGGAGGATCGCCTGGGTGCGCGGGTCGCGGCCGGACTTCGCCGAGCCGCCCGCCGAGTCACCCTCGACGATGAAGATCTCGCACTCCTCCGGGTTCGTCGACTGGCAGTCCGACAGCTTGCCGGGCAGCCCGCCGCCGCCGAGCAGGCCCTTGCGCCGGGTGGCCTCACGCGCCTTGCGGGCGGCGAGCCGGGCCGCGGCGGCCTGGAGCGACTTGGAGATGATGTCCTTGGCCTCGCGGGGGTTGCGATCCAGCCAGTCCCCGAGCTCGGCGCGGACGACGCGCTGCACGAACGCCTTCGCCTCGGTGTTGCCGAGCTTCGTCTTCGTCTGGCCCTCGAACTGCGGCTCGCCGAGCTTGATGGAGATGACCGCGGTGAGGCCCTCGCGGATGTCCTCGCCGGAGAGGTTGTCGTCCTTCTCCTTGAGGATGTTCTTCGTGCGCGCGTACTCGTTGACGAGCGTCGTCAGCGCGGCGCGGAAGCCCTCTTCGTGGGTGCCGCCCTCGTGGGTGTTGATCGCGTTCGCGTACGTGTGGACGCTCTCGCTGTAGCCCGTCGTCCACTGCATGGCGATCTCGACCGAGAGCGTGCGCTCCGGGTCCTCGGCCTCGAAGTCGATGATCTCGGCGTTGACGACGTCCGTCTTCTTGCTGCTGTTGAGGTGCCGGACGTAGTCCATGAGGCCGTTGTCGTACTTGAAGGTCACCGACGGCGCGGTGCCCTCGTCATCGAAGTGGTCCGGGCGCTCGTCGACGAGCGTGATCGCCAGGCCCTTGTTGAGGAAGGCCATCTGCTGGAACCGCGAGCGCAGCGTCTCGAAGTCGAAGACGACCGTCTCGAAGATCTCGTCGTTCGGCCAGAAGGTGATCGTCGTGCCGGTCTCCTCGCTGTCCCCGAGGACCGACAGCGGCGACTTCGGCACGCCGCTCGCGAACTCCATGCCGAAGATGTGGCCCTTCTGGCGCACCTCGACGACGAGCCGGTGCGAGAGCGCGTTGACGACCGAGGAGCCGACGCCGTGCAGGCCGCCGGAGACCTTGTAGCCACCGCCGCCGAACTTGCCGCCGGCGTGGAGCTGGGTGAGGACGAGCTCGACCGCGCTGACGCCCTCGGTCGGGTGGATGTCGGTCGGGATGCCGCGGCCGTCGTCGATGACCCGGACGCCGCCGTTGGCGAGCAGCGTGATCTCGATGGCGCTGCAGTAGCCGGCGAGCGCCTCGTCGACCGCGTTGTCGACGATCTCGTAGACGAGGTGGTGGAGGCCGCGCTCGCCCGTGGAGCCGATGTACATGCCGGGCCGCTTGCGCACGGCCTCGAGACCCTCGAGGACCTGGATGGCGCTGGCGTCGTACTCCGGCTCGACCGTCTGCTCGGCGGGCGGCGTCAACTGGTCTGTCACGAGTGGCTCGGCTCCCTCGACTGCGTCGGCCTCGCGGCCGGAGTGCTGCGGTGCGGGCGCCCGGTGGCGCCCACGACCTGTACCCGGACGGCGAGAAACCGGCGCTGAGACCGGCTCCCCCCGTGCACGGACCGGCGGCCCACATCCCGGAGGACGCACGGCCGCCGCTACCGGCTCCATTCTACCCCTTCGAGGGCCGCGCACCCGCCGTTCCGCGGCCTCCGAGGGCGTGTCTGGCGGCGCAGCCCGGGGTGACCTGACTCCCGATACGCACCTGGGGGGCTCAGCGGCTCTCAGGGTCGCTCCGGCGGTCCACCCCCGACGCTTCGACCAAGATCATCGGCTATGCCCCGGAATGGTCGCCGGAACCACCCTCCGGGTCCGCGGACGGCGATCAGCCGTAGGTGTCGCGGGGGCCCTGGCTGCCCGGGGCGACCCGCGGGCCGCGCTTCCACGAGGGGGCGGTCGGGCCGTGGACGACGACCTTCGTCACCGTGCTCTCGCCGACCTCCTCGGCGAGGCGGCGCATGAGCGCCGGGACGAGCAGCCGGACCTGGGTCGCCCAGGCGGTCGAGTCGGCCCGGACGACGAGCACGCCCTCCTCGAACGACTCCGGCGCGCAGTGCTCGGCGACATCCGCGCCGACGACCGCGGGCCAGCGGCCGAGCACGCCGCCGACGGCGACGGGGGTGTGCCAGCCGCGCTCGGCCACGAGCCGGTCGATGTTCGAGCCGACGAGCTGGGGGTCGCGGGCGTCCGGGCCCGCGCCGGAGCGGATCCCGGGGTCGAGGGCGCGCCGGCGGCGGGCGTCGACGGCGGACCGGGCGGACGGCGGGGCCGGGCTGCCGGGGCGCAGGCCACGCGNGCCGGCGCGCCCTCGACCCCGGGATCCGCTCCGGCGCGGGCCCGGTTGAGGGCGGCCTTCACGGCGTCCGGACCGGAGTCGTCGTCCGCGTCGTCGGTGCCACCGGCGGTCCCGGTGCCTGCGGGTGCGGGCAGGCGGACGTCGTCCGGTGCGTCGTCCGCGGCCTGCTCGCGCGCCGACGGCTCGAGCGGCAGCCGGCCCGACGGCGTCCCGTCGTCCTGCTCGTCGGGGCGGCGGCCGTCAGCGGACACGGCGCACCTCGCCCGCCATGACGTCGACCCGCGCCCCCTCGAGCGCCTCGGGGACGTCCTGCGGCACGGCCGCGGTGACGAGCACCTGCTCGGCGCCCGCGACGAGCTCGGCGAGCCGGTCGCGGCGGCCCACGTCGAGCTCGGCGAACACGTCGTCGAGGATGAGCACCGGCTCGCCGTCGCCGTCCGACCCGATGTCGGCGCGGAGCAGCTCGTACGACGCCAGCCGCAGCGCGAGCGCCAGCGACCACGACTCGCCGTGCGAGGCGAACCCCTTCGCCGGGAACGGCCCGAGCGAGATGACGAGGTCGTCGCGGTGCGGGCCGACGAGGCTCACCCCGCGCTCCAGCTCCTGGTTGCGCACCTTGGCCAGTGCCTCGAGCAGCCGGGCCTGGAGGAGCTCGCGGCCGGGGGCGTCCTCGGGGACGATGTCGTCGCCGAGCGACGACTTGTACGCCAGACCCGCCGCCCCCTGCCCCGCCGAGACCTGCTCGTACGCGGTCGCCATGAACGGGGCGATCGAGTGCACGAGCTTGAGCCGGCCGGCGAGGATGTCGGCCCCGACGGTGGCGAGGTGGGTGTCCCAGACGTCGAGGGTGCGGACGTCGCCGTGGCCGGCCTTGATCGTGCGGCCGGCCGACTTGAGCAGGGCGTTGCGCTGCCGGAGCACCCGGTCGAAGTCGGAGCGGACGCCGGCGTACCGCGGGGCGCGCGCGACGAGCAGGTCGTCGAGGAAGCGCCTACGGGTGTCGGGGTCGCCCTTGACGAGGGCGAGGTCCTCGGGGGCGAAGAGCACCGTCCGCAGCAGGCCGAGCACCTCGCGCGCCCGCGGCACGGGGGAGCGGTTGATCCGGGCCCGGTTCGCCGCCCCCGGGACGATCTCGATCTCGACGAGGTTCGACCGGCCGCCGCGCTCGACCGCGGCCCGGACGACGGCCCGCTGGGCGCCGAGGCGCACGAGCGGGGCGTCGTTCGTCACCCGGTGGCTGCCGAGCGTCGCGACGTAGCCGACCGCCTCGACGAGGTTCGTCTTGCCCTGGCCGTTCGGACCCACGAGTGCCGTCACGCCCCGCTCGAGCGGGAGCTCGGCGGTCGCGTAGGAGCGGAAGTCCCCGAGGGACAGGTGGGTCAGGTGCACGTCAGGATGCCGTCCGGGCGCAGGCGGGATGGTCCTCGCATCCTGTCACGCACGCCTTCCGCGGGCTCGTCCTCTGGCGGGTTCTCGACGTCGAAACACGCTTTTGGGGTGCGTGACCCACCAGAGGACGGCGGGGAGCGTCAGGAGGTCGAACCCGCGCCCGAGGTCGGGCCGGCGGAGGTGACCGCGTGGCCGCCGAACTGGTTGCGCAGGGCGGCGACGGCCTTCATCGCGGGGGAGTCGTCCTGGCGCGAGGAGAACCGGGCGAACAGCGCCGCGGTGATGACCGGCATCGGGACCGAGTTGGCGATCGCCTCCTCGACGGTCCAGCGGCCCTCGCCCGAGTCGTTGACGTAGCCGCGGATCTGGGCCAGGTCGGGGTCGTCCTCGAGGGCCTTGACGAGCAGGTCGAGGAGCCAGGAGCGGACGACGGTGCCCCGGGTCCACGCCTTGAAGCACCCGTGGACGTCGGTGACGATGTCCTTCGCCGCGAGCAGCTCGTAGCCCTCGGCGTACGCCTGCATGAGGCCGTACTCGATGCCGTTGTGGACCATCTTCGCGTAGTGGCCCGCGCCGACCGGGCCGGCGTGGACGAAGCCCTCCTCGCGGGGGCCCTCCGGGCGCAGCGCGTCGAAGACCGGCATCGCGCGCTCGACGTCCGCGGCGTCGCCGCCGACCATGAGGCCGTAGCCGTTCTCGAGGCCCCAGACCCCGCCGCTCACGCCGCAGTCGAGGTACTTGACGCCCTTCTCGGCGAGCAGCGTGGCGTTCACGGTGTCGTCGGTGAAGCGGGAGTTGCCGCCCTCGATGACCATGTCGCCCTCGGAGAGCACCTCGGACAGGGCCTTGACGGTCGCCGTCGTCGGGTCACCCGACGGGACCATGATCCAGACGATCCGCGGCGCCGGCAGGG
Source organism: Kineosporia sp. A_224 (assembly GCF_002198655.1). Lineage (GTDB taxonomy): Bacteria > Actinomycetota > Actinomycetes > Actinomycetales > Kineosporiaceae > R-H-3. The sequence continues at coordinate 13,103 of NZ_MWLN01000175.1, forward strand.
TCGCCACCATCGCCGCGAGCGACTCCGCGTCGCTGACGTCGGGGTTGCGGTCGTAGCCGGTGACCTCGATGCCGCCGTTGCGCAGGCGGCTGCGCATGTTGCCGCCCATCTTGCCGAGGCCGACGAGTCCGATGTGCACGCTGTCTCCCGAGGTCCCGAGATGCCACTGGTGGGGGTGGTGGAGGTGATCGTTGGGCGCGACCACCTTGCCACTGCGGCCCGTGCCCGGCAGGTCGGCACGCCCGAGCGGGGAGTGCGTCGTCCGGCGGGCCGCCCCCGGCGGCGGTGGCGGGGAGAGCTGGAACAGGTGTTCCGCGAACGGTCGTTCGCTCGCGGTGGTGCTCGTGCGGTGACTCGGCCGGTCAGCCGGCGAGGCGGACCGGCATGATCAGGTACCGGTAGGTCTCGTCGTCGTCGCCCTCGGCCTCGGCCTGGCCGGAGATGACGGCCGGCTTCTGCGCCTGGGTGAACGACAGCCGGGCGAACGGCGTGGTGAGCGCGCCGAGCCCGTCGAGCAGGAACTGCGGGTTGAAGGCGATCGAGATCTCCTCGCCGGTGAGCGTGCACTCGACGGCCTCGGAGGCCTGCGCGTCCTCGCCCTGGCCGGCCTCGAGCGTCACGACGCCGTCGGTGAAGCCGAGCCGGACCGGGGTGTTCCGCTCGGCGACGAGCGCGACGCGGCGGACGGCCTCGATGAGCGCGTGGGTGTCGACGACCGCGTGCGTCGGGGACTCGGCGGGGAACAGCGAACGGACCTTCGGGTACTCGCCGTCCACGAGCAGCGACGTCGTCCGCCGGCCCGCGGCCTCGAAACCGATGAGCTCGGTGCTGCCGCCGGTCGAGAGCGCGAGGTTGACGTCGCCCGCGGCGCCGAGCGCCTTGGAGACCTCGGAGAGGGTGCGGGCCCGGACCAGCGCGACGGTGCTGACGCCCGGGGTGGACGGCCGCCACGGCAGCGTGCGCATCGCGAGCCGGTACCGGTCGGTCGCGAGCAGCGTGACGACGTCGCCCTCGATCTCCATCCGGACGCCGGTGAGGATCGGGAGCGTCTCGTCGCGGCTCGCGGCGATCGTCACCTGGGCGACGGCGTGGGTGAAGACGTCCCCCGCGATGGCGCCGGTGCCCTCGGGCATCGCCGGCAGCGTCGGGTACTCGTCCACCGGCATCGTCAGGAGCGTGAACCGGCTCGCGCCGCACGTGAGCGAGACCCGGGAGCCGTCGGTCGAGACGTCGACCGGCTTGCCGGGCAGCGAGCGGGAGATGTCGGCGAGGAGCTTGCCGCTCACGAGCACGGTGCCGCCGTCGGAGACCTCGGCCGGGACCTCGACCCGGGCGGAGACCTCGTAGTCGAAGCTCGAGAGCCGCAGCACGCCCTCGGGGTCGGCCTCGAGGAGCAGGCCGGCGAGCACGGGGACCGGCGGCCGGCTCGGCAGCGCACGCGCCGCCCAGGTCACCGCGTCCGCCAGGACGTCTCGTTCCACCCGGAACTTCACGCCGAACCCGCCTCTCGTCCGTACCCGGTCACTGCTGCCGCCGCGTCTGTGCCGACGGAGGTCCCACGTGCGGTGGGGCCTCGTGGTTCCCGATGACGGACCGCGGGGAAGGACCGGGGTGGTCCGGGTGCGACCTCGCCGGCACCTGGGGGCACCGGCAGTCGGCGGTCGGGGTCGAACGGTGTGCATCGACGCGGATGCAGGGCACGACAGTACGCGAGTCCGGGGGTGGGCGTGAACCGGACGACGGACCTGGTCCGCGGGGTGCCCGGGGGTCGTGACCGGGAGGTGAACGAGGGTTCGCTCCGGGCCCGGTCCGGGCCTGCTCGGGAGGGATCGGGGAACTGTGGGTGGATGTCGAGAGAGGAATTGACTCTTCAGGGTTTGTCATAGCGCCTGTGGATCCTGTGGAGAACGGTCGTTCGCGCAGGTCGCGTCGTGAGTGGCCTGTCGACGGACTGAGGACGACGAGGGGTCGAACGGGGGACGTCCCGTGGACGACGCCGGCCCGTTCACAGACCCCGGTTCTTGTCATGCACTTTGACCATGGCGCCGGTCCACAGGTGGGACGTGGATGTCCACCGATATCCACAGGTTGTCCACCGGCCTGTGGGTTGTGCGGCTGCAACGATTACCGTCCGGCAGTTATCCGTCGGTGATGTGGGCATCGCGCTGTGTCCACAGAGTTGTCCCCACGCTGTGTACGAAACCGGGCACTTGACGTGCGACGTGTACTGAAAGTGGTTTGCAGACCACTCAGAGATATGTTCTTGTGCACAAATATCCGAGATGTCCGTATGCACTCGTGACTGTCATCGTGGGCCGTGTGCACCCTGTGGACTGTGGACAAACCCTGGGGACAGTCGCCGTCCGTCGTCCTGGCCTGCACTTCGTCCGATTTCGCCGACTCGCGTCGTCTCTCCGGATGACGTCGAGTTACCCACACGCCCTGTGGACAAAGCCTGTGGACGACGTGACTGGAGTGCTCAGGAGGGGCGGTCGGTGCACACGTGGGACGGCCCGTGCAGCGCGCAGCACCGTCCCGGCGGCCCGGGAGAGGGCGCCGGCGGGTGCTGGCGGGGTGCTGGCGGGTGCGGGCGGACGAACCGGGGAGCGACGAGGGCTCAGCCGCGCGACGTCTGCTTGATGCGGTTCGTGAGCTCGGTGACCTGGTTGTAGATCGAGCGCCGCTCGGCCATCAGGTGCCGGATCTTGCGGTCGGCGTGGATCACCGTGGTGTGGTCGCGGCCGCCGAACTGCTGACCGATCTTCGGCAGCGACAGGTCGGTCAGCTCCCGGCACAGGTACATGGCGATCTGACGGGCGTTGACGAGGACCCTGGACCGGGAGGACCCGCAGAGGTCCTCCATCGTCAGCCCGAAGTAGGCCGACGTCTGGGCCATGATCGTCGCGGCCGTGATCTCCGGGGTGTCGTCCGCCGGGATGAGGTCCTTGAGGACGATCTCGGCGAGCGACAGGTCGACCTGCTGCCGGTTGAGGCTGGCGAACGCCGTGACGCGGATGAGCGCGCCCTCGAGCTCGCGGATGTTCGTGGAGATCTTCGAGCCGATGTACTCGAGGACGTCGTCGCGCACCTGGAGCCGCTCGCCGATGGCCTTCTTGCGGAGGATGGCGATCCGGGTCTCGAGGTCGGGCGGCTGGACGTCGGTGATGAGACCCCACTCGAACCGGCTGCGCATCCGCTCCTCGAAGCCGGACAGCAGCTTGGGCGGCAGGTCGGACGTGATGACGACCTGCTTGTTCGCGTTGTGGAGCGTGTTGAAGGTGTGGAAGAACTCCTCCTGGGTCTGGACCTTGCCCTGGAGGAACTGGATGTCGTCGATGAGGAGCACGTCGACGTCGCGGTACCGGCGCTGGAACGAGCTCGCCTTGTCGTCGCGGATGCTGTTGATGAAGTCGTTGGTGAACTCCTCGGAGTTCACGTACCGCACCCGGACCCCCGGGTAGAGGCTGTGCGCGTAGTGGCCGATCGCGTGGAGCAGGTGGGTCTTGCCCAGCCCTGACTCGCCGTAGACGAAGAGCGGGTTGTACGCCTTGGCCGGGGCCTCGGCGACCGCGACAGCCGCGGCGTGCGCGAAGCGGTTGCTCGCACCGGGGACGAAGTTCTCGAACGTGTACTTCGGGTTCAGCCGCGCCGGCTCGGAGGCCTGCCGCGGGTTCGAGGAGCGACCGGTGCCGGGCCGGGCGAGCTCGCCCGGCTCCAGCTCGGGGTGGGCGAGCTCGGGGTAGGCGAACGTCGGCTCGTCGCGGTGGACCGGGGCGACCCCGGCCGGCGCCGTATAGCCGTTCGACGTGCTCGTCCCGTTCGTGCCCTCGTAGGAGCGGACGTCGATGACGCCGTCGATGCCGTAGCTGCGGCTCGGGCCGAGCCGGCCGGTGTCGTCGAGGTCGTCGGTGCCGCGGGCGGTGGCCAGACCGCCGGTCGAGGGGCCGCCGTCCGGCCCGCTCGTCGCCGGGTTCGAGGTCTCCGCGGGGCCTGCGGCCAGGCTCGGGTCGACGGTGACCGCGAGCCGGACGGGCCGGCCGAGCTCGGCGGAGAGCGCGTCGGTGATCGTCTCGCGCATGCGCTGCTCGAGCAGGCCCTTGGTCAGCTCGTTCGGGGCGGCCAGGAGCGCCGTGCCGTCGAGGAGGCCGACCGGGCGGGTGAGGCGGACGAACGCCCGCTGCTGCGGCGTCACCCCGGCGGCGTCGAGGGCCTCGAGCGCACGGAGCCAGATCACCGGGAAGTCTTCCGGGGACGTCGTCACCGCTGAACACCTGCCTCTTGCGTCACGAACGGGTCCTCTCGGTCCACACAGTTGTCCACATCCTGTGTACGAGAGCCGTCGTGCCAGGCCTCAAGGGCGGTCCGGCGACGCTCTCCGACGGGAAATACCGTGTGGATCGGTCGCCAGTCCCCGTGTGTGCGGCCTTCGTGCACCTCACCGATGATGTCTATCGGCGTGTCGCACGCTCCCGAGACCAGCACCACAGGACCATAGCCTGTTGGCCTTGCTTCCGTGACCCGGACAGGGATCCTACTCTGCGTGGTGTAGAGGCTACGCACAGTTCACAACGTTGCTCGTGCATTGCCCGCGCACGGCCCGTCGGCGCTCAGTTTGACCCTGTGCTGCGCCGCGCCGTACCGTGTTGAGGCTTGACAGCGACAGGTGACCGCTGCCCGGAGACGGGTCCGCGATCCTGTCTTCCCCCGATGTTCCCGAGGCAGCTGTTCTGCCCTTCCGGCAGACGATCCGGCGCCCGGGCCCGTACGCAACGACTGTGGAGTACTCAGGTGAGCAAGCGGACGTTCCAGCCGAACAACCGGCGTCGGGCGAAGACCCACGGCTTCCGGCTGCGCATGCGCACCCGTGCGGGTCGCGCCATCCTGGCCGCGCGTCGGCGCAAGGGCCGCGACGAGCTCTCCGCCTGACGCGGACGGGCCGGCAGACGCCCGTGCTGCCCGCGCCGCACCGGATGCGAGCCGGCACCGAGTTCGAGGCCGCCGTCCGTCGCGGGCGGCGGGCCGGGAGCCCGCGCGTCGTCGTCCACACCACGACCTCGGCCGTCCCTGACGGTCCGCGGGTCGGCTTCGTCGTGTCCAAGGCCGTCGGCGGCTCCGTCGTCCGGCACCGGGTGGCCCGTCGTCTGCGCGAGACGGTCCGCCCGCACCTCTCGTCGATCCCTGCGGACCGGCTCGTGGTGCTGCGGGCCCAACCGGCCTCGGCCACGGCGTCGTTCGCCGAGCTCGAGGCCGACGTCGCACGGCTCCTGGGCCGACTGGGCGTCGTCCGGGCCGCTGCACCGGACCGGGCAGCGGGTGGTGCGTCGTGAGCGGCACGGCCGAGCGCCCGTCTGATGGCAAGGCTCAGGCCTTGCGGCGTGTCCTCCGGCTCGCCTGCCGCTTCGTCGTCGGGCTGCCCGCCCTGCTGCTGCGCGGGCTCTTCCGGTTGTGGCAGCTGCTCGTCTCCCCGACGTACGGCGACGTCTGCCGCTTCTACCCGTCGTGCTCCGCGTACGGCGTCGAGGCGGTCCGCACCCACGGGGCCCTCAAGGGTGGTTGGCTGGCGCTGCGCCGCATCGGCCGCTGCCACCCGTGGAACCCCGGCGGCGTCGACCCCGTTCCTCCTGCCGGCGGCCGTCGCGGCGCTGCGCACCTGTGCGCGTCGTCCGACGGCGCCCCCGACATCGGACTGTCGTCCCGACAGGCCACGTGACCCGAGGACACCATGATCGACTTCTTCACGTCCCTGCTGCGACCGCTCGAGCTCGCGGTCGCGTACATCATGGTCGGGTTCCACTCGGCGCTCACCACCATCGGCATGGACCCGGCGTCCGGGTGGACCTGGGCCCTGTCGATCGTCGGCCTCGTGGTCGTCATCCGGATCCTGCTCATCCCGCTCTTCGTCAAGCAGATCAAGGCGTCGCGCGGGCTGCAGCTCATCCAGCCCGAGATGAAGAAGATCCAGGAGAAGTACAAGGGCAAGACCGACCAGGCGTCCCGGCAGGCCATGAGCCAGGAGACGATGGCGCTATACCGCGACACGGGGACGAACCCGCTCGCGTCCTGCCTGCCGATCCTGCTGCAGTCCCCGATCTTCTTCGCCCTGTTCCGGGTGCTCAACGGGATCGGCAAGGGCACGGCGATCGGCCCGCTGGACGCCGGCCTCGTCAAGCAGGCGGACGACGCCACGCTCTTCGGTGCCCAGATCTCGGACACCTTCATGAAGGCCGGCGGCAACCTCAACGTCCAGATCCTCACCGTCGTCCTCATCATCCTCATGTCGGCGTCGACGTTCACGACCCAGCGCCAGCTGATGATGAAGAACATGCCGGCGTCCGCGCTGGACAACCCCTTCGCGCAGCAGCAGAAGATCCTGCTCTACGTCTTTCCGGTGATCTTCGCCGTGTCGGGCGTCAACTTCCCGATCGGTGTCCTCATCTACTGGCTCACGACGAACGTCTGGTCGATGGGGCAGCAGTTCTACGTCATCCGCCGGATGCCCGCCCCCGGCTCGCCCGCCGCGAAGGCGCTCGAGGAGCGCCGCCGGCGCAAGGGCAAGGGCGAGCCGGACGCCGCACCCGGCACCGAGGACGAGACGTCCTCGACCGGTGGTCCGACCGGTGGCCAGCGTCAGCAGCCGAAGCGGCAGCCGAAGCGCAAGCGCACCCCGCCGCCCGCGTACGGGACCCCGCCGGCCAAGCCCGCCGAGGGCACGGGCGCGGACGAGACCGAGGCCGGGGCCGGTGACGCGCCGCAGGGCGAGGAGCCGAGCAGCGAGCCCCCGACGCCGAGCGGACCGACGACCGGTGGCCCCCGGGCGAACGGTGCAGCGCCGTCCGCCGGTGCTGCCGGCGGGGCGAGCAAGCGACCCGGCACCAAGCCGCGCCGCGGGAAGCCCAGTCAGCCCAAGCGCTGACGGCAGCGGCCGCGCGCCGCGAACGACCCGGGACGACCGGGTCCACCAACCTGACGGGCATCGCCCGTGAAGACCGACACGTGGGAGGAAGCATCGTGAGCGACACGCACGCGGTGGAGGACACGCGGGTGACCGACGAGGACGCGCTCGTCGACGTGCCGGCCGGCACCGAGGTCGCCGGGGGCGCCTCCGGTGAACCGTCCGCAGTCGTCGAGGAGGTCGTCGAGGACGTCGTGGAGGACGTCGACGACGAGTCCGACGAGGACTCGGACGACGAGTCGGACGAGGACGACGAGGACGACGACACCGAGGACGGCGCCGAGGGGACGTCGTCCGGTACGCGCAGCCGGCGGAGCAGCCGCGGCGGCGAGTCGCTGCGTCGTCTTGAGGAGGAGGGCGAGGTCGCGGCCGACTACCTCGAGGAGCTCCTCGACATCGTCGACCTCGACGGCGACATCGACATCGACGTCGAGAACGGCCGGGCCTCGGTCGCGATCGTCGCCGAAGGCGGGTCGGACCGTGAGCTCCGCAAGCTCGTCGGCCCGGGCGGCGAGGTGCTCGAGGCGCTGCAGGACCTGTCCCGGCTCGCCGTCCAGGCGAAGACGGGGGAGCGAAGCCGGCTCATGCTCGACGTCGCCGGATTCCGCGCGGCCCGCCGCAAGGCTCTCGAGGAGCAGGCGGCGCGGGCGTGCGAGGAGGTCCAGCGGACGAGCCAGCCGCTGCGCCTGGAGCCGATGTCGGCGTTCGAGCGCAAGGTGGTCCACGACGTCGTCGCGGACGCCGGGCTCGTGAGCGAGTCCGAGGGCGAGGACCCGGCTCGCCGGGTCGTCATCTTCCCGGCCTCGGCCTGAGCGGCAGGCACGTGACCGGCGACGGCCGGACGACGACGGCGCCACCCGCACCGAGCGGGGGCGCCGTCGTCGCGTTGTTCGGCGACCGGGCCGCGCTGGCGGAGCGGTTCGCGGCCCACCTCGCGACGACCGGGGTGGAGCGCGGGCTCATCGGGCCGCGTGAGGTCCCGCGGCTTTGGGAGCGGCACGTCCTCAACTGCGCGGCGGTGGCCGAGCTGCTGCTGCCCGGCGAGCGGTGCGTCGACGTCGGATCCGGTGCCGGGCTGCCGGGGATAGCCCTGGCGATCGCGCGCCCCGACGTCACGGTGACCCTCGTCGAGCCGCTGCAGCGTCGCGTCGTCTGGCTCGAGGAGGTCGTCGCGGACCTCGGGCTCGGGACGGTCGAGGTGGTCCGCGCACGGGCGGAGGAGCTGCACGCAGCGGGACCCCGGTTCGACGTCGCGACCGCGCGGGCGGTCGCTGCGCTCGACAAGCTCGCCGCGTGGTGCCTGCCGCTCGTCGTCCCCGGCGGCCGGCTGCTCGCCCTCAAGGGACGTTCCGCGGCCGTGGAGCTGGAGGCCGCCGACGGTGCACTGACCCGGCTCGGTGCCCGGTCCCGCTCGATCGTCGAGTGCGGCGCGGGGGTCGTCGAGGAGCCGACGACGGTCGTCGTCGTCGAGGCGGGGGAGCCGGTGTCCCGGCCCGGCCGTACGGGGCGGAAGACTCGGACCGGCGGGACGGCGGCCCGCGGATCGGGTCGGACGCGTCCCCGTTCGTAGGGCGCCCGGCCGCGGTCGACTGCCCGCGCGGCACCGTCGGGCTCGTGCGGACCGGGGCATCTCGCCGGGCATCTCGCCGGGCGTCCGGCGCGCTCTGCGGGGGGCCCGACCCAGGTGCTCCGTCGGTCGGTGCGCGGCCGCGTCTCTGGCTCTGGACCGCCAGGTTCGACGAGGTGTCTCCGATGGAGTCACCGGCCATCGCGCGGAGTGCCACGGTCTACTGCGTCAGGTCAGGAAGCCGGAGAGTTCGACGGTCTCTGCCCGGGGAAGCTCGTGTCGGGGCAGGAGCCCGAGCTGGTCGACCGCCGATGGGCACGGCGACCGTAGGGTCGCCGCGGCGCTGTCCCGGTCGATGTCGATGGGCCGGCCGGTGATGTCGACGTGACGCTGTTTCACGGGAAACACGGGAGCGCGGGGCGGACGCAGCGCAGGTACCGCGCGCCGAGGGCGGCCTCACAGAACCGCTAGAAGCACGGCGGTCGCTAGAAGCACAGCGGTCGCAGGGACGAGCCGGACGACAAGACCCTCGACCGACAGTGCGGTGCGCGGTGGACCAGGACCCGCCCGATCGTCCACGGCCGTGGCCGCTCGCCGGTGACGACGGTCTCCCTCTGCCGGGCCGGTCGTGCACCTGCTCTGCTGCCGATACTCGCCGAGCTGCGCGTCGCGATCCGCGACCCCGGACCTGCAGCGGTGCCGTCCTCCTGGCGGCCGTCCCCTCTGGCTGCGATGACGCGAGACGAGGGCTCGCGTGCCGTTACGGGGTGGTGCTGCGCATGCTGACGCCATGACCGAGTGGGAACCGGATACCGGCAGCATGGCTCCGCGGTGGCTGGTCGCCGGCGCCCGCGTTGGGCACCGTGGCTTCCGCTTCGGGATGGTCGCCCACGTGGGCGCCAAGGGCGCTCCCGGTGTCTGGATCGACGTCGACTTCGGACAGACCAAGGCACTGGCGCCGGGGGGCGACTTGCCGTTCCTCTCGTGCCTGTCGCTGCCTTCGTCAGCGGAACGGAGGCAGGCGCGGCGGACTGTTGTGGCGTTCTAGACGGTGACAGGGGCACCGTGGGTGCCATCCATGCCTGCCGAGCAAGATGGCCACGTGTCGACGGATCTGGGTACCGCCGCCAGATTGAGTACAGATGGGGGACCAGGCCCTTGCTCGAGAGGGAGACCCGCCGGAGGTGGCAGGTGCTGCGATCGGGCGCGTGGTCCCGCGGGCGGTTGTCCGGCGCGCGATGGCGGCTGTTGTTTCACGGGAAACGCGACGCACCTTGGTCTCCCGCCCGCTCGATGGCAGGGGTCGGAGCCCGACCGTTCGTCACCGCTGAGACTCGTGGTCGGGTCCACAAGCAACGGGATGATCGGCCCCGCCTCTGGTGATGGCTCGGGGCTTGCGGCGGTCATTGCGTGACGATGACCAACCAACGCCCGGCAGGGCTGGGGCCCGCCCTCTCATGCGTCCTTCGGCCGTGGGTCCTCCGGGAAGCCGGCGAGTACCGGACTCGGTCGTTTCACGGGAAACAACGCGTCGCGCGGGTCGACCCAGTCGAGTCCGGACGACAGGTCGGCGAGGGACGACCAGGATCCGACGTTGCGCGACTGAGGCAATTGCGACCGCTCGCCGCGTCTCCGAACGGGCAGCCGGAACGACCTCCGAGGCGCACGTGGTCGAGGCTGTTGATGCCGATGCCCCATCCCTGGGCGCGTTCGTTGCGTCTCGGAGCCGAACCCTGCTTGGCTGGCGGAGGAACATCCGTTGTCGGCACATAGGGTGCAGTTGCCGCAGGGCGGAGCCACAGCGGGGAGTGGACACGGGAGGATGGCGCGTGAGTGGGATCGGCTGGCCGACACAGGGGACCGTCACCGAGGACGGAGGGCTGGGATGGCCGGTGGTCGCGGATGACGCGGACCTCGAGACTGACGCGCCGGCCATGACGCCGAGCGGCGCCGACCCCGCCGCCGACCCCGCCGCCGACCGGTCGGCCGCGTCCGAGGGTGCGGTGTGGTGGGAGGCCCTGCACGCTGACGATGCCATGGCGGCGGTCGAGACGGAGGTCGTCGTCGAGACGGCGTCGACGTCGTTCGTTCCGGTGGCGGCGTTGCCGACCAGGGTTGAGACCGCCGTGCCGGGACCGGTGGCCGCGCTGCCTGCGCCGACCCGGGAGGTCGACGTGCGGGCCCAGGAATGGGGTGGTCCGGCAGCGCCGACCCCGGCTCTCGTCGGTGAGCTCCGCCGGCAGGGTCACGACGGGTCGCCTCAGCAGATCAGCGGGCCGCCGTCCGCGTTTCACGTGGAACCGCTTAATGAGGTCTCCCCGACAGAGCCGGGCCGATGGGGACGGTGGCGGGACTCGGTCGACGAGGCGCCACGGGCGCTGTTCGAGGGAGACCTGCCCGCGTCCGAGGAGACGGACCGGACCGAGCCCGTACCTACCTCGGGGCCGGAGGGCCGGGTCGTCGGGACGACAGCGAAGCCGGAGTGGGTGCCCGACGGGTCGTCGGCGGGGGCCCGGTCCTGGCGGGAGCAGGAAGCGAATGCTCCTTCGGTTCCCGGCGCCGGCGCTCCCGCGGACGACGAGCGAGCGTTCTCTCCCGGTAGCAGCGGGCACCGCTCGGCCGACGCTCTGACCGACTCACAGGGTCTGACCCCTGACCCTGACGGGGCGACCCGCCCTCGTCTGGTGGACCTGCTCAGTGGCGGCACTCCGGAGGGGGAGGCTGCTGCTCCTGGTGAGCTCTCGGACGCGGACGCCACGGTGGCCACCGAGGGCGAAGGGCCGCACCTGTCGGAGGCACCTACAGGCGAGGTTTCCCGTGAAACGGTCGCACCGGTGGACGGTCCACGCGACGTGGGTAGGGCGCCGGCGGGGGCGGTCCTGGTGCCGCCCGGCCGGGACGAGAGTGGACTGACCGAGGAGTCCGTGGCCGTCGGTCGTCCGGCGATGGATGCTCCAGCAGTTGACGCCCCCGCGGAGGACGCCCCTGTGGAGGACGCCCCCGTGGTGGACGTCCCACCGGGTGGGCTCGACCGGTCGGCCTCGGTTTCCCGTGAAACGACGCGTCTGGATGACGAGCAGGAGGAGGTCGACGGGGACGCGGGCGTGACGCCGTCCGACGAGCTGCCGCCCCTGGAAGACCTGGGGGAGATGTCGGAGGCCCGCCGGCTCCCCACGATCGACGACTCGCCGGCCGAGGCCCCGAGCCGGTCGATCGACCAGGGTGCAGCCGCCGAGGCTGTTTCCCGTGAAACCGACACGCCCGGCCCTGGTGCGGCAGCCGGTGACATGAACGGAACCGTCACCCCTGCGTGGGAAGATCGGGCCGCGGGAGACGGTGCTCAGACCGAACCCGTGGATATGTCGCACGACCCACGCGGTGACGTACCCGCAGGGCAGACTGCACCCGCGGAGCTTTCGCACTCGGAGGCTCCGGGACCGATGGATGGGAGCGCCGGCATGGACGAGCGCGCAGGCGACGGGGGAGTCCTCGTCGCAGGTGCCGCGCCGTCGGGGCCGCAGGAGCAGATGAGCGAGTACGGACACATGACGACCACCGGGTCGACACCGGCACGGGTGGGCTACGAGGAGCACGAGCGCGTGGACCTGGTCCGCTCGCTGCCGTCGGTGGACGACTCCACGCCACTCGCGGTCGAGGTCGCCGAGGACGCGCGCCGCCGGATCACCCTCTCCGGCCGGCCGTTCCCCAAGCCGCCGCACACCCGGATCATGACGGTGGCCAACCAGAAGGGCGGCGTCGGCAAGACGACGACGACCGTGAACATGGCGGCCGCGCTCGCCCAGGCGGGGCTCAACGTCCTGGTCCTCGACATCGACCCGCAGGGCAACGCGTCGACCGCTCTGGGGATCGACCACCACAGCGACATCCCCAGCCTGTACGACGTGGTCGTCGAGGGGATGCCGCTCGCGGACGTCGTGCAGCCGTGCCCCGACGTGCCGAACCTCTGGTGCGCCCCGGCGACGATCGACCTCGCCGGCGCCGAGATCGAGCTCGTGTCGTTGGTTGCACGTGAAACACGACTGCAGCGGGCGCTCGCCACGTACCTCGACGAGCGCATCAACGCCGGGCTGCCGAACATCGACTACGTCTTCGTCGACTGCCCGCCGAGCCTCAGCCTCCTCACGGTCAACGCCTTCGTGGCGGCCCGTGAGGTGCTCATCCCGATCCAGTGCGAGTACTACGCGCTCGAGGGGCTCTCGCAGCTCCTCAAGCACGTCGAGCTCATCCGGGGGCATCTCAACCCGGAGCTCCACGTCTCGACGATCCTCCTGACGATGTACGACGGCCGGACCCGGCTGTCGTCGCAGGTGGCCGACGAGGTGCGCGAGCACTTCCCCGAGCAGGTGGTGAAGACCTCGGTGCCGCGCAGCGTGCGCATCTCGGAGGCGCCGAGCCACGGCCAGACCGTCATGACCTACGACCCGGCCTCGAGCGGGGCGCTGTCGTACCTCGAGGCGGCCCGCGAGCTCGCCGAGCAAGTGCTCACGTGGAACGACCGGCCGACGACGACTGAGGAGCGAGTGTGAGCGAGAAGCGACGGGGACTGGGCCGCGGACTCGGTGCACTGATCCCGAACACCACCGGGACGAAGACCGCGGGGGACCGTCCTGTCGACGTGTTCTTCCCGGGGAAGACGGAGAGCGCGCCCGCCGTCGTCCCCGAGGCCCGTGCCACCCCGAACGGCGAGACGCCGGGGACCGGCACCGCCGCACCGACGGGCGCACCGGACGCGGGCACCGGCACCGCATCGACGAACGGCGTGGCGACCGACGGTGCCACCTCCGCGGTCGTCGACCTCGACGCCGCAGCCGGCTCGGCGTCCTCTTCGGCCGGTACCGGTGACCTGCTGCCGGTCCCGGGGGCCCGGTTCGCCGAGCTGCCGGTCATGTCGATCCGGCCGAACCCGCGCCAGCCGCGGCAGGTCTTCGACGAGGAGGCCCTCGCCGAGCTCGTCCACTCCGTCAAGGAGATCGGCGTCCTGCAGCCGGTCGTCGTCCGCGAGGCGGCGAGCGAGGACGGCGAGGCCCGCTACGAGCTCATCATGGGTGAGCGCCGCTGGCGGGCCACCCAGGAGGCCGGCCTCGAGACGATCCCCGCGATCATCCGCGAGACGGCGGACGACGTCCTCCTGCGCGACGCGCTCCTCGAGAACCTCCACCGCAGCCAGCTCAACCCGCTCGAGGAGGCGGCCGCCTACCAGCAGCTGCTCGACGACTTCGGCTGCACCCACGAAGAGCTCGCGACCCGGATCGGCCGTTCGCGGCCGCAGATCAGCAACACGATCCGGCTCCTCCGGCTGCCTCCGCTCGTCCAGCGCCGGGTCGCCGCGGGAGTCCTGTCCGCCGGTCACGCCCGGGCGCTGCTCGGCCTCGACGACGCGGCGGCGATGGAGCGGCTCGCGCAGCGCATCGTCGCCGAGGGGCTCTCGGTCCGGATGGTCGAGGAGATCGTCGCCCTCGGGGACGGGCCCGTCGCCAAGCCCGCGAAGAAGAGGCCGCGGGCCGGCGGTCACACCTCCGAGCTCAACGACCTCGCGTCGCGGCTCGGGGACCGCCTCGACACGAAGGTCAGCGTCGCGCTCGGGCGGAGCAAGGGTCGGCTGAGCATCGACTTCGCCAGCGTCGAGGACCTGAACCGGATCATCGGCCTCATGTCTCCCGAGGTGAAGGGCGTCTTCCAGGAGGTGCGCTGACCGCGCGCCGACGAGGTCCCGAACGACGAGAGCGGCCCCGCACCGTGAGGTGCGGGGCCGCTCCCGTGTCTGTCGTACCGCGCCCGTGCCGGGCCTCTGCGGGGGGCTCAGACCCCCGAGGGGGCCGCCGGCTCCGTCGGGGCCTGCTCGGCCCCGGACGCGCCTGTGGCGGCCTCCACGAGCCGCCGGTAGAGCGCACCGGCGTCCTCGCCGGCGGCCTCGACGGACTGCGGCAGCAGCGACGTCTCGGTCATCCCGGGGGCGACGTTCACCTCGAGGAACCACGGGGTGCCGTCCCGGTCGACGATGAGGTCGGTGCGGGACAGGTGCCGCAGGCCGAACGCCTGGTGCGCCCGGACCGCGACGTCGGCGGCCGCCCGGGCCGACGCGTCGGTGAGGCGGGCGGGGCAGAAGAACTCGGTGGCGCCTGCGGTGTAGCGGGCGTCGTAGTCGTAGACCCCGCCGTCCGCGACGATCTCCACGGCCGGCAGGGCACGCAGCCCGTCACCCGCGTCGACGACGCTCACGGCGACCTCGACGCCCTCGACGAACCGCTCGACGAGCGCGACGTCGCCGTACGCGAAGCAGTCGACCATGGCGCGGGGGAGGGCACCCGCCTCCCGGACGACGCTCACCCCGAGGGCCGAGCCGCCCCGCGCCGGCTTGACGACGAGCGGCAGCCCGAGCCGCTCGACGAGGGCCGCGAGCACCCCTTGCGCACCCAGCTCCCGGAAGGTGCCGTGCGGCAGGGCCACCGAGTCCGGCACCCGGAGGCCGGCCGCTCGGGCGACCGACTTGGCGACCGGCTTGTCCCAGGCCATCCGGCAGGCGGCCGGTGTCGCACCGACGTACGGCAGCCCGAGCAGGTCGAGGACGTCGCGGACCGCGCCGTCCTCACCGGTCGCCCCGTGGAGCAGCGGCCAGACGACGTCCGGCTGCTCGGCCTGCAGCGCGGGCACGAGCTGGGCGTCGACGTCGCGGACCTCCACGAGGCAGCCGGCGTCCCGCAGCGCCTCGGCCACACGCCGTCCGGAGCGCAGCGAGACCTCGCGCTCGTGGGAGAGGCCGCCGGCGAGGACGACGACCCGGGGTGGGTGTTCCACGTGAATCCTCCGTGCTGGCTGGGCGGGCTGATCGCCGGCTGGGCCGGCCGACCGGCCCGACCTCAGGTGAGGTCGGGCGAGGGGGACTGCACCTGCCGGCGGCCGGCCGCGCCGTGCGCGAGACCGGTCGGGGCGGTGGGACCGCCGAAGGTCTCGAGCAGCTCGAGCTCGGCCTCGACGACCCCGGCGAGCCGGCGCACCCCTTCGCGGATGCGCTCGGACGTCGGGTAGCAGTACGACAGGCGCAGGTTCTGCCGGCCCTGGCCGTCGGCGTAGAACGCGGTCCCGGGCACGTACGCGACGCGCTCGGTCACCGCGCGCGGCAGCATCGCCGTCGCGTCGAGACCGTCGGGCAGCGTGACCCAGACGTAGAAGCCGCCCTTGGGCGTCGTCCAGCGGGCGGCCGGGAGCATGTCCGCGAGGGCGTCGAGGGTGGCGACCGACCGCTCCCGGTACAGCTCGCGGAACACCCCGACCTGGTGCTTCCAGTCGTGGGTCTCCAGGTAGGTCGCGACGGCGAGCTGGCTGAACGAGCTCGGGCACAGGATCGCCGACTCGCTCGCGAGGACGAGCTTCTCCCGGACGGCGTGCGGCGCGACCGCCCAGCCGACCCGGAAGCCGGGGGCGAAGGTCTTCGAGAACGAGCCGAGGTAGATGACGCCCTCGGGGTTGAGCGAGTGCATCGAGGGGAGCGGGTCGCCCTCGAAGCCGAGCAGGCCGTACGGGTCGTCCTCGAGGACGAGCACGCCGTACCGCTTCGCGATCTCGACGATCTGCGGACGGCGCTCGGCGGACAGCGTCACGCCGGCGGGGTTGTGGTGGTTGGGCACCGTGTAGAGCAGCTTGACCCGGCGGCCCTCGCGGGCGAGCCGGGCGAGCGTCTCCTCGAGCGCGGCGGGGATGAGCCCGTCGTCGTCGAGCGGCACGTGGACGACGTCCGCCTGGTACGAGCGGAAGACGCCGAGCGCCCCGACGTACGAGGGCGCCTCCGCGACGACGACGTCGCCCGGGTCGACGAAGATCCGGGTCACGAGGTCGAGCGCCTGCTGGGAGCCGGTGGTCACGACGATGTCGTCGGGGTGGGCGTCGACCTGCTGCGGTGCCATGACGTCGAGGATCTTCTCGCGCAGGCCCGGGTCGCCCTGGCCGGAGCCGTACTGCAGGGCGACCGTGCCGCGCTCGGCGACGAGCTTGGCGAGGGCGTTGCCGACGACGTCGAGGGGGAGCGCGGAGAGGAACGGCATGCCCCCGGCCAGGGAGACGACCTCCGGGCGGCTGGCGACGGCGAACAGGGCGCGGATCTCGGAGGCGGTCATGCCCCGGGTCCTGGCGGCGTACGTGTCGACCCAGCGGTCGAGCCTCGAGCCGGCGGCGGCCTGGTGTCCCTCCGGTGGCATGTGCGTGCGCCTCCAATCCCTGTGTTCATCGACGGGTCGCTGCTGAGGTCGCCCGGCAGGTGCCCGGGCGTCGTCCGATCCTTCCGGCTGCCGGCGCCCGCCGTCATCCGGAATACGCAGGGGAGTCAATCGATCACCCAGTGTGTCCTTCACTGGAACGAGACCCGCTGCGTACGATGTCCACAGGGTTCCCGGTGTGTCCGATGCCGGCCCCTCCACTGCAGGGAGTGTCGCATGCGACTCGGACGGCTCGTCGCAGCGGGCCTCGTCGCCGGTGCCGTCGCCGGCTTCGTCGGAGCACTGCTCCGCCCGCGCACCGTCCCGGCCTACGGCTCCGGCCCCGGTCCCGGCGCCCCGGGCGTCGCGACCGAGGTCGCGACGACCGCTGCCCCCCACCGCCGGCTCGACGTCGACGCCGCCCACGAGGGGCCGCCCGACCACGTCGTCGCCGCCGCCGCTCGCGCGCGCGGGGCGGCGGGCTGATGGGGCGCCGGCTCTCGCCCCTCACCCTCGACACGCTGCAGGACATCCCGGACCCGTGCCGGTCCTGCGTCACGTGGGAGCTCGACCCGGTCGCCGCGCGCCGGGCCGGCGAGGCCGGGGACACCGCCTTCGAGAAGGAGGCCTGGGTCTCCGCGACGCTCCTCGAGTGGGGCTCGTGCGGCCGTATCGCGTACGTCGACGAGATGCCCGCCGGGTTCGTGCTCTACGCCCCGCCCGCGTTCGTGCCGCGCTCGATGGCGTTCCCGACGTCACCGGTGAGCGCCGACGCGGTGCTGCTCATGACCGCCCGCGTCCTGCCGCTGTGGTCCGGGGGCGGGCTGGCCCGGATGCTGATCCAGGCCGCGGCGAAGGACCTCACGCGCCGCGGCGTCCGGGCGGTCGAGGCGTTCGGCCTCGCCGTCGAGAGCGACGGCCCGGACGGCGACGGGCCGGGCTCGCAGTGCCTGGTCCCGGCCGACCTGCTGCTCGCCGTCGGCTTCAAGACCGTGCGCCAGCACCGCCGGTACCCGCGGTTGCGGCTCGAGCTCAAGACCGCGCTGTCGTGGCGGGAGGACGTCGAGCAGGCCCTCGAGCGGATCCTCGGCACCGTCCGGACGCCGGCGCTCACGAGCCAGAGCTCGCACCCCGGCGTCTGACGACGCGTGGAGACCGGCCCGGCCTGGGGGACGCCCGACTCCGTCCCCGAGCGCGCGCCCGACCGGGTGGACGTCGCGACCCGGGTCGCCGGTGTCCTGCCGCTGGTCGGGCTCGTTCTCGCCCTGGTGCGTCGACCACTGCTGACGCCCGCGCCCGGGCGCTACACGTGGTCGTTCACCGCCCGGGGGATCATCATCTGGAGCGCGGGCGGTACCCCGGCGCCGTCGCGTGGTGACGGGTCCGCCGGCTCGTCGACGAGGATGCTGCGCCCGTGGAGCCATGTCGCCCGGCTCGAGGTCGACGACCTCCGGTTGCACGTGCTCACGAAAGACCGTCGGCGAGGAACGCTGCCGACGTCCGGCACGGACGTCGACGACCTGCGTCACGTCGTGCGCTGGGCCCGTGCGGCCGGCGTCGAGGTCAGCGGCGAGCCGACCCGCGTCTGAGGTGACCACGCCGGCGCACGGACGGCGAGCGGGTCAGGTCAGGCCGGCGTGCGCGAGGACGTCGGCGAGGCGGAGCGAGCCGGTCACGGCGTCGTCCTCGGCGAGGTAGAGCCGCTGGACGGCGACGACGATCGCCTCGGCGACGGTGTCGCGGAACCCTGGGTCGGCCAGGCGTGCGGCGTCACCGGGGTTCGACAGGTACCCGAGCTCGACGAGGACGGCGGGCATCCGGGTCACGCGGACGATCTCGATCGCGCAGGCGTGGGTCCGCAGGTCGGTCATGCCGGTGCGGGCGACGACCTCGCGCTGGATCCGGTTCGCGAGGGCCTCGCCGGTCGCCGAGCGGGCGCCGACCCGGACGTCGCCCCAGAAGAACGTCGCGACCCCGGACGCCTCCGGGTTCGGGTGCCAGTCGCACGCGAGCGAGACGAACAGGTCCGCGTGGACGCCCCGCGCGAGCGAGGCCCGCGCCTGGTCGTCGGGGCAGGTCGTCGCACCACGGGTGAGCACCGGGGTGGCGCCGGTCGCGGCGAGCCGGCCCTCGATGCGGTACGCGAGGTCGAGGGTGACGTCCGCCTCGGTGAGGTCGCCGGCGCGCGGCCCGGTGCGGCCGAGGCCGCCCGCGGCGTCGAGGACGACGACCTTGCCGGCGAGGCTCTTGCCCGCGACGGCGACGTTCGCCTGCTGCCGCAGCGCCCACGGGTCGCCGCCGCCGACGGCCCGGGAGAGCGAGCCGAGCGCGCGGAGGGTGCCGGGACCGCACAGGCCGTCCGGCTCGAGGCCGAGGCCGCGCTGCAGCTCGCGCAGCGCCTGCTCGGTCGCGACGCCGAAGACGCCGTCGACCGGGCCGCCGTGGAACCCGAGGGTGACGAGCCGCTCCTGGAGCGCGGACACGTCGTCCCCGCGCATGAGGTGCCCGGGGGTGAAGAGCAGGATCCGGTCGCCGAGACGCCAGCGCGCCCCGTCGAGGACCCGCGCCGTCTGGGCCCCGACGACGCCGTCCGAGACGAGGCCGCGGCGCTGCTGGAAGGCGCGGACGGCGTCCTCGAGGGTCGAGTCGAAGACGTCCTGGTCCGTGACGGGCGCGGGCGTCGGGTCGGCCACGCCGCCGTCGGCCCCGCCCGCCCGGTCGAGCATCGAGCGCAGGGCGACGACGAGCGGGCCCCGGTCCCCACGGCGCAGAGGTGCGGCCGTGGCCGCCTCCGCCTGTCCGAGCGTGCGTCCGGAAGTCACGCGGCCGCTCAGCCGATCCAGTCCGCGAGCTCGCGCAGCAGGATGACCTTCGGCTTGGCGCCGATGATCGACTTCACCATCTCGCCGTTCTGGTAGACGGCGATCGTCGGCAGCGCGGTGACGCCGTACTGCGCGGCGACCTTCGGGTTCTCGTCCGTGTTGATCTTCACGATGTCGATCTTCTCGGCGTACTCGCCGGCGATCTCGTCGAGGATCGGGGAGACCTGGCGGCACGGGCCGCACCACGGAGCCCAGAAGTCGACCACGACCGGCTTGGACGACTGGAGGACGTCGTTCGCGAACGTGTCGTCGGTGACGGTCTTGCTGCTCATGGGTGCTCCCTCTCCTCGTGGCGGCCGGGGCGTCGTACCCCGGTGCCGGTGGTGCGCCGTGACTGTCGGTGGAGCCGTGCGACCTGGGGTCACCAGGTCTCGGCCGTCCGGGTGAGTGCCCGGACGATGCTGCCAGATCCCGGGCGCGCTGCGGCCCAGGCGGACCGGCCGGGTCGTGAACTCTCGGTGCGGATCAAGCCGTCTCAGGCGCTGACGGCGGCCGCGGTGACGGCCGCGGAGTGCGCGGCGCCCTCACGGTCGGCGTCGCTCTCGTCGGCCAGCGCCGCGAGGTACCGCTCGGCGTCGAGTGCGGCCGCGCACCCCGAACCGGCCGCGGTGATGGCCTGCCGGTACTCGTGGTCGACGACGTCGCCGCAGGCGAAGACGCCGGGCACCGACGTCCGCGAGGTGCGGCCCTGGACGGCGACGTAGCCGGCCTCGTCGAGGGACACCTGGTCGGAGAACAGCTCGACCCGCGGGTCGTGGCCGATCGCGACGAACAGGCCCGTGACGTCGAGCGTCGAGACCTCGCCGGTCTTGAGGTTGCGCAGCGACAGGCCCGTGAGCTTCGCGTCGCCGAGGACGTCGACGACCTCGCTGTCCCACGAGAACTTCAGCTTGGGGTCGTTGAAGGCGCGCTCCTGCATGATCTTCGAGGCACGCAGGCTGTCGCGGCGGTGCACGAGCGTCACCGACCGGGCGAACCGGGTGAGGAACGTCGCCTCCTCGATCGCGGAGTCGCCGCCGCCGACGACGGCGATGTCCTGGTCGCGGAAGAAGAAGCCGTCGCACGTCGCGCACCACGAGACGCCGTGCCCGGAGAGCCGCTTCTCGTTCTCGAGGCCGAGCTCGCGGTAGGCCGAGCCGGTCGCGAGGATCACGGCGCGGGCGCGGTGGGTGGTGATCCCGCCGTACTGCTCGTCGCCGGTGTCGACCTCCTTGACCTCGCCGTCGAGCCGGACGGCCACGACGTCCTCGGGCCGCAGGTCGGCGCCGAAGCGCTCGGCCTGGCCGCGGAGGTTCTCCATGAGCTCCGGGCCCTGGATGCCGGCCGGGAAGCCGGGGAAGTTCTCGACCTCGGTCGTGTTCATGAGCGCGCCGCCGGCGGTGACCGAGCCCTCGAAGACGAGCGGCTTGAGGTCGGCCCGCGCGGCGTAGATCGCCGCGGTGTACCCGGCGGGGCCGGACCCGATGATGATGACGTCCCGGATCGTGCCGGCGTCGGTGCTCACGTCGTCTCCCTGCGGTGCTCGGCAGGCCCGGTCACCCGGGCGTACGGGCCGCCGCGTCCGCGGCACCCGGTCATCGTCAACCGATCGTACGGGGCCGGTGTTCCCCCGGGCGCCGTGATCCCGGAGTGCGACCGGACACCCTGCGGCATACCCCCGGTCGTACTCCCGGTCGTACCGTCATGCCTTCGGGACGACGACGAAGTGCAGCGGGGCCTCGTCGCCGGAGCCGCAGTCGCGGGAGACCGCCCACACCTCGTAGCCGCCGTCCTCGCCCCGCAGGACGATGATCGCCGCCTCCCGGTTCTGGTACTGGGCGATGTCCACGGCGAGCGGGGTCTGGTCGCCCGCGTTGAGGGCGTCCAGGCAGCGGGCGAGCACGGCCGGCTGCGACAACTGGGTCCCGTTCGCCGCCATCGAGGCCCCGACGCTCGGCCTGCTGCTCGAGGCCTCCTTGGCGAGCTTGTCGGCGTCGCCTCCGAGGCTCTTCTCCGTGTAGTTGCGGCCGCTCGCGAGCACGGGTGCGGACACCGGGGGCAGGGTCGGGGGGGCGGCCTGGCCGCCGTCGCCCGCGTCCGAGCCGCCGCCGAGCGCCGTCCAGACGATGCCGCCGAGGCCGACCGCGACGACGACACCGGCCGCGGCCGCGAGCAGCGGGGCGCGCTTGCCGAGGTCGACCTTGCGCAGCCGGGTCACGACGCCGTTCTCGGCGCGGCTGCTGTCGCGGACGTCGCGCCGGCTCGGGCCGCCGGCCCGGCCGGGGCGCCGCAGGCCGGAGACCCGGCTGCTGCCGAGGGCCGGCAACGTGCTCGTCGTCTCCGCCGAGCGCTCGCCGCCGGGCGCCGACGGGTTGAGCCCGGACGGGTTGAGGTCGCCGACGGGGCGGATGACGCGGGTGTACCCGGTGGTCTCGTCGCCGTCGGCGGCGCCACCGCCCGCGGGTGCGGCCGCCGGGGCCGCGACCGGGGCGTCGTCCGGCGCCGCCCGCCGGGCGGTGGAGCCGGCCCGCAGGTCGAAGCTGTCCCACATCTGCGTGGCGTCCCAGGTCGGGTCGTGCGCGGGGACCTGCGGCTGGACGGCGTGCTGGTCCCGGACCGTGCCGTCAGGGGCGGCCGCCGCGGCGGCGGCACCGCCCGGGTCGAGCGGGCTGCGGTCCCAGCCGTTCTCCTGGCCGGTCCACGGCGCGGCCGCCTCGCCCCACTCGGGGGCCTGCGTGACCTGCCAGTGCTGGTCCCACGGCGCGGCCTCGGGGGCGGGCACCGGGGACATCGGGACCGGGGGGCCGACCAGCGCCGACCGGGCGGCGGCCTCCTCCGCGACGGCACCGGACAGTCGCGCCCAGACGTCGTCCGGCATGGGGCCGACGTCGTCGGAGAGGAGGAGGGGTCGCACGCGCTCCGCGTCGGCGAGGAGGTCGGCGCAGTCGGGGCACGCGATGACGTGCGCCTCGACCGCGCGGGCCTCCTCGACGGGGAGGACGTCGGCCGCGAGGTCCGCGAGCGCGTTGACGTCGGGGTGCATCGCACCCGATCCGTCGCTCGTCACGTGATTCACCAGCCCTTGCCGTCGGTCACCGAGGTCGGAGGCACCGTGTCGCCAGGGGGCGCCTCCGGGTGTGCGACGTGCGGGGCCGGTCCGCGGTTCCCACCGTTCTGGCCGGTCGCGACGGCCCGCTGCGGGCGCAGGATCAGGGCGAGGGCGGCCCGGCCGCGCGAGCAGCGCGACTTCACCGTGCCCTCGGCGACGCCGAGCACCTGGGCGGCCTCGGCGACGGACATGTCCTCCATGTCGACGAGGACGATCGCGGCCCGCTGGGCGGGCGGCAGGGTCGCGAGCGCCGCCCGGACGTCGAGCCGCACCTCGGTCGAGTGGTGGTCGTCACGGCGGTGCGCGACCTCGGTGTCCCCGAGCGGGACGGTGGGGCGGGCCTGCCGGCGGCGCACCCGGTCCAGGCAGGCGTTGACGACGACGCGGTGCAGCCACGTCGTCACGGCCGCCTCGCCGCGGTAGCTGGCCGCGTTGCGGAAGGCCGAGATGAGGGCGTCCTGGAGCGCGTCGGCCGCCTCCTCGCGGTCGCCGAGCGTGCGCATGGCCACGGCCCAGAGCCGGTCCCGGTGCCGGGCGACGAGGACGGCGAACGCCCCTGCGTCGCCGGCCACGTGGTCGGCCATCAGGGCGCGGTCGTCCCGCGGGTCGGTGGTCACGGCCGGGCTCCTCGGGTCACCGCAGCTGGATGTCGGAGACGAACAGCTGCCCCTGGCCGTCGACCTCGGGCAGCCGCGTCACCCACAGGATGAGCCACTGGGAGGCGATCGGGGTGGTCGGCCGGAGCACGGCCCTGCCGTCCGAGATCGGGGCGCTCGCGATGACCGTCGACCCCTCGAAGTCCGGTCCGTCGGCGAGCCTCAGCTCGAGGACGCCGTCGCTGCCCCGGGTGTCGATGTCGACCTCGGTGACGGTCGCGCGCTCCTCGAGCTTGAGCGCGAGCCCGAGGCCGTCCTTGAGGCCGCCGAAGGACTGCGTCTTGTACTGCGAGCTGCGCCAGGCGGTGTCCGGGTCGCCGTCGACGGCGCGGGAGACGAGCGCGTCGTTCTCCTCGTCGTCGCCCAGCGGGTCGAGGGCGCGGACGCCGTCGATGACGGGCGGTGCCGACGACGCCGTCGGGGACGTGGACGGCGAGGGGCTCACCGACGAGGACGGCCCGGAGGACGGCGTGGGCACCGACGGGCCGGACGTCGACGGCACCGGCGTGACGCCGCCGGCCTCGTCGCCGCCGCTGCCGAAGTCGCGCAGCGACCACAGGGCCACGGCGAGCAGCACGACGACGACCCCGGCGACGATCCCGAGGACGAGCCGGGACTGGTCACGGGTCGGCCGGGTCAGCGGTGCGGGCGGCAGGAACGGCCCGAGGTACTCCTCGCCCTCGTCCGCCTTGCCGAAGCCCGTCCACGGACCGCCGCCGCCCGCCGTCCCGACGACCCCGAAGGGCGCGTCGGAGTACGGGTCGGTGCCGTTCGTGGCGTAGCCGTAGCCGGCACCGTTGTCGGCCGCGGGCTGGAAGAGGTCGGCGGCCCGGCGCTGGACCCGCTCGGGGGCGGGCTGCTGCTGGGCGTGCTGGGGCTGCTGCTGGGGCTGCGGCAGCGCCGACGGCCGGGACGCGGCCGGCGCGCTCGGGGCCGCCGAGACCGGCGCCGGCGTCTGCGGCAGCCGGATCTCGGCCGGCGGCGTCTGGACGGCGGCCGGTGCCGAAGGCTGGTGCGCGGCGGGCCGGGCGTGGTGCGGTGCCGGGCGGGAGCGGTCGGGCGACGGCTCCGGGAACGGCGGCACCACGGGACGGCCGCCGGCGGGACGGCGCACCGGCGGCGGTGGCGCCACCGGAGCGGCGGGCCTGGCCGCGGGCCGGACCGGCGGGTGCTGCACCGGCTTGGGGGCCGGGCGCGGCGCGGGCCGGTCCGGGCTGTTCAGCGCGAGGCCGCGCGGGTCGGTGAGCTGGGCGCTGCGGGCCCACGGGGCCAGCTGGTCGGCGAGCTCGGCCGGGGTGCGCGGGCCGTCGTCGTGCGGGCCGAGCGTCACCGAGCACAGCGTGTCGAGGTCGTTGGGGATCCCGGCGACGAGGTCGCCCGGGGCGACCGGCCGGCCGTTGACCCGCGGGGCGGCCCCGAGCGCCGTCGTCTGGTCCCCGGGCCAGCGGCCGGTGATCGCCGCGTAGAGGACGCTGACGAGCCCGACGGTGTCCGCCCGCTCGGCGGCCTGGGACGTCTCGAGCTCGATCCCGGCGACCGAGGCGTCGATCGCCGTCCCGGAGACCTTGACCGACCCGTCGCTCGTGATCCACACCGATCCGGGGTCGAGGCGCATGTGGTGCAGGCCGCGGCTGCCGGCGCGGGCGAGCGCCTGGGACGCCTCGCCGATGATCCGGCGGGCCGTCTCGGCGCGCAGCGGTGCAGCGGCGACGGCGTCGGCGAGGCTGCGGCCGTTGACGTGCTCACTGACGATGTACGTCGCGTGCCCGCGCGGGACGGCCTGCGAGCCGACGTCGAGGATGCGGACCAGGCGGGGGTCCTCGGCGAGGGCCGCGCGCCGCGCGGCGTCGACGATGTCCTCGGACTGGGGGTGGGCCGCGTCGAGCACCCGGACGACGACCGGCCGATCGAGGGTCTGGTCGACGGCACGCCACAGCGACCCGCCGGAGCCGGCCTGGAGCCGCTCCTCGAGTCGGTACCGTCCTGCGAGGACGTATCCCTGGCCGACGCCGTCCAGCCCCGTACTCCCCTCCGAAGACGCCGTCAGCCCCATCCGAAGGCATCCGGCGGCCCCCATGCTAGGCCGACCGGCGCCGTACTGGCACCGTCGAGAGTCCCCGGACGTCGCCGCACGGTGCGCCGGAGACGCTCGGTGGTCGGCGCCTACGCTGCGCGGCCAGCGAATCCGCGGGACGCGTGACGTGGGGTAACGATTGCGGAACGGATCGTGGTGGTCCGGATCCCTGGCTCCCGTGCGCCCGGGTCAGGGCGCCGGGGGTGTGCTCCCGTCGACCTCGACGACCGCGCGGTCCCGCAGCGCGGGCACCCGGGCGAGCAGGTGGGTGCGGGCCGTCCGCCGGACGACGAGGTGCACGCCGCCGTCCGCGTCGACCCGGAAGCTCTCCCGCGGCACGGTCGCCGTCGGGTCGCTCTCGTGCACCCGCACCACGCCGTCCGCGTAGGCGCGCTCGACCGAGCCGGTCCGCGCGAGCGTGCCGCTCGCCCGGGACGCGGCCGCGGCGGCGAGGTCCGCGCCGGAGAGCCGGGTCGCCCCGACCGAGACGGCGTCGAAGCCGACGAGGGACACCGCGGCGAGGGCGACCCCCGCCGTGAGCCAGCCCGTCAGCCCGGTCATGGACGACTGTGTCGGCGCGACACACCTCGGGGTTGAACGGAACCACCCGTGCGGGTCAGCGGCGCCGCAGCCGCCCGACGAACGGCTCGACGAGGTCGTCGAGCTCGCGGACCTGGAGCACCTTGAGCACCGCGACGTACACGACGACCATGACGAGCCCCGCGACGACGAGCCCGAGGGCGACGGCCCCGGCACCCTGGCCGAGCCACGCGAGGACGAACACCTTGACCGACCAGCCGGCGACTGCCGCGAGGGCGGCACCGACGACGAGCCGCACGTGGGTCCGGACGATCTGCGCGACGCCGACCCCGCCGAGATGGACCCGCACCTGGGCCAGCGACATGGTGGCGCCGACGACGAGCGAGAGCGCGAGCGCGGCACCCGCGCCGACGACGATCTGGGCGCCGTCCAGCTGCCAGCGGACGAGCAGCACCCCGCCCACCCACACGAGGGTCTGCACGAGCTGGACGCCGAACGGGGTCTTCGCGTCCTCGTAGGCGTAGAACACCCGCTGCGCCAGGTACTGCGCGGAGTAGGCGACGAGCCCGATGCCCATCGCCGTCGCGGTCCAGCCGATGACGTCGGTCTGCTCCCGGCTGCTCGCGCCGAACATGACGAAGGCGAGGTCCCGGGCGAGCACGAGGAACCCGGCCGCGGCGAGCACGGTCGCGATCCCGACCGTGCGCAGGCCGAGCGACAGGTCGGCGCGGACGTCGTCCCGCCGGCCGTCGGCCGCCGCCCGGGACATCCGGGTGAAGATCGCGGTGACGAGCGAGACGGCGACGAGCGAGTGCGGCAGCACGAAGATCAGGTAGGCGCTGTCGTAGATGATCCGGCCGGCGCCCTTCCCGCCGTTCGTGGCCGCGGCGACACCACCGGCGTTCACCGTCTTCGACGCGACGATGTACCCGAGCTGGGCGACCAGGACGGCGGCGAAGGTCCAGCCGGCGACCGTGCTCGCGGTCCCGAGACCGACGCCGCGCAGGCCCCAGCGGAACCGGAACGTGAAGCCGCTGCGCCGCAGCACCGGCACGAGGACGAGCGCCTGCGAGGCGACGCCGAGGGTCGCCGTCCCCGCGAAGAGCGCGATGAGCCCGGGCGACCACGCCGACATCGGCTGGTCGCCCTTCGGGTCGGCGCCCGCGACGGCGACGAAGCAGAGCACGCCGAGGATCGCCACGACGTTGTTGACGACCGGGGCCCACATGTACGGCCCGAACGAGCCGCGCGCGTTGAGCACCTGCCCGAGCAGCGTGTACAGCCCGTAGAAGAAGACCTGCGGGAGGCACCAGAACGCGAACGCGACGCCGAGCGCGAGCTGCTCGGGCCCCCACTTGTCGGAGTACAGGAGGACGAGCAGGGGTGCCGCCGCGGTGATGAGCAGCGTCGCGACCGCGAGGATGACGACCGACATCGACAGCAGCCGGTCGACGTACTCCCGGCCCGGCTCGCCGCGCTTCATCGCCCGGCTGATCTGGGGCACGAGGACGGCGTTGAGCGCGCCGCCCGCGATGAGGATGTAGAGGTTGTTCGGGATCGTGTTCGCGGTCGTGAACGTGTCACCGACGAGCTCGAGGCCGATCGCCCATGCGACGACGATCGCCCGGGCCATCCCGAGGATCCGCGAGACGAGGGTGCCCGCGGCCATGAGGGCGCTGCTGCGCATGACCGCGGCGGTGGACCCGGCCCCCGCCGCGTCCTGCTGCCCGTCCCGCGCTCCCGGCACTGTCGGTGCTCCGGACGCCTCCGCGTCGCCCGCAACCCCGCCCGGTGCCGGACCGCCTGGTCCGCCCGGTCCGCCTGGTGGTCTCGGCAGCTCGTCGACGCTGGTCGCGGCGCCGGCGGCCCGCAGCGACCGGCGGCTCGGGTACGGCCGGCTGCCGGGGGTGCCGACCGGGCCGGCGGCCGCGACGTGCTCGGCGTAGGCGGTCCGGGCCAGGTCCGACAGGTCGATCCCGGTCGGGATCGTCTCCGGCGGCTGCATGACCGGCGTCGCTCCGGGGGCCGCCGGCGGGAGCGAGACCTCCCAGTCCCATTCCGAGGTCCGCTTGTCGGCGACGTGCCGGCCGCGGCCGCGGGCCCTCGGCGCGCTGCGCTGCACGGGCCCGGTCCACTCGTCCTGGCCCGGGCCGGGTCGCCGGTCGGGTCGTTGGTCGCTCATCGGGCACCGTCCCGGGGGACGACGTCGAGCGGCCGGGCAGCGGGCGGTGCATCGTCCGCCGGGGTGTCGTCCGCCGGGGTGTCGTCCGCCGGGGCGCCGTCCGCCTCGGCGAGCACCCGGCCGGTGTCGTCGACGAGGACGCGCCCGACGTCGTCCGGGTCGGGCACGGTGTCCAGCGGCACCGAGGGCCGGCGGCCGCGACGGACGCCGCGGACCAGGCCGACGACGAGCAGCAGCACGAGGCCGCCGCCGACGACGGCGATGCCGCGGTTCTCCCAGTCGCTGCGCACCCGGACCGGGATCGTCACGGGCTCGGTGACCTGCCGCAGGTCCGGCGTGAGGAGCGTGACGTCGACGTCGACGTCGCCGTCAGCGATGGCCCGCACCGGCACGAGGGCCTGCCGCTGGGCCTTGGCCCCGACGGTCACCGGCACCGCCTCGTCGACGACGAGCCGGCCGGACCGCGGCCGCAGCGCGACGACGACCCGGACGTCGACGTCGAGGTCGTTCTGCACGGTGACAGGCAGGTTGCCGGTCTGCGCCAGCAGGTTCTTCGAGCTCCCGACGGCGACCCGGACCCCGCCGTAGAGCCGGTCGACGGCCCGCCCGAGGTTGCGGGTGCGGGCGTCGAGGCGCTGCGGGTCGCTGCGCCACGCGGTGCCGGCCAGGGAGAGCGACTCGCGCTCGAGCGGCCGGACGACGGGGTCCGGGTCGACGAGCGCGGGGGCGAAGCGGGCCAGCCGGCGGCGGGACGACGCGACGAGCCGCAGCGCGTCGGCGGCGAGCTCGGCCTTGCGCGCGGCGGCGGGGTAGCTCAGGGTGCGGGCGCTCGTCCGGCCCGCGGCCTCGGTCCGCAGGCTGCCGGCCGTGGTGAGCGCGACCCAGGACGTCGACCGCAGCGTCGCGAGCACCTGGGACAGGCTCGAGCCGTCGACCCGCCAGTCCCGGGGGGCGACGACGAGCACGCTGCGCCCGGTGCCGCCGGCCGCCGCGGGGGCGTCGAGCGACTCCCGGGCGGTCGCCGCGAGGTCGGCGACGAGCCGCTGCTGGGCCAGGGCGTCGCCGCCGCGGCCCGCGGCGGCGAACGCCGAGGACATCACGTCGTCCGCGACGAGCCCGCCGACCGTGCCGTCGGTGACCGTGACGCTGCTGCGGGGCAGCGGCGTGACGTCCGGCCCCCCGGTCGAGGGCTGCGCGGCGCCGGCGAGGACGAGGTCGGTGAGCCCGGTGCGGGCGACCAGGTCCGCCGTCGCGCGGTCGGCGAACCCGTCGACGGGCCAGGCGAGGCCGGACGGCAGCGCCGCGCCGAGCGCCGTCCGGGCCGCGCTGTCCCCGGCGGTGAGCGCGGCGGTGAGCAGGTCGGGCTGCTTGGCGCGGGCCAGCGCGGCCAGGTCGGGGTCGCCGAACGGCAGGGCGCGGACGTCCTGCCGGCCGATCGACTCCTTGACCGTCGAGAGCCACTCCTGCGCGCCGGGCACCTGGGCCGAGACGTCCCCGGACGTCGTCCCCGCACCGTCGCCGCCCGTGCCGCCGGCCCCGGCGGACGTCGTGGGCGCGCCGTCCGCGGGGGCCGAGGCCGTGCCGGACGGCGTCGCCGTGGCGGTCCCGGTGCCGGTGCCGTCGTCGTCGGCCCGGCCCGCGCGGTAGGCCGCGAGCAGCAGCGCGGGGTCGACGGCCCAGGTCAGCCCCGGGGTCGTCGCGGCGACCCGGGTCAGCCGGCCGATCCGGCCGGTGGGGGAGAGGTCCTCGAGGGTCTGCGCGTCGGGGGCCGAGACGTCCGGGACCGGGCGGGTGGAGACGAGCGGCACGAGGACGCCGAGCCGCAGCGTCGGCGGGGCCGCCTCGGGGCTCCACACGGTGAAGGTCCGCTGCGCGCCGACCACGCTGCGGCGCCCGGCGGCGTCCGCGCTCGCGGGCGTGCCGGCCCGCACCGCCGCACCGACGAGCTCCACGGTGACGCCGCGCGGCCCGAAGGACGCCGACCCGTCGGGCAGGCCGAACGAGGTGTCGACCTCCTTGCGGGCGGTGAAGGTCGCGGTCGCGCCCGGGGCGAGCCGCCCGGCGATCTTCGTCGTGACGACGATCTTGCCGGGGAACTCGTCGCCCTCGCCCGCGGCCCACGCCTCGATCGCGGCCCGGCTGCGGATCCGCTCGGGCCGGATGTGGACGTCGACGCTCAGCGCCCCGAGCGTCGACCGGGTCGTGTTGCGCACCGTGCCGGTCACCGTGAGCACGGCCCCGGGCACAAGGGTGCCCGGGGTGAGACCGGTGACCGTGACGGCGCCGTCGCCCGTGGACGTCGCGGACCGCTGCGGCGCCGCGTCGGCGATCGCGGCGGCGGCCGGCGGCGGTTCGGTGAACGGGGTCGCCAGGGCGGCGCCGGGGGAGGCCGCGGCCAGCACCGTCGCGACGGCGCCCGCCGCGGCGGCCAGCACCCGGACCAGACCCGGCAGACCCGGCGGCCCCGGGGTCCGGACGGCGGCGCCGGTCACCGCGGGGGCGTTCACGCGGTGTCCGCGAGGCGCGCGGTCGCGGCCCGCGCGATCTTGCGTTCGTTGGGGAACTCGAGCACGCGCCCGAGGTCGTCGAGCGCCACCCAGGCGACGTCGACCGCCTCCCGGTCCGGGTCGCCCTCGACCGTCAGCTCACCGCCGGTGGCCTCGAGGAGGTAGTGGTGGACCCGCTTGTGGATCCGCCGGCCCTCGGCGGAGAACCAGAAGTCGATCGTCCCGAGCGCGCAGATCAGCCGGCCGTGGATGCCGGTCTCCTCGGCGATCTCCCGGACGGCGGCCTGCTCGGGCGTCTCGCCGTCCTCCAGGTGGCCCTTGGGCAGGCACCACTCGACCCGGCCGGCCCGGTTGACCCGGGCGATCACGGCCGCGCACGGCCGGGCGCGCGCGAGGTCCACGACGAGGCCGCCCGCGGAGAGCTCCTCGACCGTCGGCATCGACCGTCGCTGGTCGCGCGAGGGCCGGGACGGTCGGGACATGCCCTTCACTGTAATGGGGCACCCCCTTCACCCGGCCGCCCCCGAAGGTCTGCCGCGACCGATCCTGCGACCGGTCCGCAGGAATCCGGTCAGGGACGGGCGCCGGGATCTGGCAGGCTTGACGGTCGTGCCGCCGTCCCCGTCCCTGCTGCTCGTGCCGTCGTCCGTCGACGAGGCACGGCGCCGGCTCGCGGCCGCCCTCCTCGTGCTCGACCCGGTCGTCGGCGAGCTCGGCGTGCTCTTCGAGCGGGCGGGCCACCGGCTGGCCCTCGTCGGCGGCCCGGTGCGGGACGCCGTCCTCGCCCGCAGCTCGCCCGACCTCGACTTCACGACCGACGCCCGCCCGGACGACACGATCGCCGTCCTCAAGCGGTGGGGCGACGCCCACTGGGACATCGGCAAGGAGTTCGGCACGATCGGCGCCCGCAAGGGCGACGTCATCGTCGAGGTGACGACGTACCGGTCCGAGGAGTACGACCCGACGTCCCGCAAGCCCCAGGTCGTGTTCGGCGACTCCCTCGAGGGCGACCTGCGCCGCCGCGACTTCACCGTCAACGCGATGGCCGTCGAGCTGCCGTCGATGACGTTCGTCGACCCGCACGACGGCCTCGCCGACCTCGTCGCCCGCCGGCTGCGCACCCCCGGGACCCCGCAGGAGTCGTTCGGCGACGACCCGCTGCGGATGATGCGGGCCGCCCGGTTCGCCGCCCAGCTCGGCTTCGCCGTCGACCCGGACGCCGTCCGCGCGATGCACGACATGGCCGACCGCCTGACGATCGTCGCCGTCGAGCGCTCGCGGGTGGAGCTGGAGAAGCTGCTGCTGGCGCCCGACCCGCGCCCGGGCATCGAGCTGCTCGTCGACACCGGGCTGGCCGCGCACGTCGTCCCCGAGGTGGGGGCGCTCAAGCTCGTCGTCGACGAGCACCACCGGCACAAGGACGTCTACGAGCACTCGCTCACCGTGCTCGCCCAGGCGATCGCCCTCGAGGACGGCCCGGACGGCGCCGTGCCCGGCCCGGACCTCGTGCTGCGGCTCGCGGCGCTGCTCCACGACATCGGCAAGCCGGCGACGCGGCGGTTCGAGGAGGGCGGCGGGGTCTCCTTCCACCACCACGAGATCGTCGGCGCCAAGCTCACCGCGAAGCGGCTCAAGGCGCTGCGGTTCGACAAGGAGACGGTCAAGGACGTCGCGCGCCTCGTCGAGCTGCACCTGCGGTTCCACGGCTACGGCGAGGGCGCCTGGACCGACTCCGCCGTCCGCCGCTACGTCACGGACGCAGGCCCGCTCCTCGACCGGCTCCACAGGCTGACCCGTTCGGACTGCACGACGCGCAACCGGCGCAAGGCCGCCCGCCTCGCCGGCGCCTACGACGACCTCGAGGCCCGGATCGCCGCCCTGCGCGAGCAGGAGGAGCTCGACTCGGTCCGCCCCGACCTCGACGGCAACGCGATCATGGAGGTCCTCGGGATCGGCCCGGGCCGCGACGTCGGCCGGGCCTGGACCTTCCTCAAGGAGCTGCGGCTCGACCGCGGGCCGCTCGACCCCGACGAGGCGCGCACGCTCCTCGTCGAGTGGTGGAAGACCCAGCAGCCGACCGGCTGACCGCCGGCCGGCCGCCCGCCGGCCTCAGCCGAGCGTCTTCTCCCAGCACGTCTCCCGGGCCACGGGCCGGAACCCCATCGCGAGGTTCACCCGGAGCATCGGGGCGTTGGACGCCGCGTTGTACGTCGTGATCCGCCGGACCTGCGGGAACCGCTCGACGGCCGCGCGCAGGTTGGCGGCCTTGATCGCCATCCCGAGCCGGTGGCCGCGGTGCTCCCGGAGCACGAGGGTGTTCCACTGGTAGGCGTGCTCCTGGGCGGCCGACGGCACCCCGATCTGGGTGAACGCCACGAGCCGGCCGGACGGCACGTGGAGCACGGCCGTGTCGACGACCGCCCGGCCCTGGGCGGTGGCGGTGCCCTCCCAGGCCCGGACCCGCTCGGCGTCCCAGCGCTGCTCCTCGGACGTCATGTCGCCGGTCGGGGCGTCCGTGCTCATCCGGCGCTGGAGGTGGGCGCGCTCCTCGAGCCAGGCGTGCGGCTCGCGGTCCCACCACCACGTGACGAGCCGGTAGTCGGGGTCGAGGTGGTCACCGGCCTCCGCGTCGAGCGGTGCGAGCGCCCGGTCGAGGGCGGTGGCGTCGTCCGGGTCGAGGTCGAGGTCGCTGCGCAGGCTCGGCAGCGTCGACCGGTAGCCGTGCCGGGTCGCGAACGCGGTCGTCGGGTCCTCGTCGCCCTCGCCGGCGGGCAGCAGCTCCCAGGCCTGGACGACGCCCCGTCCGGTCTCGCGGACGATCGCCTCGGCGTGCTCCAGGAGCCGGGTGCCGACACCCTGCCGGCGGTGCCCCGGCGCGACGCTCAGCCCGACGTCGGCGACGTCGAGGTTGTCGTGCCGGGAGAAGGTCAGCCCCCACGTCGCGACCGGCTCGCCGTCGACGAGCCCGACGCCGATCCGCTTGTCGTGCGCGGCGTCGGTGCGGACCCACGCGAGGACCTCGTCGGCCGTCCGGGCGCCGTGCCGGTCGCCGAGGAGCAGTCGCGCCGACGCGACGTCGGCGGCGTCGTGGGCCCGGCGGTAGAGCGCCGCGTCCTCCTCGCGGTCGACGTCGAGCTCGGCGATCGTCAGGTCACTCGTGAGCATGGGTGCCCGTCCTCTTCTCCCAGCACGTCGTCCGCAGCACCGGGCGGAACCCCATCGCGCGGTTGACGCGCAGCATCGGTGCGTTCGACTCGGCGTTGTACGTGGTCACCCGGCGCAGCCCGGACGTCCGTGCGGCGAGCGCCCGCAGGTTCGCGGCCTTGATCGCCATCCCGAGCCGCTGCCCGCGGTGCTCGCGGAGCACCAGGGTGTCCCACTGGAACGCGTGGTCCGGCAGGTGCTTGGGGACGGCGAGCACGGTGAACGCGACGAGCCGCCCGGAGGGCACGTGCACGGCGGCGGTCTCGACGACGGTCTTGCCCTGCGCCTGGCTGATCGCCTCGTTCTCCCGGACCCGGGCGCCGTCCCAGCGCTCCTCCTCGATCGTCATGTCGCCGGCCGGGGCGTCGGTGCTCATCCGCTGGATCAGGTAGGCGCGGTCGTCGAGGTACTCGTCCGGTACGGCGTTCCACCACGTGACGAGCCGGTACTGCCCGTCGGCGCTCACCAGGCGGTCTGTCGCGGCGTCGAAGCGGCCGGCGGTCTCGGCGTCGAGCGGGGCGAGCGCCCGGGCGAGGCCGTCCGGCCCCGGGTCGAGGTCGAGGTCGTTGCGCAGGCTCGGCAGGGTCGAGGTGTACCCGTGCCGGGTGGCGAACGGGGTCGTCGGGTCCTCGACGGCCGGGTCGACGGCGGTGCCCTGCCAGGTCTGGACGACGGACCGGCCCGCGGCGCGGACGAGCGCCTCGGTGTGCTGCACCAGGATGCTGCCGATGCCCCTGCGACGGTGCTCCGGGTGCACGGTGACGTCGACGAAACCGATGTCGAGGTTGTCGTGGACCGTGAGCTCGACGAGCCAGGTGCCTACCGGTGAGCCGCCGTCGTCGAGGGCGACGCCGCGGGTCGTGCGGTAGCTCGTGGTCTCGCGCTCGGAGACGAGGGTGTCCTCGGCGGAGCGCGGTGCGGACCGGTCGCCGAGCAGGTGCCGGTCGGCGACGAGGTCGACCTCCCCGTACGCCCGGTGGAAGAGGACGACGTCCGCCGGGTCGTCGAGGTCGAGCGTGCGGAGGGTCACGGCACCGCGCCGGGTCGTCGTGGACATCCCCCCAGTCCAGCACCGGGCATATCGGACCCGCCACGGGTTTTCCGCCCGGCGGCCCGGGCGCCGCTCACCGGCGCCGGTGGAACCGGCCGTAGAGCACGGCGGTGAGCGCATAGAGCAGCGTGATCCCGACGTAGACCCCCGGCGAGTACCCGTCGGCCGGCAGCACGGTGGCGCAGACCGCGGCGGAGACGACCGACGCGACGTTGAACACGACGTCGTAGAACGACATGACCCGGCCGCGGAAGGCGTCCTCGACGCTGCCCTGGACGATCGCGTCGACGCAGATCTTCGCGCCCTGCGCCGCGGTGCCGAGGACGAAGGCGCCGACGAGGGCGGTCGTCACGTCGAGGAAGACGACGAACGTCGCCTCGACGAGGGCTGCGGCGACGAGGCAGACGACGATCCACGTCTCCATCCGCATCCGCCGGGTCGCGACCGGCGTCACGAGGGCCGCGACGAAGAACCCGACCCCGGACGCGACGAAGATCGACGCGAGCAGCGCCGCGCCGGCGTCGGTGTCCGCCGGGTCGGTGAAGTAGTTGCGGCACAGCAGGATGATGACGACGGTCGTCGCGCCGTAGGCCAGCCGGTGGCCGCCGATCGCGGCCAGCGCCAGCGTCGGGCGGCGCTTGTGCCGCAGGTAGTGCAGGGCCTCGACGAACCCGCGCGCGACCCCGGCCGCCGCCTCGGCGACGTCGTGCCACGGCAGCCGGCGCGCGCCGTCCGGCCCGAGCAGGTCCTTGTCCATGAGCCGCGCGACCTGGGACGCCGCAGCGAACCCCGCCGCCGCGAGGAGGAGGATCACCGCGTCGGTGCCGTTGCCGGGGGAGAGCGCGAGCCGGACGCCGACCCCCACCCCGCCGCCGAGCAGCGCGGCGAGCGTGCCGCTCGTCGGGGAGACCGCGTTCGCCATGACGAGCTCGTCCTCGGGGACGACGTGCGGCAGGCTCGCGCCGAGCCCGGCGAGGATGAACCGGTTGACGGACAGGCACACGAGGACGGCCACGTAGAGCGGCACCCCGACGACGCCGGCACCGACGAGCGCGGCGACCCCGACGACGAGCGCGGCCCGCACGAGGTTCGCCACGACGAGCACCTGCCGGCGGCGCCAGCGGTCGAGGAGCACCCCGGCGAACGGGCCGACGAGGGTGTACGGCAGGACGGCCACCGCGAACGCGGTCGCCACCGCACCGGCTGTCGCGGCCCGCTCGGGGGAGAAGAAGAACAGGCTCGCGAGCCCGGCCTGGAACGCGCCGTCCGCGGCCTGGGAGACGAGGCGGGTCGCGAACAAGCGGCGGAAGTCCCTGCCCCGCAGGACGATCCGGAGGTCGCCCAGGTAGGTCCCGCCGGTCGTCACGGGGGCAAGGCTAGATCCCTGCGCACCGTGACGACGACGGCAGGGCGCCCAGATCGGCCCCTCAGAGGTAGATCACCGTGCATATCGAGAGCGATCTCCCTCTGAGGGGCCGGAAAGGGGGTGTCAGGCGGGCTGGAGCCCGGCCTCCGCACCGGTCCGCGTCCACCTGGTCCTGCGTGAACGTCGATGTCCGGGAAGTGACCTCTCCAGCTACGTCTGCATGTCGTGGCTCACCGTCAGCGTGCTCGCTCTGCGGAGCCGTCGGTGTCCAGGTGCCCATCGGCGCTCAAGACGGCCACCGTCGCACCCGACCTCCCCGGTAGACCGGGAGGAGAGGAGCACCGATGGCGGCGACCTGTGAGTGGCGCGAGCACGACGGTGTCCGCTACCTGTTCCTGTGCCCCGCCGGGTCCGGCCGGGAGCAGCTCGCCGAGCTGGTCCGCGACCTGAGCGTCCTCCTGCGCGAGGAGCCGCCCGGCCTGGTCCGGCTGCTCATCGACCTGCGGCCCCTCGGCCGGTACGTCCCCGCCCCGGGCGAGCTCGCGGAGTACAAGCGGATCCAGCACGGGCTGCTGCAGACCCACACGTTGCGGGCCGGTCTCGTCGGCGTGACCGGTCTCAACGCCGCCGTGATGCGGGGCATGAGCGCGATGAGCGGGCGGATCACGCTGCTGGGCGTACCGACCCTCGAGCGCGGGATCGAGTTCGTCGCCCGCGACGCGCACTGAGCGCCGCGCCCTCCGCCCGGTGTGAACCGGCACCGGCGGCCCGCGGTGCCTCGGCATGACGACCCGGCTCGGGCACCTGCCGCCGCCGGCGCGGCACCCGGGTGGGTGCCGCGCCGCCGGCGGTGGTGCGTCGGGGCTCAGCCCTCGTTGCGGATGAACGCCTCGAGCTTCTCGCGGCCCTCACGGTCCTCGATCTGCACCGGCGGCGACTTCATGAGGTACGCCGACGCGGAGATGACCGGACCGCCGACGCCGCGGTCCTTGGCGATCTTCGCGGCGCGCAGCGCGTCGATGATGACGCCGGCCGAGTTCGGGGAGTCCCACACCTCGAGCTTGTACTCGAGGTTGAGCGGGACGTCGCCGAACGCGCGGCCCTCGAGGCGGACGTACGCCCACTTGCGGTCGTCGAGCCACTGCACGTAGTCCGACGGGCCGATGTGCACGTTCTTCGCGCCGAGGTCGTGGTCGAGGTTGCTCGTCACGGCCTGCGTCTTGGAGATCTTCTTCGACTCGAGACGGTCGCGCTCGAGCATGTTCTTGAAGTCCATGTTGCCGCCGACGTTCAGCTGGTACGTCCGGTCGAGGACGACGCCGCGGTCCTCGAACAGACGCGCCATGACGCGGTGCGTGATCGTCGCGCCGACCTGGCTCTTGATGTCGTCACCGACGATCGGGACGCCGGCGTCCTCGAACTTCTTGGCCCACACCGGGTCCGACGCGATGAAGACGGGCAGCGCGTTGACGAACGCCACCTTCGCCTCGATGGCGCACGTCGCGTAGAACTTCGCCGCGGCCTCGGAACCGACGGGCAGGTAGCAGATGAGGACGTCGACCCGCTGGTCGCGCAGCACCTGCACGACGTCCACCGGCTCCTCGTCGGACTCGGTGATCGTCTCGCGGTAGTACTTGCCGAGGCCGTCGAGGGTGTGGCCGCGCTGCACCGGCACGCCGAGCGGCGGCACCTCGCAGATCTTGATCGTGTTGTTCTCGCTGGCGCCGATGGCCTCGGACAGGTCCAGGCCGACCTTCTTGCCGTCGACGTCGAACGCGGCGACGAACTCGATGTCGCTCACGTGGTACTCGCCGAACGTCACGTGCATGAGGCCGGGCACGGAGCCCGCCGGGTCGGCGTCCCGGTAGTAGTGCACGCCCTGGACGAGCGACGCGGCGCAGTTGCCGACGCCGACGATGGCGACGCGGACGGATCCCATGTGGTGCTCCTCTTCTGGTGCGGGTCCCCACTCGGTGGGTGAGTGGGCGGGGGCGCAGGCCCGTGCGCCTGGTGGGCGCCCGGGCACGAACGGTCAGGTGGGCGGTACCGCCCTGGGGTCGGACGGATCCGGCTTGTCGGGGTCGTCGAGGTGCGTCATGTTGCTCGCGCGCTCGGAGTCGATGAGCTCGCTGAGCCAGCGCACCTCGTGCTCGACCGCCTCCTCGCCGAGGGACTTCAGCGCGAGGGTGTACTCGTCGAGGCGCTCGCGGTTGCGCAGCCTGGCCTGCCGCGCGGTCTCCATCCGCTCGGTGAGCCGCAGCCGGCGGTTCTCCAGGATGCGAAGCCGGGTCGCGGCGTCCGTGCGGGCGAAGAACGCGAAGTGGACGTCGAACGTGCCGTCCTCCCACGCGTCCGGGCCGGGGGAGGAGACGAGGGCCTGGAAGTGCTCCTTGCCCTCGGCGGTGATCTCGTAGACGATCCGCGCCCTTCGGCCGAGGGTCGGGCCGTCGACCTCGGTCGCCGCGCTCTCCCGGATCCAGCCCCGCGTCAGCAGGGTGCGCAGCGCGGGGTAGAGCGTCCCGAAGGACAGCGCCGCGAAGACGCCGAGCCGGTCGTTGAGCCGCTTGCGCAGCGCGTAGCCGTGCAGCGGGGACTCCTGGAGCAGCCCGAGGACGGCGAGCTCGAGGACGTCGGACCTGCGGGCCACCGTTCCTCCTCCGCTCGTCGCCGGACCAGTCGTCAGGTCTGTCGTCGTGCACGTCACGTGGCGACCGTCTGGTGATCCGGCGCACGTGATGTTTCACTGCTGGTCACACGCTCGGACCTGACAAGCGTGCATCCATGTCTGCATCGCCATGATGTATCGGCTCGATATATCTGTCCAGTCGACCGGGCTGTGAACCGCGCCATGACGCGACGAGGCCCGGACGGCGGACCGTCCGGGCCTCGTGGGTGTGTGCGGCGCTGCGGGTGCTGCGGGGTGCTGCGGGCTCGCGCGTCAGTCGGTCGGCGGCTTCTCGGCCCCCAGCGCCTGGCCGGCCACCGAGCCGTTCGTGCCCGTCGTCCCGGGAGCGACGCCGGACGCGGCACCCGCCGCGGCCCCGGCGAACTTCTGGACGATCTGCCCGAGGTCCAGGCCCGTCGTCGTCTTGAGCATCGCGAGGGTCTGGGTCAGGTTGTCGGCGACCTGTCGGGGGAGCGCGGCGGCGCCGTCCGTCGAGAGCACCGTGAGCGAGTCGATCGCGGCCATCGGGGACGCCACCTCCTTGGCGACCTTCGGCAGCACCTCGACGAGCATCTGGAGGACGGCGGCCTCGTTGTACCGCCCGTACGCCGTCGCCTTCTTCTCCATGGCCTCGGCCTCGGCGTTCCCGCGCGCGAGGATCGCTGCGCCCTCCGCCTCGCCCTCGGCCCGCAGGGCGTCGGCCTCGGCGACCCGGCGGGCCTTCTCGGCGTCACCGCGCCGCGCACCCTCGATCGCCTCGGCGTCGGCGAGCGCCGTCCGGCGGGCCTTCTCGGCCTCACCGGTGATGCGCGCCTTCTCGGCGTCCGCCTGCGCGGCCGCGATGGCCGCGGTCTTGCGGGCGTCGGCGTCCGCGATCGCCGAGCTGCGGCGCGCCTCGGCCTCCTGCTCGACCTTGTACCGCTGGGCGTCGGCAGGCTTGCGCACCTGGGTGTCGAGCTCGCGCTCGGTGAGGGCGGC
Source organism: Kineosporia sp. A_224 (assembly GCF_002198655.1). Classification (GTDB taxonomy): domain Bacteria; phylum Actinomycetota; class Actinomycetes; order Actinomycetales; family Kineosporiaceae; genus R-H-3. Next base: position 53,025 of record NZ_MWLN01000175.1, read on the forward strand.
CTGCCGGACGGCGACCTTCTCCTGCTCGGCGAGGATCGCCTGGTCGCGCTCGGCGCGCGAGAGCGGGCCGGCCGCTGCGGCCTGGGCCTGGGCGGCGTCCGTCTCGGCCTTGATCTCGGCCTGCTTGAGGGCGAGCGCGCGCTGCGCGACGGCGATCTCCTGCTCGGCGATGATCCGGGCCTGCTCGGCAGCCCGACGGGCCCCCGCCTCGGCGACGGCTGCCTCCTGCTGGATCCGGGCCGCCTCGGGCCGCCCGAGGTCCATGAGGTAGGAGCCGTCGTCCGTGATGTCCTGGATCTGGAAGGTGTCGAGCACGAGGCCCTGCCCGGTGAGGGACGCCTCCGACTCGTCCGCGACGCGCTGGGCGAAGGCGCCCCGGTCCCGGATGATCTGCTCGACGGTGAGGCCGCCGACGATCGAGCGCAGCGCACCGGCGAGCACCTCGGTCGTGAAGGACTCGATGTCGGCCTGCTGCGTGAGGAACCGTTGCGCGGCGGCACGGATCGAGTCGACGTTGCCACCGACCTTGACGATCGCGACGCCCTCGAGGTTGAGCTTGACGCCCTGGCCGGAGACGGCGCCGCGGATCTGCACCGGGATCCGCCGGCTCGACAGGTCGAGGGTGTAGCGGCGCTGCACGAAGGGCAGCACGAAGACCCCGCCGCCCATGACGACCTTCTGGCCGGACAGGTCGGTGGAGACCGCTCCCGTGTCGGCGTTGCGCACCTCCTTGCCGCGCCGACCGGTGATGATGAACGCCTCGTTCGGGCCGGCCACCTTGTACCGCTGGGTGACGAGCGCGACGACGAGGATGAGCAGGACGGCGATGCCGAGGACCGACATCACGGCCGACGACCCGAACAGGTCCACCCGAGCCTCTTCCTTGGGCCGCGTTCCTGCGGCCCGTCACGCGCCGGAGGACCTCCCCCCGGCGGTTCCTTGCTGTGTCTCGCTTCCTGCGCGGCCGCCCGGCGGCGACCGCTGCCCGGCTACGCCCGGCGGACGACCATGACGGACGTCGGCGACAGGGTCGCGGTGACGCGCACCGGCGTCCCGACGAGGAGCACCTCGTCGGCGCGGGCGTTGAGCTTGGTGAGGTGCCCCGCCACGGTCACGCTGACCTCGCCGTACCCCTGCGACGGCACCTGTGTGACAACGGTTCCGGGCAGGCCCAGGAGATCGGTGCCGGTCGGCGTCGCGTCCGTGCGCGAGCGGGTCAGGCCGCGTGTCAGCCAGCCCGCGACACCCCCGACGAGCGCGCCGGCGACGACGCCCACGCCGGTCGCGCCGGCCGTGCCGAGGCTGCCTACCGCGACGGAGCCCGCGAACCCGAAGGCAGCGAGGAAACCGGCGACGACGGCGGTCGAGAGGACGTCACCGGGCAGGGCGTCGAAGAGGCCGTCGAAGATCTCGCCGACGACGACCGACGCCACGAGCAGCACCAGGCCCACGGCGCCGACGACGATGAACAGGGTCATGCGCTGTGATCGTACGCAGGGCCCGCGTGGTTCCACGGTGATCCGCGGAACCTGCCGGTGCCGCGCCCCGGAAGGGGCCGACGAGCACGCCCCGTGATCGTTCGATGACACTCGGCGGTGCAACCTCGGAGGCCCGCGGGGCGTCCTCCGTGGGCAGGGCATGCTCTGACGTGCACGTTTCGATGCCGCCGGGGGAGTGTGCCCATACTGGGCGGGCACGTGACCGGCCCGGCAACGGTGCCCCACGACGGGCCCCACGGGGGGAGACCGGCGGCGAGGACCGACAGACGGACGACAGAAGGATCAGACATCGTGGCACGGCCCTCCGGCCGACGAGGCGTCTCCCGGGACTTCCCGGGCGGCACCCCCACCCGGGGCAACGCCGGGTATGGCGCCCCCCAGTACGTCGACCCGCGCGGCCGTCAGGGCCTCGGTGGTCCCCCCGGCCGGTCGCCGCAGGGCGGCCGGACGCCGACCGGCAGGACCGGCCGGCCGGGCGGGAAGCCGCCGCGCAGGCGGTTCGTCGACTACCCGCGGCAGGCCCGCCGCGGCTTCACGCGATGGATCCCGTCGTGGAAGCTCGTCGGCTCGCTGCTCCTCGCCGGGACGGCGCTCGTGCTGGGCATGTTCTTCGTCGCCTACGCCTCGACGCCGATCCCTGACGGCAAGCAGAGCGCGACCTTCCAGACGTCGACGGTCTACTTCCGGGACGGCTCGGTGCTCGGCCGCTTCCAGGAGGAGAACCGCACCCTCGTCACGATCAAGCAGGTCCCCGACTCGCTGAAGTACGCCGTCTACGCCTCCGAGGACCGGACCTTCGAGAGCAACAGCGGCATCTCGGTCCCGGGCATGGTCCGGGCGCTGCTCAACAACGCGCAGGGCGGCTCGCTGCAGGGCGGCTCGACGATCACCCAGCAGTACGTGAAGAACTACTACCTGAGCTCGGACCGCACCTACACCCGCAAGGTGAAGGAGCTGTTCATCTCGCTCAAGGTCGGCCGCAAGTTCACCAAGGACCAGATCCTCGAGGGCTACCTCAACACGATCTACTTCGGCCGCGGCGCGAACGGCGTGCAGGCCGCCTCGAAGGCCTACTTCGGCAAGAACGTCGACAAGCTCACGGTCAGCGAGTCGGCCTACCTCGCGGGCATCATCAACGGCCCGGAGCTCTACGACCCGCTGGACGGCGGCGACTCCAAGCCGCGGGCCAAGGAGCGCTGGCAGTTCGTCGTCGACGGTCTCGTGTCCGAGGGCCGGATCAGCGCCGACGAGGCCGCGAAGCTCAAGTTCCCCAAGATCATCAAGTACAAGCCGTCGACGACCCCCGCCGGCTACCGCGGCTACCTGCTCGCCATGGTGCGCAAGGAGGCCGCGGCGGTCCGCACGAGCGAGTACCCGAACGGCATCGACGGCAAGACCCTCGACACCGGCGGCTTCGACATCTACACGACGTTCGACAAGAAGCTCATGGACGACGCCGTCAAGGCCGTCGACGAGACGCTCCCGGCGAAGAAGTCGTGGCCGAAGGGCACCCGGATCTCGATGGCGACGATCGACGTCGCGACCGGTGAGGTCCGCTCGATCTACGGCGGCGAGGACTTCCTCGAGCGGCAGCAGAACGGCGCGACGCAGGACATCATGCAGGCCGGCTCGACGGCCAAGCCGTTCGCCCTCCTCGCCGCGCTGCGCGGCAAGCAGACGATCGGGGCCTGCAAGCCCCGGATCGACGAGGAGACCGCGATCAACCTCGACAGCCGGTTCGACGGTCGCAGCCCGCAGGACTTCAAGGGCTACGAGCGGCCGGTGCGCAACTTCGGCAACAGCCAGTACGGCTTCATCGACCTGCGCAAGGCGACGGCGAGCTCGGTGAACACCGTCTACGTCGCCCTCAACAAGGAGGTCGGCCCGGCGCAGACCCAGGACGCCGCGGTGTGCGCCGGCCTCCCGAGGACGACGAACGGGCTCGAGCCCAACCTCGCCAACGTCCTCGGCACCTTCTCGCCGCACCCGATCGACATGGCGCACGCCTACTCGACGATCGCGAACAACGGCCGGCGGACGACGCAGCACTCGCTCGTGAAGATCGTCGCGCACCAGACGAAGAAGCAGGTCTACAGCTTCAAGGGCAAGCCGCAGCCGGTCTTCGACCCGAACGTCACGGCGAACGCGATCGAGGCGATGGAGCAGGTCGTCAAGCGCGGCTCGGGCACCTACGCCCTGCAGCTCGGCCGCCCGGTCGCCGGCAAGACCGGTACCTCGTCGAGCAACATGTCGGCCTGGTTCACCGGCTTCACCCCGCAGCTCGCCACGTCGGTCGCGATGTACCGAGAGTCCGAGGAGGGCACCCCGGTCGAGCTCGACGGCTTCGGCGGCTTCGGCGAGATCACCGGCGGGTCGTTCCCGGTTCGGGTCTGGACCGACTTCATGTCCCAGGCGCTCGACGGCCAGCCGGTCAAGCAGTTCCCGGACGCCAAGCCGATCGGGCAGAAGATCAACCCGGCGCCGCCCTCGACGCCGACGGCGACGGATCCGGGCACGCAGTCGCCGACGGCGACGCCCACCCAGACCCAGACCCCGACGCCGACGCTCACCGAGAGCCCGACGACCGAGCCGACCCCGACCCGGCCCACCCGGACGAGGCCGACCAGGACGGGCACGCCCACGGTCGCGGTGGGCACCCAGAGCCCGTGACCGGACCGGTGGCCGGGGCACAGCCCTGCCCGAGGCGCGCCCCGGGGGAGGCCCGGCCGGGCATGATGGCCCGGTGACCGCACCCGACGCGCCCGCGGACGGGCCGCACGCCGACCGGCCGGGCGGCGCCGCGCCGTCCGCCGAGGAGCTGTTCAGCACCCTCGGCACGGCGGCGATCGACCTCCCGGACGCCGGCCGGCACGCGCCCGCGCACACCCGCGGGACGACGGCCCTCGCCGGCCCGGCGCCGGTGCCCCCG
>NZ_MWLN01000176.1 GCF_002198655.1 Kineosporia sp. A_224
CGGGGGGCGGACGACCATCGGGGGGCGGACATGGGACCAGCCGGACAGGACGGCACGACGATGACGGCGACGGACGGCACGGGGCGGTACGCCTCCCGGACCCCTGAGCTGCGCGTCTGCGTCGTCGGCGACGACTTCGTCGCGGGCGTCGGCGACCCGCGTTCGCTCGGCTGGGTCGGGCGGGTCGGGGCGCGGACGTCGCGCACCGAGAGCCTCGTGACGCTCTTCCCGCTCGGGGTGCCCGGCGAGACGACGACCGGCCTGCTCGCCCGCTGGCGGGAGGAGACCGGGCGCCGGTTCGCCGACGCGGACCCGGAGTCGTTCCGGCTCGTCATCGGGCTCGGGCACGCCGACCTCGCCGACGGGATGTCGCTGGCCCGGTCGCGGCTCAACCTCGCGAACGTGCTCGACGAGTGCCTGGCGCGCAACCTGCCGGTCTTCGTCGTCGGACCGCCGCCGGCCGACCGGGCGCAGCACGCCGACCTCGTCCCCGAGCTCTCCGACGCCTTCGCGGACGTCTGCCTGCGCCGCCGGGTGCCCTACGTCGACTGCTGGCGGCCGCTCGTCCACCACGAGGACTGGCTCACGGACATGGCCGCCGGCGACGGCCGGCACCCCGGCCAGGTCGGGTACGGCCTCATGGCCTGGCTCGTGCTGCACAACGGCTGGGCCCAGTGGCTCGGCGTCGCCGAGGACTGAGGCAGCGCCCGTCACGGACGCACGGCCTCACAGGTCCCGGCGCCACCACAGCATGCCGTCGTCCTCGGCGCCGACCAGGCCGAACCCGTTCTTCTCGAGCACCCGGCGGCTCGCCGCGTTGGTGACGGCGGTCTCAGCCGTGACAGCGTGCAGCCCGAGCCGGCGCGCGAGGTCGAGCATGCCCGCGAGGGCCTCGGTCGCCAGCCCCGTGCCGTGCACGGACGGCGCGAGCCCGTAGCCGACCTCGACGACGCCCGCCGCGTCCGGCGCGGTCTTGAAGCCGATCCCGCCGACGGCGACGTCCACGGCGTCCGGCTCCCGGAGGAGCCGCACCTGGAGCGGCCCCCACGGCGCGCCCGCGGTCGGGACCGCGTCGTGCCGCAGGGACAGTCCGGCCATGAGCACGTCACCGTCCGTCGGGTAGTCCGGCGCCCAGGCGCCGTCGTCGACGAGGACCGCACGCACCCTGTCCCGCACCGCGACGAGGTCCGGCCCGGGCAGCGCCACGAGCGCGAGCCGTGCCGTCCGGACGACGACCTCGGCCCGCGCGGGACCGCTCACGGCCGGGTGAAGACGACCTTGCCGACGAGGTCCCCGGCCGCCATCTTCGCGAAGCCGTCACGGGCGTCCTCGAGCGGCATCACCGAGTCGACGAGCGGTCGCACCCCGGTCTGCTCGCAGAACCGCATGAGCCGCTCGAGCTCCTCCTTGGTGCCCATCGTCGAGCCGACGACGCGCAGCTGGAGGAAGAAGATCCGGTTGAGCTCGGTCGCCGCCGGGTTCGGGCCGGACGTCGCCCCCGAGATGACGACGGTGCCGCCCTGCTTCAGCGACTTCACCGAGTGCCCCCAGGTCGCCGCGCCCACGGTCTCCATGACGGCGTCGACCCGCTCCGGCAGCCGGGCGCCGGACTCGAACGCGGCCGCGGCACCCAGCTCGAGCGCCTTGGCCCGCTTGGCCTCGTCCCGGCTCGTCGCCCAGACCCGGTACCCGGCCGCGGCGCCGAGCGCGATGAGCGCCGTCGCGACCCCGCCGCCGGCGCCCTGCACGAGCACCGTGGAGCCGGGCTGCAGGCCGGACTGGGTGAAGAGCATCCGGTAGGCCGTCAGCCATGCGGTCGGCAGGCAGGCGGCCTCCTCCCACGACAGCGCAGCAGGCTTGGGCACGAGGTTGCGCCGCGGGACGACGACCTCGTCGGCGAGCGTGCCCTGGTACCGCTCCGAGAGCAGCGACCGCTTCGGGTCCATCGTCTCGTCGCCGCGGTAGTCCGGGTCGCCGATGACGGCGTGGACGACGACCTCGCGGCCCTCGTCGTCGAGCCCGGCGGCGTCGCAGCCGAGGATCATCGGGAGCCGCTCCGCGGGCAGGCCCACCCCGCGCAGGCTCCACACGTCGTGGTGGTTCAGGCTCGCGGCGCGCACCCGCACCCGGGCCCAGCCCTCGGGCACCTCCGGGGCGGGCCGCTCCCCCACGACGAGGGCGGACAACGGGTCGTCGGGACTGGTCGTGGCGGCGTAGGCAGCGAGCATGGCCGCAATCTACGGGTCAGGCACCCGGTCCGCACCGTCCGGGCGGCCTTCTGGGCCGGGGAACGGTACGCACCGGGTGCCTGAGGCGGGACTTCGGGTCTCGCCGTGGGGCCGCCGGGTGGGCGGCCGGTTCTGCGGGGGTCAGGCGCGGGCGACGCCGTCGGCGCGGGCCGCCGCCATGACCGCCTGGGCGACGGCGGTGACGACCCGCTCGTCGAAGACGCTCGGGACGACCTCGCCCGCCGTGGGTGCGTCGACGCAGCCCGCGATCGCCTCGGCGGCCGCGAGCTTCATGCCCTCGGTGACCCGCGTCGCCCGGCAGTCGAGCGCGCCCCGGAAGATCCCCGGGAAGGCGAGGACGTTGTTGATCTGGTTCGGGAAGTCGCTGCGCCCGGTGCCGACGACCGCCGCGTACCGGCCGGCGACGTCCGGGTGCACCTCGGGGTCGGGGTTGGCGAGCGCGAAGACGACGCCGCCGGGGGCCATCGTCGCGACGACCTCCTCGGGGACCGTCCCCCCGGACACCCCGACGAAGACGTCCGCGTCGCGCAGCGCCTCGGCGATGCCGCCGGTGACGCCGCGCGGGTTCGTCCGCGCCGCGAGCTCGCTCTTGACCTCGCTGAGGTCGTCGCGCGACGTCTCGACGATGCCGCGGCTGTCGCACACGACGACGTCCTCGACGCCGGCCCGGCGCAGGATCGCCGCGATGGCCACGCCGGCGGCACCCGCTCCGCTGATGACCGTCCGCAGCCCGGTGAGCTCGCGGCCGACGACCTTCGCGGCGTTCATGAGGGCGGCGAGGACGACGACGGCGGTGCCGTGCTGGTCGTCGTGGAAGACCGGCATCGCGAGCCGCTCCTGGAGCCGGCGCTCGATCTCGAAGCAGCGCGGCGCGGAGATGTCCTCGAGGTTGATGCCGCCGAAGGTCGGGGCCATCAGCGCGACGGTCTCGACGATCGTGTCGACGTCGGTCGTGGCGAGGCAGATCGGGACGGCGTCGACGCCCGCGAAGTGCTTGAAGAGCAACGCCTTGCCCTCCATGACGGGCATCGCGGCGCCGGGCCCGATGTCGCCGAGCCCGAGGACGGCGGTGCCGTCCGAGACGACCGCGACCGTGTTGCCGCGCCCGGTGTAGACGTCGAGCAGGCCCGGGTTCGCGGCTATCGCGCGGGACACGTCGGCGACGCCGGGGGTGTAGGCGAGCGACAGGTCTCGACGGTCGCGCAGCGGCGACCTCGGGACGACCTCGAGCTTGCCGCCCGCGTGGAGCGCGAAGACCGGGTCGCTCGGGTCGGGCCGGCCCGCAGCGGGGTCGTGCGGCGTGGTGAGGGAGCTCGTGAGCTCCTCGAAGGTGACGTCGAGATCGAGCGGTTCTGCAGACATGGATGACCCCAGGAAGGAAGGACGGCGAAGCCCGCGCGCGCCGGGACGGCGTCGACGGGCGGCCGAAGCGAAAGGTGGGATGTCGAGTGGTGTCTCGACGAAGGAATCGGCGACTCGGTTGCGGTCGCGCGACCTCGCGGTCGCGGCGTGCGCGACACGGTGTGGTCGCTGACACCTGGAGAACGGGGGTCACCCGTGGCAACACTCTGCCACAACCGGACGGCGCGGCGCGAGAGCGTGGGCGACGATGGGCACGTGACGAACGCCTCGCCCGACCTGCTGCCGCTGCCCGGCGGTCTCGCCCTGGTGCGACTGGGAGCGCAGGCCCGGTCGATGCTGCCGACGCTGCGGCCCGGCGACCGGCTGCTCGTGCGGGCCGGCGCGGGCGCGACCCGACGTGTCCGCGACGGACGGCTCGTCGTCGTCCGGCTGCCCGGCGGCCGTCCGCCGTCCGTCAAGCGGCTCGTCCACACCGATGCCGAGGGCTGGTGGGTCGAGCGCGACAACCCGGCCGAGGGGGTCGACTCCTGGCAGGTGGGGTCGATCCCGGAGGGCGACCGGCTCGGTGTCGTGGTCGCGCGGCTGTGGCCGCGGCCGGGCCTGCTCCGGGCGGGGCCGCGGCGCTGACCGGTCGTGGCGGGCGCCGGTTCGGGGGTGGCGCCCATGCGCGGTGCAGGGGACGCAGGTAGCGTGACCGGCGTCGGTCCCGACCAGGGGCCGCGCACGAGCCAGACATCATCTTCGACGTTCCACGAAAGGGAGTGACGGGATGCTCAGGCGTCTCCTCGACGCCCTCGCGGGGACCGAGGTCAGCGCGCACTGCGACCTCCCCTGCGGCGTCTACGACCCGGCCCAGGCCAAGATCGAGGCCCAGTCGGTCAAGGCCACGATCGAGAAGTTCCTCGCCTCCGACGACGAGACCTTCAAGGCGCGGGCCATCGCCATCAAGGAAGAGCGCAGCGACCTCGTCAAGCACCACCTCTGGGTGCTGTGGACGGACTACTTCAAGCCGCCGCACTTCGAGAAGTACCCGCAGCTCCACCAGCTCTTCAACGACGCGACGAAGCTCGCGGGCGCGGGCGGCACGAAGGGTTCGACCGACGTCGCCGTCGCCGACCAGCTGCTCGCCAAGATCGACGAGATCGCGGAGATCTTCTGGGAGACCAAGAAGGCCTGACGCTCGACCGATCCTCGAACGGCGCCCCGGCCCTGCGGCCGGGGCGCCGTTCGGCGTCCCGGCGCCGTCTGTCCCCGGTCGGTCCTCACGTCCGGCCTCCCACCTGCGGTTACCGGCGGGTAATGTGCGCCGCATGACGACGGAGTCGCAGCCCGCAGCCGCCCACGCCACCGCCGACGGGGACACCCCCGCGACCCTCGAGGGCCACGGCGGGGCGCTCGCCGTCGCGGCCGCCCGGGCGCACGGCGTCCGCGCGATGTTCACCCTCTCCGGGGCGCACGTGTTCCCGCTCTACGACGGGGCGGTCAAGGCGGAGCCGCCGATGCCGCTCGTCGACGTCCGGCACGAGCAGACGGCGGTCTTCGCCGCCGAGGCGACCGCGAAGCTGACCCGGACGCCGGGCCTGGCCGTCCTCACCGCGGGGCCGGGCGTGACGAACGGCGTGAGCGCCGTGACGACCGCGCACTTCAACGGCTCCCCGCTGCTCGTCATCGGCGGCCGGGCGCCCGCCTACCGCTGGGGCACCGGCAGCCTCCAGGAGCTCGACCACCCGCCGCTCCTCGCGCCCGTGACGAAGCGGTCCGCGACGATCGGCTCGACCGACGCGATCGCCGCCGAGGTGGACGCCGCCCTCACCCTCGCGACGAGCCCGCACCGCGGGCCGGTCTTCCTCGACGTCGCGATGGACGTCGTGTTCGGCGGCGCGGCCGTGCCGGCCCCGACCGCCCCCGAGCGGGTGCGGGTCACCCCCGACACCGACACCCTCGACCGGGCCGCCGCCGCTCTCGCGGGCGCTCGCCGTCCGCTCCTCGTGCTCGGCTCGGACGTCTGGTCGGACGGCGCCGAGGACGCCGCGGTCGCGCTCGCGACCGAGCTCGGGCTGCCGGTCGTCCCCAACGGGATGGGCCGCGGGATCCTGCCGCCGTCCGACCCGCACCTGGTGACCCGGGCCCGCGGCGCGGCGTTCGGCGGTGCGGACGTCGTCGTCGTGGCCGGCACCCCGCTGGACTTCCGGCTCGGCTACGGGCAGTTCGGCGGCAAGGACGGCGCACCGCTCGCGCAGGTCGTGCACCTCGCGGACGACCCCTCCGGCCTCGCGCGGCACGTCGACCTCGCCGCCGGCGTGAGCGGCGACCTCACGCTCGTGCTCGACGGGCTGCGCGAGCGGGTCGCCCGCACCGGCCCGCACCCCGAGGTCGCCGCCTGGACGGCCGGCCTGCGCGCGCGGCACGAGGCGGCCCTCGCGAAGGACGCCGTGGAGCTCAGCGCCGAGAGCGACCCGATCCACCCGGCGCGGGTCTACGGCGACCTCGTCCCGCTCCTCGCCGACGACGCGGTCGTCATCGGCGACGGCGGCGACTTCGTCTCGTTCGCCGGCAAGTACGTCGAGCCGGCCCGCCCCGGCGGCTGGCTCGACCCCGGCCCCTACGGCTGCCTCGGCACCGGCCTCGGCTACGCGGTCGCGGCCCGGCTCGCCCGGCCGTCGGCGCAGGTGGCGCTCATGCTCGGCGACGGCGCGGCCGGGTTCTCGCTCATGGACGTCGACACCCTGGTCCGGCACCGCCTGCCGGTCGTCATGGTCGTCGGCAACAACGGCATGTGGGGGCTGGAGAAGCACCCGATGCAGATGATGTTCGGCTACGACGTCGCCGCGGAGCTGCTCCCCCAGACCCGGTACGACGAGGTCGTCCGTGCCCTCGGCGGCGCCGGCGAGCTGGTCACCCGCCCCGGCGACCTCCGGGCGGCGCTGCAGCGCGGCTTCGACTCCGGGGTCCCGTACCTCGTCAACGTCGTGACGGATCCGGCCGTCGCTTACCCACGGAACACGACCGGCATCTGACGGTCACCGTCTGTTTTCCGCGTGTTGCTCTGAAGTGTCACGGACATCACTCACCCGGACAGGTGACCCATCTCGCCCGTCGGATCATCGGGTTGTAGGATGAATTTCATGGAACCGATCATCATCCTCGTGACCCTGCTCCTCGTCTCCGTCCTCTCCCCGTTCTTCGGCACCGACACCCGGACCGCCGAGCTCGAGAAGCGCCGCTGGGGCGGCATGCGCTGACCTGGACGACCTCCGTCCAGCACCACGCGCAGCACCGAACCCCACCACCGGCACCACCCGCACGACCTGTGGCGCGCCGCGGGTGCCAGGCGTCGTAAGGTCCCGTCATGGACCGCACCGCCGGCACCGCGGACGCCACGACCGGCCCCATGACCGTCATGACGACCCCTGACGGCCTGACCGTCCGCCCCGCCCGGGCCGACGAGCTCGAGGCGGCCGGGCTCGCCGTCCGGGACGCCTACGCGGCAGACGGTTTCGCCGCCGAGGGCGGCTACCTCGAGACCCTCGCTGACACCCGCTCCCGGGCCCGGGACGCGACCGTCGCGGTCGCCGTGTCGACGGACGGCACGGTGCTCGGCAGCGTCACCTTCGCCCTGCCGGGCAGCCGCTGGGCCGAGCTGTCCCGCCCCGGCGAGGCCGAGTTCCGCGCCCTCGGGGTCGCCCCCGACGCCCGCGGCCGGGGCGTGGGCCTGGCGCTCACGCAGTGGTGCCTCGCCGAGGCCGGCCGGGTGGGCGCGACCCGGCTCGTGCTGTGCAGCCTCGACCGGATGCACGCGGCGCACCGGCTCTACGGCCGGCTCGGCTTCACCCGCCGGCCCGACCTCGACTGGGCCCCCGAGCCCGGCGTCGACCTGCTCGCCTTCTCCCGCGACCTGTGACGCGCGACCCGGACGCGCAGGTCACCGCGCACAGTCCCGACGCACCGGCCCGACACACACCCACCCGGGGCACGCCGGGCACCGTCACCGCCCGTTAGCCTTCGGTGTGACGTCCGTGAGCGGCGGACGCCCGGCCGTCCGGCCGATGGTGCGCAGGGGTGCGGGGGTGGGCGATGGCGATGTTCCGGCGGCGTCCGGCCGCCCGGGTCGGTGACGACCTGCCCGACCCCACGTTCTCCTTCCTCACCGTCGGCGAGGCCGCACGGCTGCGCGCGCTGACCCGGGAGGCGTTCGCCCGGCACGGCCTCGAGGTCGACGTCCACGCCGACCACCTGCGGTCGGACGACGGTGCCGGGTACGGCCTGCACAACCTCTTCGCCCTGTGCCACAACGCGCGCAAGGGCGAGCGCGAGTGGCCCTCGATCGTCGGCGACCACGTCGCGCGGATGATCCGGGCCCGGCAGGGGCCGGAGCTCACCGAGCTGGCCCCCGAGGAGATCCTCGAGCACGCGTTCATCCGGGTCGTCGCGGCGACGTCCCTGCCGGACCTGTCGGGGTTCGGCTACCGGCGCGAGGTCGTCGGGGACCTCGTCGAGCTGCTCGCGTTCGACACCCCGGACGCCGTCGTCCTCATGCCCGACGAGGTGGTCTCCCGGGTCGGCGTCGACGACCTGCGCGCGGCCGGCGTCCACAACCTGCTCACGGAGCCGTTCGGCGGCATCGAGTGGCTCGAGGCCGGCGACGTCCGGTTCGGGGTCGTCGCGGGCGAGTCCGTGCACACCGCGAGCCGGATCCTCACCGTCGACGACGTCCTGCGCCGGGTGCACGGCGAGCCCGACGCCCCGCACGGCACGCTGCTCGCGATCCCCTACCGGCACCAACTCGCCTTCCACGTCGTGCGCGACGCGAGCGTGCTGCCGACGGTCGAGGCGATGGTGCGGTTCGCGATCGCCGGGTACGACGACGGCGTCGGGAGCATCTCGCCGCACCTGTACTACCGGGCGGCGTCCGGCGCGCTGCAGCAGCTCACCGTGCACAGCGAGGAGGGCGAGGTCTCGGTGCACGTCGAGGGCGCGTTCGCCGACGCCATCGAGGCCGTCATGCCCGAGGGACCACCGCTCGACGACTGAGAGCCACGGCCGGCGGCAGGGCCTCAGCCCTCGTGGTCGTGCTCGACGACCCCGGCCGGCCGCTCGTAGTAGTCCCCGGCCTCGGCGCACCACCAGGCCTTCGTCGTCCGCAGCCCGGTCGGCCCGTCGAGGGTGCCGGCGGCGATGACGAGCTTGTCGGGCCGGCCCGCCGTCCGCCAGAACAGCGTCGACCCGCACGTGCCGCAGAACCCGTACTCGACGCCGGGTGCCGGCTCGTACCAGCGCAGCGTGCCGTCCACGGTGAGGACGACGTCCGCCGGGGCGGCCGCGGTGGCGGCCATGTGGTGGCCGGTGATCCGCCGGCAGCGCGGGCAGTGGCAGTCCCAGACGTCGCGCAGCGGCCCGGTGACGTCGTACGCGACCCCGCCGCAGTCGCAGCGGCCGTGCGCCCGGCGGGGCACCGGCCCGCTCACCCGGCGTGCCCGAAGGTGCGGCGGTAGCGGGACGGCGGCGTCCCGCGCAGCCGGGTGAAGTGGTGTCGCAGCATGGTCGCGGAGCCGAAGCCGCAGCGCCGGGCGACCTCCTCGACGGCGAGGTCGCCGGTCTCGAGAAGCTCCTCGGCGAGCGCGACCCGGCGCAGCAGCAGCCAGGCGTGCGGCGTCGTCCCGGTCTCCTCGCGGAAGCGCCGGGCGAACGTGCGCTCGGACATCGCCGCCCGCCGGGCGAGGACGGCGACCGAGAGGTCCTCGTCGAGGTGCGCGACGGCCCAGTCGAGGACGGGCGCGAGCGTGCGCGCCTCGACGTCGCGGACCGGGCTCTCGACGTACTGCGCCTGGCCGCCGTCGCGCTGCGGCGGCACGACCATCCGGCGCGCGACGGTGTTCGCGGCGGCGGCGCCGAAGGCGCTGCGGACGATGTGCAGGCACAGGTCGATCCCGGCCGCCGTGCCGGCGCTGGAGGCGACCGGGCCGTCCTCGACGAACAGGACGTCGGGCACGAGGTCGACCTCCGGGAAGGCCTCCTGGAACTCCTTCTCGTACCGCCAGTGGGTCGTCGCGCGGCGACCGTCGAGCAGGCCGGCCCGGGCGAGCACGAAGGCGCCCGAGCACAGGCTGACGACCCGGCCGCCGCGGGCGACGACGTCCTCGAGGGCCGCGACGAGGTCCGGCCCGGGCCGGTAGCCGGTGCCGCACGCCGGGACGACGACGAGGTCGGCCGTGGCGAGCCGGTCGAGGCGGTGGTCGGCGACGACGCCCAGGCCCGCCTCGCCGCGGACGACGCCGGGCCGCGGGGACGCGATCGCGAAGTCCACCGTCGGGACGCCCGCGTCACTGCGGTCGATGCCGAAGACCTCGCAGGCGACGGCGAGCTCGAACGGCGAGACGCCGTCGTCGACGACGGCAACGACGTCCGTCAGGGGGTACCGGCCGCAGGCGGCCTGGTCGCAGGCGATGGACACCCGACCATCATGCGCCGGCACTGGCTGGATGTCTACGAGAAGTGGCTTTCCTGCCACTGGTGGCAGCCTTTCAGTGCACGCAGACTTTCTGCCATGACACCTCTGCTGATCCTCGCCCTCGTCGTCACCCTCGCCCTGCTCGCGCCGCTGCTCGGCACGGACAGCCGCGACCTCGCCGGCCGCGGCAACCGTGGCGACCACCCGCTCTCCCCCGACCCGCTCTCCCCGGACGGAACGACCACGAGCGGCGACCGGCCGCGCCACCTGCGGCGGCACCAGCCGCGGTTCTGAGCGTTCCGGGCGGGGCGGCGGCTCAGGCCTCGGGCAGCCGCCCGACGAACCGCTCGACGTCGACGACCACCCGGGTCACCTCGCCGGTGCCGACGAGCCGGCCGGCCCGGTCGGTCGCGGCCACCCGGAAGCGCAGCAGCCGCCCGTCCTGGGCGACGAGCTCGGCGGTCACCTCGACGCGGCCACCGACCGGGGTCGCGAGCAGGTGCTCCAGGCTCACCCGGGTGCCGACGCTCGTGAGGCCGTCCGTGACCGGGCCGGCCACCACGGCGCAGGTCGCGGACTCGCACCACGCGAGCAGCCGCGGCGTCGCGAGCACCTCGACGATGCCGCTGCCGAGGGCGAGCGCCGTGTCGGCGGCCGTGACGTCGAAGGCGAGCCTGGCGGTCGGGGGTGCTGCGTCGTCCGGCATGGTGCGAGCGTACGGACCGCGCCGGCCGGTGCAGTGTCAGGCGACGAGACCGATCCGGCGCAGCTCGACGGACAGGTCGTGCGGGTGGCTGGACGCCGCCATCGCGTCGTCGACGGTGACCACCCCGTCGCGCACCAGCGCCACGAGGTGCTGGTCGAAGGACTGCATGCCGTAGTAGCCGCCCTCGGCGACCAGCGCCCCGATCGTGCCGGTCTTGTCCGGGTCGACGATCGCGTCGGCGATCCGGCCGGTGCTCACGCAGACCTCGGCGGTGACGCACCGCCCGAGCCCGTCGGCGCGCTGCACGAGGCGCTGGCAGACGATGCCCTTGAGGGCGCCGGCGAGCGAGATCCGGACCTGCTTCTGCTCGTGCGGCGGGAAGAAGTCGATGATGCGGGTGACCGTCTCCTGGGCGTCCGTCGTGTGCAGCGTCGACATGACGAAGTGACCGGTCTCGGCCGCGGCGATGGCCGCCTTGACGGTCTCCTGGTCGCGCATCTCGCCGACGAGGATGACGTCCGGGTCCTGCCGCATCGCGGCCCGCAGCGCGGTCGCGAAGTCCTCGGTGTCGACCCTGACCTCGCGCTGGTTGACCATGCCCATCTGGTCCTCGTGGAGGATCTCGATGGGGTCCTCGATCGTCACGATGTGGACCTCGCGCGTGGCGTTGACGAGGTTGACCATGCCCGCGAGCGTCGTCGACTTGCCGGAGCCGGTCGGGCCGGTGACGAGGACGAGCCCGCGCGGCTCGAGGGCGAGCGCGGCGACCGCGGGCGGCAGACCGAGGTTCTCCAGCGGGACGGCGCCCACGGTGACCCGGCGGAACACCAGACCGGCGGTCCCCCGCGCCCGGAACGCGTTGACCCGGAACCGGCCCAGCCCGGGGATCGAGTACGCGAAGTCGGCCTCGTGGGTGCGCGAGAACTCCTCGGCGAGGTCGGCGCGCATGACCTCGCGGACCATCGCCTCGGTGTCCTCGGGGGTGAGCACCGGGGCCTGGAGCTTGCGCAGGCGACCGTCGATCCGGACCCGTGGCGGCGAGCCGACCTTGCAGTGCAGGTCGGACCCGAAGAGCTCGACGAGCGCGCGCAGGTACGGCTCGACGGTCGCGGAAGACGTCAGGGGGTCCACGTCCGTGGTGTCGGCCCCGGCGGTCCCCTCCTTGAGCGCCGCGCCGTGGAGGACGTCGAACCGGTGTGGGACGATGACCGCGTGCGCCGTCGCGCACGAACCACACCTCGAGGAGTTCCGATGAGCAAGCGCGCCCGTAAGCGCCGCGCCCGCAAGGGCAACTCCAGCAACCACGGCAACAAGCCGAACTGCTGACCCCGGCGGTCGACGCCGTCCCCTACGGGACCGAGAAGGGCCCCGGCCGTCGGCCGGGGCCCTTCGTCGTCGGTGACAGGGGTGGAGGGTCGGTCAACCCAGCTCGAGCCGCACCTGGGTGATCCGCACCATGATCTTCGCGCGGAGCTCCTCCGGAGCGCTCTCGCAGGCGCAGCTGCGGCGCACGAGGGCCTTGAGCGCGACGTCGAGGTCGTACTCCGACAGGCACGGCGAGCACTCCACGAGGTGCTGCCGGATCTTGTCGATGTCGATCTCGGTCATCTCACCGTCGAGGTACTCGTAGACGCGGTCGAGAACCTCTCGGCAGTCCGTGTCGTGGGGGTTGCCGCAGCTCATTCCGCACCGCCCTCAGTGCCGTCCGCGCCGGTGCCGCTCGAGGCGGCGACGAGCCCGCGCTCACGCGCGTAGTCCTCGAGAAGAGCCCTCAGCTGCCGCCTCCCGCGGTGCAGCCGGGACATGACGGTGCCGATCGGGGTGCCCATGATCTCCGCGATCTCGCGGTAGGCGAACCCCTCGACGTCCGCGAGGTAGACCGCGATGCGGAACTCCTCGGGGATCTGCTGCAGCGCGGTCTTCACGTCCGAGTCGGGCAGGTGGTCGAGCGCCTCCGCCTCGGCCGAGCGGAGCCCGGACGACGTGTGCGACTCGGCGCGCGCGATCTGCCAGTCCTCGATGTCGTCGGACTGGGCCTGCTGCGGCTCCCGCTGCTTCTTGCGGTAGGTGTTGATGTACGAGTTCGTGAGGATCCGGTAGAGCCACGCCTTGAGGTTCGTGCCCGGCTCGTACTGGTGGAACGAGGCGAAGGCCTTCGTGAAGGCCTCCTGCACGAGGTCCTCGGCGTCCGACGGGTTGCGCGTCATCCGCAGCGCCGCCGAGTAGAGCTGGTCGAGGTACTGCAGCGCGTCGCGCTCGAAGCGCGCAGCACGCTGCTCGGTGGTCTCCGTCGCCGGGGCGCGGCCCGTGTCCTCGCTCATCACCCGTGAGCCTATCGGCCGCGGCCGACGCTCACCTTCCCAGGACGGCGTGAGACCCGGACCCAGCAGACCGCCCGGTGCCAGATCGTCGACGGCTGTCAGCAGCAGCACGCGCGAGGCCACCTTCTCGTCGTGGGGCACCTCACGGCGCCACCTGCCCTGACGACCCTCCCGGCCGCCGCCGCGCACCTGCAGCGCGGCTCGCCGGTTCAGAACACCGACCCGGCCGGGGGCATTCCTGACCGAACTGCACAGGTCGTCGGGCCGGGCGGATCAGCCGGAGAACGTGGCGAGGAGCACCCGGACGGCGGCCGCGACGGCGCCGTCCGGCCCGGCCGAGGGCTTGAGGCCGTGGTCGCCCTCGACGGCGGTCACGAGGACGCCCTCGAGCCCGAGGGCCTCCACCTCGGCCGGGCCGCCGAACGGGTCGCGGCGGCCCTGGACGACGTGGACCGGCACCCCCGCCCCCGCGAGCTCGCCGGACCGGGTCTTCTCGGGCCGGCCGGGCGGGTGCAGCGGGAACGCCAGGCAGAGGACGCCGGCGGCCCCGGTCGTGAGCGCCGTCCGGCAGGCGACCCGGGCCCCGGCGCTGCGGCCGCCGACGACGAGCGGCCCGGTGCCGGTGCCCGGGCCGGCGAGAGCGTCGTCCGCGAGCGCCGCGAGGACGGCGAGCCAGCCGGTGTCGAGCCGGGCGGGTGCGGGCGCGACCTTCCCGCCCGCCACCCGCCACGGCTGCTCGACGAGGACGCACCGCCAGCCGCCGGCCACGGCGACCGCGGCCGCCACCTGCAGGTCGGGCGCACCGATGCCGCCGCCCGCGCCGTGGCCCAGCACGAGGACGCCGGCCGGCCGCCGGCCGTCCGCCGGGTCGTGGACGTGCGCCCGGGCGAGGCCGACCGGGGTCCCGACGTCGACGACGGCGTCCGGGACCACCACGCCGGACGGGCGGGCGGCGTCAGAAGAGCGGGGCACTACCGCCCCCGATGAGCTCGCCGGTCGCCGGGTCGACGACGCCGCGCAGGTCGGCCACCGGGACCGCCTCGAGCAGCTCCGCGCCGTTGTTGCCCACCGCGTTGACCCGCGTCGACACCGCCGTCGCGAGGAAGCGACCGGCGACGGGCGGCTCGACGAGCGCGCGGACGTCGTCCGCGTCCGTGAGCCCCGGGTCGAGCCAGGCGTCCCAGCGGTCCCGCGGCAGCACGAGCGGCATCCGGTCGTGGATGACGTCGAGCCCGGGCTCGGCCGCGGTCGTGACGATCGTGAACGAGGTGAGCCAGGCGGCCGGGTCGTCGGGGTGGACCGCCGGGTCGCGCCAGAACTCGTAGAGCCCGGCGAACGCGATCGGCCCCTGCGCGACAGGGTGGATGAAGAACGGCTGCTTGCGCGGCTTGCCCTTGGCGTCGGTCTCGGTCGGGCTCTTCTGCCACTCGTACCAGCCGTCGGCCGGCACGAGGCAGCGCCGGGTCAGGGCGGCGCGCTTGAAGCCCGGCTTGTCGAGGATCGTCTCGACCCGGGCGTTGATCATCCGGTTGCCGACGGACCGGTCCTTGGCCCAGGACGGCACGAGACCCCAGGTGAGCAGCCGCAGCCAGCGCACCGGTTCCGCGGCCGCCGTGCCGCCGTCCGCCTGCGCGTCCTGCGCCTGCTCGACGGCGGCGTCCGCGGTGACGTCGCCGTCCTCGTCGCTCGCCTCCGCCGCCTGCTCGTCCGCGACCTCGCCCGACGCGCCCTCGACGGGCCGCGGCCGGCGTTCGAGGACGACGGGCACCTGCTTGGTCGGGGCGACGTTGTAGTCGGGCGCCGCGGCGTCCGGGGTCTCGCCCGGTCCCGGCCCCTCGGTCGCGTCGACCTCGAACTCCTCGACGAGGTCCTCGGGGCGGCTGCTCGCCGCGTAACGTCCGCACACCCCTCCCACCCTGCCACGGCGGGCGCGGTCCGCCGCGGAACCCGTGCCGATCCGGGGCCCGGAGCAGGAACGAGGGCGCCGGCGGGCCGGGCACGCGTGCGCACGGGGTCGGATAGGGGTAAGCAGGAGTCATGACCGTCGTCCGGCGCCTCGCCCGTCCCCTCCTCGCCGCCTCGTTCGTCTCGAACGGGCTCGACGCCTTCCGGCACCCGGCGCAGCGCGTCGAGGCCGCCCGGCCGCTCGTCGACCGGGTCGCCGAGCCGCTGGGCCTGCCGCGCGACCCGGAGACGTTCGTCCGGGCGAACGGCGCCGCGATGGCCGCCGCGGGCACCCTCTTCGCGCTCGGCAGGCTGCCCCGGCTCTCGGCCCTCGTCATGGCCGTGACGCTCGCCCCGACCGCCTACGCGCAGCACGCGTTCTGGCAGGAGAAGGACCCGGTGCGCCGTCGCGAGCAGCGCCGCGCGCTCGTCCAGGACGCCAGCCTCGTCGGCGCGGCGCTCGTCGCGGCCGTCGACACCCAGGGCCGGCCGGGGCTCGCCTGGCGCAGCCGGCACGCGGTCGAGCAGGCCGAGCGGACGGCGAAGCGCGCCTCCCGGGACGCCAAGCGCGCCGGGCGGCAGGCCAAGCGGGCCGCGCAGCTCGAGACGCGGCACGCCGTCCGGACGGCACGGAGCACGGCGCGCGGCGCAGCGACGTCGGCGAGGTCCGCGCTGCCGGGCTGACCGGCACAGGCACCGGCGAACGGCCTAGGGTCGTGGGCATGACCTCCGAGGTCGAGCCCGTCACGCCGACCGCACCACGCCCGGTGGGGCGCACCGTCTTCACCCAGCGCTGGGCGCACCTGACCTTCCTCCACTGGGCCGTCGAGCCCGACGTCGTCGCGCCGTTCCTGCTGCCGGGGCTGCGCCCGGACACGATCGACGGCCTCACCTACGTGGCCCTGGTCCCGTTCGTCATGCAGGACGTCGGCCTGCTCGGCGCACCCCGGATGCCGTACGTCGGCGACTTCTGCGAGACGAACGTGCGGCTGTACTCGGTCGACGAGCAGGGCCGGCGCGGCGTCGTCTTCCGCTCGCTCGACGCCTCCCGGGTCGCCCCGGTGCTCGTCGCCCGGTGGGGCCCCGGGCTGCCGTACGTCTGGTCCCGGATGCGGTTCTCCGCCCGGCCGACGCCGGCCGGCGGGACGGCGACCCCGCCGACGGACGGCGCGGCCCGGCTGCCGCGGACGGCCTACGCCGCCGGGAGCGTGCTCTCGTACACGAGCCGTCGCCGGTGGCCCGCGGGCGGTTCGTCGGCGCACCCGGCGCACCCGGCGTCGACCGTGCGGGTCCGGGTCGGCGACCCGGTCACGGCGGGGCCGCTCGAGCACTTCCTCACCGCCCGCTGGGGACTGCACCTGGCCGACCGGCGCGGCCGCACCCGGTACTGGCCCAACGAGCACCCGCAGTGGCCGCTGCACGCCGCGCAGGTCCTCGACCTGGAGGACCAGGTGCTCGAGGCGGCCGGCTTCCCGGGCCTCGTGGGGCGCCCGCCGGACAGCGTCCTGCACTCCCCCGGGGTCGACGTCCGCTTCGGCCCCGTCCTGCCATAGGCTCGCGGACCATGAGCCTGCCGACCTGGGCGGCCCCGAGGGCCGTCGAACCGGTCGACGCGACGGTCGCCCTGCCCGGGTCGAAGTCGCTGACGAACCGCTACCTCGTGCTCGCCGCGCTCGCGGAGGAGCCGTCCCGCCTGCGTGCCCCGCTGCGGTCACGCGACACCGACCTCATGGCCGCGGCCGTCGCCGCCCTCGGCGCGGACGTCGTCGACGTCCCGACGACGCAGGCCCTCGGCGCGACGTCGGCCGGCGGCGACGACTGGCTCGTGACGCCCGGGCCGTTGCGCGGCCCGGCGCAGATCGACTGCGGTCTCGCCGGCACCGTCATGCGGTTCCTGCCGCCGGTCGCGGCGCTCGCGGACGGCGACGTCCGGTTCGACGGCGACCCGCGGGCCCGGGAGCGGCCGATGGGGCCGGTCGTCCGGGCGCTGCGCGACCTCGGGGTCGAGGTCGACGACGGCGGCACCGGCCTGCTGCCGTTCACCGTCCGCGGGAAGGGCAGCGTCCGCGGCGGGACGGTCCGGATCGACGCGTCCGCGTCGTCCCAGTTCGTCTCCGCCCTGCTGCTCGTCGGCGCCCGGTTCGACGAGGGGCTCGTCGTCGAGCACGTCGGCCCGCCGATCCCGAGCGAGCCGCACGTCGTCATGACCGTCGAGGCGCTGCGGGACGTCGGGGTCGTCGTCGACGACGCCGACCCGTCGGTCTGGCGGGTCGAGCCGGGCCCGGTCGGGGCCCTCGACGTCCAGGTCGAGCCGGACCTGTCGAACGCGGCGCCGTTCCTCGCCGCCGCCGCCGTCACCGGCGGCCGGGTGTTCGTGCCCGGCTGGCCGCAGCACACGACCCAGGCCGGCGACGAGCTGCGCGACCTGCTCGACCAGATGGGCGCCGACGTGTCGCTCGAGCGCGAGGGCCTCACGGTCCGCGGCACCGGCGACCTCTACGGGATCGAGGCCGACCTGCACTCGGCGGGCGAGCTGACCCCGGTCGTCGCGGCCCTGTGCGCCCTCGCCGACACCCCCTCGCACCTGTACGGCATCGCGCACCTGCGCGGCCACGAGACCGACCGGCTCGCCGCGCTCGCCCACGAGATCAACGCCCTCGGCGGCGACGTCACCGAGACCGAGGACGGCCTCGTCATCCGCCCGAAGCCGTTGCACGGCGGGGTGTTCGCGACGTACCACGACCACCGGCTCGCAACCGCCGGCGCCCTCCTCGGGCTGGCGGTGGACGGCGTCCTCGTGGAGAACGTCGCGACGACCGCGAAGACGCTGCCGGACTTCACGGGCCTCTGGGCGCGGATGATCGAGGGCGGGGACGCACGCGGGTGACCCCCTCCAGGCGGCGCGCCATGGACGAGTCGGACATCCGCGTCCGGCCGAACCCGCGCGGCACCAGGCCCCGGACGAAGGAGCGGCCCCGGCACTCGGACGCCGTCGCGGCCCAGGTGCTCACCGTCGACCGGGGGCGCTACACCTGCCTCGTCGGCGGGTTCGACCGCGACACCGGCGACGCGCCCGTCACCGGCCCGGCTCACGAGCGGGACGACTCGGGGCTGCAGGACACCGGCGTCCCCGGCACGGTCGTCGTCGCGATGAAGGCCCGCGAGCTCGGCAAGCAGGGCGTCGTCGTCGGGGACCGGGTCGGGCTCGTCGGCGACGTCTCCGGCCGCCCGGACACCCTCGCCCGCGTCGTCCGGGTCGAGGAGCGGGCGTCGCTGCTGCGACGCAGCGCCGACGACACCGACCCGGTCGAGCGGGTCGTCGTGGCGAACGCCGACCAGCTCTGCATCGTCCTCGCGCTCGCCGACCCGGAGCCGCGGCCCCGGATGGTCGACCGCTGCCTCGTCGCGGCCTACGACGCCGGGATGGACGCGCTGCTCGTGCTCACCAAAGCCGACCTCACCGCCCCCGACGCGTTCGTCGCCGGGTACGCGCCGCTCGACGTCCCGTACGTCGTCACGCGGCGGCGCCCGGACGGCGGCATCGAAGGGCTCGACGAGGTCCGGTCGGCACTGTCGGGGCGGGTCAGCGTGCTCCTCGGGCACTCCGGCGTCGGCAAGTCGACGCTCGTCAACGCGCTCGTGCCCGGGGCCACCCGGTCGGTCGGGGTCGTCAACGACGTCACCGGCCGCGGCCGGCACACCTCGACGTCCGCGCTCGCGCTGCGGCTGCCCGGCGGCGGCTGGTGCGTCGACACCCCGGGCGTCCGCTCCTTCGGGCTCGCGCACGTCGACCCGGACCGGATCATCGGGCACTTCCCCGAGCTGGCCGCCGGCACCGACGAGTGCCCGCGGGGCTGCTCGCACGACGAGGAGGAGTGCGGGCTCGACGCGTTCGTCGCGGCCGGCGGGGCCGGCCCGGCGGGCGTCGCCCGGCTGGAGTCGCTGCGCCGCCTCCTGCGGTCGAGGGCCGGCTCGCCGGAGGACCCGAAGGACGAGGTCCAGCACCTGTGAGGCCCGGTCCGCCCTGCCGGTGAGGGTCAGCCGAAGCTGTCGTGGTGCACCCGGTCGAGCTGGACGCCGTGCGTGCGCAGCAGGGCGGTCACCGCGTCCGTCATGACCGGCGGGCCGGCGACGTAGAAGTCGGCGTCCCCCAGGGCGGGGAGCCGATCGGCGAGCGGCTCCGTGACGAACCCGACCGCACCGCCCCAGCCGGCGTCCGGGGTCACGAGCGCGCCGTGCAGGTGCCCGTCCGGCATCGCCGCCGTGTGCTCGACGAGCTCGTCCCAGCACACGAGCTCGGCCCGGGTGGCCGCACCGTAGAAGACGTGGACGGGCCGGGAGACCCGTTCTGCGGCGGGGGTTCCGGCCTGCCCGGCGAGGTGCTGCGCGAGCGCCGAGATCGCCGAGATCCCGGTGCCGCCGGCGACGAGCACCGC
Organism: Kineosporia sp. A_224; assembly: GCF_002198655.1. Lineage (GTDB taxonomy): Bacteria > Actinomycetota > Actinomycetes > Actinomycetales > Kineosporiaceae > R-H-3. The sequence goes on from NZ_MWLN01000176.1 coordinate 19,467, forward strand.
CGGCCGGTCGCCGTCCCGCAGCCACATGTCGCCGTACGGGAGCTCGACGTCCACCTCCTCCCCCGGCGCGAGCGCGAACGCGCGCTCGCTGCCGGGCCGGCCGGGGTAGCGCTTGACGACGAACGAGACCTCGGTCGAGCCCGGCGGGCCGGCCATCGAGTAGCACCGGCGCAGCCCCGGCCCCAGCCCGAGGACGGCGTGCTGGCCCGGCCGGTAGACCGCCTCCCGGTCCAGCCGCAGCCGCAGCCGCACGATGTCCGGGGCCAGCTCCTCGCGCGTCTCGAGCCGGGCCCGGTGGTCCCGGGTCGGCCGCTCGGGCGTCGGCACGTCGTCCGCCCGCGGCGCCTTGACGACGAGGTCGCTCGTCGGCGCCGACTGGCACGCGACGACCCGGCCGCGCCGGGCGTCCCGGGGGTCGACGGCGGGCGCCGCCTCGAAGAGCAGCTGGGTCGTCCCCTCCACGACCTGGACCTTGCACGTGCCGCAGCCGCCCCACCCGCACTCGTACGGCAGCCAGACCCCGGCCCGGCGGGCGGCTCCGAGGAGCCGCTCCCCCGGTGCGACGTCGAACGACCGGTCCGTCCCGGCGAGGGTCACCCGGTGCGGCCGGGCCGCAGCGGCGGTGCCCGTCGCCGGGACGGATGCGGTCATCGGCTCACAGCCCCGCGGCGTCCAGCAGCGCGGCCCGCTCGGCGAGCGCCGCCTCGACGACGGTCGCCGCGGGGATCGGCTGCGCCGCGGCCCCGAACAGCGGTGCGAGGCCCTCGACGGCGGCGTCGGCGCGCGGCTGCCACGTCGCGAGCCAGCCCTGGACGACGTCCCGCATCGCCGGGTCCTGCGCGACGGCGTGCCGCACGAGGGCCGCCGTCCAGTCCCGGCTCCGCGCGGCGTCGAGCTGGAACTCGGCCATGAGCAGCGAGAGGTACTCGTCACCGCCCAGCGCGGCGAGCTCGGAGAGCCGGCCGTTGACGAGGGCGTCGACCACCGGCTTGACGGCGAGGTTGAGGGCGACGAACGCCTCTCCCCAGTCCCGGACGGCGAGGAGCTGCTCGAGCACCTGCCGCAGCGGCTGCCACGCCTCGCCGCGCTCCCACCGGTCGCGGGCGGTGGCCGTGGCGGCCAGGTCGTCGCCGTGGGCGTTCGCGAGGACCTTGACGGTGTAGGCGATCCGCTGGATCCGGCGCAGCTCGTCGGCCGCCTGGAAGTTCGCGCAGTTGATGATGAACGCCGTCGGCGCCATCTGCCCGACGTAGAGCCCGGTCATCTGCAGCACGTGCAGCGGGAACCGGAGCGGGACGAACAGGTCCCGCAGCGTCGCGACCCACGCCGGGTCGAGGTCCGCCGCGGACTCGGCCGTCTCGTGGTGGTCGGTGAGCAGGTCGACGTACGTCTCGCGCTCGTGCTGGAGCGTCACGTAGTCGGCGTAGGTGAGCTTGGCCGGGTCGCGGAAGCCCTCCCAGTCCGGGACGTTGAACGCCGAGCCCTCCCGGTGCTGCAGGTAGAACAGGTTGAACGGCGCCTGCGGGTCCATCTCGAACGGGGCGGGCTCGCGGCGGAAGTGGTAGTTGAACTTCGCCGCCGTGACGTCGTACGCGCTCGGGCGCTTCTTGACGTCGCCGAGCAGGCTCCAGGTCCGGTGCGGCCTGCGCTGGGACACTGCCATGTCAGTCCTGCCTCTCGAGGAACCAGACGACCTCGTCGTCGGTGAGCTTCATGCGGCCGGCGAACCCGGCGAGCTGGGGCTCGAGCTGGTGCAGCTTGAACGTGCGGCCGAGGGCGTCCTCGAGGCTGGCGCGCGTCATCCGGCAGACGTTCGGGGTGCCGATCCGGATGTAGCCGCCCTGGTCGTCGACGAGCACGTCGGCGTCGGGGTTGTCGGTCTCGATCGCCGTGATGACCGCCTCGGCGAGGTTGGGGTCGAGGCCACGGACGACCGGCCCCACCATCTTCACGTGCGTGTCCATGCTCGACCTCTCGGTGGTCACGTCTGGAACCGGTTGTGGTGTCGGACGCCGTCCTGCGGCACGGCGACGCGGATCTCGTCGGAGACGACCTGCACGGCGAACTCGTAGAGCTGGCAGCCGACGGGGTTGAGCCCCTTGCCCGTCGCCATGTCGAACTCCCAGCGGTGGCCGGGGCAGACGAGGACGTTCGTGTCGGGGTCCCACTCGCCGTCGGCGAGCAGCACCTCCTGGTGCGGGCACATGCCCTGGTAGGCCTTGACCGGCCCGCCCTCGAGGTGGACGAGGAGGACCTGCTCGTCGTCCACCTCGACGTCGAGGACGTCGCCCTCCCACAGGTCGCCGACGTCGGCGGCATTCACCCATCGGACCTGCCCGGTCATGCGTACACGACCTCCAGGACGTCCATCGGGGCGCAGCCGGTGGTGGCGATCGTCGAGTCGTCGGCGAGGACCGTGCCGTTCCAGCGCACCTTGAACGGGCGGTCCTGCGCGGCCACCCGCTTGCCGATGCCGTGGTAGGCGATCTTCTCGGCGACGACGGTCATCAGGTCGGTGTCGTCCACGGGCACGAGGACGACGACGAAGTCGCCCTCGACGATGCCCTGCACGGGGAACAGTGCCATGCGTGCTCTCCTTCGCTCGATGTCGTCTGCCGGGTGTCCGCGCTGCCGGGGCTACTGGCCGACGCCGCCGGCGACCGGCGCCGACGCGTACGCCCAGGCGTAGTTCGTGCCGTCCTGGCCGCACTCCTCGGGCGAGAGGCCCATGTAGGCGAGCGCACCAGGGATGGTCGGCGGCTGGATCACCCCGCCGAGGAACCGGTCGATGATCGACAGGTGGCCCTTGAACTGGCCGGGGTCCTGCTCGAAGACCCACTTGCACGGCTCGGAGCAGAACGTGTAGCGCCGTCCGTCGAGGTCGAGCAGCAGGGGCAGCGGGCTGCTCAGGTAGCCGGCGGCGTACCCGGCCGGGGTGCACAGCGGGATCTGGCAGGCGTTGCACACGACGGGGAACGTCTCCGGCAGCGTCAGCTCGGGGTGGCCGTCGCGGACGTTCTCGCCCATGACGTCCCAGTACTTGCCGAAGGAGGCGTTCCAGCCGGGGTACTTCTCCTCGAGCCAGGCGCGCTCCGCGGGGGCCGCACCGGCGACCGGGTTCCACCACACGGTGGGGCGCCAGTAGTAGACGCCGAGGTGGTAGGCGTGGTGCACCCAGTTCATCTCGTTGAGCAGCTGGTCCCAGTACCAGGGCGCCTCGAGCCCGAAGTCGCGGAACTGGTCGATGAACTGGGTGTTGATGAACTCCTCCATGAACTCCTTGAAGGAGTGCGTCCGGTGCTCCAGCGGCGTGTAGTAGTCCATGGAGAGCCCGGTGAGCAGGGCGAAGACCTTCCAGGCGCGCCAGAACATCCGGTCGAAGAGGTTCTGCGCGACGTCCTTCTTGCCGGCCGCGACGAGGATCTTCAGCGTCGGCTCGCCCTGCTGGGCGTGCCGGGCCTCGTCGGTCTGGATCGAGGAGATGAGCGCGCCGAAGTCGATGTCGCCGACCTTCATGGCGTCCGCGGCCATACCGAGGAACTGCAGGTTCGTGAACCCGGTCTCGAACGTGAAGGTCAGCTGGATCGCCATGGAGACGGCGTCGTTCGCGGTGAACATGTCGTCGAAGAGGTGACGGGCGGCGATCATGCCCCACTCGTTGGTGTGGTACGCCTTGTGCGCCCAGTCCAGCCGCGGTTCCTTGTTGAGCGCCTGGTACGGGAAGTAGGTCTGCAGCTGCCCGTGCCGGGTCTCGTCGAGGCAGCCGTAGGTGGCCATGTTGCGCCAGGAGGCCGCCCGCCCGAAGCGGGCCATCCGGGCCTCGCCGATCCCGGCCTGGTACTCGCCCACGGCGATCGCGCCGTAGTGCGCGAGGGTGGCCGCCATCCAGCCGGGCTCGAGGTTCTCGAAGATCTTCGAGCGGCCGACGACGTTGTTCACGGTGAACAGCCCGGCGTCCTTGCCGGCCTGGTTGTGCACGTACTCGGCGTACGTGATCTTGTACGGCTCGTCCCACGTCCACCAGTCCTGCTTCGGGACGCCGTACCCGTTCGACAGCAGCTCGGGGAAGACGTCCTCCTCGGTGACGTAGGAGAAGTCCCAGTTCATGTCCCGGGTGAGGTCGTACCAGTCGGCGCGGGGCAGACGCGGCATTGTCGCTCCTTCGATCCTTCGAGCCTCGACGCCAGCAGGGTCGCTGCGGGCCGCCGCGGCGCGCCATGCCCTCGCAGGGCCAGGAATGCCGTTCCGCTGGCCGGAACCGGCCAGGCGACAGACGGCGCATCACGGGGTCTAATGCCCTGGGTCGACCTGCCCGGGCGTGCCGTCCGGAGCTGCCGTCGTCCGCCGGCCGCACGGACGAAGGAGTCCTCGATGCCTCGACAGATGCCCGCACAGATGCCCGGACAGCTGCCTCGGCAGGTCGGTGCCACGGACGTCGCCCTCGAGGCGGGCGACCACGTGTGCGGCTTCTACTACGGGGACGACGAGCGTGACGCGATGCTGCTGCCGTTCCTGCGCGGCGGGCTCGAGGCGGGCGACAAGTGCCTGGCCGTCGTCGACTCGACCGCACCGAAGGACGTCATCGCCGGGATCGGCGAGGGACTGGACGTCGACGGGCTGCTCGCCTCCGGCCAGCTCGAGCTGTACGACTCGGACGAGACCTACCTGCGGACCGGCACGTTCGACCCGGAGCGGATGATCGAGTTCTGGGAGGACCACGCGGCCGCGGAGAGCGCGACGGGCCGGTTCGCCTTCGCCCGCGTCGTCGGCGAGATGTCGTGGCTGGAGCGGGTCCCGCCGCTGCGCGAGCACGTCGTCCGGTACGAGACGTGGGCCGACGGCTTCGCCGCGAAGTTCCCGCACGCGATCCTGTGCCTGTACGACCTGCGCCGGCTCGGCAGCGGGATCCTCCTGGACCTCATGCGCACGCACCCCAAGCTCCTGCTCGGCGGACTCGTCCTGGAGAACCCGCACCACCTCTCGGGCGACGAGTTCGCGGCCGCCCGCGCATGAGCCCCGGCGGTTCCGCCGTCGACGACCTCGCGACCCGCGAGCAGCTGTCGAGCCTGCGGGGCCTGCTCGCGATGTCGATCCTCATGATGGAGCGGCGCGACGAGCGCGAGGTCCTGCACCTCGCGGCGAGCGCGGTGCCCGGGCTCGTGCGCTGCCGGGCCGTCGGGGTGCACCTCGGCCCGGCCGGCTGGGAGGACGGCACGACGACGCTCGGCGGGGAGGGGCTGCGGGCCCGGGTCGCCCTGCAGCTCGCCGGGTGCCCGCGTTCGGGCGGCGCCGTGGACGTGCCCGGCGAGCCCTGGGCCTGGGCGCTCCCGCTGCGCAGCGTCGAGGAGCCGATCGGGCACCTGCTCGTCGCCGGCCCCGCGGAGCCGTCGCCGTCCGACCTGCTGCTGCTGCGCACCCTCGCCCAGCAGACCGGGATCGCGATCGCCAACGCCCGGCTGCACGCGAGCACCCGGACGACGAACGCGGCGCTCGCGGAGACCGTCGCCACCCTGCAGCGCAAGACGGCGATCCACGACCGGTTCACCCAGGTCGCGCTCGAGGGCAGCGGTCACGACGGGATCGTGCGCGCGCTGCACGAGCTGACCGGGCTGCCCGCCGGGATCGAGGACCGGTCCGGCAACCTGCTCTCCTGGGCTGGCCCGGAGGCGGACCGGCCGCGCCGGCCGTCGACGACGACCCGCCGCGAGCGGCTCGCGGACCGGGCTGCCCTGGCCGGCCGGCCGATCCGGGCCGACGGCCGGCTGTTCACCGTGGCGCGACCCCGGGCGGACGTCGTCGGCGTCCTGCTCCTCGTGGACCCCGACGGCACGGCGGGCGAGCCGGAGACCGTCGCGCTCGAGCACGGTGCGACCGTCCTGGCCATCGAGCTCGCGCGGCTGCTCAGCCTCGCGGAGACCGAGCTGCGGCTCGGCGTGGACCTCGTCGCCGACCTCATCGGCGGCACCGACGGCCAAGGGGCCTCCCGACGGGCGCAGGCCCTCGGGCACGATCTGACCCGGCCGCACCGGGTGCTCGTCGTGGGCAGCCGCGCGCACCGCGCCGAGCCCGACGCCCTCATGCTCGCCGTCCGCGAGGTGGTCGGCGGCGGCCGGCCGCCCCCGCTGCTCATGCAGCGCGGGAGCACCGTCGTCATGCTCGTCGCCGTCCGCTCCCCTGCCGACCGGACCCCGTGGGAGGACCTCGCCGAGCGGCTGCGCCGCACCCCGGCGGGCCGTGGCTGCCGGGTCGGGGTCGGCGGCCTGTGCGAGGCGCCCGAGGACTACCCCCGCTCGTACCGGGAGGGCACGCTGGCGCTGCGGCTGGCCGAGTTCAGCGGCGAGCAGGCCGCGACGGCGTACGACGAGCTCGGGGTCTACCAGCTGCTCTCCGAGGTCACCGACCCGAAGGGCGTCGACGCGTTCGTCCGGCGCTGGCTCGGGCCGCTCCTGGAGTACGACGCGCGCCGCGGCGCGAGCCTGGTCCGGACGCTGTCCCGGTACCTCGACGTCGGCGGCAACTACGACGCGACGGCCGCGGCGATGGCCCTGGGGCGCAGCACCGTGCGGTACCGGCTCTCCCGGATCCGGGAGATCTCCGGCCACGACCTGTCGGACCCCGACACCCGGTTCCAGCTCCAGCTCGCGTCCCGGGCGTGGTTCACGCTGCAGGCGCTCGCGGAGGGGTAGCGCGGCACGGTCGCGAGCCGCCGTCTCAGTCGGCCCGATCCCCCGTGAGCCGCTCGAGCCGCGTCCGCAGCGAGGGCACCCGGTGCCCGTTGCCGTGGAGCCCGATGTAGCGCTCCCCGAACGCCGCGAGCAGGGCGTCGTCGAGACGCCGGACGGCGCCGGGCGGGTAGCGGTAGTCCATGCGCTCGTTGAGGTCGAGCTTGTTCACCGGGCGCAGCACCTCGCTCAGCTCGTCGAGCGAGGAGATGCCGAGCTCGAGGAGCAGGCCGGAGATCCAGGCGTAGTGGTCGGTGCGCGACCAGCCGGCGTCCGTGTACTGCCCGGCGAGGAAGGCCGCGAGGTCGCGCGGCTCGATCCGCGGGTCGTCCGCCTCGGACGTGTCGACCGGGCCGGCCTGGAGCCGCTCGCGGATCTCGGAGAACTCCCGGTCCGCCAGCTCGAGCAGGCCGGCGGCGAGCGTGAAGCGGCGGTCGAACTCGCGGGCGTGCTCGGCCGGGACCCTGCCCTTGTACCGGATGTCGTGCTCGAACTCGGCCCACGCGTGCTGCAGCACCGTGCGGATCTGCACCGCCGCAACGGTTCCGCGGAGCTGCTCGTACCCGGGCTGCGCGGCCCGCTCGTCGTCGAGCGCGACGACGAGGTGCCGGCTCGAGTAGCCGAACCGGCCCTGGCTCGCGGTCTCCCGGCCCATGTCCCGGTCGTCGCGGACGGCGATCTGCTCGGCGAGCAGGCCGGCGACGGTGGCGACGTCCCCGAGGACGTACGTGACGACCCGGACCCCGATCTGGTCGGTGATCTCGGCGAGCGGGTCGGCGTACAGCGGGACCCCGTCGACCTCGCGCCCGGCCTTCTCGGCGAACGACTCGACGCTCTTCACCCGGCCGGTGATGTTGAGGTAGTTGATGCCGGCCTCGTCGAGGACGCCCGTCACGAGGTCGACCCAGGCCGCGCCCGCCGCCCTGATCTCCGGCTGCCGGGCGGAGTACTCGCGCACGGCGGCGAGCACCGGCCCCTCGTCGTCCGCCGGCGCCGCCGCCGCGTCCGGGCCTGCGGCAGCCGCCCGTGCCCCTCGTGCCAGCGGCACGAGGTCGGCGGGCAGCGTCGGCGTGACGATGTACCCGGTGTCGAGGTCGCCGTACGTCGTGACGTCGTCCCGCCGGCGCGCCGCGAACATCGCGACGTACGCGCAGAGGACGGCGTCCACCTGGTCCTCGACGACCCGCAGGTCGCTCTTGCGCCGGGCCGCCGCCACCGCCGCGACGAGCTCGCCCCAGGACGACGTGCTGAGGTCGAGCGGCGGGGTCGCGACCGCGAGCGACTCCAGGTGCCCCATGAGCGCGCCGAGCGCGGTGCGCAGCGACTCCAGGGTCCGGCCGGGCTTGTTCTTGTACTTGAGCGTGCGACCGAGCCGGAACAGCGCGACCGTCGACGGCTTGGGGTTGACCTCGATCGCGCGCCGGGCCCGCCGCGAGCGCGGGTTGAGGTCGAGGCCCAGCGCGGCGACGACGGCCGCGCCGCGGGGGGTCCCGGTGAGCTCGGGCTTGGACGTGTTCGACGGATGGGCACCGGCGTCGAACCGCGCGAAGTCCTTGTTGAGCGCGGCCTCGGCGGGCCGGTTGCCGGTCGCGTTGCGGACGACGAGGGGCGCGTTGACGGCGACGAGGCACTCCCGCGTCGTGAACGGCTTGAGCGCGTCGACGACCTCGGCGTCGGTGTGGACCGACTCGACGTGGACGAGCCGGCCGGAGCCGTCGAGGACGGCGAGCCCCGAGGTCCGGCGGTCGTCACGGGCGAGGTCGACTCCGACGAAGTGCACGCCGCCAGCCTGCCCTATCCGGGCCCCGGCCCCGCACGCGACGAGCCGCCGCGGCCCGGACCGCCGTCCGCCGTGCGCCGTCAGCGTGCTCAGGCGTCCACCGAGCCGCCGCACCGCCAGTAGACGCCGCCCTCGCGGTCGAGGAAACCCTCCTCGACGAGGTACCGGCGCAGCGCCGCGACGTCATCGTGGGCGGTGCGGAGGATCGCGTTGACCTCGGTCTCCGGGTAGTGCACCCCGGGCTCGAAGCGCTGCGCGAGGTGGTCGAGGACGACGAGGCGCTTGCTGTGCTTCGACGGGATCGAGGCGAGGCGGCCGTGCGCGTCGAGGAAGGCCCGCAGGACGACCTCGCGGTTGCGCAGCGCCTCCTCGAGCGGCACGCGTTCCATCACCTCAGGCTACGCGGGCCGCGGCCGGGGCGTGAGCCCGTCGTGCGGCCCTCGCCACCCCGCGGCGTCAGTTCGTGTTCGTCACCAGGTCCTGCCACACGGCCCGGGCCCCGCTGTCACCGGTGACCACGGTCCAGCCGATCGCGAGGAGCGCGGCGACCACGGCGACGACGATGCCCAGGGTGGCCAGCTGCGGCCGGTCCTTGAGCAGCACGAGGACCGCGGCCGCGGCCACGAGGAAGAGCGCGAAGAGAGGCAGCACCTTGCCGTACGCCGCGTGCGTCTCGGCGAGCTCGTTCGCCCCGAGCTTGCCGATGCGCTCGTAGAGCGCCAGGCCGGACTGCCGGGCGACGACCGCCGCGACGAGGACCACGACGTTCCCGGCCAGGACCCACCGGGCGTAGCCCCGCCAGGCCGGCCGGACCGCGACGGCCACCGTCGCGATGGCCATGAGCGGCAGCAGGACGACGACGGCGTGCACGGTCAGCGGGTGGATCGGCAGACCGGCGATGGTGTCGAACACGGGGAACCCCCAGGAGCAGGTGGACGGGGCGGAAGGACGCAGGCACCGCGGACGCGATGACGCTGCGTGATCCTAAACGCCCGCCCGCTCCCCGGGGTTCAACCGACGATCACTGCAGGGCCGGGGCCTGCCCTGATATGTAGGCACGTGGTGTCAAGGGGCAGGGTGGTGCGGCGCCCGGGGACCGTCGTTCCCGGGCGCCGCACCGTGTTGCCGGACGGCGTGACTGGCGGGGGCGCGCGTGTCGGTGTCGACGCGTCGTCAGTCTGATATGCGCGGGTTGGCTACCGCAGGACGGACTGTTCGGCTGCAGCGGATCGCGGGTCTAGCAATCGAGCGTGCGCCCACCGCGAAGTGGCGGCGGTCGTGCTCATAGGGCGTGTCGCGGGTCGCTGCCAGGCGCTGCCGCCTCCGTCGGTCATCGTCATCCGGACGTGTTGTCCTCCAACGCGTGCAGGCGCCGGAGTTGAGCAGGACCCCGTTCTCGGGGCCGCGGGTCAGTCCTCGAGGATGGCCAGGGACCAGCACCAGCCGGCGAGCTCGCGGGCGATCGCGGCGTTCGCGACGGTCGAGCGTTTGCCGCGGGCGTCGAAGTGCGCCCACCGGGCCGCCAGCCGGCGGTTCGCGCGCCGGCCCCTGTCGACCGCGGCGGGGCTGGCAGCCTTCCAGCGGCGACGTAGGTCCATCCCGGGTGCCCTGTAGGCGGGCCGGTGGTGCCAGGCCGCCTCGATCAGCAGCCGGCGGGCATGGCCGTTGCCGGTCTTGGTGATCCCGCCCTGGCTGCGGGTGGCGCCCGAGGACGACTCGGTGGGGACCAGGCCGAGGTAGGCGCCGATCGATCGTCCGGTGAACCGGCGCCAGTCGCCGATCTCTACCGCGAGCCCGAACCCGGTCAGCGTGGACACTCCCCGCAGGCAGCCCAGCCGGTGCACCAGCGGAGTGAACGTCGAGTCCGCGGCCAGGTCGGCGATCGCCTCGTCGAGCCGGTCCCGGCGGGCGACGGCGGCGAGCATGGTGTCGTAGGCAGTGTCGTAGGCCAGTTGCAGCGGGACGGACTCGAACCGCTGCGCGCGCAGCCACCGGTCGTGGATCCCGGTCCAGGCCTTTCCGCCGGACCAGACGATCCCCTGCCGCAGCAGCAGCTTGGCGACCCGGTGCCGGGCCGACATCAGATCCCCACGTGCGTCCTCCCGCGCCCGGACCAGGTCTCGGGCGGCTTCGGTGGCCGCATCCGGGATCGTGACTGCGACGATCTGCCCGGCGTGCAGCAGCCGGGCCAGGTGCCGCGCGTCCCGCACGTCGGTCTTGACCCGGTCCCCGCTGGGACGCATCAACTTCGACGGCGCCGCGACCTGCACATCCAGCCCACGACCGGTGAGGAACCGGGCCAGCCCGAACCCGGTCGGACCAGCCTCGTAGGTCGCCTTCACCGGCCCGGGAAGACTCTCGATCCAGGCTGCGACGTCCTCATATGCCGGCGTCAGCCGACGCTCGGTGATCTCTCCGGTCACCCCGTCAAGCGCGGAAGCGACCACCGACCGTGCGTGCACATCCAGACCCACACTCGTACGCTGAACAACCACTGGGGGCCTCCCACATCTGTGGCTCTACGGCCGGCCAACCCCGACCGCAACCCACGTTCACATGCGGTCGAGGCCCCCAGCCCGTTCCCCCATACCGTCTAGTCGTCCTCGGCCTCGCCGACCGGCGCGTGCGTGCCCGCGATCTTCTGCTCCCACGAGGCCTTGGCCCCGCTGTGCCCGACGGCGACGACGAGACCGATGGAGGCGATCGCCGCGAGGCTCACCGCGACGATGCTCACCGGGACGAGCACCCCGCCCTTGCGCGTCGCGAACCACGCGAGGACCGCCGTGAGGAGGAGGACGAGGGCGACGACCGGGATGCTCCCCCCGAGCTCGCCGTGCTCCTCGGCGACCTTCTCGCCGGCCTGGGACAGCCGGCCCTGGAGCGCCTCGCCGGACTGGTCCGCGACGACTGCGCTGACGAGGACGAGGGCGTCGGCCACGACGACCCAGCGCAGCGCGCCGCGCCACGGGGCACGGGCCGTGACGAGCACCGTGACGACGGCCATGAGCGGGAGGAGGACCACCACCGCGTGCACGACGAGGGGGTGGACGGGCAGGCCTGAGATGACATCGAACATGATCAGGACGCTAGGGAGCCCCGGGTCAACGGCACCCGGGCCGCAGGTCAACGCCAGGTATGCGCGCGTGCGCCGGCCGCCCCGCGACGGCGTCCCGGTCCGTCAGCCGGGACTTCGGGCCCCGGAGCGTCACGGTTCTGCGCGCAGCGCCCTCCGCGGCAGGCCGGTGGCGGTACCGTCGGCGGCAGATCTCCCAACGGTCGGTCCCGGCCGACCTGACGCCCTGCGAGGAGCCCGCGTGCCGGCCTACGACGACGACCTGCGTCTGGCCCATGTCATCGCCGACATGGTCGACTCGCTGACGACGTCGCGCTTCCTCGCCGCGGACCTGACGGTCGAGACCAAGCCCGACCTGACCCCCGTCAGCGACGCCGACCGGGCCGCCGAGGAGCTCATCCGCGAGCAGCTGCGGCGGACCCGCCCGCGCGACGCCGTCGTCGGCGAGGAGTACGAGCCGACCGGCCACGGCTCGCGGCGCTGGGTCGTCGACCCGATCGACGGGACGAAGAACTTCGTCCGCGGGGTGCCGGTCTGGGCCACCCTCATCGCGCTGCTCGTGGACGACGACCCGGTCGTCGGCGTCGTGTCGGCGCCGGCGATCAACCGCCGCTGGTGGGCCGCCCGCGGCACCGGTGCCTGGACCGGCCGCAGCCTGTCCTCGGCGCGCCGGCTCTCGGTGTCGAGGGTCGGCGACCTCTCCGACGCGTCCCTGTCGTACTCGTCGGTCTCCGGCTGGGACGCGCTCGGCCGGCGCGAGGAGTTCCTCGCGCTCGAGTCGACGGTCTGGCGCAGCCGGGCCTACGGCGACTTCTGGTCGTACATGCTCCTCGCCGAGGGGGCCGTCGACGTCGCGTGCGAGCCCGACCTGCAGCTGTACGACATGGCCGCCCTCGTCCCGGTCGTCGTCGAGGCCGGCGGCCGCTTCACCTCCGTCGACGGCGTGGACGGGCCGTTCGGGGGCAACGCGCTCGCGACGAACGGCCTACTGCACGACCAGGCGCTCGCCGCGCTCTCGCCGAAGGGCTGAGCGCCGGCCCGCGAGGCGCAGCACCCACGGCGCGAGCAGCAGGGCGTAGAGGTCGAACCACCCGTAGCCGCCGGCGGCGCCCGAGGGCGGGTTGCCCTGGCTCACGATGCCGAGCACCGGGTCCGCGGCCGCCCACGCCCACGTGCCGAGCGCCGTCCCGACGAGCTCGAGGTAGCTGACGACGACGAACGCGCCGACGTAGAGCATCCGGCTGCGGCCCCACGCGAGGAAGCCCAGCAGGCAGCAGAACCAGAAGGCGCCGAGCGCGTCCGGCCGGTCGGCGACGAGGCCGTGGGCGGCCCAGGCGCCGCCGACGACGACGGTCGCCGCGACGAGCGGACGGCGGTAGGCGTCGAAGAGCGCGGACCGGCCGAGCGCGAGGGCCGCGAGGTAGACGAGGCCGTGGCCCGGCGGGACGAAGAACGGGACGGTGCCGATCCGGTAGACGTACGCCTCGAGCAGCGGCGAGAACGTGTACTCGACGCACGTCGCGAGCGCGACGACGAGCAGCGTCTGGGTGCGCACGAGCGGTGTCTCGCGGCGCAGGAGCAGCCCGAGGACGGCCCAGGTCGTCACCCCGAGCGCGACCTGCCGGCCGATCTCGGCCGGTCCGGCGGACCACAGCGACCCGGGCTCCCCGGGACCGGGCGAACCGGGCAGCCGGACCGCGTCGAGGAGGAGGACGAGCCCGATCCAGCCGATGACGGCCACGGCGACCCCGAGGTCGCCCCTGCTGCGGGCGAGGAGCCCGGCTGCGCGGCGGCCGGAGGCGTCGTGGAGCACGCCCCCAGCCTGACAGACCCCTTAGTTGTTGAACAATCTGACTACATTGTGGAACGATCGTCAGATGCTGCGGCACCGGCTCACCGTCCTCGCCTCCGCCCTGTGCTTCAGCACGACCGGCACCGCGCAGGCCCTCGGCCCGGACGCCGCGTCCCCGGTCGTCGTCGGGGCGTCCCGCGTCGCGGTCGGCGCCGTGGGCCTGCTCGCCGTCACCTGGTGGATGCAGCACCGGGCCGACCGCACACGCGGCAGCGCCGCGCCCCGCCCCCTCGTCGCCCGCCTCGGGCTCCCGACCGGGCCCGGCGTCCGCGGCGCCGTGTGGCGGGCGGGCCTGGCCGTCGCGGTCTACCAGGTCGGGTTCTTCCTCGCGGTCCGGACGACGGGGGTCGCCGTCGGCACCGTCGTCGCCCTCGGCACGGCGCCGGTCCTCACCGGCGCGGCCGGCTGGCTGCTCGGGCACGGCCGGCCCGACCGGCGCTGGGCCGTCGCGACCGCGCTGGCCTGCGCCGGGCTCGCCGTCCTCGTGACAGGCGGGGCGTCCGCGCACGTCGCACCGGCCGGCGTCCTGCTCGCCCTGGTCGCCGCCGCGGCGTACGCCGCGTACACGGTCGCGGCGAAAACCCTTCTCACGGCGGGGGTCGGCGCCGAGTCCGCGATGGCCGCGGTCTTCGGCGCGGGTGCGGTCTGGCTGCTCCCGGCCTTCGCCCTGGCGCCCGTCGGCTGGGTCGTGACGCCGCGCGGCGCCGCCCTGGTGTTGTGGCTCGGCCTCGTGCCCACCACACTCGCCTACGTGCTCTTCGCCAGAGGACTCACGCACCTGTCCGCGGCCGAGACGACGACCCTCGTCCTGGCCGAGCCGCTCGCCGCCGCCTGCCTCGGGATCGGACTGCTCGGGGAGCCCGTCGGCCGGTCGACGCTCGTCGGCGGGGGGCTGCTCGTCACCGGGCTCGTCGCGGTCGCCGTCCGGCGGTCCGCGGCCGCCGGACCCGCGTCCGGGGCACTCGCGTGAGCCCCGCCAGCGGGCCGACCCAGGTCGACCGGCTCACCAAGGACCTGCGCTCGCGCGTGCTGTCCGGGGACCTGCCGCCCGGCCACCGGTTGCGCGAGGAGGCGCTCGCCGGGGAGTACGGCCTAGCCCGGCACACCGTCCGGGCGGCCCTGCGGGCGCTCGCCGCCCAGCGGCTCGCGGTCGTGGAGCCGCACCGCGGTGCACGGGTGGCGGCACTGGACGCCTCGGCCCTGCGCGACCTGTTCGAGCTGCGGGCCGCCCTCGAGGTCGAGGCGGCCCGGCTCCTCGCCGAGCGCCGTGGGCTGGACCCGTGGCCGGGCGAGGTGGTCGACGCCGCCGCCGCCCTCGACGCCGCGTGCGCCGCCACCGACCCCGACCGGGCTGCGGTCGACGCCGCCCACGCGGCGCTGCACCACGCGCTCGTCGCGGCGGCCGGCAGCCCGCGGATCACCGCGGCGCACTCCGGGCTCGAGCTCGAGAGCCGGCTGGCCCTCGTGCAGTCCCGCCGGACGCTTCCGGTGGACCGGATGGCCGTCATCCACCGGGACCTCCTCGACCGGCTGCGGACCGACGGCCCCGAGGCGCTGCGGCGCCACCTCCACGAGGGCGCCGAGCTCGCGGGGGGCCGGCCGGCCGGGTCGGCGTCCTGACCGGACGTCCGCGCGAGGGCGCCCGACGCGCCACAATGGCCCCGTGCGCATCTCCGCCAAGACCGACTACGCGATCCGGGCCGCCGCAGAGCTGGCCCTGGCCGAGCCCGGCACGTGGGTCAAGACGGAGTCCGTGGCCACGGCCCAGGACATCCCGCTGCCCTTCCTGCTGAACATCCTCGCCGAGCTCAGGACGGCGGGCATCGTCCGCAGCAGGCGCGGCGTCGACGGCGGGTACCAGCTCGCGCGCCCGGCTACCGCCGTCACCGTCGCCGACGTCATCCGGGCCATCGACGGCCCGCTCGCCAACATCGCCGGCAGCCGCCCCGAGGACGTCGAGTACCACGGCGCGGCCGTGGCCCTGCGCCAGACCTGGGTCGCGCTGCGAGCCACGATGCGGTCCGTGCTCGAGGACATCTCGCTCGCGGATCTGTCCTCCGGCACGCTCCCGCCCGCCGTCGACGCGCTGACCCGCGGTGAGGACGCCTGGAAGGCGCGACTCTGACCGCAGCGGGCCGGCACGGGCAGGACCAGCAGGACAAGCAGGGCAAGCACCAGCAACGGCAAAGACCAGCGGCCGGGATGCCTCTCGGCACCCCGGCCGCCTCACCTCCCCCAGGAGGTCTGGTTCCGGGCGCCCCCGTCGGGGCGGGCCCGGAGATCCGGGTGCGGGCGTCCTGCCCCGCTGCGTGGTCTCGACACCCAGTGCATCAGACTCGTCGGGCCGCCGCCCGTCGGGACGGCCGGGCCCGCCGCGTGCCGACCGTCAGAAGACGTCGGCCATCGCCTTGGTGAACGCCGGCAGGTCGTCGGGGTTGCGGCTGGAGACGATGGGACCGGGGCCGCCGGTGCAGACGACGACCTCCTCGTCGACCCACTCGGCGCCGGCGTTGCGCAGGTCGGTCTGCAGGCTCGGCCAGGACGTCACACGCCGGCCGCGGACGACGTCCGCCTCGACGAGCGTCCACGGCCCGTGGCAGATCACGGCGACGGGCTTGCCGACGTCCACGAAGGCCTTGGCGAACGCGACGGCCGTCGGGTCGGTCCGCAGCTCGTCCGGGTTGGCGACCCCGCCGGGCAGGACGAGCCCGTCGTAGTCCTCGACGCCGGCACGCGAGACCGGCAGGTCGACGTCGAACGTGTCGCCCTTGTCGAGGTGGTTGTAGGCCTGGACCGTCGTCCCGTCACCGGAGGCGACGAGCACGGGCTGCCCGCCCCCTTGCACGACGGCCTTCCAGGGCTCGGTGAGCTCGACCTGCTCGATGCCTTCGGAGGCGACGAGGAACGCGATCTTCTTGCCGTCCAGGGACACGGTTCTCCTCAGAAGTCCTGTCGTTCTCGGACTTCTCCACGCTCCCCCGCGGGCTCCGCGGGCGCATGTCGAGATGCCGTGGCCGCACGGCCCGGACCGTGGCTCAGGCGGAGACGCGGGACGGTTCGATGTGGTCGAGCCGGCGGCGGGACGCCTCGGGCAGGGTCGCCTCGACGCAGGCCGGGCACGCCGCGGCGGGGCGGGCACTGAAGTGCCGCTCCCAGAACACGGTCCAGCCGTTCATCCACTCGCCGCAGAGCGTCTGCCGGCTCCCGGGACGCCAGGCGTGCTGGGCGCCGTAGGGCAGCCAGGTGTTGGGCGCAGCGCCCGTGGAGCGGTCGCGCACCTTGTGCGTCGCGACGACGAAGAGCTCCTCCGACGCGGTACGCGACGCACTGTGGGCGAGAGTGAGGCTGGCAGCCATGACAGCGATCCTCCGATCCCGTGCCCCGCTGGATGTCGCCGTCGACACCTCCACCCGCGGTGGCACTGAGTGCCATCCTGACGGCACTCGATGCCAATTTCAAGGGCCCGGGTGACATCTCCATGCGACCATTTCGCCGGCCGTCACACCCGGGACCTTGAGCACCCCGACGGCAAACGCTTTCAACGACAGCCACTTTGACATCAAGAGATTGACGGCGCCATCATTCGAGGCGTCCGGGCGCGTCACCGGCGTCGCAGAAGCCGGACCGCCCGCCACGCATCCGCATGGCACTCAGTGCCAGTCTCGTGAACCCCAGGAGCACGGTCGCCGTCACCGACCCGACGGCCCGAGGACGGCCGTCGGGTCACGGGCGACGATCTGGCCCGGACGGCGCCCGCCGCGTCCACATGCCGGACACGGCGTACCGCAGGACGCACCAACGGCGGCGGCGGACGGCGTGTCGCGCCTGGGAGCGCTCTTGTGACGTCCGGCGGTGCACCGGGTCCGGAGTGTGGACGTCCCGGTCAGCGGTCCGGGGCATGTCGCCGGGTCGCGACGGGTGGCGGTCGGGCGGTCGGGCGGTCGGGGGCTTCGCCGCTGTCAGAGCGAGCGGCTGATGCGCTGCACGACGTCGTCGATGGGGTCGCCGGCGCGGAAGACGGCGACGACGACGTCCTCGCCGGCGGGGCCGGCGTCCGGCCCGCTCGGGCGCGTCGTCCCGCGGCCGGCGGTCTCGCGCGCCACGCGGGCGGCCTCCTCGGCGGACGGGGCCGCGTCGAAGGTCGCGGCGACCCAGTCGAAGGCGGCGTCGAGGGCGGGGAACGGGTCGTACCCGCCGCCGGCGCGCAGCCAGTCGCGCAGCACGGTGTTGTGGGCGGCGACGATCGCGGCGCCCGCGGTGTCCGCCCGCAGGACGCCGCCGGGGACGTCGCGCCACCGCGCCCGCAGCGACGACGAGAAGAGCCGCGTGTACTTGGAGACGCTCGCGGTCTCCCGGTCGCGCAGCGCGGGGACCGAGCGGGTCAGCCGGTACCGCTCGACCGAGATCACCGGCTCGTCGACGTAGCTGCGGAAGACCAGGCGGGCGCCCTCGCACACCGCGCGCAGCGGCGGCAGGGACGACAGCGCCTCGAGCAGCGCCTCGGCCTCGCGGGCGATGAGCTCGTGGTCGGGGAAGATCGCGTCGTCCTTGGACCGGAAGTACCGGAAGAACGTCCGGCGGCCCACGCCCGCCCGCTCGGCGATCGCGTCGACGGTCGTCTGCTCGTACCCGCGTTCGGCGAACAGCCCCCGCGCCGCAGCGGCGATCCGGGCCCTGGCCTGCTGCGGGCCCGTCGCGGGTGCCGGGACGGTCGACGCCATGGTCCGACCGTACCGAGGCGCGTCCCCCGCCGTGAGGCACCTCCCCGTGACACATGCCACCTCACCGGGACCGGCCCGCGTCGCCGGTAGCCTGGGGAGGTGCCGACGCCCCGATTCGCGACCCTGCTCGGTGAGCAGGTCTGCCACGAGTTCACCGCCAGCCAGCAGTACGTCGCGCTCGCGGTGTGGTTCGACGCCCACGACCTCCCCCAGCTCGCGACGCACTTCTACCGCCAGGCGGTCGAGGAGCGGAACCACGCGATGATGATGGTCCGGTACATGCTCGACCGGGACCTGCCGGTGACCGTGCCCGGCGTCGGTGACGTCCGCAACGACTTCGCGGACGTCGTGGAGCCGGTCGCGCTCGCCGTCGCCCAGGAGGAGCAGGTCACCCGCCAGATCGAGGCGCTCTTCCGGGCGGCCCGTGAGGACGGCGACTTCCTCGGCGAGCAGTTCATGCTCTGGTTCATCAAGGAGCAGGTCGAGGAGGTGGCCTCGATGAAGACGCTCCTCGCGATCGCGCAGCGGGCGGGCACGGACTGGTTCCAGATCGAGAACTACCTCGCCCGCGAGTCGGTCGGGGGCGCCGGCACCGACCCCGGCGCACCCGAGGTCGCCGGCGGCATGCTGCTCGCCTGACGCCCCACCGCCACGAGGTCGAGCCGCTGCGCCTGCTCGACGTAGGCGCACAGGGCGTTGAGCCGGCGAAGGTCCGCCGGGCCGCCGACGGGGGCGAGGAGCAGGTCGGGGCTCCCGACGACGGCGACGAGCGCCCGGGCCCGGGACACCGCCACGGTGAACCGGTTGACGCTCAGGAGGAACTCCAGCCCGCGCGGTGCCTGCTCGGCCGAGGACGTCGCGAGCGAGTAGACCACCGCGGCGGCCTGGCGGCCCTGGAGCTTGTCGACGGTGCCGACGAGCACCTCGTCACCGCGCGGCACCGACGCCAGCGCCTGCCGCACCCGCTGCGCGTGCTGGTTGTACGGCGTGAGCACGAGCACCTCGTCGGGCGTCAGCGGCCGGAGCCGGTCGTCGGCGTCGCGCCACATCCCGCCGCCGAGCAGGCCCGCGACGAGGCCGGCGACGACGTGCGCCTCCTCCGGGCTCACGGCGGCGTTGCCCCGGTGCGGCACCGGCACCCAGCGCAGCCCGGTGCCGGTGAGCCCGGCAGCACCGAGCACGTGCTGGCGCTCCCGGCCGGGAGCGACCCCGAGCCGGCCGTCGTAGGCGAGCCCCGAGACGAAGCCGGCCACCGACGGGTGCATCCGGTACGTCTCGTCGAGCAGGACGCCCCGGCCGGGCGGCACGGTGGCGGCACCCGCGAGCAGGTGCTCCAGGGCCGACGCCTCGGCCCCCGGCGGGTGGGTGCCCTGGACGGGCTGCGTGAGCTGCTGCGGGTCGCCGAGCAGGAGCAGGGACCGCGCCGCGCCGGAGACCGCGAGGACGTTCGCGAGCGAGAGCTGACCGGCCTCGTCGACGACGAGGACGTCGAACCGGCCCGCGAGCTCGGGGCGGGAGAACAGCCAGGTCGTCCCCGCGACGAGCCGGGCGCCGGCGTCGAGCGCCGCGACGACGTCGGAGTTCTTCGTCGTCGAGGGGACGGCCTCGCTCTCGCAGGCCTCGTCGTCGTCGGCCTTCTGCAGCGCGTCGAGCGTGACGCCGCGGCCGGCGGCGACCCGGCACGTCTCGTCGAGCAGGTTGCCGATCACCTTGTGGCTGAACGCGCACACGCCGACGGTGAGCCCGGCCGCGACGAGGTCGACGACGACCTGCGCACCGCTGTACGTCTTGCCCGTCCCGGGCGGGCCCTGCACCGGCAGGACACCACCGTCAGCGTCGGCGGCGAGGAGCGCGACGAGCCGGCGGACGGCGTCGGACGCGGACTCCCCCGGCGCGACGAGCGGCCCGCCGGCCGTCGCGGCGACCCGGGGCGGACGGCGCAGCAGCAGGTCGCGGGCGGCCCGCCACTGCGGCAGCGGGCTGTCGACGCCGTGCGCGGCGACCCACCGGGCGAGCTCGTGGAGCCGGGCCCGCTGCTCCTTCGAACCGAAGGGCTTGCCGGGGACGAGCGCCGTGAGCTCCGGCGCGGGCTCACCGCTGCCCCGCGCCAGCACGACCCAGCCGGCGACCGGGTCGACGTCGTGCACGCGGACCGTGCGCCCCGACCTCGGATCGACCCAGCCCGAGCTGCGCGGTGCCACCTTGGTCTCCTGCGGCGGGAACTCCATGCGCCACAACGTCGACCGCTTGACCGTGCCCACCTGCTCGGGCGCCGAGAGAGCGCCGAGCGCGGCCGGGTCGGCCTGCAGCTCGGCGTCGGTGCGGTGCAGCCGGTCGAACCAGTCCCACCACTGCGGCAGCGCCTCCCGGCGGTGCCACTCGAGGAGCGCGCCGAGCAGCCAGGTCGCCCGCTGCTGCGGCGACCGCGCCGCCGGGTCGTCGGGGAGGCCGGCCCAGAGCGTCTCCCGCAGCCGGGCCGTCTCGTCGGCGTCCACGTCGACCTGCTCGGGGGCCGCGCCGTCCCCGTGCCCGGGCCGGGCGAGGGCGGCCGCCGGGCCGGACGCCCGCAGCCCTTCGAGCCAGTCCCGCAGGGCCTGCGTCGAGCGGCAGTCCTCCTCGTTGTAGGCGCGGATCTCCTCGAGGACGGCGTCGTCCCGCTCGAGCAGCCAGCGCTCGAACGCGACGACGCTGCCGAGGGCGTCGTGGACCCCCTCACCGCCCCGGAGGTGGCCCCAGTAGTACGGCTCCAACCGCTTGAGCGAGTAGGACTCCTGGCCGACCCGGACACCCTGCTTGACGACCGAGTACAGGTCGACGAGGCGCTCGCCGCGCAGCAGCCGGCTCACCTCGGCGGACCGGGTCTCGTACCGGGCGGACAGCGCCTTGAGCCGCGAGGGCTCGTAGGGCGCGTAGTGGTAGACGTGCATCCCCGGGTCGGCCTCCCAGGCCGCGACGAGGTGGTCGACGAGGGCCTCGAAGGCGGCCTTCTCCTGCTCCGGCTCGACGGCCCAGTAGCCGGTGAAGCCGCCCGCGTCGACGACCCCGAAGAGGTACTCCAGCCCGGTGTCGCCGACGAACGGGTCCCCCTCCATGTCGAAGAACACGTCCCCCGGGGACGGTTCGGGCAGCAGGGCGAGCCCGCGCCCCGGTTCGGCGGGCAGCAGCTCCCAGCGGCCCTCGCCCGACGCACGCTCGGCGACCTGCAGCCGGGCCTGCCGGACGAGCTTCTCCGCGACGGTGCGGCCCACCCGGCCGCGGCCCGGACCCGCCAGCGCCGCCGGCTCCGCGGCGGCGAGCGCGGCGACGGTCGTCACCCCGGCGGCCCGCAGCGCCTCTGCATGGTGCCGGCGCATCCCGGCGACCAGGCTCAGGTCGTCGGCCGCGCGCCACCGCGACCGGCACTGCTGCTCCCAGCGGCACTGCCCGCAGTGCCGCACCGGGTACGGCGCGGTCCCGGGCCGCTCCCGGAGGAACTCCAGCAGCTCGGCACGCACCCGGCGGGCGTACGCCGCGCAGTCGGCGAACCGGTACGGCCGCTCCTGGCCCTCGCCGGTGACGACGACGAGCCGCTCGGGCTCGACCCCCTGCAGGACGGCGAGCCGCTCGGCGTACGCGGCCATCTGGAGGATCGCGGGGACCTTGAGCCGGCGGGCCAGCTTGGTGTCGGCGACGTCGTACGACCAGCCCCACCGGCCGGGGCGGTCGTCGCGGCGCAGCAGGAAGTCGGCGTGGCCGCGCCAGAGGCCGTCGTAGAACGTCGCCTGGTAGACGACGTCGGCACCGGCCGCCATCGCCGCGACGGTCGACTCCTCGGCCGCGCGCAGACCGGCCGGGCCGCGGCCGCCCGCGTCGACGTCGATCTGCACGACCGTGCGGCCCTCGGCGCGCAGCCGGTCGAGGTAGGCGTGCTCGTGCTCGAGCCCGCGCCGGAACAGCTGCTCGAGCGCCTCGCCGGGCGCCGCGGGTGCGGGCCGCTCGCCGAGCGCCACCTCGTGGTCGAGCGTGGTGAGGTGGCGGCACGCGAGGAACCGGGTGAGGTCCGTGGGGCTCACCACGAGCTCGCCGTCGACGATCTGCACGACAGGGACGCTAGCCCTCGGCACCGACATCCGGGGCGCCGTCCGGCACCCCGGTGAACAGGCCCTCGACCTCGTCGGCGACGTCCGGCTCGGCGAGGACGAGCAGCTCGTCCCCGGCCTCGAGCACGGTCTCGCCGCGGACCTGGACGAGCGCCCCGGCCCGGGAGACGAACGACACCCAGGCGTTCTCGCCCATCGGCAGGGCCTCGATCGACGCCCCGTCCGCCGGCGCCCCCGCGGCGACGGTGTACCGGTGCATCCCGTGCGGCTCGTCGCGGAACCGCAGGCCGAGCGCCCACGGCTCGGGCTCGACGACCCGCATCGGCAGCGCCAGCCGGGTCGCGAGCCACGGGACGAGCCCGCCCGACACGACGACCGAGAAGAGGACGACGACGAAGACGACGTCGTAGACCCGCAGCGCACCGGGGTCGTGGGTCGTGAGGATGTAGGTGCCCAGGAGCACCGGGACGGCGCCCTTGAGGCCGGACCACAGCACGAAGACGCGTTCGGCCCGCGACAGCCGCACCGGCAGCAGGACCAGGCCCACGAGCACCGGCCGGACGACGAACGCCATGAGGACCGCGAGCACGAGGCCGATGAGCCAGGCCCGCCCGTCGGGCAGCGTCTTCAGCTGGACGGTGAGGCCCAGCAGGGTGAACGCGACGATCTCGGCGAGGCTCGCGAGCGCGGAGTGGAACCGCTCGATCTCGCGCTTGTAGGGCGCGCGCTCGTCCCCGAGGACGATGCCCGCGACGAACACCGCGAGGAAGCCCGACCCCTGCAGCACGGTGGCGACACCGAACACGACACCGGCGGACGCGAGCACCCGCAACGGGTACAGCCCCTCGCTGGGCAGCGGGACGCGGCGCATGAACACGAGCAGCGCCCGGCCGCCGGCGAGGCCGACGACGGCGCCGACGACCATCTGGAGCGCGAACACGAGCAGCCCGGTGCCGACCGCGCCCCAGCCGGCCGCCGTCCCCGCGCTGAGGATCGCGACGAGCAGCGCGATGCCGACGGGGTCGTTCGCCCCGGACTCGCCCTCGAGCAGGACGCCGCTCGGCCCGGAGATCTCCCGCCGGCCGAGCACGGAGAAGACCACCGCGGGGTCGGTCGGTGCGAGCGCCGTCCCGAGCAGGAGCGCGAGGTACCAGTCGAAGCCGAAGAGCCAGTGCGCGGCGGCGGCGAGCGCGGCCGCCGTGACGACGGTGCCGGCGACCCCGAGCCAGACGATGGCGCCCGCCGCGGAACGGAACCGCGTGACGCCGATGTGCATGCCGCCGTCGAAGAGGATGACGACGAGGGCGACCGTGACGAGCCGCTGGACCGTCGTGATGTCCAGGCCGCCGAGCGCGGGGACGAGGTCGGACGCGACGGCCGCGCCGACGAGGAAGAACGCCGGTGCCGGGACCCGCAGCCGGGTGCTCAGCCGGTTCGACAGGACGGCGAGCAGCCCGACGAGACAGACGATCCCGAGGGTCGCGCCGAAGGGGACGGCGTCGTCCATCCGCCGCCGTCAGACGCCGAGCACGGCGAGGTCCGCGAGCGGCGGTTCCCCCGCCGCGGCCGCGAAGGCCTCGAACGCTGCGCGCACGGCCGGTCGGTCCTCGACCGGCACCCTGCGCAGGATCGCCGACATCTCCGTACGTCGGCGCTGGACGACGGACGCGACGAGCCGGCGTCCGGTGTCCGTGAGCTCCACGAGCGTCTCGCGACGGCTCTGCGGGTTGGGCACGCGGCGGACCCAGCCGCCGGCGGCGAGCCGGTCGGTCGTCCGGCTGAAGGTCGAGGCGTGGACGCCGACGAGCTCGGCGAGCGTGCCGCTGCGGGTCGTCCCGTGGGCCGCGAGGAGCACGAGGACCCTCAGCTGCGGGAGCGAGACCTTCTCCAGGGCCGGGGCGACGGACCGCGCCACGACGCCGAGCATCGCCCGCGACGCGGTGAGGGTGGCCTCCGTCAGCTCGGGCTCGGCCTTCGGCAGGGTCGTTCGTGCCATGTGCGAACGATAGCCGCGCGCACGCGCCCCGTCCCCCGAGCGGCAAGAAAGATCGACAAGCGGTCGGCACACGTGTGCGGACCGGTCCGTGCCAGGGTGTCCTGCGGTGCCGCCAAGGCCCCGAGGTCCTCCTCCCCGCTGCCTGAAGGGCGGTTCCGCCATGGCCGACGGTCTCCTCGTCCTCACCGCCGACCGGGTCTTCGACTCCGCGACCGGACGGTGCGCACCCGACCTGGCGGTCGTCTGCAGCGGTGCACGGGTCGACGCGGTCGTCCCGGTGGCGCAGGCACCTGCGGCCGGGGACGTCGTCCGCGGCGGGCCGGTGCGCCGGATCGACCTGCCCGGCCACACGCTGCTGCCCGGGCTCGTCGACTGCCACACCCACCTCGTCGGCGAGGCCGAGAGCGGCCAGGGCTACGCGCACCTCGTGACCCGCAGCAGCGCGCAGGAGGTGCTCGTCGGGGTCGAGAACGCCCGGCGGACGCTGCGGGCGGGCTTCACGACCGTGCGGGACGTCGGGAGCTTCCGCGCCTTCGCGGACGTCGCCCTGCGCGACGCGGTGACCGCCGGCTGGGTCGAGGGGCCGCGGATGCTCTGCGCGGGCGCGTACGTCACGTGCCCCGGCGGCGCCGGCGACGTCACGGGCCTGGCCGTGGACGTCGACGCGGTCGTCCCCGCGGAGCTGCGGTTCGGCGTGTGCTCCGGGCCGGACGGCGTCCGGGCCACGGTGCGCCGGGTGCTCGGGCGCGGCGCGGACGTCGTCAAGGTGCTCGCCACCGGCGCGGTGCTCACGGCCGGGACGGCACCGGGGGCGCCGGAGCTGTCCCGCGCGGAGATCGCCGCCGCCGTCGAGGTCGCCACCGACCACGGCACGCACGTCGCGGCGCACGCGCACGGTGCCGAGGGGATCCGGCGCGCGGTGCTCGCCGGGGTGCGCTCGGTCGAGCACGGCTCGCTGCTCGACGCCGGCACGGTCGCGCTCATGGCCGAGCACGGGACCTACCTCGTCGCCGACCTCTACGACGGGGACTGGATCCTCGAGCAGGGGCCGCGGCTGGGCTTCTCGGAGGAGGTCATGCGCAAGACCCGGGACACCACGCAGGCGCAGCGGGACGGGTTCGCCGCGGCCGTCGACGCCGGGGTGCGGATCGCCTACGGCACCGACTCCGGCGTCTACCCGCACGGGGACAACGGGCGCCAGCTCGCCTACTACGTGCGGCACGGCCTGACCCCGGCGCAGGCGCTGCTCAGCGCGACCCGGTGGGCCGCCGAGCTGCTCGGGCTCGAGCACGAGATCGGCCGGCTCGCACCGGGGCTGGCGGCCGACGTCGTCGCGGTGCCCGGTGACCCCACGGTCGACGTGACCGGGTGCGAGCGGCCGGCCCTCGTCGTCCGGGCCGGCCGCGTCGTCCTGGACCCTGCGGCCCCCTGAGCTCAGGCCAGCGACAGGAAGAGCTTCTCCAGCTCGTCCGTGGTCATCTCGGACTCGCCGCCCTCGCCGAGCATGCACTGCTTGAGCCCGCTCGCCACGAGCTTGAACCCGGCCCGGTCGAGCGCCCGGGAGGCCGCCGCGAGCTGGGTGACGATGTCCTTGCAGCTGCGGCCCTCCTCGATCATCGTCACGATGCCGTCGATCTGGCCGCGGGCGCGGCGCAGCCGGTGGACGACGTCCTTGGCGGCCTGCTCCTCGAGCTGCATGGTCCGGTCCCCTGTCTGCGCGGCCGGCGGTCCCGGCGTACCCCTCCATGATGCAGGTACCCCCGGTGGTACGCGCCACCGGCACATGGACCGGGTCGGGGTCCGAGCGTCAGAGCTTGAGCGCCTTCCACGTGAGCGGCCCGACGTTGCCGGTGACGGGCAGCCCGTGCCGGCGCTGGAAGGCCATGACCGCCTGCTTCGTCCGCGGGCCGAACACGCCGTCCGCGCGGACCTTGAGCGCCTTCTGGACGATCCGCACCGCAGGTCCGCGGGACCCGGGCCGCAGCACCGGGTGCGCGGTGGGCTTCGGCGTCGGCGTCGGGGTGACCTTGGGCGTCGGCGTCGGCGTCGGCCGCGGCGTCGGCCGCACGGTCGGTGTGCCCGACGGGCTCGGTGTGGGCGTCGGGGTGCCGTCCGTGGCGCGGACGACGGCGAGGACCTCCCGCCACGTCGCCGCCCCGACGACGCCGGTCGGCGGCAGCCCGTGCGCGGTCTGGAAGGCCCTGACCGCGGTCTCGGTCATCGGCCCGTAGCTGCCGTCGGCGTCCGCACCGACGACGGCCTGGACCGCGGCGACGACGGGCCCGGTCATCGGCCGGCTCAGCTGCATCCCGCTGTACCGGGTCAGCCGGACCAGCCGGGCGGAGGCACCCGCGGGAGCGGAGACGAACGGGTAGCGCGCGCAGACGGCCGTCCGCGCCGCGGCCCAGGGGGCGGCCCAGTTGAGGTCCGCGGGCCGGCAGGGCCCGTAGTCGGCCGGCGCGACGGCGCCGGTCCAGAACGAGGTCCGCTTCTGGGCGCCGGCCCAGCCGAGCGAGACGTGGACGTGGTCACGGTGGCACGTGGTGTCCCAGGCCCGCTCCGGGTGCACCGCGCACGTCGAGTACGGCCGCCAGCCGGACGTCGCGGCGTAGGAGCCCCAGATCTTGCCGTCCCAGATGACGTACATGACGCCGAGCCGGCGGGCGTTCGCGAACCGGTTGCCGTGGGCGTCCGTGGCGAGCAGCCACGTGAGGACCGCGCGGGCCCGCGCCGCACCCACCGGGTCGTGGCCGTCGACCATCCAGTCGACGGCCCGGCCCTCGTAGTGCTCGCTGGTCCGCAGCGGGTCGGTGCCGCAGGGCCGGGCGATGCCGTAGCTCGTGCCGGGGTAGGTCGCACGCAACAGGTCACCGAGGGCCGTCGTCCCGGTCTTGTCCCGCGGGTCGCAGGAGGCGGCGGAGACGTACGGCTGCAACGGTTCCGCGGCCGCCGGCAGCCCCGCCGGGACGGCCGGGGCCGGCTGCGGGGCGACCGACGCGGGTGCCCCCG
>NZ_MWLN01000177.1 GCF_002198655.1 Kineosporia sp. A_224
CGGGAGGGCGGGGACAACCTCCTCGCGATCGAGGACCTGCACGTCTACTACGGCAACATCGCCGCGGTGAAGGGCGTCAGCCTCCACGTCAAGCAGGGCGAGATCGTCACCCTCATCGGCTCCAACGGTGCGGGCAAGTCGACGACGCTGCGGACCATCTCCGGCCTCCTGCGGCCGAAGAAGGGCACCCTGACCTACAACGGCCAGAACCTCGCGACGATGCGGGGCGACAAGATCGTCGCCGCCGGGATCTGCCAGTCGCCCGAGGGCCGGCGGATCTTCCCCCGCATGACCGTGGAGGAGAACCTCGACCTCGGAGCGTTCCTGCGCAACGACAAGGCAGAGATCGCCTCCGACAAGGAGCGGGTGCTCGAGCTGTTCCCGCGCCTGCGGGAGCGGATCACGCAGAAGGCCGGGACGATGTCCGGCGGCGAGCAGCAGATGCTCGCCGTCGCCCGGGCCCTCATGGGCCAGCCGAAGCTCCTGCTCCTCGACGAGCCGTCGATGGGTCTGGCGCCGGTGCTCGTCGACCTGATCTTCGACACGATCAAGACGATCCGGGACCAGGGCACGACCGTCCTGCTCGTCGAGCAGAACGCGCTCGCCGCCCTGCGGGTCGCCGACTACGCCTACGTCCTGGAGTCCGGCGCCCTCAAGCTCACGGGCCCGGCCCGCGAGCTGGCGAAGAACGACGAGGTCGTCAGCGCCTACCTCGGCGGCTGAGCGCGGCCTCGCAGCACCTGTTCCACACCCGTCACGGACGCCCCAGGCGTCACGGACGGTGCCCGGAGGGCGTCCCGGTCGAGGACCGGGGCGCCCTCCGGTGCGTCGGTGCGGACCGTCAGCGACCGGTCACCCGATCGGAGCAACCCCGAGCCCGATTCGTCACGCAGTGTGATGGTGGGTGCCCGGATGCGACAACACCCTCCGGCCGGGGGAGTCCGTCCGGGGGTGCTTCTGACCGTTTCTGCAGAACGCTTCCGGACCGGTGGCGTGACGCTCTACGCTCAGCAGGGTCGTCCGGGGGAAGGTTCAGTGCCATCGCTGTCCGTAAGGACGGCACGAGGTCGAGGAGGCACGCGTGACCCGCGCACCCGTGGACGTACGGCGGGCCGGCGTCGAAGACCTCGACGACCTGCTCCTGCTCTGGGGCCAGGCCCGGGACGAGGTCACGGGGACGACCCGTGCCGTCGCCGGCACCGCGCCCGACCACCTCCGGCCGCGCCTGCGCGAGGCGCTCCAGGGGGACGACGTCCACGTCCTCGTCGCGCGGATCGACGGCGCCGCCGTCGGCTACGCGCTCCTGCGGGTCGCCCCGGTCTTCGCGATCACCGAAGGCCCGTGCCTGCACATCGAGCACCTCTTCGTGACGCCCGAGGCCCGCCGTCGGGGGGTCGCCAAGGGGCTGCTGTCCGGGGTCGCGTCCGTCGCGGAGCGCGCCGGTGCCGACCAGGTCCTCACGAGCGTCGCCCCCTCGGCCCGCGACACCCACCGCTTCCTCGCCCGGCTCGGGTTCAGCCCCTTCGTCGTCCGTCGCGTCGCGTCGACGGCGGTACTGCGCCGCAAGCTCGCGGGCGAGTCCCGCCGGGGCACCCTGGACGACCTGCTCTCCCGCCGCCGGTCGCTCCGCGGGAAGGCCTCCTGGTCCTCCGCCCGCGCCTCGGCGAAGCAGGACGAGGCGGCCGCGGCCGCCGTCCGGGCCGGTCTGCCGCACCCGGCCGGCCCCGACGCCGCGGACCTGGGCCTCTCCGACCCGTGCCCGACCGCCCGTCTCGACCTGGACGCGATCTCGGTGCACGACACCCACGACACGCTCGAGATGCCGGTCGTCACGGCCGACCTCGCGGACGCCCTCGAGCGCTCGTCCGAGGCCGGGCTGCGCTCGGTGTCGCTCGTCGAGAACGCGACGACCCAGCCCGCCTGAGCCGACCTGACGCCGTCCGGCGCCGACCCGTGCGCCGGTCGGCCCGGGTTGACGGTGGTGCGGCATAGGGTGACCTGCGTGAGCCCGAAGACCGGCGCGCCCGAGCGCCACCGCCTGCTGCTCGTCGACGGCCACTCGATGGCCTACCGCGCGTTCTTCGCCCTGCCCGTGGAGAACTTCTCCACGTCGACGGGGCAGGTCACGAACGCCGTCTACGGCTTCACGTCGATGCTCATCAACGTGCTGCGCGACGAGCAGCCGGACCACGTCGCCGTCGCGTTCGACGTCTCCCGCAAGACCTTCCGCAGCGAGCAGTACGCCGAGTACAAGGCGAACCGCAGCGCGTCGCCCGCCGAGTTCTCCGGGCAGGTCGCGCTCATCAAGGAGGTCCTCGCCGCGCTCCGGGTGCCGACCCTGGAGAAGGAGGGCTACGAGGCGGACGACATCATCGCGACGCTCACCAAGGAGGCCCGCCGGCAGGACTTCCAGGTCCTCATCAGCACCGGCGACCGGGACTCCCTCCAGCTCGTCGAGGACCATGTGACGGTGCTCTACCCCGTGCGCGGCGTCAGCGAGCTCATCCGGATGACGCCCGAGGTCGTCGAGGAGCGGTACGGCGTGCGGCCCGAGCGCTACCCGGACGTCGCGGCGCTCGTCGGGGAGAGCAGCGACAACCTCCCGGGCATCCCCGGGGTCGGCAACAAGACGGCCGCGAAGTGGCTCGCGACATACGGCGACCTCGACGGGATCGTCGCGCACGCCCCCGAGATCAAGGGCAAGGCGGGCGAGAGCCTGCGCGCCCACCTCGACGGCGTCCTGCGCAACCGCCGGCTCAACCGGCTCGTCGACGACCTCGAGCTGACGCTGCACGTGGACGACCTCGCGGTGCAGGCGTGGGACCGCGACGAGGTGCACCAGGTCTTCGACGGCCTGGAGTTCCGGGTGCTGCGGGAGCGGCTCTTCTCGACGCTCGCGACCCCCCAGCCGGAGGCCGACGGCGGGTTCGACGTCGACACCGAGCGGCTCGACGGCGCCGGCGTCAAGGAGTGGCTCGAGGCGCACGCCCAGGGCACGGTCGGCGTCGCCGTCGTGGGCCACTGGGCCCAGGGCCGCGGTGACGCGCGCGGCGTCGCGCTGGCCGCCTCGGACGGCGCCGCCGGCTACGTCGACCTCGTGGACGCCGACGAGCAGGCCCAGTCGGCGCTGGCCGCGTGGCTCGCGGACCCGGCAGCCCCCAAGGCCTTCCACGACGTCAAGGGCCCGCTCGTCGCGCTCGCGTCCCGGGGCCTGCCCCTGCGTGGCGTCGTGAGCGACACGGCCCTCGCCGAGTACCTGTGCCGCCCCGACCAGCGGCTGTTCGACCTCTCGGACCTCGTCCTGCGTCACCTCGGCCGTGAGCTGCGCGCCGAGGTCGGGGTGCCGGTCGAGGAGCCCGCGCAGCTCACCCTCGAGATGGAGGAGGCACCGGGCGGCCCCGACGAGGCGGAGACCGCGATGGTGCGGGCCCGCGCCGTCCTCGAGCTCTCCGAGAAGCTCGGCGCGGAGCTGCTCGACAAGGGCGGGCTCGCGCTCCTCGACGGCGTCGAGCTCCCGCTCGTCGACGTGCTCGCGCGGATGGAGCAGGCCGGCATCGCGGTCGACACCCAGGGCCTGGCCGACCTCGAGGCGTACTTCGCCGCCGAGGTCCAGGCCGCCGCGAAGGAGGCCTTCACCCACATCGAGGCCGAGATCAACCTCGGTTCGCCCAAGCAGCTGCAGGTCGTGCTCTTCGAGCAGCTGGGGATGCCCAAGACGAAGAAGACGAAGACGGGCTGGACGACGGACGCCGAGGCCCTCGCGGACCTCTACGCGAAGACCGAGCACCCGTTCCTGCTCCACCTGCTCCGGCACCGGGACGCGTCGAAGCTGCGGGTCACCGTCGAGGGGCTCATCCGCTCGGTCGCGGACGACGGCCGGATCCACACGACGTACCAGCAGAACATCGCGGCGACGGGTCGGCTGTCGAGCACCGATCCGAACCTGCAGAACATCCCGATCCGCACCGACGAGGGCCGGCGCATCCGGGAGACGTTCGTCGTCGGCGCCGGCTACGAGTGCCTGCTCACCGCGGACTACTCGCAGATCGAGATGCGGATCATGGCGCACCTGTCCAGGGACGAGGGCCTCATCGAGGCCTTCCTCACGGGGGAGGACCTGCACCGCTTCGTCGGCTCCCGGGTCTTCTCGGTGGAGCCGGCCGAGGTCACGCCCGCGATGCGCAGCAAGATCAAGGCGATGTCGTACGGGCTGGCGTACGGCCTGTCCGCGTTCGGTCTGTCCCGGCAGCTGGCGATCCCGCCGGCCGAGGCACGCACGCTCATGGAGGACTACTTCGACCGCTTCGGCGGCGTCCGGGACTACCTCCAGAGCATCGTCGCCGAGGCCCGCCGCACCGGGTACACCGAGACGATCCTCGGCCGCCGGCGCTACCTGCCGGACCTCACGAGCGACAACCGCCAGCGCCGCGAGGCCGCCGAGCGGATGGCCCTCAACGCCCCGATCCAGGGCTCCGCCGCGGACATCATCAAGGTCGCGATGCTCCGGGTCGACGCCGCGCTGCGCGAGGCCGGGCTCACGACCCGGCTGCTCCTGCAGGTGCACGACGAGCTCGTGCTCGAGGTGGCCGCGGGGGAGCGCGAAGAGGTCGAGCGACTCGTCCGGGCCGCCATGGGCGGCGCCGCCGAGCTGTCCGTGCCGCTCGAGGTGTCGGTCGGTGCGGGGCGGTCCTGGCACGAGGCGGGGCACTGACGGCGAGGGCTCAGCCGCCGGTCACCGCCGGTGCGTGCTCCCGGCCCCGGCGGAACGCCGCCCGCTCGACGACCAGACCGATGCCGACGAGCACGAGGGTCGCGGCCAGCGCCCGCGCGGCGACCCCCGCGACGGTCGGCGCGGGGTCGAGCAGCACGGCGACGGCGAGTCCTGCGATGCACAGCCACGCGGCGGCCCCGATCGTCCGGTCGCCCACGGCCAGCCGCGCGTAGAGCAGCACCTGCGCGACGGCGAGCGCGCCGCCGAGCGCGGCGAACAGCCACAGGTCCGGGCCGAGCGGGCGGTAGGCCTCGCCCGCCACGAGCGTGACGAGCGGGCCGCCGAGCGCCAGCGTCGCGACGACCGCGCCCGCTCCGACCGCGGTGCAGATGCCCACGGCGCCCACGACCGCCCGGGCCCGCCGGTCGGGCTGGGCCATCCGCGGGTAGAGCAGCGTCGAGACGAACTGCGGTGCCCAGAAGGCGCCCTTGGCGAAGAGCGCACCGACGGCGTAGGAACCCGACGCGGCGGGGTCGAGCACGTGCCGGGCGAGCAGGAGGTCGACGTTCGCCAGCGTCAGCAGGCCGGCCGTCGTCACCGCGGCGCCGGCCAGCGGGCCGCGCAGCCGGGCCGCCGCGGCGCGTGCGGCGGGCCCGAACAGCTGCAGCGGCTCGCCGACGAGGCGCAGGGCGACGAGCGCGGCGACCGCCGTCCCGGCGGCGACGAACCCCATGAGTGCGGTCACCCCGGTGCCGGTGACGGCCTCGACGGCACCGCCGAGCGGGCGGGCGGCGGCCGCGAGGACGAGCACCGCCGAGAGCGCGAGGAACCGCTCCCGGCCCTGGAGCAGCCCCTGCGCGGCGAAGACGACGGTCGCCGGGAGCAGCCACGCGCCGACGAGCAGCGCGGCCCACGGCCCGTCGAGGCGCAGGAACCGCTCGAGCGCCGGGGCGGCGACGGCGACGACGACGCAGAGCAGGAGCCCCGTCTCCACGGCGACCCGGACAGCGGCCCCGGGCGGGACGGCGTCGACGTGCGGGGCGTCGTCCTGCGCCCGGTCCGGCGCACCCGCGACCGCGCGGGCGACGACGAGCTGCAGCGCGACCGCCGGCACCATGCCGATGACCGCGAGGTTGAGCAGGGCGCCGGCCGCACCGAGGTCCTGCGCGGGCAGCGACCGGGTGAGCAGCAGGACGAGGGCGTAGCCGAGCAGGTTGGCGACCGTCGTCGCGGCTGCGAGGACGACCGCGGAGCGGGTCAGGGAGGCTGCCCGTCGCGACGTCACCGGCGCACCGTAGTCGCCGCACGCCCGGTCGCGCAGGCGGGCCCGGGCCGGGTCGCCCGGCCGGGCCATACTGGCGCCGTGCAGCAGCGACCCCCGGCCCGTCCGGCATGAGCCGGTGGGCACCCGCGGGGCCGGCGACGGGCGAGGTCGTGGCGGCGGCGGCGGTCGGGGCGGTCGTGCTCGGACCGGCCCTGCGGCCCGGCTACCTGCTCCGGTACGACCTCGTGTCCGTCCCCGGGCCGGTGCTCGGTGACGACGCGCTGGGGCTCGGGGACCGGCTGCCGCGCGCCGTCCCCTGGGACGCCGTCGTCGCGGTCATCGCCCGGCTCCTGCCCGACGCGGTCGTCACCCAGGTCCTCGCCCTCCTCGCGCTCACGGCGGCCGGTGCCGGCGCCGCCCGGCTCGCGCGGGCCGCCGGGCCCGGCCGCTGGGTCGCCCTGCTCGTCGCGGTGTGGAACCCGTTCGTCCTCGAGCAGCTCGCCATCGGCCACGTCCCGCACCTGCTCGGCTATGCGGCGGTGCCGTGGGTCGCCGTCGGCGCCCACGGCCTCGTGACCGGCCGGGCCGGGGCGTGGCCGACCCTGGCCGGGGCCTGCGTCGCGGGATCGGTCACCCCGGGCGGCGGGCTGCTGTGCGTCGGGACGGCGCTCGCCGTCGTGGCGGCCGGGGCAGCGGGTGGTGCCCTGCGACGGGCGCCCGGCCGCGGCGGAGCGGGGGCCGCCGTGCTCACGGCACTGGTCACCCAGCTGCCCTGGGTGGTCGCGGGCCGGCTGCACCCGGCGCTCGCCGCCCCGCCGGCCGAGGCCGTCGACGCGTTCGCGACCCGCGCCGAGACGGCCGCGGGCGTCGTCGTCGACGTGCTGGGTCTCGGCGGGCTGTGGGCGCCGGGTCCGTTGCCGGCGAGCCGGACGACGTCGCTCGCGCTCGCCTCGACCGTCGTCCTTCTCGGTCTCGCCGCCGCCGGGCTGCCGGGCCTGCTCCGGCAGGTGCGTCAGGAGGAGCCCCGTTCCGGCGCGGTGGCCGGTCCGGGGGACCGGTTCCCGCTCGTCGTGGCCGGCGCCGCCCTCGTCGCGGCGGGCTACCTCGTCGCCCTGCTGCCGCACCTGCCCGGCGGCCGGGACCTGCTGCTGCTGATCGCGCGGGGCGTCCCCGGTGGCGGGCTGCTCCGCGACGGGCATCGCTGGCTCGCCTGGCCCGCGGTCGGGGTCGCCGTCCTCGCAGGCTTCGGTGCGGCGGCGCTCGCGGACTCCGTCGGACGGCGCAGCCGCGGGGCGGTCCCGGCGCTCCCGGTGCTCGTGCTCGTCGCCTCGGCCGTCGTGGCGGTAGCCCCCGACCTCGCCCTCGGGCTCGGCGGCCGGCTGGTGCCCGTGACCTACCCGCGGGACTGGGCGCGGGTGCGGGCCGCGCTCGACGCCGCCGACGCACGCGGCGGGCCGGACCGGGTGCTCGTCCTGCCCTGGCAGCCGTTCCGGCGCTTCGCCTGGTCGGGTCCCGCGCCGGTGCTCGACCCGGCCTCGCGGATGCTGCCGAGACCCGCGCTCGTCGACGACGCGCTGAGCGTGGGCGGCACTCGGCTGCCCGCGGAGGGGGCCGGCGCCCGGGCCGTGGCCGCCGGTCTCGAGGACGGCGTCCTCACGGCCGACGAGCTCGGCCGGCTCGGGGTCGGCTGGGTGCTCGTGGAACGCGGCACCCCGGGCCGGGTGCCCGTGCTGCCCGCCGCCCCGCTCGTCCGGACCGTCGTCGACGGGCCCGACGCGCTGCTCCTGCGGGTGGCCGCACAGCCGGCGGGCACGTCGTCCGGGCCGGGGCCCGTCCTGCCCGCCGGACCGACCGACGGACGGCGACGCACGGTGACCGCGGCGCACCTGATCTACGGGCTCGTCGGCGTCCTGGCCGCTGTCGGTCAGCTCCGGCGGGGCCTGCGCGGTGCGGCCTCCCGGAAGCGGTGACCGGCTGCTACTCTCCGCGGGACGCAGAAGTCACCCCGCTCGCTTGGAGGAACCATGAGCCGCGCTTCCCGTGACCGAGGCGGGGTCGGCACGTCGTTCGTCGTGACCCTGCTCGTGGCCCTCGCCGGCGGCGGTGCCGCCGTCGCCGTGACGAGTGCGCTCGTCACCAGCCAGGCGCCCGACCTGCCCACCGACACCATCGCCCCCGCGGGCGGGTCCGTCGGTGACGGCCCCTCCGAGGAGATCCTGAACTACGGGGAGTAGGACCAGGGCGGGCGCGGGGAAGTCACCCGCGGGCACGCCCTCGTCCGCGTCGGCGACCGGGGCCAGACCGTCCGCCGCCCGGCGCAGCAGGCGCTCCATCGCCGTCGTCGCCGCGCGCCAGGTGAACCGCGCGGCGTGACCGCGCGCGACCTCGCCGAGGCTCGCCCGGAGCGCGCCGTCGCGCAGGAGGCGGTCCGTCGCCGCGACCATCGCGTCGAGGTCCTCGACGAGCAGCCCGGTCCGGCCGTCGAGCACCGACTCCGACAGGCCACCGGCGCCGTGGTAGGCGACCGTCGGCACGCCGTGCTGCGCCGCCTCGACGACCATGAGCCCCCAGCCCTCCTTCAGCGAGGGCGCGAGCATCATCGTGGCGCCGGCGAGGACGGCGTCCTTCTCCGCCTCGCTGACGAAGCCCAGGAAGTCGACGGCGTCCGTGACGCCGAGCCGGTCCGCCTCGGCCGCGAGACGTTCGTGCCACCAGCCCTCGCCGACGACCCGTAGCCGCAGCCCGGGGTGCCGCGGCAGCAGCCGGGCCAGCACCTCGAGCGCGTGCTCGACGCGCTTGTGCGGCACGAGGCGGCCGAGCACGACGAGCGTGGGGCCGGCGTCCGGCAGGGCGGGGGCGTCCCCGGCGCCGGCGTCCGGGGCGGGCAACGGGTCCACGCCGTTGTGCACGACCGCGACGGCCGCGCTGTCGACGCCGAGGGCGGTCAGCTCGGCGCGGGAGACCTGGGAGACCGTGACGTACTGCTGCCCGCGCAGGGCGCGGGGGGCCAGCCAGGACTCGACCCACCAGCCGACACGGGCGGCCACCGGGCCGAGGGCGACCGGCCACTGCTCGCGGTGCACGTGGTGCACGAGGACCACGACGGGGCAGCCGGCGGTGACACGGGCGAAGAACGGGACGCCGTTCTGCACCTCGAGGACGACCTGCGGCCCGCGCCCACGGAGCCGGTCCGCGAGCAGGCCGAGGAGCGCCCGCGGGTAGACCCCCAGGCGCCCGCCGGCCCGGACCAGGGTGAAGCCGTCCCGCTCCTCGCGGCGGGCCGCGCCGGCCGGACGGGCGCACCGGACGACGACCTCGCAGCCGTCGGCGGCGAGCCCGGCGGCGATCCGCTCGACGTAGCGCTCGGACCCTCCGCCCTCGGGATGGGTCGTGTCGCGCCAGTTCAGGACCGTCACGCGCAGCGGCCAGGAAGACACCGTCGACTCCAGGGCTGGTTACAGGTGGTCCACGATCCCGTGCTCGGCGGCCCCGACGCGGGGTGGGCCCGCGGACGCCGTGACGGTTCGTGACCACCGGGGGTGGTGGCGGCCACCCTAGGGACTGCGGCGTGATTTCTGCTACCCACGGGTAGCGGTTCGCTATGTTGCAGGAGTGCCGGTCGACGTCGATCCCGCCCTGCTGCCCGAGCGCGGCCTGCGGCGGTCCGTAGCCCTGCTGCGGGCGTTCCGGCTCGAGCAGAGCCGTCCTGACGTCTTCTACTCGACCCTCGCCGTCGACACCGTGCGGCAGGTGAGCCGGTACACCTCGCTCGACGGGGCCTCGGTCGTCGACGTCGGCGGCGGCCCCGGATACTTCGCGGACGCCTTCCGGGGCGCCGGGGCGCGCTACGCCGGCATCGACCCGGACGCCGGGGAGCTCACCGCCCGCGGCGACGCCCCGGAGGGCTTCCTCCGGGCGAGCGGGCTCGCCCTGCCGCTCGCCGACGGCAGCCTCGACGTCTGCATGTCGAGCAACGTCCTCGAGCACGTGCCGGACCCGGAGCGGATGGCGGGGGAGATGCTCCGGGTCGTCCGGCCCGGCGGCCTCGTGTGGCTGTCCTGGACGACCTGGCTCTCCCCGTGGGGCGGCCACGAGACCTCCCCGTGGCACTACCTGGGCGGCCGGCGGGCCGCCGACCGCTACGAGCGCCTGCACGGGCGCCGTCCGAAGAACGACTTCGGCCGCAGCCTGTTCGCGGTCTCCGCCGGGCGGATGTCCCGGTGGGCCCGCGAGGTCGCCGGCTCCGGGGCGGGCGAGGTCCTCGACGTCCGTGCGCGCTACCACCCGGACTGGGCGGCCTGGGTGGCCCGGGTCCCCGCCGCCCGTGAGGTCGTCAGCTGGAACGTCGTCGTCGTGGTCCGTCGGCGATGACGGCCCTGACGCGCGACCCCGCTCAGGTCGTGCGTCGGGTCGGTGGCGGTGCGGCCCTCGTCGCAGCCGCGTTCGTCCAGGCGCCCGGCCGGCTCTCGCCGGACACCAAGCTCGACCTGCTCGTCGACCCCGTCGCGTTCCTCGCCCGGGCGTGGACGCTGTGGGAGCCGCAGGGGGCCTTCGGCCAGCTGCAGAACCAGGCGTACGGCTACTTCCTCCCGATGGGGCCGTTCTTCGCGCTGGGGCACCTCGCCGGGATCCCGGCCTGGGTCACCCAGCGCGCCTGGTGGGCGCTGCTCCTGCTCGTCGCGTACACCGGGTTCCTGGCCCTCGCCGACCGGCTGGGGATCGGCACCGCCGGCACCCGGATCCTCGCGGCGCTCGCCTTCGCCCTGAGCCCGCGGGCCGTCACCGAGCTCGGCGGGATCAGCGCCGAGCTCTGGCCGACGGCGGTCGCGCCGTGGGTGCTCGTGCCGCTCGTCGCCGCCCGGGAGGGCGGGGAACGGCGGGCCGCGGCCCGGTCGGCGGTCGCGGTCGCGTGCGCGGGCGGTGTCAACGCCGTCGCCGTGGGCGCCGCGCTGCCGCTCGCCGTCGTCTGGTTCGCCACCGCCCGGGCGGGCCGGCTGCGGCGCCGGCTCGCCTCCTGGTGGGCCGTCCTCGTCCCGGCCGCCATCGCCTGGTGGCTCGTGCCGCTCGCCCTGCTCGGCCGCTACAGCCCGCCGTTCCTCGACTGGATCGAGTCGTCGACGACGACGACGTCCGTCGCGTCGCTGCCGCAGGCGCTGCGCGGGACGACGCACTGGGTGGCCTGGCTGCGCGGCTCGCTGACCGTCTGGCCGGCCGGCGGTGAACTCGTGTCCTCCGGCCTGCTCGTCACCCTCGGCTGGGCGGCGGTCCTCCTCGGCCTGGCCGCGCTGCTCATGCGCTCGACCCCGCACCGGGCGTTCCTCGTCGGCGGCATCGTCGTCGGGGTCGGCCTCCTCACACTCGGGCACGTCGGTGCGGCGACGCCGCCGTGGGCGGGTGCCGTCCGGGACCTCCTCGACGGCCCGGGCGCAGCGCTGCGCAACACCCACAAGTTCGACGTCGTCGTGCGGCTGCCGCTCATGCTCGGCCTCGCGCACGCCGTGGCCGCGATCCGGCTCCCGGTCCTGGCGTCCGCGCCGTGGGCCCGGCACGGCGTCCGGTTCGTCGCCGTGTGCGCCGTCGCCGGGACGGCGGTCCCCGCGCTCGCGGCCGGGCTGCCGGCCCGCGGCACCTTCACCGAGGTGCCGCCGTACTGGTCGCAGGCCGCCCGGTGGCTCGCGACCCACGACGACGGCGGACGCACCCTCGTCGTTCCGGGGGCGCCCTTCGCGACGAGCCTGTGGGGCGACCCCCGGGACGAGCCGCTGCAGGCCCTCGCCCGGACGCCCTGGGCGGTCCGCAACGTCGTCCCGCTGTCGTCGGCCGGCAACATCCGGATGCTCACGACCGTCGAGCAGCAGCTGTCGACCGGCCGCGGGTCGCCGGGGCTGGCCGCCTACCTGGCCCGGGCCGGCGTGACCCGGCTGCTCGTGCGCGCCGACCTCGCGGGCGTGCCCGGCTCGACGCCGCGCGCGGTGACCGTGCGCTCGGCGCTGTCCGGCTCGCCGGGGCTCGTCGCGCTCACCCGGTTCGGGCCGCCGGTCGGCGGGGCCAAGGTCGGGGACGCCGTCGTCGACGACGGGCTCGACGTCACCGTGCCGGCGCTCGAGGTGTGGCAGGTCGAGGTGCCGGCGGCCCGGGCGGAGGTCTGGGACGCGGGCTCCGCCGTCCGGGTCGCGGGCGGGCCGGAGAACCTGCTCGCGCTCGACGACGCGGGGCTGCTCGAGGGCCGTCCGGTCGTCCTCGACGGGGACCCGGAGGCGGCCGGCCTGGCCGCCGCGACGGGGGGTGCGGCCGCGCCGCTGGTCGTCACCGACGGCCCGCAGCGCCGGGAGGCGACCTTCTCGGCGGTCCGTGACGTTTGGTCGGCGCCGCTCACCGCGACCGCCCCCTGGTCGGCACGGCGCGCGGCGCACGACTGGACCGTCTTCGACGGGCCGCAGGTCGTCGCCCGCTTCACGGGCGTCGCGGACGTCACCGCCTCGAGCTCCGCCGGGGCGGCGGCGTCGCCCTGGGCGCTGCTCGACGACGACCCGCTCACCCAGTGGCGGACGGCGGTCCTCGCCGGCGGCACCCCGTGGTGGCAGGTCCGGTTCACCGCGTCCCGGCTCGCCCCGGCGACGGTCACCGTCACCCCCGCCGCCCGGTCCGGCGTCACGGCCGTCGACGTCGTCACCGAGACCGGACGGCGCCGGACGTCGATGTCCCCGGACGGCGGCGCGGCCCGCGAGGTCGAGGTCCCGCCGGGCCCGACGCGGTGGCTGCGCATCGAGCTGACGGGCCGTCGTCCGGCCCTCGTGCCCGAGCAGCCCGGCCTCGGGGCCGTGACGGTCCCCGGGGTGGAGCCCGCGCGCCCGCTGCGGCTGCCCGCCGTCACGGACCCGCCGGCGGACGTCGTCCTGCGGACCGCGCGCGACGGCGCCGACGGGTGCGTGCTCCTCGGGGACAGGCCGCTGTGCGGGTCGACGCTCGCCCGGCCGGGGGAGGAGGACCTGCGTCTGGACCGGGTCGTCCCGCTCCCGGGCGGCAGCTACCGGGTCGGCGCGCAGGTCCGCGCGCGGCCCTCGCAGGCCTGGGACGCCCAGCTGCGTCCCCTCGGGGACCCGCTCGTCGCGACCGCCTCGAGCCGCCGCTCGGAGGAGGCCGCGGAGCGCCCGCAGGCCGCCGTCGACCGGGACCTGGGGTCCGGGTGGGTCGCCTCACCGCTCGACCCCGCCCCCGCGCTGACCCTCGAGTGGTCGGGCCGGCGCGCCGTCAGCGCGTTCCAGCTGCAGACCGATGCCGCGCTCGCGGTCTCCCGGGCCCGCCGGGTCACGGTGACCGTGGGCAGCCGGACCCGGTCCGCCGCGGTCGGTGCCGACGGCTGGGTGCGGTTCCCGGCGATGACCGGGACGTCCCTGACCCTCGTCGTCACCGACCGCCGGGTGCAGCGGGGCGTCGACCCCGACCGCGGGGTCGTCGAGCTGCCGTTCGGGGTGAGCGAGGTCCTCGTCCCGGCGCTCGACGACCTGCGGCGTCCCCTCGACCTCGACGCCCGCACCGGGGTCGCCTGCGGCTTCGGCCCCGACCTCGTCGTCGGCGCCGTCACCGTGCCGACCCGGGTCGAGGGCACCGTCCGGGACCTGCTCGAGCGGCGGGCGATGGCCGCCGTCCCCTGCGGGCGCGGTCGGGCGGCCGCTGCGGCGAGGGTCGCCGCGGACCGGCTCACCGTGCCGGGCGGCGACGTGCGCGTCACCGTCGGGGCGACGCCGCTGTGGCGGCCAGAGTCGGTCCGGCTGCGCGGCGCCGAGGGGCTGCCCGCGGCCGCGTCCCGTCCCGTGACCGTGCGACGGTGGGACGCCGAGCACCGGACCCTCGCCGTGCCGGCCGCCGCGACGGCCCGCCTGCTCGTCGTCCACGAGAACGCCAACCCCGGCTGGCGGGCGACCGTCGGCGGCCGTCCGCTGACGAGCGTCCGGGTGGACGGCTGGCAGCAGGGCTGGGTGATCCCCGCGGGCCCGGCGGGCACGGTCGTCCTCACGTTCGCCCCGGGGGCCGGCTACCGGCTCGCTCTCGTGCTCGGCGGGGTGCTGCTGCTCGGTGTGGCGGCGCTCGCGCTCCCGCACCGGCGCCGGCGGGCGGCTGCGGACGGCGTGCCGGCAGCGGACGTCCCTGCCGCGTCGGCGCCCGCCCGGGCCGGGCTGTCGCGGCCCGCCCTCGTGACGGCGGCCGTCGTTCTCGTCGTGGCGGGCGGCTGGTGGGCCGCGGCCGCGCTCTGCGTCGCGGCGGTCGTCGCGCGCCGCGACCGGCGGGCCGCCGTCGTGCTCGCGGCGTCCGGCGCCCTCGTCGCGGCGGCGGTCTCGGTGGCCCGGGCCGGTGCCGTGCCCGGGGACTCGTTCGCCGACGGGCTGTGCGCCGTCGCGCTCTGGTGCACGCTCGGGTGCGCCGTCGTCCTCGCCGCGGCGGCGTCAGCGGACGACGTTGCGCAGTCGTCGCTGGAGCGGCCGCTCGACGAGGTGCCAGGACAGGGCGGACAGGGCGAGCGCGGGGAGGGCCGTGGCGGCGAGGAGGGGCAGGAACGGGATGTCGAACGTCCGCAGGTCGAACCGCTGGACGATCGCGATGAGCACGACCATGTGCCACAGGAAGAACCCGTAGCTGACGGTTCCGGCCCACACCAGAGGACGTGACCGGGCGAGGACCTGCCATCGGGCCGCCGGGTCGCCGAACACCGCGGGCACGAGCAGGACGAGCGCCAGCACGAGGTACAGCACGTGCTTCACGGCCGACTCGGCCGCCGTCGCCGGGCTGAGGTCGTACGGCCCGACGAGCCGGGTCGTGGCCACCCAGTAGGTCGCGGCGGCCATCGCGAACCAGGCCCCGGGAGCAGCGGCCGCCTCGCGCAGCCAGCGCGGGCCGCCGTCGCCACGGTGCTCGCGCAGCCAGGCCAGGCCCATCCCCGCCGCGAACCAGTCGAGGTAGCCGGGCAGCCAGTAGAGCGGCGCGAGCCGCCCGGCGCTCGAGGTCGCCCAGCCCAACCGCCATGCGGTCGCGACGACGACGAGCAGCACCACGACGGCGAGCACGCGCCGACCGTGCCACGTGCGACCGACCGACCGGCCGGACCTGCCGAGCCAGAGCACGGCCAGCAGGGGGAGAGCCACGTAGAACGAGATCTCCGTCCCCAGGCTCCACGTGTGCGTGAACCCGGGCAGCAGCGGGCCCTCGTGGTAGACCGAGGTGAGCGTCCAGGCCCGGAGCCAGTCCGCGCCGGGGCGCGCGGCGGCGCCGGGCACCAGCAGCGCGAGGCCGGCCACGGCGAGCAGGTACGCCGGCACGAGCCGTACCGCGCGCCGCCACAGATACGGGGCCGCCCGGACCGCCGGGGCCCGGCCGCGGGCGGCGAGCACCCGAGGCCGCATGAGGAGGAAGCCGGACAGGACGAAGAAGACCGCGACGCCCGCGTCGCCGCGGGCGAGCCAGCCGGCCCAGGGACCCCGGGTGCCGGCCCCGCTCTCGAAGCCCACGTGGGTCAGCAGGACGAGCGCCGCGGCCGCGGCCCGGTAGACCTCGAGGACGGGCAGGTCGTGCCGCGGCCGGGCGGCGGGCTCAGCGGTCGGGGCGCCGACGGGGGCCGGCGCGGCCGGCGGGCCTGGTGCCGTGCCGACGGCGGGGGTCGCGGTCACCGGGCACGCACCACGTCGGCGGCGACGACGCAGACGCCGGCGTCGGGGGTGGCGGGCCGCACCCGGACGGCGGCCGCCGTCCCGACCTGCGGGCCGACCGGGAAGAGCACGGTGTGGGGCCCCTCGTAGAGCACGTCGTCCGACCAGCGGCGCACCGCGGTGGCCTGCCCGTCGGGTCCCTCGACGACGACCCGCAGCCGTGCGCTGCCGGTGACGAGCAGCTCCAGGCGGATCTGCGCGCCGGGGGGCAGGTCGACCGGGGTGGTCATCGTGACCCGGGCGTCGGAGGTGTCCCCGGGCTGGACGACCGCCGCGCAGAGCTCCGTCCGGGCGGCGCCGCCGAGGCGGTCGAGCCGCGCCGTGACGAGCCGGCCGCCGGTGTCGTCCAGCGACAGCACCGGGCCGTCGGCGTCGTGCACGAGGGCGTCGGGGCGCAGCAGCGTGACGATGTCGGTGTCGAGGGTGCCGGCGGCCCCGGACGAGGCGGCGACCGGTGCCGGCACGGCCCGGGAGGTGATCCGGGGGAAGGGGGCGAGGTCCGCCAGGGTCGACCGGACGGCGGCCGCCCAGGCCGGCGCCGGGTCGGCGGCGGCCCGGCGGCCGAACCCGGTCGAGGCCGGGACGGCGGCCAGGACGACGAGCACGGGCAGCGCGAGTGCGAGGGCGCGGGGCGCCAGCGCACGCAGCCGGGGGAGCCGGCCGGGCGGCAGGTCCGCCGCGGCGTCGTCCGGCAGCCGCGCGCCGCGCGGCGCCAGCGTCGCCAGCGCGCCGGTGAGGACGACGGCGACCGTCACCCCGAGCACCGCGCCCGGGGCCTGCGGCCGGCCGGGGACGCCCACGACGAGCGCCGCGACCGACCACCCGGCACCGAGCGCGACGGCACGCAGCGCCCGGCCGCGGTCGTGCCGGGCAGCGAGCAGGAGGAGGCCGCCGACGAGGAGCACCGCGGCTGTGACGACGCCCGTGGCGGGCCGCGGCAGCCCCTGCACCTCGGCGGCGGACCAGGTCCACGGCGCCCCGAGCAACCCACCGGCGACGGCCCGCAGGACGTCTCCGACGACCCCGGCGACGGCGGCGTCCGCGGGCAGCACGAGGTCCGCCGGCCGCAGCCCGGGCAGAGCCACGAAGACCGCGACGACCGCGGCGGAGGCGGCCGCCGGCGGCCATGCGGCGCGCAGCCCGCGCAGGACGGCGCGGGCTCCGGACGGGACGGCGTCCGGGCCGGGCGGGCCGTCCTGGAGGTCTGGCGGCACCCGGACGACGGTGGCCGAGAGCAGGAGCAGGACGAGGGGGACGAGCACGCCCGACCGGTCGCACCCCATCGCGAGCGTGGTGAGCAGGGCGACGGCGCCGAGCCGGCGGCCGCCGCTCCACCACACGTGCGCCACCGCTGCCCACACGAGGGCGACGGTCGCCGCGAGCGGCCCGGCGACGTCCGTGGTGCCCGCCCCGGAGGCGATGAGCTGCGGCGCCGTCA
The DNA here is from genome assembly GCF_002198655.1 of Kineosporia sp. A_224. Taxonomy (GTDB): domain Bacteria; phylum Actinomycetota; class Actinomycetes; order Actinomycetales; family Kineosporiaceae; genus R-H-3. Next base: position 17,115 of record NZ_MWLN01000177.1, read on the forward strand.
TGACCATCGCCAGCGGCACGAGGAGCAGCGGCGACGGGCGGAGCAGCCGGCGCAGGAGCAGCCAGACGCCGAGCGCCAGGGACACCCGCAGGGAGTTCGCCGCGATCGCGACGACGAGCTCGCGCAGGGGCGCGACGGTGGCGACGAGCCACACCGCGGCGCGGGTGAGGATGCCGCCGGCCGGGCCGCCGGGCGCACCGGAGACGGCGAGGGCGCCGGGGTCGACCAGGACGGCGACGAGGCCGCGCCGGGCCACCGCGGCCTGCCGGGCGACCTCCTCGAGCGTGGGGCCCGCGGCGCGCAGCGCGCGGGCCTGGAGCTCGGCGCCGACCACCGTGAGGGCCCAGGCGACGAGGTCGAGCACCGGGACCCGCCGACCACCGAGCGTCACGGTGCGCCCGGTCGCCGCGGCCGGTCGGGGGGTGTCCCGGACGGCGGGCGGGGCCTGGGCGACCACGTGACCTCCTCGGACCTGCGGCAGGGCCCCGGCGACGCCGGGAACGATCAAGGAACAGGGACTCTCGCGCAAGGCTACTCACTGGTACTGTGCGGCACGCCACATCGGGTCCTTGTTACCCGGAGTGGTCGTCGGTGGGTCATCAACGCTGCTGCCCAGGAGTAGGAACATGCGTCGCGTCCTCGGATTCGTCCTCGTCGGTCTTGGCGTCGCGCTGCTCACGCTCGGGGTGGCGGTGAAGTACTGGGCCTACCCGCGCATCGCGCAGGTCGGAGCCGTCTACCCGACCCAGAAGGACGTCGACGCGAAGACGCAGCCGCCCGCGGGCACCGTCGTCTCGAGCGGCAGCGCCGAGGTGTTCATCGCCGTGGGGGACAACCCCGTCGGCCCGCAGGTCGTCGACGTCGTCTCGACCCGGACCGTGCAGGGCGACCCGAAGTCGGCCAAGGGCGGGCACGTCTACTGGGAGACCCGGGTCGACACGAGCGTCCCGGACAAGTCGGCCGACCCGATCAACCGGACGGTCGAGGGCCTCTGCTTCGACAACGTCACCGGTGAGCAGCAGTCCGACTGCTTCAAGAAGCCGTACTACCAGACCGGTGCCGACGCGACCTCCCGGACGAACCCCGACCGCAAGGGCGTGTACCTCAAGTTCCCGTTCCGGACCCGGCCGACCGCGTACCAGTTCTGGGACAGCGCGTCGGGCGCGGCCTACCAGGCCCGCTACGTCGCCACCGAGAAGATCCAGGGCCTCACGGTCTACAAGTTCGAGCAGAAGATCCCCGACGTGAGCCTGGGCCAGCAGCAGGTCCCCGGGGTCCTGTTCGGCGGCGCACCGGACAGCACGGCCGCCACGGCCGACATCCGCTACGCCAACGTCCGCACCCTCTGGGTCGAGCCCGAGACCGGCGCCATCATCAAGGGCCAGGAGCAGCAGGACCGCCGCCTCGTGGCGAACGGCGTCACCGTCCCGATGCTCGTCGGCACCCTCGCCTACAGCGAGCAGACGGTGAAGACGAACGTCGAGGTGCAGAGCGCGAACGCGTCCTCGCTCCACATGCTGCGGGTCACCCTGCCGGCGTGGGGCTCGGTCATCGGCTTCCTCATGGCGATCGGCGGGGTCGCGCTCGTCTTCCTCAGCGGCACCGGGCGGCGCCGCGCCGGGCGACCAGACGACGCGGGCCCGGACTCGGTCGACCTGCGGGGCGTCCCGGCCGCCGCGGACGACGTGCGCTGAGCCGCGCGGTCCTGCGCTGATCCCCGCGCGAGCGGGCCCTGCCTAGGGGCGGCGCGTCACGAGGATCGCGGTGCCCGGCAGGAGCCTGCCGCGCAGCGGGCTCCAACCGCCCCAGACCCGGTCGTGGCCGTCCGGCCACTCGGGCTCGACGAGGTCCTCGACGACGAGCCCGGCCGCGACGACGTCCCGGACCCGGTCGCCGAGCGTGCGGTGGTGCTCGGCGTACACGACCCGGCCGTCGTCGTCCTCCTCGACGTACGGCGTCCGGTCGAAGTAGGAGCGGCTCGCGGTGAGGCCGTGCTCCGACGGGTCGTCCGGGAAGGCCCAGCGGACGGGGTGCGTCAGGGAGAACACCCAGCGGCCGCCCGGCCGCAGGACCCTCGCGACGTCGGCCATGACCCGCTGCGGGTCGGCGACGAACGGGACGGCGCCGTAGGCGCTGAACGCGAGGTCGAACGAGGCGTCGGGGAAGGGCAGCACCCGGGCGTCGGCCTGGACGAGCCCGACCGACCCGGGGGACCCGAGCCGGCGGCCCTCGGCGAGCATGCCCATCGACAGGTCGAGGGCGACGACGTCGGCGCCCCGGGCCGCGACCCAGCGCGCGCACTGGGCCGCGCCGGAGCCGACCTCGAGCACGCGGCTCCCGGCGAGCGCGGCCGGGTCGCCGAGCAGGCGGGCGTCCTCCTCGCGCAGGCCCTCGGGGCACCACACGAAGTCGTCCGCGCCGAGGAAGTCGCCGTGCTCGTCGAGGTACTCCCGGCTCGCGCCGTCCCACCAGTGCCGGTTCGCGCGCACGGTCTCCTCGGCGCCGGCCGGCCGGTAGCCGGCGGCCGCCAGGCCGCGGGCGTCGACGTCGTCCACGACGCTCATCCTCGCGGGTCCGGGGGCGTCCCCGCGCCGCGTGGGCGCTTTGACCCGCCCTGCGCAGACCGGGTAGTGTGACGACGGCGCACGCTGGGTGCGCGGACATGTGTTTGCCTTGTTTCCGACTGGACGACCTGTCGCGAGTCGTGCTCCGGGGCCCCTTCGAGGACATCTTCCGAGGGGCACGGTGCCCGGGCTCCGGGACGCAGGCCACCCACCGACGCGGGGCCGCCTGGACCGCACGCGCGTGCCGTACGCCGCACGTCCCTTGTCCAGGCCACATCGACATCTGTCCGCATCGGAGTCCCCCCTTCATGACCGCGAGCACGACCGAGCAGCCGACCGTTCCCCAGGTCGCCGTCAACGACATCGGCAGCGCCGAGGACTTCCTCGCCGCGATCGACGAGACGATCAAGTACTTCAACGACGGCGACATCGTCGCCGGGACGATCGTCAAGGTCGACCGGGACGAGGTCCTGCTCGACATCGGCTACAAGACCGAGGGCGTGATCCCCTCCCGCGAGCTGTCGATCAAGCACGACGTCGACCCCGGCGAGGTCGTCAGCGTCGGCGACGAGATCGAGGCCCTCGTCCTCCAGAAGGAGGACAAGGAGGGTCGTCTCATCCTGTCCAAGAAGCGCGCGCAGTACGAGCGCGCGTGGGGCACGATCGAGAAGATCAAGGAGGAGGACGGCATCGTCACCGGCACGGTGATCGAGGTCGTCAAGGGTGGTCTCATCCTCGACATCGGCCTGCGGGGCTTCCTCCCCGCGTCGCTCGTCGAGATGCGTCGTGTCCGCGACCTGCAGCCCTACGTGGGCAAGCAGATCGAGGCGAAGATCATCGAGCTCGACAAGAACCGGAACAACGTCGTCCTGTCGCGCCGTGCGTGGCTCGAGCAGACGCAGTCCGAGGTCCGCCAGACGTTCCTGCAGACCCTCCAGAAGGGCCAGGTCCGCTCGGGCGTCGTCAGCTCGATCGTCAACTTCGGTGCGTTCGTCGACCTCGGCGGGGTGGACGGTCTCGTCCACGTCTCCGAGCTCTCGTGGAAGCACATCGACCACCCGGGCGAGGTCGTCGAGGTCGGCCAGGAGGTCACCGTCGAGGTCCTCGACGTCGACATGGACCGCGAGCGGGTCTCGCTGTCGCTCAAGGCGACGCAGGAGGACCCGTGGCAGCAGTTCGCCCGGACCCACGCGATCGGCCAGGTCGTCCCGGGCAAGGTCACCAAGCTCGTCCCGTTCGGTGCGTTCGTGCGCGTCGACGAGGGCATCGAGGGCCTGGTGCACATCTCCGAGCTCGCCGAGCGTCACGTCGAGATCCCGGAGCAGGTCGTCCAGGTCAACGACTCGATCTTCGTCAAGGTCATCGACATCGACCTCGAGCGTCGCCGGATCTCGCTGAGCCTCAAGCAGGCCAACGAGGGCAGCGCCGCCGCGGGCGAGGAGTTCGACCCGTCGCTCTACGGCATGGCCGCGGAGTACGACGAGGCGGGCAACTACAAGTACCCCGAGGGCTTCGACCCCGAGACGAACGACTGGCTCGAGGGCTACGAGAAGCAGCGTGAGGAGTGGGAGCGGCAGTACGCCGAGGCCCAGCAGCGCTGGGAGGCCCACCGCAAGCAGATCGTCGAGGCCCAGAAGGCCGAGACCGAGGCCCGTACCGAGGGCGGCGAGAGCGCCGGCACCGGTGGTGGCGCCTCGGCGGCCTCCTCGTACTCCTCGGCGACGCCCGAGGCCGAGGGCACGCTCGCCTCGGACGAGGCTCTCGCCGCGCTGCGCGAGAAGCTCACCGGCGGCTTCTGAGCCGCGTGAACGACCGCACCACCTGACCCGCCGCACCACCTGAACGGCACGACGAAGGCCCCGGGCCCCGGCCCGGGGCCTTCGTCGTTGGCCCGTCCGGGTGACGTCGTGCGAGCCCGCTTCGCCCGTCCGGCACCGAGGCCGACGACTGGGAGGACAGCAGGCCCGCGCGGCACGAACTGCCGCGGGGCCGCCAGCAGGGGCGCCGCCGGACGGCGCGCCGTCGAGAACCGAGGCGGGTGCGTGCAGGACGTCACGGACGGCGCCGCGGACGCCGGGCCCCGCGCCGCAGCGGGCACCACCGGTGGCGGCGCCCGGGTCCCGGCCCCGGCGCGCGGGTCGACGCTCACGGCGACCCTGGCCGCGCTCGCGGCGACCGAGGCCGACACGCAGGCGGTCGTCGAACGCTTCGGCATGCCGGGTACGGGGGCGCTCCTGGCCCGTCGGGACCGCGCCAAGCCGAACGAGGCCCGGCGGGTACGCCCGCGGTGGCGCAACCGGTACACCCGGCTCCTCGTCGTCTGCGACAGCGCGGCGGGCGTCGCCGCCATGGAGCTCGCGGCCCGGCTGGCCACCCCGCGGATCGACCCGCTGCTCGCCGCCCTCGCGGCGGCCGCGGTCGTCGCCGCCGTCACGCTGAACCGCTCGTACGAGCACCGCTACCTCGGCCACGGCACCGACGAGTTGCACCGGGTGTGGACGGCGTGCGTCTACCTCGTCGCGGCGACCTCGCTCGCCGCGTACGCGACTCAGACGCTCCAGGTCCGCCCGCTCGTCGTCGTCGGCATCCCGCTCGCCGCCGTGGGGCTGCTCGGCGTCCACGGCGTCGCCCGGCTGCTGCTCTACCGGATGCGCCGCCGCGGCCGCTGCGTCCAGAAGGTCGTCGCCATCGGCTCCGAGCGCTCGGTCGCCGAGATGGTCCGGACGACGCGCAGCGACCCGAACGCCGGCCTCGAGATCATCGGCGCCTGCGTCACCCGCAGCCTCGGGGAGCGGATCGAGGACGTGCCCGTCCTCGGCACCCCGGCCGACGTGCTCGCCGCGCTGCGCGCCGTCCGGGCCGACACGGTCATCCTCACCGCCTGGTCGGACGTCGCCCAGGACGACCTGCGCCGGCTCTCCTGGGACCTCGAGGGCAGCGGCGCCCAGCTCCTCGTTGCCCCCCGGCTCGCCGAGGTGTCCGCGCCGCGGATGCACATCCGCACGGTCCGCGGGCAGCCGCTGCTCAACGTCGAGGAGCCCGAGTTCACCGGCATCCGCCGGCTCGTCAAGAAGGGCCTGGACCTCGGGCTCACGCTGCCGGGCCTGTTCGTGCTCTCGCCGGTGCTGCTCGGCGTCGCCCTCGCCGTGAAGCTCACCTCCCCGGGCCCGGTCCTCTTCCGCCAGGAGCGCGTCGGCAAGCACACCGAGCCGTTCCGGATGACGAAGTTCCGCAGCATGTACGTCGACGCCGAGGAGCGGCTGGCCCAGCTCCAGCACCTCAACGAGCACGGCGGCGGACCGCTGTTCAAGATGAAGGACGACCCGCGGGTGACCCCGGTCGGCCGCTTCATCCGGCGGTTCTCCCTCGACGAGCTCCCGCAGCTGTTCGACGTGCTCCGCGGGGACATGTCCCTCGTCGGCCCCCGCCCGCCGCTGCCCCGCGAGGTGCAGATGTACGAGGAGGACGTGCGCCGCCGTCTCGTCGTCAAGCCAGGCATCACGGGGCTGTGGCAGGTGTCCGGCCGTTCGGACCTCTCGTGGGACGAGTCCGTCCGCCTCGACCTGCAGTACGTCGACGACTGGACGCTCTGGCTCGACCTGAAGATCATCGCCCAGACGCTCGCCGCCGTCCTCGCCCGCAAGGGCGCGTACTGACGGGTGCGCCGCCGCAGCGGCGCGGGCTGCGAGGATGCCCGGGTGCTGAAGGTCGGGCTGACAGGCGGTATCGGGGCAGGCAAGTCGACGGTCGCGCGGCGGCTCGTGGAGCGGGGGGCCGTCGTCGTCGACGCCGACCGGATCGCCCGCGAGGTCGTCGAACCGGGCACCGAGGGGCTCGCCGCGGTCGTCGAGGCGTTCGGCCCGCAGGTGCTCGGCGCGGACGGCCGGCTCGACCGGCCGGCGCTCGGCCGCATCGTCTTCGGCGACGAGGCGGCCCGGCTGCGGCTCAACGGCATCCTGCACCCGCGGATCGCGGTGCGGACGTACGAGCTCATGAGCGCCGCCCCGCCGGATGCCGTCGTCGTCCACGACGTGCCGCTGCTCGTCGAGAACCGGATGGGCGCCGCGTACCACCTGGTGCTCGTCGTCCACACCCCCGCGGACGAACGGGTGCGGCGGCTCGTCGAGGAGCGGAGGATGACCGCGGACGACGCCCGGGCCCGGGTCGCGGCCCAGGCGGACGACGACGCGCGCCGGGCCGCGGCCGACGTCTGGCTCGACAACTCCGGGGCCCCGGACGCCGTTCTCGCGGAGGTCGACCGGCTCTGGGAGACCCGGCTCGTGCCCTTCGAGGCGAACGTCAGGCTGCGCCGCCGGGCCCCGCGGCCCGACGTGGTCGAGATCGTGGACGCCGACCCGACGTGGCCGGCGCAGGCGCAGCGACTGCTCGCCCGGATCGGTGCCGCCCTCGGGGACCGCGCCCTGGGCCTGGACCACGTCGGCTCGACGGCGGTGCCCGGCCTCCCGGCGAAGGACTGCCTCGACCTGCAGGTCGTCGTCGCCGACCTGGCGGTCGCGGACGGCGCCCGTGCGGCCCTCGAGGACGCGGGCTTCGCCTTCCGGGCGGCCACCGAGGACGACCTGCACGGGGGCGGCACCCACCCGAAGCGGCTGCACGTCGCGTGCGACCCGGCACGGCAGGCCCACGTGCACGTCCGTGAGGCCGCGAGCCCCGCCGTCCACGAGCAGCTCGCCTTCCGGGACCTGCTCCTGGCCCGCGACGACGAGCGCGACGCGTACGCCGCCGTGAAGCGGGCCGCCGTCGCGGCCGCGTCCGGGACGGCGCCGGGCGAGGGGCAGTACGACGCCTACCTGGCGGCGAAGTCGGCCTGGGTGCGGGGCGCGCTCGGCCGTGCCCTGACCTGAGCCGCGGCCTGCGGCCCGGGTGCAACGCCGGCCCGCTGCGCGGCGTCCCGACGGTATGAGCCGCGCGGTCCGCAGCGTCCTGTCCGTCGTGCTGGCCCTCGCCGGTGCGGCCGTCCTGCTCGTCACCGGGTCGCTGCCGGCGAGCGCCTGCAGCTGCGCGGTCGGCCCGCCCGCCACGCAGGCCGAGGCGGACGCCCTGCTGGCCGGTGCGGACGCGGTCTTCGTCGGCAGCCTCGTCGCCCGCGGGGACACGGCGCCGGGCGCCGGCGGCGAGATCTCCTCGGGCGACCCCGCGTCCCTGACGTTCGCGGTGACGAGGGTCTTCAAGGGGGACGTCGCCGCCGTGCAGGCGGTGGGGACGGCGCGCAGCAGCTCGTCGTGCGGGCTGGAGGTGGCCGAGGGGACGCCGTACCTGCTCTTCGCCGAGCGCACCGGCGGTGCCCTGCGGACGTCGCTGTGCAGCGGCAGCACCCCGGACCTCGCGTACGCGACCTGGGCCGGCTCGCCGCCCGAGGGCGCCGTCGCCGCCGGGGGCGCACCGGCGGCGAGCCCCACCGTGGCCGCCGGCGCGGACCCCGTAGCCTCCGACCGGCCGTGGCTGCTCGCCGCGACCGCCGCGGCCGCAGCCGTGGCGCTCGCCGTGACGGGCGGCCTGGCCGTCGCGCGCCGTCGCAGGCGCCCCGTGGAATGAGCTTGTCGGTGCGGGCGCTTACGGTGGTGCCATGCGTCCCGTCACCGACCTCCAGCGCACCGTCGCCCCGATCCGGGTCGTCTCGGACTTCTCGCCGAGCGGCGACCAGCCCGCGGCCATCGCCGAGCTCGCCGAGCGGGTCGAGGCAGGGGAGAAGGACATCGTCCTGCTCGGTGCGACGGGTACCGGCAAGTCGGCGACGACGGCCTGGCTCATCGAGAAGGTGCAGCGTCCGACGCTCGTCCTCGCCCCGAACAAGACCCTCGCCGCCCAGCTCGCCAACGAGTTCCGCGAGCTGCTGCCGCACAACGCGGTCGAGTACTTCGTCTCGTACTACGACTACTACCAGCCCGAGGCGTACATCCCGCAGACGGACACCTACATCGAGAAGGACTCCTCGATCAACGAGGAGGTCGAGCGGCTCCGCCACTCCGCGACGAACTCGCTGCTGACCCGGCGGGACGTCGTCGTCGTCGCCTCGGTGTCGTGCATCTACGGCCTCGGCACCCCCCAGGAGTACGTCGACCGGATGGCCCGGCTCAAGGTCGGGGACACGATCGAGCGCGACGACCTGCTCCGCCGCTTCGTCGGGATGCAGTACACCCGCAACGACCTCGCGTTCACCCGCGGCACGTTCCGGGTCCGCGGCGACACCGTCGAGATCATCCCCGTGTACGAGGAGCTCGCGATCCGGATCGAGTTCTTCGGCGACGAGATCGACCGGATCTACACCCTGCACCCGCTCACGGGCGAGATCGTCCACGAGGAGCGGGAGATGTACGTCTTCCCGGCGACGCACTACGTCGCCGGCCCGGAGCGGATGGAGCGGGCCATCGCGGGCATCGAGCTCGAGCTCACCGACCGGCTCGCCGAGATGGAGCGCCAGGGCAAGCTGCTCGAGGCCCAGCGGCTGCGGATGAGGACGACCTACGACGTCGAGATGATGCGCCAGGTCGGCTCGTGCTCCGGCATCGAGAACTACTCGCGGCACATCGACGGCCGCGGCCCGGGGACGGCCCCGAACACCCTCCTCGACTACTTCCCCGAGGACTTCATGCTCGTCATCGACGAGTCGCACGTCACCGTGCCGCAGATCGGGGCGATGTACGAGGGGGACATGTCGCGCAAGCGGCAGCTCGTCGACCACGGCTTCCGGCTCCCGAGCGCGATGGACAACCGGCCGCTCAAGTGGGAGGAGTTCCTCGAGCGGATCGGGCAGACCGTCTACCTGTCGGCGACCCCGGGCGACTACGAGCTGGCCAAGGGCCGGGGCGTCGTCGAGCAGATCATCCGGCCCACCGGCCTCATCGACCCGCAGGTCGTCGTGAAGCCGACGAAGGGCCAGATCGACGACCTCCTCGGGGAGATCCGCGAGCGCGCCGCGAAGAACGAGCGCGTCCTCGTGACGACGCTGACGAAGAAGATGTCCGAGGACCTCACCGACTACCTCCTCGAGCAGGGCGTCCGGGTCCGGTACCTGCACTCCGAGGTCGACACCCTGCGCCGGGTCGAGCTGCTCCGCGAGCTGCGGCAGGGAGAGTTCGACGTGCTCGTCGGGATCAACCTGCTCCGCGAGGGTCTCGACCTGCCGGAGGTGTCGCTCGTGAGCATCCTCGACGCCGACAAGGAGGGCTTCCTGCGGTCCGCGAAGTCCCTCATCCAGACGATCGGCCGGGCCGCCCGCAACGTCTCCGGCGCCGTCCACATGTACGCCGACCGGATCACCCCGTCGATGGAGCAGGCGATCGGGGAGACGAACCGGCGCCGTGAGAAGCAGGTCGCCTACAACACCGCCCACGGCGTCGACCCGACCCCGTTGCGCAAGAAGATCGCCGACATCACCGATCTCATCGCCCGCGAGGAGGCCGACACCGAGGAGCTCATCGGTGGCGGCGGCCGGCAGCGCAGCCGGGGCAAGGCACCCGTGCCCGGGATGCGCAGCGGGGGGCGCGCCGCGACGGGTGCCGCGGCGAACCTGCCGGCGACCGACCTGGCCGACCTCATCCAGCAGCTCACCGACCAGATGCACTCGGCAGCCGCCGAGCTCCAGTTCGAGCTCGCCGCGCGGCTGCGCGACGAGGTCTCGGAGCTGAAGAAGGAGCTGCGCCAGATGCGGGCGGCCGGGGCGAGCTGAGCGACCGCTGCCCAGGCGTCGGTCCGCACGGGTGCGGGGCGGACGTGTGGTCCGCTGCCTACAGGTGGCCCTTCGAGGCGCCGATGTCCTCCCTGATCGGGCGCCCCGGCTCGCCGGGAGGCCCGCCGTCACGGAGAGGACGTCGGAGACACGCATGGCGCTGCAGCTCACTGTTCGGCAGAAGGTCACCGCGCTCGGGATCGCGGCCGTGCTCTCGACCGGGGCCGGTGTGGCGGGCGCGCTCTCGATCTCGGCCGCGTCGACGGACGCCCGGGCCCGGGTCGACACCCTCACGTCGGCCGGCAACCTGGTGCGCGAGCTCGACACCCGCGCGAGCGAGCTGAAGGTCGACGGGTACAAGTCGCTGCTCATGCCGAAGCCCGCCGAGGAGAAGGCCGAGCTCGCCGACGACACGGCCAAGGTGACGAAGAAGCTCGACGCCCTCGACGCGCTCCCGCTGGACGCCGCGGCCCGCAAGGCCGTGGCGCCGCTGCGCGCCGCGTTCGCGGGGTACGCGGACGGGATCGCGGCCGTCATCGACGGTGCCGTGGCGAACCAGGGCGCGCAGCAGGCGAAGTTCGAGGACATCCAGGCCGCCAACGACGTCACCGACGAGGCTGTCGGGAGCGCCATCGACGCGCTCGACGCCGAGACGGCCAAGGTCGAGGCCTCGGTCGACGCCTACGCGAAGCGGCTGCGGCTCGTCATCCTCGTCGTCGCCCTCCTCGCCGTGGCGGCGGTCGTCGGCGTCGCGGTCGCGGTCTCGACGTCGGTCTCCCGCGGCCTCGGCCGGCTCTCCGAGACGCTCGCCGCCGTGGCGGGCGGGGACCTCACCCGCCGGGCCCCAGACGACGGCGGCGACGAGCTGTCCCGGATCGGTGCCGCGGCGAACACCGCCTTCGCAGCGGTCGCCGCTGTCGTCGCACAGGTCGCCGAGGCCGGCGCGCGGCTGAGTCGCGAGGCCGACACCCTGCGCGACGTCGCCGCCCGGGCCAGTGCCTCTGCCGGCACCGCCGCCAACGAGGCGGACGTCGTCTCGTCGTCCGCCACGACCGTCTCGCAGAACGTCCAGGCCGTCGCGGCCGGGTCCAACCAGATGGACGCCTCGATCGCGGAGATCGCCCGCAACGCCCAGGAGGCCGTGAGCGTCGCGCAGGACGCGGCCGGGGCGGTCGCCGCGACGACCGACACGATGAACACGCTCATGGAGTCCAGCCGCGAGATCGGGGACGTCGTCCGGCTCATCACGACGATCGCCGAGCAGACGAACCTCCTCGCCCTCAACGCGACGATCGAGGCGGCCCGCGCCGGGGACGCGGGCAAGGGCTTCGCCGTCGTCGCGGACGAGGTCAAGCAGCTCGCGCAGGAGACCGCGCGGGCCACCGAGGACATCTCCCGCCGGGTCGAGGCGATCCAGTCGGACACCGGCCGCGCCGGCGAGGCGATCGGGGAGATCGCGAACGTCATCGCCCGGATCACCGAGTTCCAGGCGACGATCGCCAGCGCGGTCGAGGAGCAGACGGCGACGACGCAGGACATGAACCGCGGCGTCGGGATCGCGGCCGCCGGCTCCGGCGAGATCGCGGCGAGCATCGAGGGCGTCGCCCGGGCGGCGTCGTCCGCGGCGACGACGGTCGACGAGGCGCTCACGAGCGCCGAGGCGCTCGCCCGGGTCGGCAGCGACCTCCAGGGCGCGGTCAGCCGCTTCCGCTACTGACACCCCGCCACCGCGTCCGCGCCGGGTCGTCCACAGGGGCGGCCCGGCGCGAGCGCGTGATCCGGCCGCGCTGGTTACCATCGGAGGGTCTGTTCGCCCGCCGTCGGCGACCCGCCGGCACCCGGTGGGGCCCGCCACGGCCTGCCCGGAGGTGTCGTGACGCTCCCCGCCTGGTTCGAGGTCGCGACGTTCGTCGTCCTCGGACTGCTGCTGCTCGTGGACCTCGCGGTCGTCGCCCGACGGCCCCACGCGCCCTCGATGCGCGAGGCGTCGCTCTGGGTGGCGTTCTACGTGAGCCTGGCGCTGGCCTTCGCCCTCGTGCTCCTCGCGGTCGCCGGCCCGCGGCCCGCGGGTGAGTTCGTCGCGGGGTGGCTCACCGAGTACAGCCTGAGCGTCGACAACCTCTTCGTCTTCGTCGTCATCATGAGCCGGTTCGCGGTACCCCGCGCCAACCAGCAGTTCGTGCTCATGATGGGGATCATCCTGTCGCTCGTGCTCCGCGGCGGGTTCATCCTCGTCGGGGCGGCCGCGATCGAGCGCTTCTCGTGGGTCTTCTACTTCTTCGGGGCGTTCCTCATCTACACCGCCGTGCAGCTCGCCCGGCAGGGGGAGTCCGACGAGGAGGACTTCAAGGAGAACGCCCTCGTGCGCAGCGCGCGCCGGGTGCTCCCGCTGACGAAGGACTTCGTCGGGTCGCGCCTGACGACCCGCGACGCCGGGCGGTTCATGCTCACCCCGATGGTCATCGTGTTCCTCGCGATCGGCTCGACCGACCTGCTCTTCGCGCTGGACTCGATCCCGGCGATCTTCGGGCTCACGAAGGACCCGTTCATCGTCTTCACCGCGACGCTCTTCGCCCTCATGGGCCTGCGCCAGCTCTACTTCCTGCTCGGCGGCCTGCTCGACCGGCTCATCTACCTGTCCCTCGGCCTGTCGCTCATCCTCGGCTTCATCGGGGTCAAGCTCGTCCTCGAGGCGCTCCACGAGAACGAGCTGCCGTTCCTCAACGGCGGCGAGAAGCTCGAGTCGGTCCCGACGATCTCGATCCTGTGGAGCCTGTCGTTCATCGTCGGCGTCCTCGCCGTCACGACCGTCGCGAGCCTGCTCGTGTCGAACCGGACGAAGGACTCTGCCGGCGCCTGATCCCGGGTGCGGCCCGGGTCAGAGGCTGATCCAGTCGGTGACGACGCTCGCCCCGGAGCCGAGGTGGCAGGTGAGGCGGAACCGGGTCGTCGGCACCGGCCGCAGAGTGAACCAGCCGACCTCGTCGACGGGGACGTCGACGCGGCTGGAGTCGGGGGACAGCACCTCGACGGTCGCCGACTGCGGCGGCACGAGCTGACCGAGGACGCCGTCGTCGGTCACCTCGAGCTCGATCGACAGGTCGTCCGCCGCGAACGTCAGCGAGCGCAGCGCCGCCTGCTCCGACCGGACGCCGACGAGCAGGCTGCTCTCCTCGCCCTGGAGAGCGGCGTCGTCGGCGAACGAGTCGTAGGTGAGGTGCGCCTGCGTCAGGGCGGTCAGCTCGGCGTCGATGGAGCGCCAGGTGAAGATCGCCTTCCCGGCGTCGACGAGCGCGCCGGGTACCTCGCGCTCGGCACGCAGCGCCTCGCCGAGCTCGGAGAGGAGCTCGTCGTCGGTCCACTGGTCGTCGTACATGTCATTCCCCTGGGTCGAGGTCAACGGTGGGCGGGCCGTGCGGGGCTCTCGAGGAGCGGTGCGACCGCGGGATGGTTGCGGATCTTCTCGAGGCAGCGCTGGCGGGTCGGGCCGATGCTGCCGATGGGCATGTCGAGCTGTCGCCCGATCTCCGCGTAGGCCAGCGGCGGGTCGTGGATGAGCAGGACGACGAGCTGCTGGTGCTGCGGCGGCAGGTCGGCGAGCGCCTCGAGCAGGGCCGCGTGCCGCTCGGCCTGCACGATCATGTCGTCGAGCTGCTCCGTGAGGTCGATCGTCGCCCCGTCGACCTCGCCCACCAGCTCCGCCCGCTGCCGGCCGCCCTTGCCGGTCAGCAGGTGCAGGCACTCCCGCCGTGTCGTCGTCGCGATCCACCCGGGCAGCGCCGCCGGCTCCCGGATCGACCCCAGGTGCTCCAGGAGCGACAGCCAGACCCCCTGCGCGACGTCGAGGGTGTCTGCCTCGTCGAGCCGGTGCCGGCGGCACACGGACGTGACGAGCGGCGCGTAGCGGGCGACGAGGGCTCCCCAGGCCCGGTCGTCGCCCTGCAGGGCACGGGCGACGAGGTCCGCGACGAGGTGCGACCCTCCCTGCGCTGCCGTGGCCACCGTCGTCACCCCGCGTCCGGTGCGGAGTACACCGACAGGACGTCGTCCGGGGCCCCCGCGGCGATCCGGGCGAGCGCCCCCCGCGCACCGCCCTCGCCGCCGGCGAGCGCGGCGAGCCGGCCCGCCGCCACGGCGGACGCCATGCTGCTCCCCGACCAGCGGGCCACCCCGTCGAACTGCTCGACGGTGCCCCCGAGGGAGACCTTGCCGTCGAGGAAGGTGCTCACGACGTCCGTCCCGTCCGTGAGGACGTTGACCCACGGGGTGCGCGGGGTGAAGGGCGCCGGCTCGTGGCCGCTGCCGTGCCGGATCCGGCCGCCGACCGCGACGACCCCGTCGAGGGCCGCGGGCCACAGCGGCGCGATCCTCGTCGGGACCTCCTTGGGACCCTGGCGGCCGTGGTTACCGCCCGCCGCGAGGAGCACGACGTCGTCGCGGACCATTTCGACGGCGGCGGCGAGCACCAGCGGCGGGCGGTTGTCCTCGGTGAAGCAGCCGAGCGACATGTTGACGATGTGCACCGGGGTCTCGGCCTGCGTCACGAGGTCGAAGAGCGCGAGCGCGACCTCCCAGGCCGTCGCCGTGGCGTCGCGGCCGGCGAGCACCCCGCGCACGAGGAGGTCGGCGTCAGCGGCCTGCTGGTGGACGAGCCCGGCGGTGAAGGTGCCGTGGCCCTGGACGAGGGCGGCGGTCTCGGTGACGTCGAGCCGGCTGCTGCCCGGCAGGAGCCGGTCGCCGTAGCTGATGTCATGACGGACCGGGGTGTCGAGCAGGCCGACCGTCACGCCGGCACCGCCGGCGCGGGGCACGGGCAGGTCGGACGCCGGGACGTCACCGGTCGGCGGGCCGTCGCCGCGGATGACCTTGATCGGGGCGCCCTCGCCCCCGACCATGACCCGGTTCTTGCCCAGCCGCGGGAACCAGCCGTCCCAGCGGTCCGCGAAGGTGAGCCGGACGCCCGCGAGCACCTGCTCCAGCGGGGACTCGGCGCGCAGCGGGATGCGGGAGCCGGGCAGGACGAGCGAGCGGCGCAGGGTCCGCGCGAACCGGGCGGCCACCTCGTCGACGTCGTGCAGCAGGAGGCGGGTCAGGCCGATCCCCTCGTGGCTCTCGAGCTCGAGGACGTCGGCGGACCCGAGCAGCCGCAGGACCCGCTCAACGTGCGGGGTCGCGACGACGAACTCGTTGGGGGAGAAGTCGGTGAACGACGGTGCCTCGTCGTCTCTGCCCGGGGAGGTCATGGCCTGGATCGCCTTCCGCTGTGGGTCGGGTCAACTCACGGAGGACGATCGGACGCACCTGATACATGTGTTCCGGACGTGACCTGGTACACACGTGTGCTGTGACGCCTCCGGCCTGGCTCCGCGGCCCGGCAACTCTATTGCGGGCAGGGGCGCGAGCGCACCAGTGTGTCCTGGTGTGACGGGTCTGTCCGGGGTCGACGAGCTCGCCGACGCGCACCGGCTCGTCGAGAGCGACCCCGCACAGGCGCTGGCGCGGGCACTGGAGGTCGTGCGGAGCGCCCGTGCCGGGCGGCAGCCGGCCCTGAGGTCCCGAGCCGAGCGCGTCGCAGGGCTCGCGAGCTTCCATCTGGGGCGGGTCGACGAGGCGGCCGGCCACCTCCGGGCGGCCGTCGGTGCGGCCGTCGCCGCTGCCGACCACGGGCTGGAAGGTCTGGCCCGGATGTCGCTGGCGGGAGCGCTCAGCTTCCAGGGCCGTACGGCCGCGGCGTTGCGCGAGATGGACCGCGCCCTCACCCATCTGACGGGGGCCGACAGGCTCACCGCCCTGGGGCAGCACGCGATGATCCTGTGGAACTGCGGGCGTTTCGACGAGGCGCTGGACGGCTACGGCACGGTGCTGCGCGAGATGCGCGACGCGGGCGACCTCGCAGGCGTCCACACCGTCCTCCTGAACCGAGGGGCGTGCCTGCTGGACCGGCTCGACCTGCAGGCTGCGGAGCAGGACCTCGTCGAGGCGGTCGGTGTCGCGGCCGGCATCGGCGACGAGCTGTCGGCCGCCTACGCGCGCGCCAACCTCGGCTACCTCTACGCCCTGAGCGGTGACGTCCCCCGGGCCCTGGAGGTCCTCGGGGCCGCGGAGCAGCGGCTGCGCGCCGCGTCGTCCCACGTCGGTGAGCTGCTCTCGATGCGGGCGGACGCGCTGCTCGCCGTCCGGCTCCTGCGCGAGGCACGGGAGGTGGGCCTCGAGGCGCTCGAGGCCCTGACCCAGGAGGGCAACCGCTCGTCGGCCGCCCTCACCCGGCTCACCGTCGCCCAGGTCGCGGCCATCGACGGCCGGACCCGGCCGGGCGCGCTCGCCGAGGCCGCGACGCACGCCCGGCGGGCCGGCCGGGAGTTCCGCCGCCTCGGCCGCGCCGACCAGGTCACCCTGGCCCGGCTCGTCGAGCTCCAGGCGCTCGCGAAGGACCCGGCGACCGCCGGCCGCGTCCGCCTCCGGGACGTCACCCGCGTCGTCGAGGTGGCCCGGGCCGCGGGCTGGTGGGGGCCGCTGCTCGACGCCCACCTGCTCGCGCACGACGTCGCGGCGGCGCAGCGGCACCGGTCCGGGCCCGACCACCTGCGGGCGGCGAGCCTGCTGCGGCACGGCCGGCGCCCGGCGGACCTGCGGGCCCGCGCCTGGTACGCGGAGGCGCTCCTGCGGCGGACGGCGGGCAACCCGGCGGGCGCCGAGCGGGCGGCCCTGCGCGGCCTGGAGGTGCTCGACGAGTTCCGTGCCGTCCTGCCCGCGACCGACCTGCGGGCGCACGCGGCCGCGCACCGCGGGGACCTGTGCGACCTCGGCGTCCAGATGGCCCTCGACAGCGCGGATGCCCGGCGGGTGCTGCGCTGGGCCGAGCGCAGCCGTGCGACGCACGTCCTCACCCGGCCGGTCACACCGCCGCGCGACCCCGTCCTCGCCGAGCGGATGGCGACGCTGCGCCGGGCGGTCATGGACCTCTACGACGCCCGCAACGAGGGTGCGGCCTCGGTCCGCGGCGAGCGCCTGCGCACCCGGGTGACCCGGCTCGAGCGGGAGATCCGCGACCTCGCCCGCCGGTCCGGCGGGCCGGGGACGGAGCCGGCCGCCCGGCTGCGGGAGAGCCTCGTGCGCCCGGCCGCCCCGGCCGACCTCGCGTCCGCCCTCGGCGATCGCGCGCTCGTGGAGTACGTCGTCCATGACGGCGCCCTGCACGCCGTCACGCTCGTCGACCGGCGCTGCCGGCTGCACCACCTCGGGGACGTCGCCCGCGTCGCGGGGCTCGTCGAACGGGTCCCGTTCGCGGTGCAGCGGATGATCCGGGCCGCGCGCAGCCCGGGCGGGGCCGCCGCGGCCCAGACGCTGCTCGCGGACGCCGGGCGGCGGCTCGACGCGCTGCTCCTCGAGCCGCTGCGGGAGACCGCGGGCCGTGACCTCGTCGTCGTCCCCACCGGCGTCCTCCAGGCGACCGCGTGGTCGGTGCTGCCGTCGTGCCAGGGCCGGCCCGTGACGGTCGCCCCGTCGGCGACGGTGTGGCTCGCGGCGAGCGGGCGGCCCACCGCCCACGGGCCGGCCGTCGTCGCCGCCGGCCCCCGGCTCGCGAACGCGGCCCAGGAGGCGCGCGCCGTCGCGGACCTCTACGGCGTCGAGCCCGTCGTCGACCCGGACGCCACGGTCTCCGCCGTCTCCGCGGCGCTGCCCGGCGCCTCGGTCGCGCACCTGGCCACCCACGGCCGGCTGTCGGCGGACAACCCGCTCTTCTCGCACCTGCTGCTCTCCGACGGGCCGCTCGTCGTCTACGACCTCGAACGGCTCGAGTCGCTGCCGCACACCGTCGTCCTCGCCGCGTGCGACAGCGGACGGCACGTCGCCCCGGCGGGGGACGAGCTGCTCGGGCTCGGGGCGGCGTTCCTCGCGGGCGGGACGGCGCAGGTCGTCGCGTCGGTCGTCCCGGTGCCGGACGCCGAGACCGCGACGCTCATGGGCGCCCTGCACGAGGGGCTGGTCGCGGGCCTCCCGCCGGCCGTCGCGCTGGCCCGCGCGCAGGCCTGGCTCGCCGGCGCCGGGCCGGTCGCCGCGGCGACGGCCGCCGGGTTCGTCTGCGTCGGCGCCGGCTACGTGCCCGTGCCCGCGCGGCCGGCATCCGGGCGCACGACGAGCACCGCGGGCGCGGCGGGCGGCGCGCACCCGTGAGCCAGGGGACCGGGTGGGCGGTCGCCCTCGCGGTCGCGGCAGCGGTGGGCTACGGCCTGGCATCGGTGCTCCAGGCCGTCGGGATGCGGGGCGCCGACGCGACCGTGACGGGCATGCGGCGGCCCGCGTACCTCGCCGGGGCGGTGCTCGACGTGGCGGCCTGGGGGACGTCCCTCGTGGCGCTGCGCACGTTGCCGGTCTTCGAGGTCCAGTCCGTCCTCGCGGGCTCGCTCGTCGTGACCGCCCTGGCGGCGAGGGTCCTCCTCGGAGCGCTGCTGCGGCGGCGGGACGTCGTCGCGATCGCGGCGGCCGTGCTCTGCCTCGCCGCCGTCGCGTGGTCGGCGTCCGCCCAGGAGGCGGCAGCCCTGGGGCCGGTCACCCGGTGGGCGCTCGCCGCCGCCGCGGTGCCGGTCGTCGTGCTGGGGGTGCGGGCCACCCGGCCCGGCACCTCGGCGGTCGCGGCCGGTCTGGCCTTCGGCGGGACGGCGCTGTGCTCGCGCGCCGCAACGCTGCCCGCCGCGCCGTGGCAGCACCTCGGGGCCACGGCCGGCGCCCTCGCCACCGACCCCCTCGTCTGGGCGCTGGTGGTCTACGGCGCAGGTGGGGTGGTCTTCTACGCCCAGGCCCTGCAGCACGGGTCGGTGGGTCCGGTCACCGCGCTGCTGTGGATCACCGAGGTCGTCGTCCCGGCCCTGGTCGGCGTCGCGATCCTCGGGGACCGCGTCCGGCCGGGGTGGACCGTCCCGGCCGCCGTCGCCGTCGTCGGCGTCCTGGCCGCCGCCGTCACGCTCGCGGGCTCGGCCGCCGCGCACCCGCGGCAGTCGTGACTCCGCCTCACCAGCCGCGTTCGCGCCACTCGGCGAGAGCGGGGCGCTCGGCGCCGATCGTCGTGTCGCCGCCGTGGCCCGGGTAGACCCAGGTCTCGTCGGGGAGCGTCCCGAACAGGCGCGTCTCGACGTCGTCGATGAGCTGCGTGAACCGGGCGGCGTCCTTCTGGGTGTTGCCGACGCCGCCGGGGAAGAGGCTGTCGCCGGTGAAGACGTGCGTGCTGCCGTCCGACGAGCGCAGCACGAGGGCGACCGAGCCGGGGGTGTGCCCGCGCAGGTGGACGACGCCCAGCGACACCGCGCCGAACGTCACCGTGTCGCCGTGGTCGAGCCGGTCGTCGGGCGTGACCGGCAGCGCGTCCGCGTCGTCGCGGCCGGCCGCCGTCCGCGCACCGGTCGCGGCGACGACCGCGGCCAGCGCCCGGTGGTGGTCCCAATGCTGGTGGGTCGTCACGACGAGGCGAAGGCCCGTGCCGCCGTCGGCGGCGCCCTCCTCGACGAGCGCAGCGAGCCGCGGCGCGTCGTCCGCGGCGTCGACGAGCAGCTGCTCGCCCGTGGCCCGGCACGTGAGCAGGTAGCAGTTGTTGTTCATCGCCGACACGCTCGCCTTGCGGACGACGACGTCGGGCAGCACCCGGACGTCGCTCGGGCCGCCGGAGGTGACCTCACCGGTGTACGTCATGGCACAAGGATGACGTCACCGTAAGGTCCGGGTCATCAGGGGGTGGGCCCCGGTAGCGTGACCGCTGTGCCGGGGCAGACGGGCGTGCAGGTGGCGGGGCGGAGCGCCGCCTTCGGCGTGCTCGCGACCTGCCTGGCGCTGCTCGCCCACGCGGCCGCCGGTGGCGCCGTGCCCGGGCCGGGCGCGTTCGCCCTCGCGGCCCTGCTGAGCGCCACCGCCGGTGCCTGGCTCGCGGTGCGCGCACCGTCGCTGCTCCGCGCGGCCGCGGGCCTCGCCGTCGTCCAGGTCCTCACGCACGTCCTCTTCATGGGCGCTGCCCCGATGGGGCACACCGGCGGGACGTCGATGACCGCCGCGCACGCCGTCGCGGTGGCGGCGACGGCCTGGCTGCTCACCCGTGGCGAGCGCGCGGTCGAGGCGGTGCTCGCACGGCTGCGGGCCGACCTGCCGGGTGCCCCGCGGACGTGCGTCCCGGCGGCGTCGCTCCGACCGGCGCCCGACGCGCACCACCGCCCCGCCTACGGGCGGGTCGTCGTCCGCCACCTGCTGCGCCGGGGACCTCCCGGGAGCCTGCCGGCCGTCGCCTGACGGCCCCGCCGGACGCCGCGCCCGCCTTCCGGGCCGCCGTCCGGAGCACCTGCGCACCTGCCGACGGCTGGTGCGCCCGCTCCCAGTTCCCGCGCGACCGGCCGGTCCGGCGCGCCCAGCGAAGAGGTCTCCGCAGTGCACATGTCTCTCCTCGGCCGGTCCGGCGCCGCCCGGTCCGCCGCCGGCGCCGTCGTCCTGACGGCCGCCGCCCTCGTCCTCGCCGCGTGCGGCTCCACCGCGTCGGGCACCGACGCCGCGGTGTCGCCGTCCGCGTCCCCGACCGCCGCGTCGACCACCAGCGCGGCAGCCATGACGCCCGTCACCGTGTCCGACACCTGGGTCAAGTCCGCGGACAGCGGCATGACCGCGATGTTCGGCATGATCAAGAACACCGGCAGCGCGGACGTCACCGTCGTCTCCGCGACGTCGGACGCCGCCGACATGCTCGAGCTCCACGAGGTCGTCATGGTCGACGGGGCGATGAAGATGCAGCCCAAGAAGGGCGGCTTCACCATCCCCGCCGGCGGCACCCACGAGCTGAAGCCCGGTGGCGACCACGTGATGTTCATGGGGCTGAAGAACCCGGTCAGGGCCGGTGACCCGGTGACCGTCGTCCTCACCCTCTCCGACGGGTCCACGGTCACCGTCAACTCGGTCGGCAAGGACTTCACCGGCGCCAACGAGAGCTACCAGCCCACGCCGGGCATGTCCGGCTCGGCGTCGAGCGGGATGTAGGGATGAGCGGACCGAGTCGCCGGCAGCTGCTCACCACCGCGGGGGTGGCTGCCGGCGGCGCGGCCGCGACGGGCCTCGGGCTCGTCGCGGTCCGCGCCGCACGCACCGACGGGGCCGCCCCGGCGGCCGTCACGACCCCCGCCGCCGGGGGCACGGCGGCCGTGGACGCCGCCCGGGCGCTGCGCGTCGAGCCGTTCCACGGCGCGCACCAGAACGGCGTCGCCACCCCGGCCCCCGAGCACGCCACCTTCGTCGCGCTCGACCTGCGCCGGGACACCGGCCGCACGGAGGTCGCCCGGCTCATGCGGCTGCTCTCGGACGACGCCGCGTACCTCACCCAGGGCCGCGCGGCGCTCGCCGACACCGAGCCGTGGCTCGCGGCCCGGCCCGCGGGGCTCACCGTGACGTTCGGCTGGGGGCCGCGGCTGTTCGACCTCGCGGGGCTCGCGGCGCAGCGCCCGGCCGCGTTGGCCGACCTGCCGGCGTTCCGCGGCGAGAAGCTCGAGGACCGCTGGTCGGGCGGGGACCTGCTGCTCCAGGTGTGCGCCGACGAGCCCACGACGGTGAGCCACGCCGTCCGGATGCTCACCAAGGACGCCCGCCGCTTCGCGACCGTGCGATGGGTGCAGAACGGGTTCAAGACCCCGGCCGCCGCCGGGACGCCCCGCAACCTTCTCGGCCAGGTCGACGGCACGGTCAACCCCAAGGACGCCGCGCTCGACGCGGCGGTCTGGCACGACGGGGCACCGGACTGGTTCGCCGGCGGCACCGTCCTCGTGCTCCGGAGGATCTCCCTGACCCTCGAGACGTGGGACGCCTTCGACCCGGCGGGCAAGGAGCTCGTCCTCGGCCGCCGGCTCGACACCGGCGCCCCGCTGACCGGCACCGTCGAGACCGACCTCGCCGACCTCGACGCCGTCGACGAGCAGGGTTTCCCGGTCATCGACGAGACGGCGCACATCCGGCTCGCGAAGGCCCGGACCCCGGCCGAGGTCATGCTCCGC
This sequence comes from Kineosporia sp. A_224, assembly GCF_002198655.1. Taxonomy (GTDB): domain Bacteria; phylum Actinomycetota; class Actinomycetes; order Actinomycetales; family Kineosporiaceae; genus R-H-3. The sequence goes on from NZ_MWLN01000177.1 coordinate 39,380, forward strand.
CGCGGGTTCAACTACGACGCCGGCCCGGCCGCCGACGGCAGCGCGGACGTGGGCCTGCTCTTCGCGGCCTACCAGCGCGACCCGCGGACGGCGTTCGTGCCCGTGCAGCGCCGGCTCGCCGCGACGGACGCGATGAACCGCTGGGTCAGCCACGTCGGGTCGGCGGTCTTCGCGCTGCCGCCGGGCTGCGCCGAAGGAGGTTTCGTCGGGGACGGGCTGCTGGGGTGAGTGACCCTGGTCGTCAGGCGAAGGGGGGCAGTGCCGGAAGGGAGCCGGACGACGTCACGCCGCTGCCGTCGCCGCGCCCGGTGAGCCAGGTGGCGAGCGCGGCGGCGGTGCCGGACACCGCCGCCGCGTCCTGCGGCGCACCGATCTCCCACGTCGCCCCGAGGTCCGTGGCGGTGACGGCGAGCGGCGGGACGTCGGCCCGGCCGGCGAACGTCGCGCACGTCTCGGTGAGCAGCCGGGCCACGAGGGCGGGCTCCGCCGCGGCGAGGACGTCGGCGGGGGAGCGCCGCCCGGCGTCGGCGGGGTGCAGGTCCGCCTGGTGCAGGACGACCTCGCGCCAGCGGAAGAACGCGATGACGCCGGCCGGCTGGAACCAGCCGGCCGGGGAGGTGAACTCGACGTCGTGCCGCTGCCGCGGCAGGGCGGCCCACGCGCGGGTGAACCGCTCGGCGGAGTCGAGGAGCGCCGCCGTCTGCCGGTCCGGGGCGTCGGTCGCGGCGGCCTCGATGGCGGCGTCCCGCTCGGCCCGGCCGGGGTACATGCTCACGACCTCGCCGCGCGCGGCCGCGCCGAGCACTCCCACGAAGGCCTCGGCGTTGAGCCGCACGTGCGCGAGCACGTGGCCACGGCTCCACCCCGGCAGCGCCGACGGCGCGGCGAGGTCGGCGGCCGTCAGGGTCGCGGCCTCGGCGGCGAGGGCCAGGGTCTGCTCCGCGAGGGCGGCCCGGACGAGGTCTGGCGAGGGTGTGGTGTCCACCGCGCGACCGTATGCCCGGAACAGCCCGGCGCGCGACGGGGTTGACCTGTCGGGGCGCCGGACGCGGCGGCGTGTCGTGCTGCGTGTCGGGCCCGCTCCGGAGCAGGCGTCCTCGCTCTGACCTGGGACGACGTCCGAGGGGCCGGCGTTCGACACGAGACTGTCGGACGGGGCACCTAGCATGGGCGACGCCCCTTCACGTCTTTCGGAAGTGGATCCCGTGATTGACCGTCTGATCGTCCGTGGCGCCCGTGAGCACAACCTCAAGGACGTCTCCATCGACCTGCCGCGCGACGCCCTCGTCGTGTTCACGGGTCTGTCCGGGTCCGGCAAGTCCTCCCTGGCGTTCGACACGATCTTCGCCGAGGGGCAGCGCCGGTACGTCGAGTCGCTCTCGGCGTACGCCCGGCAGTTCCTCGGCCAGATGGACAAGCCCGACGTCGACTTCATCGAGGGCCTGTCGCCCGCGGTGTCGATCGACCAGAAGTCGACGAACCGCAACCCCCGGTCGACGGTCGGCACGATCACCGAGGTCTACGACTACCTGCGCCTGCTCTGGGCCCGCGCCGGTCGCCCGCACTGCCCGACGTGCGGCGAGCCGATCCAGCGCCAGACCCCGCAGCAGATCGTCGACCAGCTCCTCGAGCTGCCGGAGGGCACCCGGTTCCAGGTGCTCGCGCCGGTCGTGCGCGAGCGCAAGGGCGAGTACGCCGACCTGTTCCGCGAGCTTCAGGGCAAGGGCTTCTCCCGGGCCAGGGTGGACGGCGAGGCCGTGTCGCTCAGCGAGCCGCCCGCGCTGGAGAAGAAGCTCAAGCACACGATCGAGGTCGTCGTCGACCGGCTCACGGCGAAGGCGTCGGCGAAGCGCCGCCTCACCGACTCGGTCGAGACCGCGCTCGGGCTGGCGAACGGGATCCTCCTCGTCGACCTCGTCGACCTCGTCGACGAGGAGGAGGGCTCGCCCGCCCGGGAGCGCCGCTACAGCGAGAAGATGGCGTGCCCGAACGAGCACCCGCTCGCGACCGACGAGATCGAGCCGCGGACCTTCTCGTTCAACAACCCCTTCGGCGCGTGCCCGGAGTGCACCGGCATCGGCACGAGGCTCGAGGTGGACGCCGACCTGCTCGTCCCGGACGAGGACCTCACGCTCGCCGAGGGCGCGATCGCGCCGTGGGCGTCGGGCTCGAACGACTACTTCATCCGCCTCATGAAGGCGCTCGGCGAGGACCTCGGGTTCTCCATCGACGTGCCCTGGCGCGCGCTGCCGCAGCGCGCGAAGGAGGCGCTCCTGCGCGGGCAGGACTACAAGGTCCACGTGAAGTTCAAGAACCGGTACGGCCGCGAGCGGTCGTACACGACGGGCTTCGAGGGCGCCATCCCGTTCGTCCAGCGCCGGCACTCCGAGACCGACTCGGACTGGAGCCGCGAGCGCTACGAGGGCTACATGCGGGAGATCCCGTGCCCGGCGTGCAACGGCGCGCGGCTGCGTCCGGAGTCGCTCGCGGTGCTCGTCGGCGGGCGCTCGATCGCCGACGTCTGCAACCTGCCGATCCGGGACGCCGCGGACTTCCTCGGTGCCCTCGAGCTGTCTTCGCGCGAGCGCCAGATCGCCGAGCGGGTGCTCAAGGAGATCCACGCCCGGCTCGGCTTCCTCCTCGACGTCGGCCTGGAGTACCTCTCGCTGGACCGGGCCGCGGGCACGCTCTCCGGCGGCGAGGCGCAGCGGATCCGGCTCGCGACCCAGATCGGCTCCGGGCTCGTCGGCGTCCTCTACGTGCTCGACGAGCCGAGCATCGGCCTGCACCAGCGCGACAACCGCCGGCTCATCGACACCCTGACCCGGCTACGTGACCTCGGCAACACGCTCATCGTCGTCGAGCACGACGAGGACACGATCCGGGCCGCCGACTGGGCGGTCGACATCGGCCCGGGCGCCGGGGAGCACGGCGGTCAGGTCGTCCACTCGGGCCCGGTCGCCGGGCTGCTGTCCCACCCCGACTCGCTCACCGGCCAGTACCTCTCGGGCCGGCGCGAGATCGCGATGCCGGCGGTCCGCCGGCCGCGGGACCCGAAGCGCCAGGTCACCGTCGTCGGGGCCCGCGAGCACAACCTGCGTGGGATCGACGTGTCGTTCCCGCTCGGCTGCCTCGTCGCCGTGACCGGCGTCTCCGGCTCGGGCAAGTCGACGCTCGTCAACGACATCCTCTACACGGTCCTCGCGAACAAGCTCAACGGCGCCCGCCAGGTGCCCGGCCGGCACAAGACGGTCACGGGCCTGGACCACCTCGACAAGGTCGTCCACGTCGACCAGGGCCCGATCGGCCGGACGCCGCGCTCGAACCCCGCGACGTACACCGGTGTGTTCGACCACATGCGCCGGCTGTTCGCCGAGACGACCGAGGCGAAGGTCCGCGGCTACCTGCCGGGCCGGTTCTCCTTCAACGTCAAGGGCGGCCGCTGCGAGGCCTGCTCCGGCGACGGCACGATCAAGATCGAGATGAACTTCCTTCCGGACGTCTACGTCCCGTGCGAGGTCTGCCACGGCGCCCGGTACAACCGCGAGACGCTCGAGGTGCACTTCAAGGGCAAGACGATCAGCGACGTCCTCGACATGCCGATCGAGGAGGCCGCCGACTTCTTCGGTGCGGTCCCGGCGATCGCCCGGCACCTGCGCACGCTCGTCGAGGTCGGCCTCGGCTACGTCCGTCTCGGGCAGCCCGCGCCGACGCTGTCCGGCGGCGAGGCGCAGCGGGTCAAGCTCGCGACCGAGCTGCAGAAGCGCTCCACGGGCCGCACGGTCTACGTGCTCGACGAGCCGACGACCGGTCTGCACTTCGAGGACATCCGCAAGCTCCTCGTCGTGCTCCAGGGCCTCGTGGAGAAGGGCAACACGGTGCTCGTCATCGAGCACAACCTCGACGTCATCAAGAGCGCGGACTGGATCGTCGACATGGGCCCGGAGGGCGGTTCCGGCGGTGGCACGGTCATCGCCGAGGGCACGCCCGAGCAGGTCGCGGCCGTGCCCGAGAGCCACACCGGCCGGTTCCTCGCGCCGATCCTCTCGGGCCGCGGCCACCTGCCGGTGGGCACGATCGACGTCCGCGACGCCGTGACGGCGCCGACCGTCCCGGCGGCCCGGGCGAAGAGCCGGGCCACGGCGGCCGTGCCTGCGTCGGGGACCCGGACGACGGCCCGGGCAGCAGCGAAGACGGCCGCCCCGAAGGCCTCGGCCCCGACGGCAGCGGCTCCCAAGGTCACGGCCAAGAAGGCCGCCGTCAAGAAGGCGGCGAAGGCTCCCGCGAAGACCGCCAAGAAGGCGAGCACCCGGGCCCGCTGACCTCGTCGCACGGCACCGCTCAGATCGCCGCACCGTGCAGAAGGCCCCCGGCACCCCGCCGGGGGCCTTCTCCACGCCCGTGGGACTCGACGTAACAGCAATTTCATCTGTGCCCCTTGTGGCGATGCCCGTAACGGAGCTTTCATGTCTGCACGGCAGAACGGCGCCGGTCGCAGTCCGGGTGGGTGGCCCGGGCCGGTCGTCGTGGACGTCGTGTGGGGGGCCAACAGGTTCCGGTCCGGAGCCCGTCGCCCGAGGAGACACAGCCATGGCCGGTGAGGGTCCGAAGCTCGCGCGCGAGCTCAACATCTGGGAAGCGATCGGCATCTCGGTGGCGCTCATGGCGCCGTCGATGGCCGCGAACATCAACCCGCAGGGCATGATCGGCGTCGTCGGCGGGGCGATCCCGCTGACCTTCGCCCTCGCGACGGTGGGTGTCCTGCTCGTCGCGTACACGTTCGTCCGGCTCACGCAGCGGTTCCACCACTCCGGGTCCGTCTACGGCTTCGTCGGGGCGACGCTCGGCCCCCGTGCGGGCGTCATCGCCGGCTGGGGCCTGCTCGGGACGTACACCTTCTACGGCGTCGTCACCGCGACGGCGTCCTCGCGGTTCATCCTGTCCTTCCTCGACAGCACGGGGATCTGGTCCGCGCCGCCCGACGGTCTCGTCCTCGCGCTGGTCCTGCTCGTCGTCGCAGGGGTGTTCTGGCTGACGATCTCGCCGATCCGGATGGGCACGAGGTTCCTGCTCGTCGTCGAGGGCGCCACCGTCGCGCTCATCCTCGTCGTCGCGCTCGTCGTGCTCGCCAAGCTGGCCGGGGGCGACGGCCCAGGCGGCCAGGGCATCACGTTCTCGCCGTTCACCCTCGCCGAGGGCACCGGGGTCTCCGCGATCTTCCTCGGCATCGTCTTCGGCTTCCTCTCGTTCGCCGGCTTCGAGGCCGCCGCCACCCTGGGCGAGGAGACGAAGGAGCCCCGCCGGGACATCCCGCGCGCCATCCTCGGCACCGCGGTCTTCGGCGGCGTCTACTTCGTCTTCGTCACCTGGGTCGAGGTCATGGGCTTCGGCAACGACGAGAAGGGCCTGGCCGCGTTCGCGTCGTCCGGGTCGCTCTTCGGCGACCTCGGGACCCAGTTCGTCGGCGCCTGGCTCGGCGAGCTCATCACCCTCGGCGCGGCGATCAGCGCCTTCGGGTGCGCCCTCGCGTGCTCGGTCGGCGCCTCCCGGCTGCTCTTCGCCCTCGCCCGCGACGGCATCGCCCCGCCGGCGCTCGCGCAGGTGTCTGCGACGAGGCGGACGCCGGTCCTCGCGTCCGGGGTCGTCGCGGTCGCCGTCCTCGTCCTCGAGGTCGTCCTCTGGGTCATCTACCGGCCGACGGTCGCCGTCGACGCCGAGGGGTACACGGCGGGCTCGCTGTCGGTCTTCATCGCCTCCGGCGTCATCGGGACGCTCATCCTGCTCGTCGCGTACGTGCTGGCGACCGTCGGCGTCGTCCGGCTGCTCTTCTTCGGCCGCACCCGCCAGGTGGCGATGTGGGAGGCGGCGATCCCGGTGCTCGCCATCGGGCTGCTCTTCTACACCCTCTACAGGAACGTCTACCCGTTCCCGACGGGCAAGGCCGCCGTCCCGGCGGTCCTCTCCGTCCTGTGGCTCGCGCTCGGGGTCGGGTTCGTCCTCGCGGCGCCGGGCGCTGCCCGCCGGGCGGGTGAGAAGCTCACCGCGGACGAGGGCCTGGCGTCCGCAGACACCAAGGAGATCGTGTGACGACGTACGCAGACCCCGTCCCCGGCGGCCGCGCCGGGGACGGGGACCGCGCCCAGGCGCTCGCCGGGGACCTCGCCGCGAAGGGCGTCCACGGCGTCGTCATGTCGTGGGTCGACACGTGCGGGGTGAACCGGGTCAAGACCGTCCCGGTGGCCCGGCTCGCGTCGGCGGCCCGCTGGGGCGTCGGGATGTCACCCGTCTTCGACCTCTTCCTCGCCGACGACTCGATCGTCACCGGTGACCTGCAGGGCGGGCCGGACGGCGACCTGCGGCTCGTCCCGGACCTCGACCACGTCGTCCCGCTCGCCGGGCAGCCCGGCTGGGCCTGGGCACCGGTGGACCGGATGCGGCAGGACGGCACGATGCACCCGGGCTGCTCGCGGACGATCCTGCGCCGGCTCGTCGGCGCCGCGCGGGAGCAGGGCATCGAGCTCAAGGCGAGCATCGAGATCGAGTTCGCGCTCGGCCGCGGCGACGTGCCGTACCCGGCGTTCGAGCCGGCGTGCGTCGGGTCCTCGTACGGCATGACCCGGCTCGTCGAGCAGACCGACTTCTGCGCCGACGCCCTCGAAGCCCTTGCCGCGGAAGGGGTCGACGTCGACCAGATCCACCCCGAGTACGCGGCCGGGCAGTACGAGGTCTCCGTCGGCGCGCTCGACCCGGTCGGCGCTGCCGACCGCTCGGTGCTCGTCCGGCAGACCCTGCGGGCCGTCGCCCAGCGGCACGGCCTGCGGATCTCGTTCTCGCCGTCCGTGCTCGCGGCGGGCGTCGGGAACGGCGGTCACCTGCACCTGTCGGCCTGGCGGGACGGCGCGAACCTGCACTCGACCGGCCAGGGCCGCTACGGGATGACCGCCGAGGGCGAGGCGTTCGCGGCCGGGGTGCTCGACGCGCTGCCCGCGCTGGCCGCGGTCACGACGCCGAGCCCGGCGAGCTACCTGCGGCTGCAGCCCTCGCACTGGGCCGGCGTCTACGCCTGCTGGGGGCACGAGACCCGGGAGTCGGCGCTGCGGATCGTCACCGGCATGGTCGGCAACACCGCCCGCGCGGCGAACATCGAGGTCAAGTGCGCCGACCTGTCGGCCAACCCGTACCTGCTGATCACCGGCGCCGTGGCCGCCGGGCTCGACGGCATCGCCCGTGGGCTCACGCTGCCCGACGAGATCTCCGGCGACCCGGCCGGGCTCGACCCGGTGCAGGCCGAGAAGGCCGGGGTCCGCCGGCTGCCGACGTCGCTCGCGCAGGCCGTCGACGCCTTCGCCGCGAGCCCGCTGCCGACAGCCGCCTTCGGCGACCTCGTCGTCGACGCCGTCCTCGCCGTCCGCCGCGGGGAGGCGGCGCGGGCCGCTGGTCTCGACGCGGAGGCCGTCGCCGAGGCCTACCGGTGGGTGTACTGACCCCCGACCCCCGGGGGTCGGTCGCCGAACGGCTCCGCCGTACGTCGCCGTCGTTCGCGCCCGCCGAGCGGCGCGTGGCCCGGGCGCTGCTCGCCGAGTACCCGCTCACCGGGCTCGAGCCGCTCGCCGTCGTCGCCGACCGGGCCGGTGCGAGCGCGCCGACGGTGCTGCGGGTCGTCGGCAAGCTCGGGTTCTCCGGGTACCCGGACTTCCAGCGGGTGCTGCGCGCCGAGCTCGCGGCGCGCTGGTCGACGCCGCTCGACGTCATGCCGCGCGAGCCGGCGACCGGCCTCGTCGACACCGTGCGCGAGGCGATCCGGACGTCGGTCGCGGCGGATCTCGACCGGCTCGCCGCCGAACCGGACCCGGACGCCGCGGCGACCCTGCTCACGGACGCCCGGCACGCCGTGTGGACGGTCGGCGGCCGGTTCAGCAGCGTCCTCGCCGACTACCTCGCCCTGCACCTGCAGGTGCTGCGGCGCAGCGTGCACCGGGTCCCGGGCGACCCCGGGGGCCGCCACACGGCCCTGCTCGACGTCGCCCGCCGCGACGTCGTCGTCGCGTTCGACTACCGGCGCTACCAGAACGACACCGTCGAGTTCGGGGCCCGCGCGGTCGCCCAGGGGGCCCGGCTCGTGCTCTTCACCGACCACCTCATGTCCCCGCTCGCCGCCGACGCTGAGGTCGTCCTCGCGACGACGATCGAGACCGGTTCGCCGTTCGCGGTGATGTCGCCCGCGATGGCCGCCGTCGAGACGGTGCTCGTCAGCGTCGTCGACCGGCTCGGCGGCGCGCCGCGCGAGCGGATGGAGCGCTACGACGCACTGTCGACGGAGGTCCGGTCCGGCCCCGCCGACCGGGCCGAGG
>NZ_MWLN01000178.1 GCF_002198655.1 Kineosporia sp. A_224
TCCCCGTCCCGCCCCGCTCCCCGGCTCGCCGCCCGGCTCGTCACCGTGACCCTCGCCGTGACGGCCACCGCCGCGGCGTCAGCCCTCGCAGCCGCCCCGGCGTCCGCCGCCGCCCCGGCCACGCTCGCCGACCGCCCGGCGACGGCGTCGCACCACCGGGACGCCCGCGTCCTCGCGCTGCCCGCCGGGTTCCGGCCCGAGGGCGTCGAGGCCGGTCCCGGTGACCGCCTCTTCGCCGGGTCGCTCGCCGACGGCCGCATCCAGGTGCTCGACCGCAGGACGGGCGAGAGCCGGGTGCTCCTGCCCGGGGTGGCCGGGCGTGCGGTGCGCGGCCTGCGCTACGACGGCCGCAGCGGTCTGCTCTGGGCGGTCGGCAACGACGGCCCGACCGGCATCGTCCTCGCCGTCCTGGCCCGGACCGGCACCGTCGAACGACGGGTCGAGGTGCCCGGTGCGGTCTTCCTCAACGACCTCGACGTCACCCGTTCCGCGGTCTGGGTGACCGACTCCCGGGTCGACCGGCTGACCCGGATCGCGTTGCGCAGCAACGGACGCCCGACGTCGGCGGCACCCGTGAACCTGGCCGTCACCGGTGACTGGCCGGCACCGGACGGCAACCGGGCCAACGGGATCCGGTCGCTCGACCGGCACACGCTGCTCGTCGTCAACAGCACCGGCGCGGTGCTGCGGACGATCGACACCCGGACCGGGGCGGCCACCCCCGTGCGGGTCACCGGCACGACCCTCGCCGGCGGCGACGGCCTCGTCGTCCGCGGCAGCACGCTCTACGTCGTGCGGGGCACGGGGCAGAACTCGGTGGCGCAGTTCCGGCTCGCCGCCAAGGGCCACGGGAAGCACCGCGTGTGGACGGCCCGCTACGTCCGTGACCTGACCGACCCCGCGCTCGACGTGCCCTCGACCGCGACGCTCGCCGGTGGCCGGCTCTGGGCGGTCAACGCCCGCTTCGGTGTCGGCGACCCGGCGACCGCCGCCTACCAGGTCGTCGGTCTCCCGCTCGGCGGCTGACGAGACGACTCAGGCACCTGCCCGGTACCGGGCGGGTGCCTGAGCGGCGTCCGGAGATCAGACCGTCGCTGCGGCCGGCGTCTTGTCGTCGTCCGCGCGCTTCACCGCGGCGAGGAGCATCTGGGCGACGTCGACGACCTCGACCTCGTCGGAGGCCTTGCCCGCCGCCTGCTGCGTGGTGAGCCCGTCGGAGAGCATGACCCGGCAGAACGGGCAGCCGACGGCGATCTTGTCGGCGCCGGTCGCGACGGCCTCCTCGGTGCGGTTGGAGTTGATCCGCTGGCCGAGCTTCTCCTCCATCCACATCCGGGCCCCGCCCGCGCCGCAGCAGAACGAGCGGTTGGAGTTGCGCGGCATCTCCTCGAGCGTGACGCCGGGCAGGGCGCCGATGAGCTCGCGGGGCGGGGTGTAGACCCCGTTGTGCCGGCCGATGTAGCACGGGTCGTGGTAGGTGACCTTCGCACCGCCGGTCGGAGCGGCAGCCCCGGCCACGGGCGCCTTGGGTGCGTCGACGGACGCCTTCGACAGCGGCGCCACCGGCAGCAGCCGGCGCTCGCGGACGAGCTTGTTGAGCAGCTGCGTGTGGTGCACGACCTCGTAGCTGCCGCCGAGCTGCGGGTACTCGTTCTTCAGGGTGTTGAAGCAGTGCGCGCACGAGACGACGACCTTCGTCGCCTTGACCTCGTTGAGCATCTCGACGTTGGCCTGCGCGAGCATCTGGAAGAGGAACTCGTTGCCGGAGCGCCGCGCCGGGTCACCGGTGCAGCCCTCGCCGTCACCGAGGACGGCGAACGTCACGCCGGCGGTGTTCAACAGCTCGGCGATCGCGCGGGTCGTCTTCTTCTGCCGGTCCTCGAAGGCACCGGCGCAGCCGACCCAGAACAGGTACTCGACCTCGGACAGGTCCTCGACGTCCGTGCCGACCTGCTTGACCTCGAACGGCAGGCCCTTGGCCCAGTCCATCCGCAGCCGCGGGCTCATGCCCCACGGGTTGGAGTTCTTCTCGAGGTTCTTGAACAGGCCGCCGAGCTCGCTGGGGAACGCGGACTCGATGAGCACCTGGTTGCGGCGCATGTCGACGATGTGGTCAACGTGCTCGATGTCGACGGGGCACTGCTCGACGCAGGCGCCGCACGTCGTGCACGACCACAGGACGTCCGGGTCGATGACGCCGAGCCCTTCGGCACCCTCGCCGCCCGGGTTGTACGCCCGCAGGACGTCGCCGCTCTCGGCCCAGCCGGTGTCACCGACGAGCGGGCGCTCGGCGGCGATCTTCGTCGCGGCGTCGAGGGCGTCCCGCTGCTCCGCGCCGCCCGGGGTCTGGGCGGCGAGCAGCCACGGCGCCTTGGCGTGCGCGTGGTCGCGCAGCGCGAGCACGAGCAGCTTGGGGGACAGCGGCTTCTCGGTGTTCCACGCCGGGCACTGGGACTGGCAGCGGCCGCACTCGGTGCACGTCGTGAAGTCGAGCAGGCCCTTCCAGGTGAAGTCCTCGACCTTGCCGACGCCGAGGGCGTCGTCCTCGTCGAGCTCGTCCATCTGCTCGAAGTCGAGCGGGACGCCCTTGACCATGACCGGCTGGAGCGGGCCGAGCGAGGTGACGAGGCCGCGCTCGGCGTCCTTGCCCGGGTGCCGCTTGAACCAGATGTTCGGGAACGCGAGGAACCGGTGCCAGGCGACACCCATCGTCGGCTGCAGCGCGATCGTGATGAACCACGCCATCGAGACGACGATCTTCAGCGCCGCGACGAGGACGATCGCGGTCTCGAGGGCGCCGGCCGACGCGCCGGAGAAGAGGTTGCCGATCCAGAAGGTCAGCGGGAAGTGCACGGCGCCGTGCGCGCTCTCGCCGCCCAGCGCCTGGCCGAGGGCGTACTCGAGCCCGCGCAGGGTGATGACGCAGACGGCGACCGCGGCGATGGTGAACTCGACGTAGTACGCCTGCCAGAACGTCGACCCGAAGAACCGCGACCGGCGGCCCGCCTCGCCGCCGGCGCTGCGCGGGTGCGCCTTCTGCCGGATGGCGACGAGGGTGACGATCGCGACGAGGGTCAGCCAGCCGATGACCTCGGTGATCCACTCGTAGACGACCCAGCGCCCGACGAGCGGCAGGGCGAACTCGGGGTCGACGACCTGGCCGTAGGCCGTCACGAGGGTGAAGAAGAGCGCCCCGAAGCCGACGAAGACGAGCCAGTGCATGATCCCGACGAGCGGCCACTTGCCGAGCCGGGCGTGCCCGAGGCTCTCGGCGAAGAGGCTGTAAGCCCGGGCGCCGGCCTGGCCGCCGCGCGTCGGGTCGGGCTGACCGACCCGGATCACCCGCACGAGGTGGCCGACCGTGCGCGCGAAGAGCGCGACACCGACGACGGACAGCACGGCGATGACCGTGACGACGGCGATCTGCAGGCCGCTCAGTTCCATGGGTCCGACTCTCCCGTCGGGGCAGGGGTGACGTCTCCCGGCGCGCCGGTGGTTCGGGTCACACTACGCACCCGACCAGCGGTGACTGTCGCCGGGCCTGCATCCTACTGACGGGTAACAAACGGTGTTCCACGAGGTGGCACCCGGGCCCCCGGACGGTGCTCGACGCGGCCTCCGGGCTAACCCGTGACCGGCACCGTGGCGGTGAGCGGGCGGTCCGCGGACGACGCCCCGACGCCCAGGACGAAGTCGCCGGGCTCCACGACCCACCGGTGGGCGGCGGCGTCCCAGTGCTCGAAGGCCCGCGGGGCGAGGACGACGTCCACCTCGACCTGCTCGCCCGGCCCGGCCTCGACGGCCGCGAAGCCGGCGAGCCACAGCGGCGGGCGGGCCACGGCCGAGTCGGGCCGGGACAGGTACGCCTGGACGACGGTCCGGCCGGCCCGCGCGCCGCTGTTGCGGACCTGCACGCGGGCGCGCAGGTACGTGCTCGGACCGTCGGCATCGGGGGCGACGACCTGCACGCCGGTGTGCTCCCACGTCGTGTAGCCCAGGCCGTGGCCGAACCAGTACGCGGGCGCCGGGCCGCCGTCGCTGCCCTGGTGGCTCCACGCGCGGTAGCCGACGAGGAGGCCCTCGGCGTACTCCAGGACGCCGTCGACGGGCGTCGTCGAGAGCACCGGGCAGTCCTCCTGCGCGACCGGCCACGTCGTCGGCAGCCGGCCGCCGGGCTCGTGACGGCCGAGCAGGACGTCGGCGAGCGCGTCGCCGAACTCCTGGCCGCCGAACCAGCCCAGCAGGACCGCGGGCACCTCGTCGCGCCACGGCAGCAGGACCGGGGCGCCGGCGTTGACGACGACGACCGTCCGCGGGTTCGCGGCGACGACGCGGCGGACGAGCTCGTCCTGGGCGCCGGGCAGGTCCAGGGACGTCCGGTCGAAGCCCTCGCTCTCGACGGCCGCGGTCGTGCCGACGACCACGACCGCCACGTCGGACGACGCGGCCAGCGCCGCGGCCTCCTCGAGGCCCGCGACCGGGTCCGGCACCGGCGGCTCGACGCACAGCTCCGCGACGCACAGCGCCCCGTTCATCCGCAGCGGGTCGACATGGAGCACGACGCGGACCTCGCGGCCGGCCTCGAGCGCGACCGTCGTGGCGGCCTGCGGCGGGGTGACGAAGTGGACGAAGTCCGGTTCGCCGCCGTCCGGGACGACGACCTCGGTCTCGACCGCGATCGTGCCGTCGACCTCGAGCCGGTGCCGGCCGAGGCCGCCGGCGGCGACCTGCCAGGCGCCGGCGACCGCAGGGGTGACCAGGGCCTCGATCCGGGCCGTCGCGGCGTCGTGCTCCAGGCCCGGGTCGCCCCAGCCGATCCGGCCGAACCGACGGTGCTCGCTCGCGAGGTCCGCGCCGTCCGCCCCGACGTAGGTGACCCGCACGCCCGGCTCCCCCGAGACCGGGTCCCGCACGAGCGGCGGCTCGGCGTAGGCGACGACGTCGCGGGTGTGCACGCCCGGGGCGTGGACGACCTCGACCCCGTCGTCGAGGGCGGCCCGCAGGCCGTCCAGCGGCGCGACGGTGTGCGGCGGGTAGACCGTCGCGCTGCCGCCGCCCTGGGTGCGCGCCTGCGCGGCGTTCGGGCCGATGACGGCGACGCGGCGCAGGGCCGGGCCGTCGAGCGGGAGCAGCCCCTCGTTGCGGACGAGGACCATGCCCTGTGCGGCCGCCGCCCGGGCCGCCGCGCGGACGGCCGGGGCGTCGGGCAACGGCAGCCCGGCCGGGTCGGCCGCCGGCACCGCCGGGGCGACGCCGTCCAGCGCGCCGACCCGGGCGGCCAGCACGAGGATCCGGCGGACCTTCTCGTCGATCGCGTCCTGCGGCACCTCGCCCGCCTGCACCGCGGCGAGCAGCGCGTCGCCCCAGGGGCCGGTCGGGCCGGGCATCGCGAGGTCGAGGGCGGCGCGCGCGGACTCGGCGGTCGAGCGGACGGCGGTCCAGTCGCTCATGACGAGGCCGTCGAAGCCCCACTCGCCCTTGAGCGGCTCGGCGAGCAGGTCGTTCTCGGTGAGGGTGACGCCGTCCACCTTGTTGTAGGACGCCATGACCGCCCACGGCCGCGCCGCGGCGACGATGTGCTCGAACGGCGCGAGGTAGACCTCGCGGAGCGTCCGCTCGTCCATCCGGACGTCGACCGTCATCCGGTCGGTCTCGGAGTCGTTGGCCACGTAGTGCTTGACGGTCGCGGCGACGCCACCGGCCTGGACGCCGCGGACGAACGCCGACCCGACCCGGGCGGTGAGCAGCGGGTCCTCGGAGAAGCACTCGAAGTGCCGGCCGCCGAGCGGGCTGCGGTGCAGGTTGACCGTCGGGGCGAGCAGGACGTCGACCCCCTTGCGGCGGCTCTCGCCGGCGAGCAGCAGGCCGAGCCGCTCGACGAGGTCCTCGTCCCACGTCGCGGCGAGCGCCGTCGGCGACGGCAGGTTGAGGCCGACGTCCCGCTCGTCCCAGGCCTCGCCCCGGACGCCGACCGGGCCGTCCGACGTGACGACCTGGCGCAGCCCGGCGTCCGGTGCGCCGAAGACCCGCCAGTTCGTCTCCCCCTGGAGCAGACGCACCTTCGTCGCGAGGTCGAGCCGCGCGAGGCGCTCCTCGACGACCGCGTCGAGGCCGGCGCCCGGGGCGGGGGTGCCGGCGGCGCCAGGGGCGGTGGCGGCCGGCGAGGGGGTCGGAAGTGTGTCCACGACGTAAACGCTCTCACGACACCCCCGGCCGACCCCGGCAGCGCTGCGGACGGCGCGTCCCGGTGGTGCGCCCGTCGACCGTAACGGTCGGGCCGGCGGGGACACTCATGGGCATGACCATCCTCATGTACGGCACGACCTGGTGCTCCGACTGCAAGCGGGCCAAGCAGTTCCTCGGCGAGCAGCGGGTGCCGTACGACTTCGTCGACGTGGACGGCGACCCGGCCGGCCGGGCGGTCGTGCAGGCGCACAACGGCGGCAAGGACGTCATCCCGACGATCGTCTTCGACGACGGCTCCGTGCTCGTCGAGCCGAGCAACGCCGAGCTCGCCGCCAAGCTCGGTCTGCAGACCACGGCGAAGAACGCGTTCTACGACCTCGTCGTCGTCGGCTCGGGACCCGCAGGGCTCACCGCGGCCCTCTACGCGGCGCGCGAGGGCCTGTCGGTGCTCGTCGTCGAGCGCGGCGGCGTCGGCGGCCAGGCCGGGGTCACCGAGCGGCTCGACAACTTCCCGGGCTTCCCCGAGGGGGTCACCGGTGCCGAGTTCGCGGACCGGCTGCGCGCGCAGGCCGAGCGGTTCGGCGTCGAGATCCTCTCCGCCCAGGAGGTCACCGCCGTCGGCACCGACGGGCAGTACCGCACGGTGACCACCGGGGACGGCGCGACGTACGCGGCGTTCGCCGTCCTCCTCGCGCTCGGCTCGACGTACCGCCGGCTCGGGATTGACGGCGAGGACGACCTCATCGGTGCCGGGGTGCACTTCTGCGCGACGTGCGACGGCGCCTTCTACCGCGGCCGGCGGGTCGTCGTCATCGGCGGCGGCAACAGCGCCGGCGAGGAGAGCGTCTTCCTCACCCGGTTCGCCGAGCACGTCACGGTCGTCACCCGGGACGACGCGCTCACGGCGTCCAAGATCGTCGTCGCCAAGCTCGAGGAGCACCCGGCGATCGACGTCGTCACCGGCGCGAACCCGGTCGGCTTCGCGACGGACGACGCGGGTCGGCTGCGGGCGCTCGTCGTCGAGCGGGCGGGGGAGCGCTCCGAGATCGCGGCGGACGGCGCGTTCGTCTTCATCGGGCTGTCGCCGAACAGCGCCCTCGTGCGCGACCTCGTCGAGGTCGACGGCGCCGGCTTCGTCGTCGCCGACCCGGGGATGCAGACGAGCGTGCCGGGCGTCTTCGTCGCCGGGGACGTCCGCAGCGGTTCCACGAAGCAGGCCGCGAGCGCGGCCGGCGAGGGCGCCGCGGCGGCGCTCGCGGTCCGGCGGTACGTCGAGCCGCTCGCGAGCGGCGTGCGGACGACGCTCGTCGAGGCCGGGGTCTGACGGCTCGTCGGGCCCGGCCGGGCGGCGATCAGCCGGGCGGCGGGAACGGGCTGCGGAACGTGAACGCGTCCGCGGTCGGGCCGTCGTCCGCGAGGCGCCGGAGCCGGTCGAGGGCCTCGTCGACGTCCGGACGGTGCCCTGCCGGTACCCACCACAGGGCGGCGGGCGGCCCCTCCCAGGGCGAGAACCACTCGCGCCGGCGGCGCAGGAAGCCGGCGTGGTCGGAGCGGAAGACGAACTCCCGCAACGGGTCGAGCCCGGTCCAGACCGAGAGGTTGACGATGACGAGCGGGTCGTCGCCGACACGGACGTCGGTGGCGTCGCCGGTCTCGGTCTGCAGCCGCCAGACGAAGCCGGGTGCGGCGTCGGCGAGGGCGTTGACGGGCTCGAGCCCGGTGACGAAGTCCGCGACGGCGGGGTCGCCGAGCGGCGCCACGAGGCGGGCCACGTTGACCTGCGCGAGCTCCTGCTCCGCCACCGGCTCAGGCCCCCTTGCGGCGCCGCCGGACGGCGTTCGCGTCGACGAAGCCGCGGTAGACCTCGGCGAGCGCGCGGCGTTGCGCGGGGGTGAGCTCCTCGGCGGCCTTGATGGCGTCGAGCAGCGAGACCGCCTCGGGCTCGTCGTCCGTCTCCGGCTCGACGTAGCCGGCCTCGGTGTAGAGCGCGTCCGCCGTCGTCGCGAGCGACTCGGCGATCGCGTCGAGGACGGCCTCGCTCGGCTCGCGCAGGCCGCGCTCGATCTGCGACAGGTACGGGTTGGAGATGCCGACGGCGTCGGCCAGCTGGCGCATCGGCAGCGCCGCGAGCTCGCGCTGCCGGCGGATGATCTCGCCGAGCGAGGTGTGCGGGTAGGCGCGGTCGGGCATGGCGCCAGGCTACGTCGTCGGGCGGGTCGTCCGGCGGGTCGTCCGGCGGGTCGCCGGGACGGGCGTACTTTCGGCCGATCAGCGCAGGGCCGGGTACTCCTAGCATCGAGGGGTGCGCGACCTCCTGCGCTCCGTCTGGAGCGAGCCCCGGCCCGCCCCGCCGCCGCGGCAGCCGGTCGGCCGGGACCGGCTGCTCGTCGCCGTCGTGGTCCTGCTCGTCGGGGTCGAGTGGGTGCTGCGGCCGGACCTGCCGTGGCGGACCTTCTCGGCGGTCCTCCTCGTCCTGCTCGCCCCGACCCTGCTCCTGCGGCGGACCCGGCCGCTCGTCGCGGTCGCCGTCGCCTTCTGGGGGAGCCTCCTCGCATCCGCCGTCTCGCAGGGCGACGGGCTGCAGAACTACACCGCGGCCGCCCTCCTGCTGCTGCCGTTCGCGCTGTTCCGCTGGGGCTCCGGCCGCGAGATCGTCCTCGGGTCGTTCGTCATGCTCACCAAGCTGGCCGCGGCGGGCGCCCTGCGCTTCGTCGACCTGCTCGCCGGGGTGGCCGTCCTCGTGGCCGTCTCGGCGCTCGGTGCCGCGTCCCGGTACCGCGCCTCGGCCCGGGTGCGCATCCTGGACCGGGTCCGGCTCGCGGAGCGCGAGGCACTCGCCCGCGACCTGCACGACACCGTGGCGCACCACGTGAGCGCGATGGCGATCCGCGCCCAGGCCGGGATCGCGACGGCTCCGGTGCGTCCCGAGGCCGCCGTCGAGGCGCTGCACGTCATCGAGTCCGAAGCGGCGCGCACCCTCGCCGAGCTGAGGAGCATGGTCGGCGTGCTGCGCAGCAACGAACCGGCGGCGCTCGTCCCGGCCCCCGGGCTCGGCGACCTGCCGCGTCTGGCCGAGCCGGACGGTGCCCCGCGGGTCGACGTCGTCGTGGCGCCGGACGTCGGCGACCTCGCGCCGGGGGTCGGGGCCGCGGTCTTCCGGCTCGCCCAGGAGGCGGTGACGAACGCCCGGCGGCACGCACGGCGCCCGACCGTCGTCGAGGTCCGGGTCAGCGCCGACGGGGACGTCGTCCACCTGCGGGTGCACGACGACGGCGCCGCGACACCGCCACGGCGCCCGGACGGCGGCGGCTTCGGGCTCGTCGGGATGGCCGAGCGGGCCCGGCTCCTCGGCGGCACGTGCGCCGCCGGGCCGGACCCGGCGGGCGGCTGGACCGTGACCGCCGTCCTGCCCCGGCCGGTGACGCCGTGACGGCCTCGCCGACCGGGACCGTGCGCGTCCTCGTCGCGGACGACCAGGAGATCGTCCGGACCGGGCTGCGGATGATCCTCGACGCCCAGCCCGGCATCGAGGTCGTCGGGGAGGCCGCGGACGGCCGGCGGGCCGTCGAGCTCGCGCGCCGGCTGCGCCCCGACGTGTGCCTGTTCGACATCCGGATGCCCGGCATCGACGGGCTCGAGGCCACCCGGCTCGTCGCCGGGCCTGACGTCGATGACCCGCTCGCGGTCGTCGTCGTCACGACGTTCGACCTCGACGAGTACGTCTACGGCGCGCTGCGCGCCGGCGCCCGCGGGTTCCTCCTCAAGGACGCCGGCCCGGCCCTGCTCGCGCAGGCGGTGCACGCCGCGGCCGCCGGGGACGCGCTCATCGCGCCGAGCGTCACCGGCCGGCTGCTCGGGGCGTTCGCCGTGGCCGGTCCGGGAGCGACGCCCGCGCAGCCGGTCGAGCCGCTCACCGAGCGCGAGGAGGAGGTGCTCGCGGCGGTCGCACGCGGGCTGACGAACGCCGAGGTCTGCGACGGGCTGCACATCTCGCTGAGCACCGTCAAGACGCACGTCGCGAGCCTCATGGCGAAGCTCGGCGCCCGGAACCGGGTCGAGATCGCGATCTGGGCGTACGAGACGGGCCGGGCGGGCGGCTCCGCAGCCCGTCGCTGAGCGGCAGCAGCACGGCGGTCGGTCGGCCGGAAGGACGACGCCGCGCGGCCGTTCGGCCGGGACGGCGGCCGCACCCGCGGCCGATGTGCGGCAGCGGCGTCCTCGCGACGATCGGGGCATGAGAAGCCACCGCCTGCAACGGTTCGTGCCCGCCGGTCTCGCGCTGCTCTGCGTCGTCCCCGTGACGGCCGGGGGCGTCCGGCTGGCCTCGCTCGCCTCCGGGGCCGTGACGCCGGAGAACGCGCGGTTCTTCGACTCGCCGGTGCCGGTCGTCGTCCACGTCGTCGGCGCGAGCCTGTTCCTGCTGCTCGGGATCGGCCAGCTGCACCCGGCACTGCGCCGGCGCTCGCCCGCCTGGCACCGCCGCGCCGGCCGGGGGATCGTGCTGGCCGGGCTCGCCGCGGCCCTCTCCGGGCTCTGGATGTCGGTCTTCTACGCCCTGCCCGCCCACGACAACGACCTGCTCCTGGGCTTCCGGCTGCTCGCCGGTACCGGGATGGCCGGCGCGCTCGTGCTCGCCGTCGTCGCCGTCCGGCGCCGGGACATCGCCGCGCACCGGGCCTGGATGCTCCGAGGCTATGCGCTGGGGCTCGGGGCTGGGACCCAGGTGCTCACGAACCTGCCGTGGGCGCTTCTCGTCGGCCCGCCGGCAGGCACGGTGCGGGCGGTGCTCATGGGTCTCGGCTGGGTCGTCAACCTCGCCGTCGCCGAGGCGCTCATCAGGGCGCCCCGGCGACGGATCGTGCGTCAGCCGCGGGCCGCGATGGCGGCGAACACCGGCGCCCAGTGACCGCGCAGCGCCTCGTGGCCCATGAAGAGCCCGAGGTGCCCGCCGGGGACGACGAGCCGGGTCACGTCGTCCGCCGGGGTCGACGCGAAGTCGGCGAGCGCGAACACCTGCGGCGGCGGGGTGATGTGGTCGCTCGACCCGGCGAGCAGGTAGAGCGGGCACGAGATCGCCGAGAGGTCGACGATCCGGCCCTCGACGACGAGGGTGCCGGAGACGAGCTCGTTGCGCTGGAAGAGGTGCTCGACGATCCACAGGTAGAACGCGCCCGGGATCGGCTGGGTGTGCTGGAACCAGTTCTCGAACGTCGCGTACCGCGCGAGGTACGCCGGGTCGTCGAAGTGCGCGAGGACGCCGAGCTGGCGGTCGGTCTCGCCCTGCGGCTGCATCGCCTTGAAGCCGTCGAGCAGCACCTGCCCGGGCAGGACGCCGCCGCCGGACGCGACGAGCGCGCGGTAGAAGTCCATCCGGCCGTCCGGCGACAGCAGCTGGATCCAGTCGTGGATGAGCGGCTCCCCGGCGTGGAAGTCGACCGGGGCGCCCGCGATCGTCAGCGTGGCCACGGTCTCCGGGTGCAGTGCGGTGTAGATCACCGCGAGCCAGCCGCCCTGGCAGTCGCCCACGAGGTGGACGCGGCCGCCGAGGTCGGCGACCGCCTCGCGGATCACCGCGAGGTACGCCTCGACGCCCTCGTCCTTCGTCGCCGGGGTCGCGCCGACCCAGTCGAGGGACAGCACCCGGGTCAGGCCCGCGTCGAGCGCCGTCCGGATCTGCGACTGGCCCTGCGCGTAGTCGACGATGCACGAGTCGTGTCCCGCCTGCGGCGGCAGCACGAGAACCGGGACGCCGGAGGCCTTGCCGCGCGGGCGCTTCGGGGAGAAGTCGCGCAGCCGGGCGACCGGCCACTCGCGGACGACGGTGTGCGGCGTCGTCCACGTCGGCGGCTCGCGGCGGGTGACGACGCTGCCCCACTCGAGCACGTCGGCGGCGACGTCGAACGGGGTCGCACCCCGCTCGAGCGCGCCGCACCAGTAGTCGACGCTGTGCCGGACGACGCTCGACCAGACGTCGAAGACCGAGGTCAGGGCGGCGTCGACGATCCCGTCCGGGTAGGTGCCGGGCCGCGGCGCGGGCCGGACCGTGGGCTGCGCGGCGCTGACCGGGGCGGCGCTGACCGGCGGAGTGCTCATCGGGCGGTCCATCCTTGGTCCATCGGGATCGCGACGCCCGTGACGGAAGCCCCGCCCGGGCCGAGCAGGAAGGCAGCCATGGCCGCGACCTCGTCGGGTTCGACCATCCGCTTGACCGCCTGCGGGGCGAGGATGACCTCCTCGAGCACCCGCTCCTCGGGCAGGCCGTGCGCCTTCGCCTGGTCGGCGATCTGCTTCTCCACCAACGGGGTCCGGACGTAGCCCGGGCAGATCGCGCACGTCGTCACGCCGACCGGGGCGCCCTCGAGCGCGAGGGTCTTCACGAGGCCGAGAACGCCGTGCTTGGCCGACACGTAGGCCGCCTTGAACGGCGACGCGACGAGGGCGTGCGCCGAGGCGACGACGAGGAACCGGCCCCGGCCGGACGCCACCAGGTGCGGCCAGGCGTACTTGGCGAGCAGGAACGGGCTCGTGAGGAGGATCGCGAGGATCGCGTCCCAGCGGTCCTCGGGGAAGTCGGCGATCGGCGCCACGTGCTGGAAGCCGGCGTTCGCGACGACGACGTCGAGGCGCCCGAACCGTTCCACCGCCGCCGCGACCGCCGCCGCGTTGCCCTCGCGGGTCGTGAGGTCGGCCGCGAACGGCACGCCGGGTGCGGCGCCCGGGCCGTCGGGGACCGCGATGTCGACGGCGAGGACGTCGTAGCCGTCCGCGACGAGGCGGGCCGTGACCGCCGCCCCGATGCCGCTGCCGGCGCCGGTGACGATCGCCGCCCGGCGGACAGGGCTGCCAGGGCTGCCGGTCATGGAGCCCTCCTCCAGGGGTAGGTGTCTCGCGCCCCGCAGTTACTAGCGCGTATGACCCGATCAGTGGGTCATACGCGCTAGTAACTGCAGACGGCGGACGGCAGGCGGCGGGCAGGTGCCCCGTGTCCCTGCCCGCCGCTGGTTCTGTCGGTCGTTGGTGCGCCGCCACTCAGGCGAGGAGCTCGCGCGCGGCCTTCGTGTAGACGGCGGTGACGTCCTGGACGAACGTCGCGTGGGTCTGTGCGACGGCGGTGACCCAGTCGAGGTTGCTCGCGCCCGCGACCTTCTGCTCGAAGTCGACGAGGCTCGTCAGCGCCTTCTCGTAGGCGTCGATCGACGTGAGGCCCGCGGCCTTCGAGCCGGCGATGATGCGCTCGTTGAGCTCACGGACACGGCCCGCGGCCTCCTCGAACGCGGCGGCGTCGAACGTCGGGACGGTGGGTGCGGTCTTCGTGGCCATGACGGCCTCCCTGAGGTTTGTGGGTGGGATGAGATCCTTGGTGGCGCAAGGGTTTCGCGCCGGCGGGACTCTTCCGAGGTCTGACTTCAGATTAGCAAGTATTCTGCTAACTTGCTAACGATCCGGGTGTCGGGCGGGTCACATGTCCAGACCGCCGTTGACGCCCCACACCTGCCCGGTGATGTAGGCGGACGCGTCCGCGGCGAGGAAGTGCACGACCCGGGCGATCTCGTCGGGGTGGGCGAGCCGGCCGACCGGGATCTGGCCCTTGATCTTGTCGAGCACCTTCTCCGGGATGTGCTCGAGCATCTCGGTCGCGACGAAGCCGGGCGTCACGGTGTTCACGGTGATGCCGATCGAGTCCTCGGTGAGCTTGCCCGCGCGGGCCAGCTGGAACGTCGCCTCCCGGGCGAGCGTCTTCGTCAGGCCGAAGAGGCCGGACTTCGACGCCGCGTAGTTCGCCTGACCGATGTTGCCCATCTCGCCGATGACCGAGGAGACGTTGACGATGCGGCCGGAGCCGCGCTCGACGAAGTGGTTGAGCGCCGCCTGCGAGAGGTAGAACGCACCGGACAGGTTGACCGACAGCACCTTCGTCCAGTCGTCGTCGGTCATCTTCGCGACGGTCTTGTCGATGGTGATGCCCGCGTTGTTCACGAGGATGTCGAGCCGGCCGTGCTGTTCGATGACCTCGGCGACCGCGCGCCGGCAGTCGTCCCCGGAGGCGATGTTGCCCTGGTGCAGGGTGACCGAGATGCCGTCCTCGGCGTGCTGGGCGCGGAAGTCCGCGGCGAACGCCTCGGCCTTCTCGGCGTTGCCCGCGTAGCCGGCGGCGATCGAGGCGCCCTGGCTCGCGAGGCTGCGCGAGATCGCGGCGCCGATGCCGCGGGTGCCGCCGGTGACGAGCGCGACCCGGCCGCGGAGCTTGCCGCTGAGGTCGGGTTCCGGTTGCTGCCGGACGAGCGTCGGGGTGTCGAGGCGGTCGGACACGGTCATGGCGTTCTCCTGTCGGGGGTCGGGGCATCGGGGCGTGCGGTGCGCGTGCGTGCGGGACGTGCCGGGCGTGGCGTCCGCGCCGGGCGGGAGCGCTCGGCGAGCCAGCCGGCGATGTCCGGCCAGATGAGGCCCTTGGCCTTGGAGCCGGCCATGAGGCCGATGTGGCCGCCGGGCCGGTCGAAGTGGGTGAGGTCGTCGGTCGTGACCATGGACAGCACGGGCAGGGTGCCCGCGCGCGGGGCGATGTGGTCGCCGGCCGCGGTGACGACAAGGACGGCCTGGCGCCGGATCGCGCCGAGGTCGACCTGCCGTCCACGCAGGGTCAGCGTGCCGTCGACGAGCCGGTTCTCCTTGTACATCAACCGGATCCAGTCCCGGAACGCGGCCTGCGGGAACCGCGGGTTGTCGGCGACCCACTTGGCCATCGCCTGGTAGGCGACCTTGTTCGCCGTCCCCTGCCGGACCTGACCGAAGAGCCGGCGCTTGGTCGTCAGGTAGTTCGTCACCGGCTTCATGAGCTTGTTCGCGGTGTCGACCATCGGGCCCGGGACGCCCTCGTGCGCCGTCGCGACCCGGTCGGCGTCGAACGACGGCCGGCCGACCCACTGCCGGTAGAGGCTGCCGGAGGTGTCGAGCGGCATCGTCAGCAGCACCAGGTTGCGGACGGCGCCGTCCGGGTGCAACGCGGTGTACATCGCCGAGAGCGCGGCGCCGATGCACCAGCCGACGACGGAGACGTGCGGGCTGCCGCTCGCGCGGACCGTCTCCCGGACCGCCCAGTGCAGCTCGTCGCAGACGTACTCGGCGACGCCCATGTCGGCGTCCTCCTCGCCCGGCACGCCCCAGTCGACGAGGAAGACGTCGAAGCCCTCGGCGAGGAGGAACTCGACGAACGAGCTCCCGGGGCGCAGGTCGAAGATCTCCGGCCGGTTGATGAGGGCGAAGACGAGCAGGATCGGGACGGCGTGCCGGCGGTCCGTGCTGCGGTACCGGTAGAGCGTCGTCTTGCGGTGGGTCCAGACGACGTCGCGCGGGGTCGCACCGATGACGGCCCGGTCCGTCGTGAGGAGGATGTCCGCCGTCCGGGCCACGTCGAGGGGCAGCCGGACGGTGCCCTTCGCGACCGAGACGGCGTCCTGCACGAGCCCGCCCACGAGCCCCGTGAGAGTGCTCACCGGGGGGTCCGGACGGTGGCACCGTTGCGCGGCGCCGCCGAGCGGGCCGCGCGGGCCGGCCGGGCGGGCGGTGCGTCGTCCGGCGGGAAGTCCGGGACGGCGAGCCGGTCGGAGAGCTCGTGCACCTCCTGGAGGAGCCGCTCGAGCTTGTCCTCGGTGCGGGCGAGCTGGCGGGCCAGCCCGGTGACGTCCGCGCGGGCCGCGACCCGGGTCAGCCGGACACCGCGGTCGACGACGGCGTTCGCGAGCCCGGCGAGGGCCATCGCGTTCGTCGCCGTCGTCGCGAGGAGCTCGGCGAAGACGTTCGAGCCGACGGCCTGCTCGGCGAGCGCCGCGGCCTTCGCCTCGGCCTGCTCGTACACCGCGAAGAGCTGGTTCAGCGGGGACGCCGGCGCTGCTGTCTTCTCGCTCATGCCGTCGCCTCGCGCTCGAGCAGCGCCGCGATGCCCTGGCCGCCGCCGATGCACATCGTCACGACGGCGTAGCGGCCGCCGGTGCGGGCGAGCTCGTGGAGCGCCTTGACGACGAGGATCGCGCCCGTGGCCCCGATCGGGTGGCCGAGACCCACACCGCTGCCGTTGGGGTTCGTGCGGTCGGCGGGCAGGCCGAGGTCGCGGGCGACGGCGAGCGCCTGCGCGGCGAACGCCTCGTTGACCTCGAAGACGTCGATGTCGTCGACGGTGAGCCCGGCGCGGTCGAGGAGCTTCGTCACGGCCGGCACCGGGCCGATGCCCATGTACTTCGGCTCGACGCCGACGTGCGAGTACGCGACGAGGCGGCCGAGCGGGGCGACCCCGAGCCGGTCGGCGGTCGCCCGGTCGGCGAGGACGACGGCGGCCGCGGCGTCGTTGACGCCCGAGGCGTTGCCCGCGGTGACGCTGCCCTCGCGGGCGAACGCCGGCCGCAGCTTCGCGAGGTCCTCGACGGTGACGTCGGCGCGGGTGTGCTCGTCGGCGGAGAAGAACGTGGAACCCTTGCGGCTCTTCAGCTCGACAGGGACGATCTGCCCGGCGAACCGGCCCTCGCCGGTCGCTGCCGCCGCCCGGTGGTGGCTCTCGACGGCGAGCGCGTCCTGGTCCTCGCGGCTGATGCCCCACTTCTCGGCGACGTTCTCGGCGGTGACGCCCATGTGGCAGTCGTCGAACGGGTCGGTGAGGGCACCGACCATGGCGTCGATCGTGCCGCCCGGGCCCATCCGCTGGCCCCAGCGCAGCCCCGGCAGCCAGTACTGGGCGCGGCTCATCGACTCCGCGCCGCCGCCGACGGCGACGTCCGTCTCGCCGAGCGCGACGGTCTGGGCGGCCGAGATGATCGCCTGCAACCCGCTGCCGCACAACCGGTTCACGGTGAGGGCCGGCGTCTCGACCGGCAGTCCGGCGTTCACGGTCGCGACCCGGGAGAGGTACATGTCGCGGGCCTCGGTGTGGATGACGTTGCCGAAGACGACGTGCCCGACGCTCTCGGGTGCGACGCCCGACCGAGCGACGGCCTCCTTCGTCACGAGGGCGGCGAGGTCGGCGGGCGGGGTGTCCTTGAGGCTGCCCCCGTACTTGCCGATCGCCGTCCGGACGGCGGAGAGGACGACGACGTCGCGTCGTCCGGGTGCGGTCTGGTCGGTCATGGGACCTCCTTGGGGTGCGGCGAGGACGGCCCGGGAGGCCGCGGCACGGGTGCGGCGACGGTGAGGACCGGTGCGAGGGTGGACGGCGACGGGTGGGACCGGTGGCGCAGGTGCGGTGGCACGGGTGGCGCTGGTCGGGCGCGGGAGCGTGGACGAGGCGGTGGCCGGGGCCGGCTGCCGCGCCGGCCGCCGCCTCGTTCTGTCTTCGAGCGTGCGTGCGTGCGGGACGCATCTCAAGGCGCGTGCGGCGCGGTCGTGCCGGGCGCGCGGCCTGCGGCGTCACACGGTCGTGATCCCGCGACGAGCGGTCGGACATGACCGTTACGCGCATGTGATCCCGACGACACACGCCTCGATTGCACTACCGGGCGGTAGGGACAGGGCCCGGGCTGCCCCCTCCGGCGCGCTCGTGCCCCGTTCCGGCACGCGGAACGGGCCCCGGCCCGACCCTGTGGTCGGACCGAGGCCCGTTCACCCCGCCCCCGGACGCAGCAGACACCCGCCGACGCCCTCTTCCGGCGGGTGCCCCCGTGCCTGCGCCCGTGGAGAGCCTTCGCCGTCGACGCCCCGGCTCCTAGGGGGCGAACGGCCCGCACCGGCGTGCGGCACCCTGCCGCGCCGTAGGGTCACCGCCGGACGACGAGCGGGCGGGGGCGCGATGCCTCCTCCCCGGGACCTCGGCGGGGGATGCCCTCGCGGGTGCTTTGCTCTGCCATCAGGAGCGAGCCACCTCCTGGGCGTGCGTGAGGGCGAGGGTGCGCACGAGCGTGATGCAGGTTGACGTGACTGCACAGGCTCGCACTCACCATCGCGCGCACGCCCTCGCCGGCTCGCTCGTGATGGCAGAGCAAGCGCTCCGGTGGCTCGCTCGTGATGGCAGAGCAAAGCACCCGGTCAGGCTCCCCGGCGATGCGGCCGGGCATGGCCGGGCCGCGTCACGCCGAAGACTTCCGTCGTCCTGTGTGGTGGAAGTCTTCAGCGTGACGTCGCGTCGTGTTGCGTCGCCGCGGCGCGCTCAGGGGGCGGAGCGACATCGCGTCAGAAGGCTGCCCGGTCTCGTCCGTTCTGCCGGTCTCGGGGCGATTCGGTGCCCTGCGGTCGTGGCGCGGCCTACGGTGCCGGGGTGGGACGGAACCGACGACGCCTCCTGACCCCTGCTGCCACGGCGGCCGGTCTGCTCGGCCTGTGCCTGGCCGTGGCGACCGGCTGCGCGGCCGGCACCCCGGGCACCGGGGCGGCCTGGGCCGACCAGGTGGGGAGCGGCCGGACGGCGACCGGGTCGGGCACCCCGACGGCCCGGGCCACGTCCACGGCGAGGTCCCCGCGGTCGTCCACGAAGTCCGCCGCGGCGACCCCGCGCGCGACCGCCGCCGTGCGGCCCGCGGCGGGTGCCGGATCGGCGACCGCTTCGGTGACGGTGCGGACCGAGCGCGTGACCAAGGCGGTGAAGTACCGCACCGTGACCCGCAAGGACCCGGACCTGGACAAGGGCGAGACCCGGGTCGTGCGCGACGGCGTCAAGGGTGTGCTGGAACTGGTCTTCCGGGTCACGTACACCGACGGGGTCAGGAGTGGCCGCGAGCTGGCGTCCAAACGGACGGTGCGTGCGCCGGTGGACCGCGTCGTCGCCGTCGGGACCCGCGTCCCGCAGCCCGAGGGTGCCGACTGCGACCCGAACTACTCGGGCGACTGCGTGCCCGTGGACACCGACGTGGACTGCGCCGGAGGCAGCGGCAACGGGCCCTCGTACGTCGAGGGCCCGGTGCGCGTGGTCGGTACGGACATCTACGGGCTGGACCGGGACGGCGACGGCGTCGGCTGCGACTGAGGTCGCCCTGCCCTCACAGGGCGGGCGGTCGGTAGCCCGTCGGCTCGCCGGGGCCGAGGTCGACGACGGCAGCGACGGGGCCGCCGCCGTCCGGGCCCTGGTGGGCCGCCGAGACCGAGACGAACGCGGCGGGGTCGCCGGTCACCGACGCAGTGACGCCGCCGACGCACGACTTGATCTGGCGGTGCCAGTGCACGTCGGAGTCGTCGAGCATCGCGTTGCGGCGGCCGCGGACCTGGCCGTCCTGGGACGCCTCGCACTTGAGGAAGACGTTGACGAGCCGGCCCGCCAGGTCGCTGTGGTGCGGGCGGTCGGGCAGGTCGAGGCCGGCCGCCCTGATCGCGTCCCAGATCCCGTCGGCGTCGAGGGCGTCGCGCATGACGGCGTGGCCGATCCGGTACCGGCCGCCGACCCCGACCGCGTTGCCGACGACGACGACCTGGGCCTGGTCGAGCTCGACGCCCGACGAGCACGACGCGACCGAGGAGTACAGCGTGCGGTCGTGCATGACCTGCTCGTCGGTGACACCGTCGATCTCCCCGAGCGCGAGCGCGATGCCCAGCGCCGTCGTCCCGTTCGAGAGGTCCATCGACTCGTGGGTGTGCTCGGTCCAGACGCTCTTCCCGCGGGACTTCGCGTCGCGGATCGTGTGGATCGTCAGGAGCGGGGTCTTCGTCTGCACGTAGTGCACGTCCGCGACGTCGGTGATCCCGGCGCGCTCCATCGCGACCCTCACGGCGGCGGCGACCTTCTCGACCATCGTCACCCGGCCGATGTCCTCGGGGAGCAGCTGCTCGCTCATCGCGAAGCCGACCGTGAGCCGCGGCTCGTCCTTCGCCAGGCCCGCGTCCGGGTGGTCGGCGGGGATCGTCGCGAAGATCGTCGCGTGCGGCGAGAGGACGCCGTCCGTGCCGCCGGACCAGACGATCGGCACCTGCATGACGGCGTCGTGGTCCCGCGTGCCCTTCGCCATGAGCACCTCGCGGAACGCCCGGTCGGCGATGATCCGGGTGTAGTCGTTGACCCCGCCGTTGCCCTCGGTCTTGCCGATGACCGCGACGACCCGGTCGGCGTCGAGCACACCGGCGTCGACGAGCTCGGCGAGACCCGAGGCGTCGCTCACCGTCTTCAGGGCGACCTTGCGGACCTCGATGGCGTCGGGCATGGGATGTCCTTGTCTCTCAGGGGTTCTGACGGGGTCTCAACCGTGCGTTCCGGCGGTGACGACCGTACCGGCGACGCCGGCGACGGCCTCGCTGATCCGGCCCAGTGACGTGATGGCGGCGCGCGGCCGGCCGGCCTCGACGAAGCGGCAGACCGCCTCGACCTTGGGACCCATGCTGCCGCTCGCGAACTCGCCTGCGGCCGCGTGCTCGCGCAGCTGCGCCGCGGTGACGTGCCCGAGAGGGCGCTGCGACGGCGTCCCGAAGCCGACCATGACGTGGTCGACGTCGGTCGCGACGACGAGGACGTCGACGCCGAGCGCCCGGCCGAGCAGCGCGGCGGTGAGGTCCTTGTCGATGACGGCCTGGACGCCGACGAGCCGCTCCGCGCCGTCCGGGTCCTGCTGCCGCACGGTCGGGATGCCGCCGCCGCCCGCGCAGACGACGACGAAGCCGGCGTCGAGCAGGGCGGCCGCCGCGGGCGCGTCGAGCACCTCGAGCGGCTCCGGGCTGGCGACCGTCCGGCGCCAGCCGCGCTCGCCGCGGTCGGCCCAGACCTGGCCGTGCTCGACGAGCACCGCGGCCTCGGCGGCGGGCAGGTAGCGGCCGATCGGCTTGGTCGGGTGCGTGAAGCCGGGGTCGTCGCCGTCGACGACGGTCCGGGTGACGAGCGCGGCGACCCGCGCGCCGAGCCCGCGCGCGCCGAGCTCGGCGTCGAGGGCGTCGAGCAGGAGGGCGCCGATCGTGCCCTGGGTCTGGGCGCCGCACCAGTCGAGCGGTACGGGCGGGACGACGGCCGCGGCGAGCTCGTTCTTCACGAGGAGGTTGCCGACCTGCGGCCCGTTGCCGTGGGTCACGACGAGGTCGTGCCCGTCGGCGACGACGCGGGCGAGCGCGGGGACGGCCGCCTCGACGGCGGCGCGCTGGTCGGCCGGCCGGGCGCTGCCGTCGGGCGCGGTCATGGCGTTGCCGCCCAGCGCCACGAGAACCCGCATGGCCGCCAGGCTAGGAGGCGGCGCGTCCGGAGCGGGACGGCACATCCTGACGCGGCGGGCGCGCCGGCGTTGTCACGTCGTGGTCCGCCGGCCCGTGGCGCAGCCACGCCCAGCGGTCGACGGGGGCCGGCCCGCGCAGGTCGAGGTCGCGCCGGCCGGTGCGCTCCGGGCCCGGCAGCGGCTCGACGGGCTCGAACGGTCCCCAGGAGACGTCCGCCCGCCGGTCCACGGCCAGACCCTCGAACCGGACGGCGCCGCCGTCGACGCGGGCGCCGTCCAGACTCATCCGGCCGTCCTCGACGTGGGTCATCGTCAGCGAGACCAGGCCCGACGCGACCCGCAGGTCGTCCAGCCGCAGCGCGCCGGACTCCACCGTCGCCGCGCTCACGTGCACGTGCCCGCCGTCGACGGCGAGGTTGTCGAGCCGGACCTCGCCGCCGCTGACCCGGGTCTCGTGGAGCGACAGGTGGCCGCCGGTGACGTGCACCCCGCGCAGCGAGAGCGTGCCGGTGCCGATGCTGCCGTCGCGCAGCCACAGGCAGCCGTCGGCGAGCCGGGCGCCGTCCAGGGTGACCCGGCCGTGCCCGGTGACGACGAGCCCGTCGACGCAGGCCTCGCCGCCGTCGACGGCGAGCCCGGTCGCGTCGAGCCGGCCCGCGACCTCCAGCCGCGTCATGGAGAGCGCCCCACCGGTGACCCGGACGTCGCGCACGTCGAGGGTGCGCCCGGCAGGCACCCGGACGCCGTCCAGCCGGACGGTGCCGGCGCTGACGACCATGCCGGACAGGTCCCCGTCGAGCGTGCAGCGGGACAGGTCGACGTCGAGCCCGCACCAGGTCGTCGGGGCGTCCGGGTCGGTGAGGTGCTCGCGGAGGGTGCGCAGGACCTCCCGCCGCGCGTCGCGGTCCGCGCGCACCTGGCGCTGGCTGCCGGTCGTCGCGGGGCTGCGCAGGTAGGCGCCCAGGACGTGGACGACGGGCTGCCGCAGGGCCGCGTGCTCGTCGGCCAGCCGGACGAGCCGCAGCAGCCCGCCGAGCCGGACCCGCGCGACGTCGTGCTCGACGAGCGCGGTCGCCGCCGTGAGCTCGTCGCGGGCCTGCGGGTCCAGTGCCATGCCGTCGACGGTACGGAGCGTGACCCGGCACGCACAGCGGAGCAGCGCGAGGTTCGCCCGTGCGGGGGACACCGCGGACCTGTCCGTGGGCACGACCACCCGGACGGCCCAGCGGCCGCCGGCTCAGGGCGCGAGGACCGTGCCGGACACCCTCCGCCCGCCGACCGTGCCGGCCACCCGGGCACCGGCACCGGGGCGACGGGTGTCCCAGCGGGCGGTGAGCCGCCCGGCGGAGGCACCGCTCCCGGTGAGGACGAGGGTCGCGCGGACGGTGCCGCGCCGGCGGTCCCACACGACGGTCCCGCTCACCGGGACGTCCGTGCTGAACCGGTACCGGTCGAGGGTCACGGTGACGACCTCGTCGCCGTCCGCGGCCCAGGTGCCGCCGCGCAGGCCGAGACCCCCGGACTCGAAGGTCTGCCACCAGCGCGCGGTCGCGTCACCCGCGGTCGCGACGGCCACCGAGGCCGCCCGGAGCCGGGCCGGGTCGGTCGTCGAGTGCCGGCCCGGTGCGGCGGGCACGGCCGCGGCCCGGGTGCGCCAGAACGGCGGCGCCGTGCGCAGCGGGGCGAGGCGCTTCGTGCAGGCCGTGGACGGCGTCCGCGTCGTCCGGACGAAGCCGACGACGATCGCGCTCGCGCAGCCGTCGAGGTCGCCGACGGCCGTCACGTGCAGCCCGGCAGGGATCTGCACCCACGTCGCCCGCGGGAACTGCGACCGGACGAGGCGGCCCTCGGCGGGCGTCGTGATGGTGTCGAGCTCACCGGAGAGGACGAGCGTCGGGACGGGTGCGTAGACGCCGCCGGGCGGTCGTGGCGGCCGCGGCCGGTAGCCGGCCGGCGGGGCCGCCCAGCCGGTGCACCAGTCGACGTACGTCCAGCCCGAGTCGAGGAACTCGTCGATCGTGAACGGGGCGTAGACGTCGGGGTCGGTCCGCTGCTTCGCGGCGACGGACGCCGCGAGCTGGGCCCGGCGGGTCGCCGGGCGCGCGGTGAGGTCGAACAGCTGCGGGTAGTCGCGGCACGTGACGGCGGCGTCGAGGCCCTCGCTGTAGTCCTCGACCGCGTCGACGCCCCCGCCGGGGAACTGCGCCTCGGCCGCGAGCCGCAGCAGCGGAAGCGCGTCGCCGGCCCGGGCGGCGCGGACGGCGGCGTCCAGCTCGCGGTAGGTCGTCGGCACGTAGGTCGCGTTGAAGGCGACGTACGCGAGCGTCGGGGCGTCGACGACGACCCGGTGCCGGGCGCCGTCGGCCCCGGGTGCCGTCCCGCGCAGGGGGTGCGTGCGCACCCGGGCGAGCAGCCGGTCGAAGCGGCGCAGCGCCGAACCGCCCTCCCCTGCGCACCAGGGGCTGCGCCGGCAGGCCGTCGCCATCGCCGAGCGCAGCGCCGGGCCCTGGCTGTCGTACCAGGCGTCCTCGCCGAACGTCGGGTACGCGGCGTCGAGGGTCAGCGTGCGCAGCAGACCCGGGTGCCGGCCGGCGAAGGTCTGGGCGAGGAAGGTGCCGTACGAGTCGCCGTAGAGGTCGACCGGCCCGACCCGCAGCGCCGTGACGACGGCGGCCAGGTCGTCGGCGGCGAGGACGCTGCCGAACAGGTGCGCCCGCGGCCCGAGGCTGCGGGCGCAGCGCGCCGCCGCCGGGGCGTACGCACCCTCGAGCACCTGGAGCTCCGGGCAGTCGACGGGCGACGAACGACCCGTGCCGCGCTGGTCGACGAGCAGCAGGTTGCGGCGTCCGAG
This sequence comes from Kineosporia sp. A_224, assembly GCF_002198655.1. Classification (GTDB taxonomy): domain Bacteria; phylum Actinomycetota; class Actinomycetes; order Actinomycetales; family Kineosporiaceae; genus R-H-3. The sequence goes on from NZ_MWLN01000178.1 coordinate 24,136, forward strand.
CAGCGGGGCGAACAGGTCCGCGTAGGCCGCGGCCGACGACGTCGTCGCGTACCCGGGGCCGCCCTCGATCGCGACGACGGTGCCGAGCGCGGGCCGGGACGTGTCCGACGCGGGCACGAGGACGAACCCGACGCCGAGGGTCCCGGGGACGGCGCCCGTCGGGTCCCAGGGCCGAAGGACCGACCCGCAGCGCGCTCCGTCGAGGACGTCGGGGCAGGGCACGGTCCTCGGCGCCGCGACCACGGTCGTCGGTGTCGCGGCCACGGCCGGACCGCCCGGTGCAGCGGCGGCGACGTCGGTGCCGGCCGCGCCCGTGGCCGCCGTCAGGAGCACGATGACGGCGGCGACCATCCGGAGCCGGTGCGCCCGTCTCGTCATGGCCGATCACCCTGGCACGATCCGGGCAGAACGGGAACACCCCGGCGGCGCTCGGCCGACGGTGCCGGACCGGGTCAGAGCCCGAGCCACTCCCGGATCGAGGCGCCGTGCTCGTCGAGCACCGGCGGCGCGAGGTGCGCCGTCCGGGTCACCTCGGCGTCGTCGGAGAAGAACCGCAGCGGCGGCCCGGGGATCCGCAGCGCGCCGAGGGTCGCGTGGTCGACGTCGACGACGAGGCCCTGGGAGAGCGTCTGGTCCCACGTGTAGACCTCGTCGAGGGTCCGGACCCGGCCGGCCGGGACGCCGATCTCGGCGAGCCGGGGGAGCAGGTCGGCGCTGTCCCAGCCGGCGAACACGGCCTCGATCGCGGCGATGACCTGCTCGCGGTGCGCGACCCGCTCGGCGTTCGTCGCCATCCCGGCGGCGTCCGGGTCGAGGCCGAAGCCGGTGCACAGCCGCTTCCACAGGCCCTCGCTGCCGACCGAGATCTGCACGGCGCCGTCGCGGCAGTGGAACAGCCCGTAGGGGCAGATCGAGGGGTGGTGGTTGCCCTGCGCCTGCCCGACCTCGCCGGCGACCGTGTACCGGGTGCCCTGGAAGGCGTGGACGCCCACGATCGAGGCGAGCAGGGACGTCCGGACGACCTGCCCGCGGCCCGTCCGCTCGCGATCGAGCAGCGCCGCGAGGACGCCGTACGCGCCGTACATCCCGGCGAGCAGGTCTGCGATCGGGACGCCGACGCGCTGCGGGTCGCCGGGGTCCGAGCCGGTGAGCGACATGAGGCCGCCCTCGCCCTGGGCGATCTGGTCGTAGCCCGCGCGGCCGCCCTCGGGGCCGTCGTGCCCGAAGCCGCTCACCGAGAGGATCACCAGGCGCGGGTTGAGCTCGTGCAGCCGTGCGACGTCGAAGCCGAGCCGGTCGAGCACCCCGGTGCGGAAGTTCTCCAGCAGGACGTCGGCCCGCTCGACGAGCCGGGCGAGCACCTCGCGCCCGTCCTCGGACTTGAGGTCGAGCGCGATCGACTCCTTGTTGCGGTTGCAGGACAGGAAGTACGTGGACTCGCGGGCGCCCTCTGCCGGGTCGACGAACGGCGGGCCCCAGCCACGGGTGTCGTCGCCGGTGCCCGGGGTCTCGACCTTGAGCACCCGTGCCCCGAGGTCACCGAGCATCATCGCGGCGTGCGGTCCGGCGAGGGCGCGCGTGAGGTCGACGACGACGGTGCCGGCGAGCGGGCCGGCGGAGGGCTGCGGGTCGGTCATGGCCGCCACCCTAGGGCGGCGGCGGCCGGGTCCGACCGGCCGGTCGGGCGGTGCCGGGCAGCCTGGACCCGCCCGTCGGGCGACCTACAGGCCCTGCTGCCAGGCGGCGATCCGCTCGAGCGCCTCGGCGACGACGTCCGGCGCCGGCGCGAAGGACAGCCGCACCCAGTCCCGGCCGTCGGTCCCGTCGAAGTCCGTGCCCGGCGTGAGGGCGACACCGGCCTCGTCGAGGAGCCGGGCGCACCAGGTCACGGAGTCGAGCCCGCTCGCCGAGACGTCCGCGTAGACGTAGAACGCGCCGTCCGCGGGGGCCGCCCGGTGCCACCCGAGGCCGGGCAGCCGGTCGAGCACGAGCTGCCGCGAGCCCGCGTAGCCGCGGACGTTCGCCTCCGCCTCGGCGTACGACGCGTCGGTGAACGCCTCGACCGCGGCGTGCTGCGCGAGCGTCGGCGGGCAGAGGGCGAGGTTGCCCGCGAGCGCGTCGACCCCGGGCACGAGGTCGTCGGGCAGCACGAGCCAGCCGAGCCGCCAGCCGGTCATCGCCCAGTACTTCGAGAACGAGCTGACGACGAGGGCGCCGCGGTCGGTCGCGCCCGCGGCCGTCGGGGCACCGGCCCCCGGCACCGCGCCGCCGGGGCCGTACGTGATGCCGTGGTAGATCTCGTCGCTGACGAGCCGGACGTCGTGCGCGGCGCACCACCCGACGAGGTCCTCGAGGGCGCGGGCGTCGACGAGCGTGCCGGTCGGGTTCGCCGGGCCCGCGACGACCAGGCCCTGCACCGGCCGGTCGAGCGCCTCGAGCTGCTCCACCGTCGGGCGCCAGCGGGTGTCCGGCCCGCACGGCAGCTCGACGACCTCGCACCCGAGCGAGGCGAGGATGTTGCGGTACGCGGGGTAGCCGGGGCGGGCGATCGCGACCCGGTCGCCGGCGTCGAACGCCGCGAGGAACGCCAGGAGGAACCCGCCGGACGACCCCGTCGTCACCGCGATCCGGCGCGGGTCGACGTCCACGCCGTACCAGCGGCGGTAGTGCCCGGCGAGCCGCTCGCGCAGCGCCGGGACGCCGAGCGCTTCGGTGTAGCCGAGCGGCCCGGCGCCGAGCAGCTCGGCGGCCCGGCGCCGCACGGCCGTCGGCGCGGCGGACGACGGCTCGCCGACGCAGAGGTTGAGCACCTTCTGCCCGGCGGCGCGGCGGGCGTTCGCCGCGGCGATGATCTCCATGACGGTGAACGGGGGCACCGCCGAGCGTCTCGAGGCCTGCATGCGGCTCATCCTGCCGCTCGCGCCGACCGGACGGCGCGCAGCCGGTCGTGGCTAAGGCTGCTCGCCGTCCGCGGCCGCGGCGGTCTGCCGCGCCGCGTAGTGCGCCGCGCGCGCGTCGTCCCCCTGCGCGCGGAAGATCGCCTCGAGCTCCTCGAAGACGTACGGGTCGGGCTCGCCGTCGGCGTCCCACTCGGCCTCGAGCCGCAGCTGTACCGCCTTCGCGTCGTCGAGCCGCCCGAGGTGCCGCAGCGCGGACGCGACCATCCACTCGGCGATCCGGGTGCGCGTCGGGTCGCCGAGCGGGCGCACGAGGTCGAGCGCGCGCTCGTAGTCCGCGAGCGACTCCTCGTGCCGGTCGAGCTGCCCGAGGGCGATGCCGCGGTTGTTCCGCAGGGTCGCCTCCCAGCGACGGGCGTCCGGCTCGTCGGAGGCGAGGGCGACCTCGAGCCCGACGTCGGCCCAGCGGACGCCGGCCTCGGGCGTCGGGTCGGCGAACGCGAGCATGTGGACGGCGTCGACGACGAGCCCGTCGAGCCCGCCAGCCGTCGCGACGGCGATGCACCGCTCGAAGGCCGCCCGCGCAGCGGCCCGGACCTCGTCCGTCTGCGACGCCGGTTCGTGCGTGGCGGAGGAGTACGTGCGGCCCAGCTCGAGCCAGTAGTACGCCGTGGCCCGGGGCCCCGCGGCGTCGAGGTGCGGCTCGACCCCGGCGAGCACGGCCCGTGCGGTGTCGAAGTCCCGGGCCAGCCCGTGGGTGCGCGCGACCTGGGTGCGCAGCACGAGGGCGTCGTCGCCGGTGGCCTCCTCGAGGGCGGCCTCGAAACGGGCGCGGGAGCCTCCGGGGTCACGGAAGTCCCAGAGGGCGCGGACGTCGGTCGTCATCGCGCCAGGGTAGTGATCCACTCCGAGAGGCCGTCCGACCGGGACGCCCGTGGAACAATGATCATGATCGGCTCGTGCTCAGGATCCCATGATGTGGAACTGTGAAGGGCTGCTGGACACAACTGACCCGCCGGTCAGTCCAGGGTGTGGACGGCGGGGAGGCGTGGCCGTTACCGTCCGCTCGGGGCGCCTCGACGAGGAGACGCCCGCCCCGATGAAGGATGCTGACATGGCCTTCCCCTCGGACCTGCAGATCGCGCAGGCTGCGACCCTCAAGCCCCTGCCCGACATCGCGGAGCAGATGGGCATCCCGACCCACCTGCTCGAGCCGCACGGCGACAGCGTGGCGAAGATCCGCCTCGAGGCCATCGACGAGATGGCCGATCGCCCGCGGGCCAAGTACGTCGTCGTCTCGGCGATCACGCCGACCCCGCTCGGCGAGGGCAAGACGACGACGACCGTCGGCCTCGGGCAGGCCTTCAAGCACATCGGCAAGCGCGCCACGATCGCGATCCGGCAGCCCTCGATGGGCCCGACGTTCGGCATCAAGGGCGGCGCGGCCGGCGGCGGGTACAGCCAGGTCGTCCCCATGGAGCTGCTCAACCTGCACCTGACCGGCGACTTCCACGCCGTGACCGCCGCGCACAACCTGCTCTCCGCGATCGTCGACAACCACCTCTACCACGGCAACGCGGCCGGCCTCGACGACCACAACATCACCTGGCGGCGGGTGCTCGACGTCAACGACCGGGCGCTGCGCAACATCATCGTGGGCCTCGGCACCCGGGCGGACGGCGTCCCGCGGCAGACCGGCTTCGACATCACGGCGGCGTCCGAGGTGATGGCGCTGCTGTCGCTGTCGTCGTCGCTCGCCGACCTCAAGGCCCGCCTCGAGCGCATCGTCGTCGGTTACACCCGGGCCGGCGAGCCGGTCACGGCCAAGGACCTCCAGGCCGCCGGGGCGATGGCCGCGATCCTGCGCGAGGCGGTCAAGCCGAACCTGCTGCAGACCCTCGAGCACACGCCTGTGCTCGTCCACGCCGGCCCGTTCGGCAACATCGCGACGGGCAACTCCTCCGTGCTCGCCGACCTCATCGGGATCCGCTCCGGCGACTACCTCATCACCGAGGCCGGCTTCGGCGCCGACATGGGCGCCGAGCGGTTCTTCAACATCAAGTGCCGGGTCTCCGGGATCACCCCCGACGCGGCCGTCGTCGTCGCGACCGTGCGCGCGCTCAAGGCGCACTCGGGCAAGTACAAGGTCGTCGCCGGCCGGCCGCTGCCGCCCGAGATGCTCGCCGAGAACCCGGACGACGTCCTGGCCGGCGCGGCCAACCTTCGCAAGCAGATCGAGAACATCCGGCTCCACGGCGTCTCGCCGGTCGTCGCGATCAACGCCTTCCCGACCGACCACCCGTCGGAGTGGGCGGCGATCGCCGAGGTCGCGGCCTCGGCCGGTGCCCGGTCCGCGGTCTGCAAGCACTTCTCCGAGGGCGGCGCCGGTGCGATCGAGCTCGCCGAGGCGGTGGCCGAGGCGGCGAACGAGGCGTCGACGTTCGAGGTGCTCTACCCGGACGACGTCCCGCTGCGCACCAAGATCGAGACGATCGCGACGAAGGTCTACGGCGCGGACGGCGTCGACTACTCGCCGGTCGCGTCGAACCAGCTGGACTCCTACGAGCGCAACGGGTTCGGCCACCTTCCGGTGTGCATGGCGAAGACCCACCTCTCGATCTCGTCGGACTCCAAGCTGCTCGGTGCGCCGACCGGCTGGCGGCTGCCGGTCCGGGAGGTGCGGGCATCGGTCGGTGCGGGGTTCGTCTACGCGATCTGCGGCGACATGCGGACGATGCCGGGCCTGGGGACGAAGCCGGCGGCGTTCGGGATCGACCTCGACGAGAACGGTGAGATCGTCGGCCTCTCGTGACCCGCGGCGCTGGGGGCGTCAGGTCTACCGGCGCCGGTGCAGCGTGAGGGCACCGGTGTCGGTGTAGGACACCTCGTCCTGCATCGTCAGCCACCGCGGGCGGTGCACCGTGCTCTCCCACGCCGAGTTCTCCCAGACGAGGCGCAGCCGCAGCCGCAGGCTCGTCGCCGACCCGGCGCGGGCGAGCAGGTCTGCGACGTCCGCCTGCGAGGACAGCTCGAAGCCGCCGTCGACCCGGCGCACGGTCAGCGGGAGCGGGACGACGTCCCCCGTCCGGTCGCTCACGGCGTCCAGTGCGAGCACGGCGTCGTCCAGCGTCGCGGCGCGGCTGCGGCCGCTCACCTCGAGCGTGGCCCGGAGCTCGAGCCGCCGCGACCGCCGCCCGGCGGCCGCGGCGGACCGCGCGCGCCCCCAGCGCCGCACGAGCGGCACCCGGTCCAGCGACCGGGGCACCCGCACCCGCCGTCCGGTGCCGAGCGAGTGGACGACGAGCCGGACGCCCTCGAGGGTCGTGCGTCGGGGCCGGGCCTCGACGACGGCATGGAGCACGTGCGCCCAGTCCTCGAGGAACGCGGCCGGGCCGTGCCGGCCCGCGGTCGCCCGGGCCCCGGCGCTGACCCGTGCCAGCAGCCCGGGGTCGCGGGCGAGCGCGACGAGCCGGTCGGCCATCGCGGCGCGGTCGCCTGCCGGCACGACCCAGCCGTCGAGCCCGTCGGTGACCTGTTCGCGCGGGCCGTACTTGACGTCGTACGCGACGACCGGGCAGCCGCGCGCCATGCTCTCGAGCGTCGCGAGCGGGTAGCCCTCCAGCCGGCTCGTCATGACGAAGGCGGTCGCGGTGAACAGGTGGTCGCGGGCCTGCGGGTCGTGGCCGCGCAGGACGACGTGGCCGCCGAGCCCGAGTGCCTCGATCTCCGCCTCGATCTCGGGGCGCGTCGGCCCTTCGCCGTAGATGTCGAGCCGGGCCGCCGGCTCCCGGGCGACGACGAGCGCGAAGACCCGGACCGCCTCGACGAGGTCCTTCTGCGGCGACAGCCGCGCGACGACCGCGAAGCGGCACCGTTCCCGGGCCGGGGCCGGCACCCGCACCGGCGCGGCCTCGACCGGGTTCGGCACGACGTGCAGGTTGCTGCGGGCGCCGCAGCGGGCCGCGACGTCGGCGCGCTGCCGGTGGGTCAGCGTCACGAGGGCGTCGAGGTGCTCGAGCGAGTCCAGCAGCGGGCCGTACCCGGGCTGTGCGGGGGACGACCAGTGCCGCGGGGCGCACACGTGGACGTTGTGCATGAGGTGCAGGACGTGGAACCGCTCGTCGTCGAACGGGACGACGTGCGCGAGCGCGAACCGGCTGTCGCTGATGACGAACGCGCGCTCGTCCGGGGCCACCAGGCTGCGCAGCCAGTCCTGCCGCCAGGCCCGCTGGTCGGCCCACCGCCGCACGACGTCCCCGTGCTCGTCGACCAGGACGACGCCGCGGACCGGGCTGTCGGAGGGCTCCCCCGCGGTGGTCCGGAGGAAGACCGAGCCGTCGGCACGCAGGTACTCGTGCACGGCGTCCGCGTGGCTGCTCGGGTGCACGAGGCGCCGCCGGTACGCAGCGCCGTCGTCCGCGTGGTCGTACCTCGTCTCGAAGCCCGGCAGCGGTTCGAGGGGTCCGTGCGTCCCGCGCGGGACGGGGCCGGCGTGGTCCTCGTAGAGGTTGCGCAGCGTCACCGGAGAGGCGAGCTGGCCGGCCGCGGTGAGCCGCTCGCGCGTGCGCGGGTAGTGCGGGCGCGGGTCGAAGGTGACGATCGTCGGCGCCACCCCGCCGTGCGCTGCGAAGAGCCGGTTGCGCATGAGGAGCGCGCGCGTCTGGCCGCCCGTCGTGGCGGTCACCATGCCGCTCAGCGACAGGTAGCGGCCCTGCGGCAGCGAGAAGGACCCGGGCGGAGCAACCGGTCTGCCCCGCGGCCCCCCACGGGCGTCTTCCATGGATCGATCATGCCGACGCAGGGGGACCGGCCGCCAGTTGTCCCATCGGGCTACGACCCGGTCGCCGCAGCACGCGCGGCGCGAGAACGGCGGCGCGGCACCCCCTCGGGGGTGCCGCGCCGTCGCCGGACCGTGCGGGGCCGACCGTCAGGCCTTGCCCCAGATGTCGTCGATCGCCCGGACGGCGTCCTCGGTCTTCGGCTTGTGGTCGAAGTCGATGACGATGCTGTAGGCGCTGAAGGTGTCGCTCGTGCGCCAGCACATGAGCATCGTCGGGCGGACCTTGGCGGTGCCGGCCTCGGTGAGCTTGAAGTTCTGCGTGCAGCGCGCGTCGCCGACCTTCGTGCCCTTGTCGGCCGGCCACTTCAGCTCGAGCTTGCCGGTGAGGTCCGCCCGGGCCGCGACGACGCGGATCGTCTTGCGGGCCTTGGCGGAGCCGTACTGGCGGCCGATGACGGTGGCGCCGCCGACGGCGGCCTGCGCCTTCTCCTGCCAGGCCGGCTGGCTGCTGAAGTCCTGCGCCTGCGGGGCCGCGGCGAGGCCGCCGACCTTGTCCGGGACGGCGACGGACGCCTTGGTGTCCGCGGACGGCTTGTGGTCGAAGACGCCGGCGTACCAGACGGCGCCCGCGCCGCCCGCGACGACGGCGAGGACCGCCGCGCCCGCGGCGGCGGCGCGCCCGATCCGGCGGCCGCGGCGCGGGCGTCGGCCCCGCGACGGGACGATGTCGGCGACAGCGGTGCGCTCGTCGTGCTGGATTGCCATGGTTCCTCCGGGATGCGGCCGAACGGGTCCGTGCGCGCCCACTCGGGTGAGCGCTGCTTGGGGTGTCTTCGGGACGCCCGCCGGGAACCTTGAGCCGCCGGGACGAACGACGACGGCCCGGGCCAACAGGCCCGGGCCGCCGCTCACTCCTCGGTCAGGTCATGACCGCGTCGTGGGATCGTCCGTCAGTACGGGGCGACCGTGAAGGTCGAACCGCTGCTGATGATCGACTCGCTGTAGTCCACGTTGTTCACGACCGCGTCGACCTGACCGTCGTTGACGACCGTGATCGTGTAGACGCCGTCGGCGATCGCCGGGTCACCGGACTGGTTGTACTTGTCCGCCGTGTTCAGCGTGCAGATGAGCTCGGTGTCGCTGACCACGAGGACGTTCACGCACTCGCCGGCCTCGGCGAGCGTCTTGGCGCTCGAGTTGTCCGTCGAGTCGTAGTCGCCCTGGACGATGAAGACGTGGGCACCGGCGTCCGCAGGCGCCGTACCGTCGGTCTTGAAGACGCCACCGGAGACGGCACCCGCGAAGTCGAGGCCGGAGAAGCCGACGCCCTGGATGTCGAGGTCGGTCGCCGCGGTCGCGGTCGGCGTCGTGTTCGGCGTGACGATGATGCCGTTGGTGTACGTGTACGCCGCGGCCTTCGTCGCGGTGCCACCGGTCGTGGTGACCGACAGGGACATGGCCGAGCCGGCCGCCTGCGGCGGGACGGTGGCCGTGAACGTCGTGCCGCTGGCGACCGTGATGCCGGTCAGCGCGACCGAGCCGATCTTCGCCGTGAGGCCGGTGATGAAGTTCGTGCCCGTGACGGTGACGGTGCCGCCGCCGAGGGCCGGGCCGCTCGCCGGGGCGATCGGGCTGACCGCGAGCGTCGGCTTCGCGGCGATGGAGTAGGCGGCGCTCGCCGAGAGCAGGCTCGTCGTGGTGTTCGAGCCCGGGTAGACGCAGACGAGCCAGTTGGCCGACGTCGCGCTGCCCTGGAGGGCGACCGTGCTCGGGACCGTGATGGCGACCTTCGTCGACGAGAGGATCTTCGGCGTCGCGAGGACGATACCGGCGGTCGAGGTGACCGCGACGGCCGCGGAGTACGCGGCGGAGCAGGCGGTCGTCGCCGTCGCCTTGTACTGGAACGAGACGAGCGTGCCCGTGAAGAACTTGGCGGCGGTCGTCGTCATCGTCAGCGTGTTGAGGCCGCCGGACGGGCCGGACGTGGCGCTCAGCGTGCCGGCGACGGCAGCGGCGGACGCCGGGCCGGCGCCGATGCCGGTGGCGAGCGCGGCGAGGCCGACGGCGGCGATCGCGCCGATGGCCGTGCGCCGCGAGCGGCGGGTGGTGAGCTTCATGCGGTGTGTCTCCTCCGTGAGATGACTGACGGGGTCTTCGTGACCCCGGAGTGGGGACCGAGCCATACCCCTCGGCGGTCTGTATCGACCCGGGGTCCGGAGGCATGACGTGCCGGGGACCGACATCACGCGATCGGTCCAACGGGCCGGGCGCGCGGTCACCGTCCGCGACCGCGCCGAGGTGGTCCCGGCCGCGGGGAACGTGCTGTACCGGGGCGTCCGGCGCGAAACGGACGTCGCGGGTGGCCACGTGTCACGGCCCTCCTCGTCCGGCTGCGCCGTCCGGGTGAGGGCTGCGCCGTCCGGATCACCCGCGAGCGCTCAGGAACCGGGGGAGGGCTGTCGAAGAAGTCCTCGGCCGCGTCCACGGCCGCCCGGCCGCACGGTGCGGCCGCCTCTCGACGGCATGGAGAAAGAGATGACGACGCCCGTGACCTCCCCGCTGCGCTACGTCCTGTCCGCCACGGCCCTGACGGTCGGGACGACGCTGCGCCTGGCCGTCGTCTCGGACGACCGCGGCGGGCACCTCGAGCCCGAGGTCGTGGTGAGCCTCGGCTCGCTCGCGCGGGTCCGGCCGGTGGCCTCCGCCCAGTCGGTGCCGGTCGAGGTCGGCTCCCCGGCCTGGACCGTCCCCGGCAGCCTGCGCCGCGTCTTCGACAAGGCGCACCCGCGGACGGCGGCGCTCGCGGCCGACCTCGCGGCGCGCGCGGAGCAGTTCCTCGCGGGCCTGCGGATGAGCGAGGACCTCTCCGAGGTCGTGACGATCGGGCAGGCCCTCGAGGTCGTCCACCGCGAGCTCGCCGCCGCCGACCGGATGCGCCGCGAGTGGGTCGCCGGGCAGGGGCACGACGTGCGGACGTCGACGTGGGACCTCGGCGCCGACGACCTGCTCCCCGTCGAGGGCGCGCCCCGCACGCTCCCGGCCGGCACCGCCCTGCCGAGCGAGACCGCGGACGCGCTCGCCCGGGAGTACGGCGTCCTCGTGGCGCTGACCGGGGGCGAGTCCGACAGTGCACTGGGCGGCTCGGCCGTCGCCGTCTACCGCCGCCCGCCGGCCGGCCTGCCGGAGGGCGCGACCGCGGTCGCGGACGACGTGTGGCGCCGCGACGACGCGCTCTCCCACCTGCAGCTCATCGAGACCTCCGGCGCGCACCCCGTGGCGCCGGGCGTCGTCCCGGCGCCGCGGGCCCCGGAGGACCGCTGGGTCGGCTCCGGGCACGTGCCGTCGGCGCCGGCCCCGGAGGCCGCGCTCGCCGCGGTCGAGATCGCCCGCACCCAGCTCGAGCTGCTCCAGGGCTCCGACGAGTACGCGCGCCTCGCGGCGACCCACCACCGCGCCGAGGAGCTCGTCGCGCTCGAGCACGAGGCCCGGCTCGCGGACGGCCGCACCCGCCGCGCCTGAGCCCCGCCCGTTCAGCGCCTCTGAGGTAGATCGCCGTCTATACGCACGGCGATCTACCTCAGAGGAGATCGAGCGGAGCTCAGAGGTAGTCGTACACGCAGGCGCTCGCCCCGTCGGGCGCGAGCCGGGCATAGCCCGGTCCGCGGTCGAAGAACGGGGCGGGCGCCTGCGCGGCGTCCCGGGTCGTGCGCCGCCCGGCGCGCAGCGCGTCGGACGCCACGACGTCCACCACCGGTGCGCCGTCGTCACCGCGGACGACGACCACGCCGTAGTCCTCGCGTGCGCCGGCGTCCGACACCTTGCCCCAGAGCACGTCCCGCGCCACCTCGTCGTACGGCCGGTCCAGCGGGTCGCCCCAGCCGCCGCCGCCCGTCGTCCGGATCCTGACGACCTCGCCGGCCCGGACCGGCTCGGCGTCGGTGAGGGCGTCGACCTCGCGCTCGTGCGGGCCGCCCGGGTCGATCGTCACCTGGAACGGACGCCCCGCCCTCCCGCCCGCGACCCCCCAGCACGACAGGATCGACCGGTCGGCGATCGACATGAACGAGGCGTCGCGGAGCATCCGGACGTGCTTCTCGTAGCCGAGGCCGCCGCGGTGCCGGCCGGGGCCGCCGGAGTCGACGGCGAGCCCGAGCCGCTCGACCCGCAGCGGGAACCGGCTCTCGCTGAACTCGGTGGGGATGTTCCGTGAGTCCGGGACGACGTGGATCGTGTCCTCGCCGTCCGCGTAGTAGCGCCCGCCCGAGCCGCCGCCGAGCACCTCGCGCATGAGGTAGTGCCGGCCGTCCGCGTCGTGGCCGTGGACCCCGGTGTACCGGATCGTCTCCTGGTCGGCGGGCATCCTTCCCGCCGTCGCCTTCGCGAGCACCCCGGCGAGGACGCCCAGCAGGCGCAGGATGACGAACGTGCGGGCGTTCGTCGGCGCCGGGAAGACCGGGGTCAGCAGCGTGCCCTTGGGCGGGAACCGCATCTCCACCAGCGGGACGACGCCCTCGTTGACGTCGAGCTCGGCCATCCGCTCCGGGGTGTCGGCGAGGTTGCGCAGGATCGGGGCGAGCCACTTGACGAGGAAGTTGCCGTCCGCGTAGTCGCCGCAGTGGTTGATCGGGCCCTTCGCCTGCGGCGCGGTGCCGGTGAAGTCGATGACGAGCTTCGGGCCGCCGCCGGGCAGCACGGGGTCCGGCCCGCCCGTCGAGGTCTTCGTCAGCGTGATGCGCTGGGTGTGCAGCCGGGGCTCGTCGACGCCGTCGTGCTCGGCGTAGTCCTCCCAGACGTACTCGCCGTCCGGGATCTTCGAGAGGATCTCGCGCTGGTAGGTCCGGGTCGTCTTCGCGAGCACCTCGTCGAAGCACGCCTCGACGACGTCCCGCCCGTACCGGTCGAAGAGCTCGCCGAGCCGGCGGGCGCCCATGAGGCACGCCGAGCACTCGGCGTCGAGGTCGGCCGCGAGCGAGTCCGGCATCCGGGAGTTGCGGGTCATGATCCGCAGCGCCGCCTGGTTGGGGACGCCCTGGTCCCACAGCCGGATCGGCGGCACCATGAGCCCCTCCTCGAAGACGGACGTCGCGCCGCTCGGCATCGAGCCCGGGCAGGCGCCGCCGATGTCGTCGTGGTGGCCGAACGCCTGGACGAACGCGACGACCTCGGGACCGTTCCCGCTGTCGTGGAAGACCGGCACCGTGACGCACAGGTCCGGCAGGTGGCCGATGCCGCCCTCGGACTCGTAGACGTCGTTGTGGAAGAACACGTCGCCGGGCCGCATCGTCGTGAGCGGGAAGTCGCGCGCCACCGGGTGCACGAGTGCGCTGTACGAGCGGCCCGTGAGCTTGCGCAGGCGCGCGTCGTGGATCCCGGCGCGGAAGTCGTGGGCGTCCCGGATCATCGGGCTGCGCGAGGTGCGGCCGATCGCGGTCTCGACCTCCTTCTCGACGCTCGCGAGCGTGCCCTCGACGATCTCGACGAGGATCGGGTCGGCGGTGACGGGCCCGGAGACCTCTTCCGTTGCAACGGGTTCGCCTGTTCCTGTGCGCCGCAGCACGAGGTTGCCGTAGCCGTCGACCGTCGCCGCGAACCCGGGGTGCACCGGCAGCGTCGAGCCGAACTCCTCGACGACGGCGGGCCCGGTGACGACGTCGCCCGGCAGCAGGTCCGGGCGCCAGAACACCGGTGCGTCGTCGTGCGCGGCGTCGAAGACGACCCGGCGGGCGCCGCTGCGGGCCCGGGCGGCGTCCGGGGTGCCGGTCGCGGCCCGCTCGGTGAGTGCCGGGCGCTCGATCGGGCCGACCCCGGTGACCCGCAGGTTGACCCACTCGACGCTCTGGTCGGCGCGGCCCGCGAACGAGTAGCCGTAGAGCCGCTCGTGCGCCGCGTGGAAGGCCGCGACGACGTCGGCCGCGAAGCCGGCGTCGACCGGGCCGGACGGCGCGGGCACCCGCACCTCGTAGGCCTGGCCGGTGTAGCGCAGGTCCGCCGTCCGGGCGAGCCGCTGCTCCGCGGGCGAGAACCCCTCTGCTGCAAGGGCCTGCGCAGCCTGGCCCTCCAGGTCGGCGAGGACGTCGGCCACCCGGACGAGGTCGAGCGCGTCGTCGCGCTGCACCGCCGTCCGGACGTGGTCGGTCCGCACGTCGACCGTGAGCAGGCCGAACGCCGAGACGTTGCCCGGGTCCGGCGGGACGACGACCCCGGCGAGGCCGAGGATGTCGACGAGCCGGCAGGCGAGCAGCGAGCCCGAGCCGCCGAACGTCACGAGCATGAAGTCCCGGACGTCGAGGCCGCGCTTGACGCTGATCTGCCGCAACGCGTTCGCCTGGTTCCACGCCGAGATCTCGAGGATGCCTCGGGCGCACTCCTCCAGGCCCAGCCCCAGCTTCGCCGCGAGCGCCGAGACCCCCTCGCGCGCCGCGTCGACGTCGAGCGGGATCTCGCCGCCGAGCAGGTGCGGGGGGATCCGGCCGAGCACCAGGTGGGCGTCGGTGATCGTCGGCTCGGTGCCGCCCTTGCGGTAGCAGATCGGCCCCGGGGCGGCGCCGGCGCTGCGCGGCCCGACCTTGAGCGTGCCCTCCGCGGAGAGCCACGCGACCGAGCCGCCGCCCGCGCCGACCGTGACGACGTCGATCATCGGGATCCGGCTCGGGTACGCGCCGACGGTGCCCTCGGTCGTGATCGTCGGCTCACCGTCGAGGACGACGGAGACGTCCGTCGACGTGCCGCCGCCGTCGCAGGTGAGGACCTTGTCGTAGCCGGCGGTCCGGGCGATGAGCGCGGCGCCGAGCGCGCCGGCCGCGGGCCCGGAGAGCACCGTCGTGATCGGCTGGTGGACGATCTCGGCCGCGGAGAGCACGCCGCCGTTCGACTTCATGACGGCGAAGGGCACCGGGCCGCGCGGGTCGTCCGCGGCGCGCAGCCCGGCGAGCCGCTCGGCGATGCCCGCGACGTAGCGGGCGACCCGCGGCTTGACCGCGGCGTCCACGAGCGTCGTCATGCTCCGCTCGTACTCCCGGTACTCGCGCAGGACGTCGCTGCTGATCGACACCACGGCGTCCGGGTGCTCGGCGGCGAGGACGTCGCGCATCGCCCGCTCGTGCGAGGGGTCGGCGTAGGAGTGCAGGAAGCAGACGCCGATCGTCGTCACGCCCTGCGCCCGGAACGCCCGGGCGACCGCGACCGCCTCGTCGCGGTCGAAGGGCTCGACCTGCGCGCCGGTGACGTCGAGCCGGCCGCCGACGGTCCGAACGAGGTCGGCGGGGACGATCCGCGGCGGCTTCACCCAGAAGTAGCTGTTGCCGTAGCCGTCGGGCACGGACTGCCGGGCGATCTCGAGGATGAACTCGTAGCCCCGGGTCGTCACGAACCCCAGCCGCTCGACCTTGCCCTCGAGGAGGTGGTTCGTCGCGACCGTCGTCCCGTGCGAGACCGACGCGACCTCGCCGGGCGCCGCGGACATCAGGGCGAGGATCTTCTCGACCCCGGTGAGGAAGCCCACCGCCGGGTCGGACGGCGTCGACGGGGTCTTCGTCGTCACGAGCCGGCCGGTGCGCTCGTCGAAGCCGACGACGTCCGTGAACGTGCCGCCGGTGTCGACGCCGATCCTGATCCCGGGCTGCCGCTTCGCCATGGCCTCCATTGAAGACGGCGGTTCCGGTCCGCTCCCCGGCACAACATGCCAACCGTGCCCTCGCGTGTTGGGCCATGTCCGAACCCGGCGGGCCCCGTGCCCGCATCCCCCGTACGGGCGGTTCCCACATGTATCGTGCCGGGCCGGACAACCGGCGCGGCGGGCGGCGCGTCATCGGTCCGTCCCCCTGCCGACGGCGGGCGGGACGGCACGAGCCAGGAGGCCTGCCATGACGACCCTGCGGACCCGAACCGGCACCATGCTCGTCGCGCTCGGCGCGGCGGCGCTGTTGATCTCCGGGTGCGGGGGCGGCGGCTCGGATAGCGTGACCGGCGTGACGACGACCCCCGGGGCGGACGGCGGCACCACGTCCGCCGGGCCCGAGCCGACGACCGACAGTGGGACCGCCGCGGGCGACGAGACCGGCACCGCCGACGGCACCCCGGCGCCCGACGCCGCGCCCGCCGAACCGGCACCGACCGGCACCGACCCGGTGACCGACCCGGCCGGCCCGACGGCCCCGGCCGCCGTCCTGGCCAACATCCGCTGGTCAGACCGCGGCACCTACGACCGCCTCGTCCTCGACTTCACGGGACCCTTCGGCGGGTACCAGGTGCAGTACGTCGACAGCCTCACCGAGGACCCGACCGGCGACCCGGTCGAGGTCGCGGGCGGCGCCGTCCTTGCGGTGAGCATCCAGGGCGCGACCCGGAACAACGCCTTCCAGACGAGCGACACGACCCCGCTGCAGACCTACGGCGGTCCGGCACGGGTGGCCCCGGGCCTGCCGAACCTCAAGGAGGTCGCCGACGCCGGCGACTTCGAGGCGGTGCTGACGTTCGGGGTCGGCCTCGACCACAAGGCCGGCTTCAAGGTCATGCACCTCACGGGTCCGGAGCGGCTCGTCATCGACGTCGCGCACTGACGGACGACGTCACTCCGTCGCCGGGACCGGGTACCTGCGGGCGGACGCGATCCCGACGACGACCAGAGCGTCGCCCGGCCCGTCGAACCGGAGGTCGACGACGCGTGGCACCGCGGCGACAAGGACCGTCTCGCGGCGCGCGACGTCCCAGATCCTGAGCACGGCATCGTCCACGACGGTCGCTGCCCGGCGGGCGTCGTCCGACACGGCGACGGCCGTGACCAGGTCCTGGTGCGGCAGCATCCCGTCGCACTTGCCCCGGGCGAGGTCCCACAGGCGGACGCCGGGCCCCTCGACCCAGAGCACGAGCCGCCCGTCCGGTGTCGCGACGAGGGGACAGGGGGCGAGGTCGTGCTGCGCCGCCGAGAGGTGCACGCGTGGTCCCTCGACCCCGGGGCTCCACCGGCAGACGTGCCGGCGCAGGTCGGGCCGCAGGCCGCGCAGGCCCGCCCAGAAAGGCTCGTCGGTGACGTGCGCCGTGACGACGTCTCCTTCCGCAGCGGGCAGGGCCGCGCAGGTCGACGTCGCGAGCGGGCCGCGACGTCCCGGGGTCGTCACGCGCAGAGTCGTGCGCACCTCGCCGGTGCGTGCGTCGCGCAGCGCGGGGTCCCCGCCGGCGAGCACGAGGACCTGCTCGTCGTCGACGTAGAAGCCCTGGGCGCGGGGCGCCTGGTCGACGACCTTGCCGACGACGAAGTGCGTCTCGCCGTCCGGGCCGACCGCATGGACGAACGTGCTCCCGACGAGCAGTCGCTGCCGCAGGTCCGGGCGCAGGTCGACGACGGCCCCCTTGGCGGCTCCCCGACCCACCGGCGGTGGGAGACGCCCGATCGTCCCGCCCGTCACAGCGTCCACGACCACCGTGTCCTTGCCGTCGGCGAGGCTGACCACGCCTCGCTCGGTGACCCCGAGGAGCACGCCTCGCCCGGAGGCGCCCCAGGGTGCTTCCCCTGACTCCAGATCGAACAGCGCGATGCCGTGCGACGCCGCTGCGAACGACAGGAGCACCTGCCGTGCGCCCGGCAGGACGACGGCGTCGTCGACCGGTTCGGGGAGGGCCCACTCGCGGAACTCGGCGGCCACCGAGCCCTGCCCGGGATGCCCTGTGATCTGCGCGGCCCGGCTCTGTCGCGGGTCGGGCCTACGCGCCCGGACCACTTCGAGCACGGCGTGGCAGAGCCCGATCGCAGAGCACACCAGGACGGCGACGACGACAGCACGGACACTCGACCGCGGCGGCTCCAGGATCATGGAGGCAGCCACGACCGCGGCCGACGCGCCCCAGAAGGTGAGGACCTGCACGAGGGTCCTGCGCAGCTCCAGCGCCCGGGCGCTGCGCGCGACCCGCCGGACGTCGCCCGACGTGTCGGTCGGAGGCGGTGGCGTCCCCCACGGATCAGGCTCGGTCACGGGACCACACGTCCTTGTCGGGTCGGGGCCGGCCGCGCGCCGGCCGGCCCGAGGTCGTAGACCATGATCACCGGCCCGGCGGGGTGGACGGAACGGGACCTGCCTCCCCCGCACGGCTGCGAACGTTCCCCGCGCTCGAAGGGCTGTCTCGCGGCTGCGCAGGTACCGTCAGGAGATGTCGACCATCGCTGCGGTGCGCGGGGCCCTGCCGGGGAACGTCCACGCCCAGGCGGACATCACGGAGGTGCTCGCCGAGGTCGTGCTCCGCGACGACGCCAAGGCGGAGAAGCGTGCGCTGCTGCGGCGGGTGCACGCCTCGGCCGGGGTCAGCACGCGGCACCTGGCCCTGCCGCTTCAGGAGTACCTCACGCTCTCCGGATTCGGGGCCGCGAACGACGCGTTCATCGAGGTCGGCACGACGCTCGGCGAGAGGTGCATCGGTGACGCGCTCGCGGCGTGCGGACTCGCGCCGTCCGACGTCGACCTCATCGTCTCGACGTCGGTCACCGGGATCGCGGCCCCGAGCATCGACGCGCGGCTCGTCGCCCGGCTCGGCCTGCGGGACGACGTCAAGCGGGTGCCGGTGTTCGGGCTCGGCTGCGTCGCCGGGGCCGCCGGGATCGCCCGGCTGCACGACTACCTCGTCGGGCACCCGGACGGCGTCGCCGTGCTGCTGTCCGTCGAGCTGTGCTCGCTGACCTTCCAGCGGGACGACGACTCGACGGCGAACCTCGTCGCCACCGGCCTGTTCGGGGACGGTGCGGCGGCCGTCGTCATGGTCGGCGCGCAGCACCCGCTCGCCGGCTCCGGGCCGCGCGTGGTCGACACCCGCAGCCGGATGTACCCGGACACCGAGCGGGTCATGGGCTGGGACATCGGGGGCAGCGGGTTCCGGATCGTCCTCGCCGCGACCGTGGCCGACGTCGTCGAGAAGTACCTGCGCGACGACGTCGACGCCTTCCTCGGGGGGCACGGGGTCGCGGTCGCGGACGTCGCGACCTGGGTCGCGCACCCGGGCGGGCCCAAGGTGATCGAGGCGATCGTCCGGGCGCTCGAGGTCGACCCCGGAGCGCTCGACGTGACCCGCCGCAGCCTCGCCGCGATCGGCAACCTCTCCTCGTCGTCCGTGCTCCACGTGCTGCAGGGGACCCTCGCCGAGGGCGGGCTCGCGCCCGGGACCACCGGGGTGCTGCTGGCGATGGGGCCCGGGTTCTGCGCCGAGCTGGTGCTGCTCGAGGGCTGAGCGCCGGCCCGTGCGCTGCGGCGTGCGCTGATCGCCGCTAGCGTGCCGGGCGTGAGCAGCCAGGTCTGGTACGTCGCCCTCGTGCTGCTCGTCGTGGCCGCCCGGCTCGTCGAGCTCGCGGTCGCGCAGCGGCACCTCGCGTGGGCCCGCGCGGCCGGCGGCGTCGAGTTCGGCGCCCGGCACTACCCGGTCATGGTGCTGCTCCACAGCGCGTTCCTCGTCGGCTGCCTCGTCGAGGTGCCGCTCGCCGACCGGCCGTTCCTGCCGTGGCTGGGCTGGCCCATGCTCGCCGTCCTCGGCGCCGCGCACGCGCTGCGCTGGTGGTGCATCACGAGCCTGGGCAACCAGTGGAACACCCGCGTGCTCGTCGTCCCCGGGCTGCCGCTCGTGACCCGCGGGCCGTACCGGTGGCTCAGCCACCCGAACTACGTCGCGGTCGTCGCGGAGATCGTCGCGCTGCCGCTCGTGCACACGGCGTGGGTCACGGCGCTCGTCTTCACGGTGGCGAACGCCGCCCTGCTCGTCGTCCGGATCCGGGTCGAGAACGCCGCGCTGGCGACCGCGGCCGGCGGACCGGACCACTGACCGGACCGCGGGCGAGCTGCCACCGGTCGCCGCGCGGCCCGCGGGCGGCGACGATGGCCGGGTGGACGTCGACCTGCTCGTCGTCGGTGGCGGGCCGATCGGCCTGGGCACCGCGGTCGAGGCCGCGCGCGCCGGCATGTCCGTCGCGCTCGTCGAGCGCCGCGAGGGCCCGGTCGACAAGGCGTGCGGCGAGGGGCTCATGCCGGCCGCGCGGACGTCGCTGCACCGGCTCGGCGTCGAGCCGGACGGCGTCGAGTTCCGTGGCATCCGCTACCTCGCCCGCGGCCGCGAGGCCACCGCGCTGTTCTCCGCGGGCCCCGGCCTCGGCGTCCGGCGGACGACGCTGTCGGCCGCGCTCGGCGCCCGCGCCGACGCGCTGGGGGTCAAGCGGGTCCGGGCGAACGCCGCGCCCCCGGTGACCGGCCCCGGCTGGGTCGAGGCGGCCGGGGTCCGGGCCCGCTGGTTCGTCGCGGCCGACGGCCTGCACTCGCCCGTGCGGCGCGCGCTCGGGCTCGACGTCCCGGCCCGCGGCGCCGTCCGGTACGGGCTTCGCCGGCACTACCGGGTCGCCCCGTGGAGCGACCTCGTCGAGGTGCACTGGGCCGACGACGCCGAGGCCTACGTGACCCCGGTCGCCGAGGACCTCGTCGGGGTCGCGGTCCTGTGCCCGGGCGGCGGGTCGTACGACACCTGGCTCGCCCGCTTCCCGGCGCTCGCCGATCGTCTCGCGGGCGCGGAACCGGCGTCCGACGTCCGCGGCGCCGGGCCGCTGCGCCGGACGGCGGCCCGCCGGGTGCAGGGCCGGGTGCTGCTCGTCGGGGACGCGGCCGGGTACGTCGACGCGCTCACCGGCGAGGGGATCTCGGTCGGCCTCGCGTGCGCCCGCGAGCTCGTCGCCTGCCTCGTCGCGGACCGGCCGCAGGACTACGAGGCCGCGTGGCGGCGGACGACACGGCGGTACCGGGTGCTCACCGGCGGGCTGCTGCGGGCCGCGCAGCGGCCGGCGCTGCGGCGGGCGATCGTGCCCGCGGCGTCCCGGCTGCCGCGGGTCTTCCGGGGGATCGTCGACCAGCTCGGGTAGGTGTGAACGATCACCCGGCGCCCTGCACGGGGCCGTCCGGCGGGATCCGGGACGAAGGTCTCAGGGGTACGCGTCCCGGATGCCGACAGTGGTGCGGTGAGTCTGCACAGCCACGCCGTCCCGCGGACGACGCACACGATGAACCTGGACCAGGTCGCCGAGATCAACGAGCGCCTCTCGACGACCAGCGTCTCGACGTCCGACGTGGGCCTGGGGTCGCCTGCGGGCGTCCTCGCCGAGATCGTCCTCGAGGGCTCGCCGACCTTCGGCTACCTCTGGGCCCGGCTGCGGGCCGGCGGCCAGGAGGCCGGCCGGGTGCTCCTGCACACCGACCAGCTCACGGCGATCAGCCGGGCGCTGCACCTGCCGCACCACCACTGGGGCCTGTGAGCCGCGACCGGTGATCCCGACGAGTCGACCCGATCCGCGGTCGGCGCCCGGGATCCGGTCGACGACTGCGGATCAGCGCTCAGAAGAGCGTGTCCCGGTGCTGCTCGGGCGGCTCGGGCTCGGCGGCGCGGGGCGCCGGCGCGCCGGTGCGTGACGCACTGCGCGAGCCGTTCGTGGAGCCGTTGGAGCCGTTGGAGCCGTTGGAGCCCGCCGCGGCCGTGCCCGCCGCCGGCACGAGCCCGTCGAGCCCCGGCGGCAGGTCGCCGTGGTGGAGGACGGTGAGCCGCTGGGTGGGGCGGGTCAGCGCGACGTAGAGGTCGTTGACCCCGCGCGCCGACTGGGCGACGACCGCGGCGGGGTCGACGACCGTCACGCCGTCGTACTCCAGACCCTTGGCCTCGTCGACGGTGACGACCTCGACCCGGTCGGCGAGCGGCCCTGCGAGCAGTGCCCGCAACGCGGCCGGGAAAGCCTCGTAGCCTTCGCGCGGGACGACGACGGCGAACCGGCCGCCGTCGAGCACCGCGTCGTCCGCCCGTACCGCGTGCGACGCCGACGCGACGACGGCGTCCGCCTCCCGCGACGGCAGCAGGACGGCGAGCGGGTCGTGGTCGCCCTCGCGCGCTGCGTTCGGCGGGGCGACCTTGATCCCGTACGCCTCGAGCAGCGCGGTCGCGACCGCCATGACCCGGGCCGGCGTCCGGTAGTTCACGGTGAGCTGCTCGAGCACCCAGCGGTCGGCGCCGATGTGGTCGTCGAGGACCTCGGCCCAGGACGTCGTCCCGGCCGCGGAGCCGGTCTGCGCCACGTCCCCGACGACGGTCATCGAGCGCGACGGGACCCGCCGCGCGAGCAGCCGCCACTGCATCGGCGAGAGCTCCTGGGCCTCGTCGACGACGGCGTGCCCGAACGCCCACGTGCGGTCGTCGCGGGCGCGGTCGGCGAGCGGGCCGACGCCCGGGCCGCCGGCGAACCGGTCGGCGAGCATCTCGGGCGTGAGCATCTCGGCGGCCTCGCCGGCGGTGCCGAGCACCTGCTTGGCGAACTCGAGCGCCTCGGCGCGCTCGGTGGCGGCCATCGCCGCGGCCCGCCGGGCGGCGTCGGTCACCGCGACGTCGGCGCCGAGCAGCTCGGCGGCCTCGTCGAGCAGCGGGACGTCCCCGGGCGTCCACGGCGCGAGCGGCCCGCGCAGCAGCAGGGCCTGCTCGCGCTCGGAGAGGATCCCGTCGGCGGCGAGCGCGAGCCGGTCGGGGCGGGTGAGCAGCTCGGTGACGACGCCGGTCGCCGACAGCGGCAGCCACAGCAGGTTGACCTCGCGCCGGACGTCCGCGTGGGTGCGCAGCTCCTCGAGCAGCGCACCGCGCTCCTCGGCCTCGCCGCCGACCCCGCGGGCGGTCGCGAGCTGGCCGGCGAGGTCGTCGAGCAGGTGCCGGACGAAGGTGACCCGGGCCTCGTTGTGCGGCTTGCCGGACTGCCGGGCCCGGCCGCGGGCGTCGGCGACGACGCGCGGGCGCAGCTCCACGACGTCCCCGTCGACGTCGAGCGGCACCGGCCGGACGAGCCGCCGCTGCCGCCGCCGGACCGCAGCCTTGACGACCTCGGCCATCCGCAGGTCGCCCTTGACGACGGCGACGTCGGCACGGTCCCGGCCGGTCGCGTCGACGCCCGGGAACAGCTGCCCCGGGGTCGACAGGACGACCCCGGTCTCGCCGAGGCTCGGCAGGACCTGCTCGATGTACCGCAGGAAGACCGGGCTGGGGCCGACGACGAGGACACCGCTGCGGGCGATCCGGTCCCGGTGCGTGTAGAGCAGGTAGGCGGCGCGGTGCAGCGCGACGGCGGTCTTGCCGGTCCCCGGCCCGCCCTGGACGACGAGCACCCCGGCGAGCGGCGCCCGGACGACCCGGTCCTGCTCGGACTGCAGCGTCGCGACGATGTCCTTCATCCGGCCCGTGCGGTGCGCCGTGAGCGCCGACATCAGCGCGCCCTCGCCGGTGATCGTCGCGAGGTCGGCCCCGGCGGCGACGGCCTCCTCGAGGCCCTCGGCGTCGAGGACCTCGTCGTCGAGACCGCTGACGGTCCGGCCGCGCAGCGCGATGTGCCGGCGCCGGACGACGTCCTGCGGCTGGGCGGCGGTCGCCTGGTAGAAGGCGGACGCCGCCGGCGCCCGCCAGTCGAGGAGGAGCTGAGCCCGGTCGTCGTCCGACAGCCCGATCCGGCCGACGTACCGGCTCTCGCCGGTGCGCAGGTCCAGGCGCCCGAAGGCGAGCCGCTCCTCGACGGCACCGAGCTGGCGGAGCCGCTCGGTGTGGAGGGCGTCGAAGGCGTCCCGCTCGGCGCGGCCGCCGGGCGTCGGGACGACGGGGGCGCGCCGGACCTGCTCCAGCGAGCGCGCCGTGCGCTCGCGGAGCCCGTCGAGGTGGTCGTACAGCCGGTCGACGTACGCCTGCTCCCGGGTCGCCTCGCGGTCGAGGTCGCGGTGCAGGTCTGCGGTGCTCAGCGCGTCCTCCCCGGGGGCGTCGGAGCCGGAGCGGCCCGGGCGGTGCGACCGCACGGACCGCGGAACAGCGGCATCCAAGTATGGGCGACGGGCCGCCGGAGCGCGACGGCGGGGGCGGTAGGAGCACCCGGGCGGCCCACCGGGGCCGGTGCACGCACCGGAGCTCGTCAGTTCACGTTGCCCAGGTACCGGGGGCGGTCGCCCTGCGGGGTCGTCAGCCAGTGCGCGACCGCCTTCGGCCACAGCGGCTCACGATCCAGTCCGTCCAGCGCGACCCAGGCGATCCCCGTCTGGTGGAGGTCCCCGACGCCGTCGAACCGCGGCTCGGCACCCGGGGCGAGGTCGCAGAAGAAGAACGCCTCCCGTTGGTGGAACCAGCCGTCGTGCTCGGCGAACTCGTGGTCGGCGCCGATGTAGTCACGCAGGAAGGCGAGCTCACCCACGACCACGTCGCAGCCGATCTCCTCACGGCATTCCCGGCGCAGCCCTGCGTGGGCGTCCTCGCCGTGGTCCTGACCGCCGCCCGGGCAGAGGTAGAAGGTGGGGAAGTCCCCCGAGTTGACGGTCACGAGCAGTCGGCCGTCACGGATGATGAGCGCCTTGTTGGCCACCCGGATGGTCGGGGCCGCCCCGAGGCGGACCGGCGCGGCATGCGCGGCGCGCCCCGCTTCGTCGGTCACCGCGGCATCGTCGCACGCGCGGCGGGTCGGTCGCAGGCTGCGGGCGGAGCACCCGGGCGGACCACTGGGGCCAGCAGGAGTGCGCGGCGCGGGCGGCGTCCGCTGGGATGTGGGTCGGGCGTCCGTCGGGACGCCGACCGGGTCTGCCGGGCGGGACGAGGAGGTCGACCGTGCGCGCGATGGTCTACGACAGGTACGGCGGGCCCGAGCGGCTGCGCCTCGCGGACGTGCCCGCGCCCGAGCCCGGCCGGGGCGAGGTGCTCGTCCGCGTGACCGCCTGCTCGGTGAACCTCTCGGACTGGGAGTACCTCACCGGCAGCCCGGCCTACGCGCGGCTGGCCGGGCTGCGCCGGCCCCGGGCCGGCCGGCGGGTCCTGGGGTCGGACGTCGTCGGGCAGGTCGTCCGGCTCGGCGAGGGCGTCGGGGNCGTCGGGGCGGGCGGCGGCGCGGGCGGCGACCTGGCGGTCGGGCAGCGCGTGATGGCCGACGTCGTCATGCGGCCGTGCGGCTTCGCCGAGCTGGCCTGCCTGCCGGCCGCGCTGTGCACCCCGGTCCCGTCCGGGCTGGGCGACGAGGCGGCCGCCTGCCTGCCGCAGGCGGGAGCGATCGCGGTCCAGGGGACGGCCGGCGTCTCGGCGGGGCAGCGGGTGCTGCTCAACGGGGCGGGCGGCGGGTCCGGGACCCTCGCACTGCAGGTGGCGCTGGCAGCGGGCGCGCACGTGACGGCGGTCGACAACGCGGGGAAGCTCGAGTGGCTGACCGCCCTCGGTGCCCACGAGGTGCTCGATCACCGGGTCAGCGACTTCGCGGCGTCGGGGCGGCGCTGGGACCTGGTCCTGGACATGGTGGCGACCCGCGGGCCGCGCCGCGTCGCGGCGGTCGTGGCCCCGGGCGGGCGCTACCGCGCGGTCGGCGGCCGGCTCCGGGTCGTCGTGCCGCTCGCGCTGGCCGGCCCGTTCACCGGCGGCCGCGTCGGGATGCTGGCCGTGCGGACCGGGGCGGCCGAGACCGCGCGGGTGGCGGCGCTGGCCGTGAGCGGCGCGCTGCGCCCGGTCGTCGAGGAGGTGCTCGCGCTGGAACGGCTGCCCGAGGCCCTGGCCCGCACGGGGGCCGGCGCCGTCCGGGGCAAGCTCGTCGTCCGCCCGAACGGGTGAGCGGCGGTCAGGCGTACAGGTCGAGCGCGGCGCCCGCGTCGGCGTTCGCCCGGCTCAGCGCGCTCGGCGGCAGGGCCCCGAGCATGACCCGGAACTCCTGCGTCGAGACCGGCTTGAGCGGTGGCAGGCGCACGGGTTCGGGCTCCGGCTTGCGCGCCTGCGCCGGATGCCGGGACGCCTCCCGGGACCCGGCGTCCGGCGCGTTCTGCGGGGCGACGGGTCGCTGGACGGGGAGCGGGGCCGGAAGCGGCGCCGGGGTGGCACCCACACTGGTGACGTTCATCGCCGATCCTCCTTCCTCCGGTCTGCCCGGGTCCCTCATACCGGGGTCCGAGCGGTCGACATAGGCGCGTTATCGACCGGGGTCCCGCGGGCTATGAGGGGCCGTCCGGGTGAATCCGCGTTCGCCGGTGGCGAAATGCCCGGTTCGTCGCACGGCGCGATCGTTCCCTCGCCGGTCAGCCGCGCCGGCGGGCGATCCGGTAGCCGAGCCAGACCCCGGCGAGCGCGATCGCGGCGCCGACCGCCACCCCGCCGAGCTGGTAGCGCACGTCGAGCGGCACCCCGCCGGTCGCGGGGACCGCCGGCCGGGTGAAGACCGCGGGCGCGGCGGTGGACGGCGGCGCGGCCGGCAGCAGGCCGGCCGCGGAGACCGGTTCGGACCCGGGCGCGGGCAGGGCGGCCGGACCACCCGCGGCGAGCAGGGCGTCGACGGCCGCGAAGAACTCCCCGGCGGTCTTCCGAGCGACTCCGGTGAGCACCCGCTGCCCGACCCCGCCGACCGCGCCGCCGACGACGGCGTCCGCGTCGTAGCGCAGCAGCGTCGTCCCGTCGCCCGGGTCGTCGAGGTGCACGCGGACGTCGGCGCTCACCGTGCCCGGCGCGCCCGACCCGGACGCCTTCAGGGTGAAGGCGGACGGCGGCGTCCCGTCGGAGAGGGTGACGTCGCCGAGGTAGCTGCCCTTGATGCTCGCGACGCCCGCGGTGACGGTCATCCGGTACCGGTCGGCGCCGACCGCCTCGAGCTGCTCGCAGCCGGGGATCGTCCGGACGAGGACCGCCGGGTCGTTGAGCGCGGCGTAGACCCGCTCGGGGGACGCGTGGAGCGTCGCGGTTCCGCTGACCTTCACAGCTGCTCCCTGGTTGGTGTCCCGCGTCGCGGCACGGGCAGGAACGTCGGTGGCACGACGCTACTGCCGGGACCCGGCCCCGTGGTCGGCGAAGTGTGACAACGCGACGGGGGAGCGGACCGTCAGGTCAGCGGCGGCGGCCGCACTGCCGGGTCAGCAGGAACATCGCGGCGACCGTGTAGGTCACCCCGAGGGACGCCATCGACGTGATCGCGTCGGTGAGGTGCCCGACGTCGTGCACCCAGAGCGCGTCCTGCAGGCTCGTGTCCCCCGGTGCCATGCCGGGCAGCGGGTCGGGGACGTAGCCGACGTAGGACGCCAGCGCCGCGGTCCCCCAGCGGCTCGGGGTGGTGTGCGCGATGAGTGCGAGCGTGTGCCCGCCGAGACCCTCGGGGTGCGCGAGCGGGATGAGCAGGCCGCTGAGCACGACGAGCAGCGCGACGCTGCCCATGAGCAGCAGGATCGCCCGCTCGAGCGTGCGCGACGAGGCGCTGATGAGCAGGCCGAGGGCCGCCGAGCTGAGGCCGAGCATCATGAGCGACCCGGTCATGACGAGCAGCGGGGTGCCGACGTCGAGCGGCCGCTCGGGGCCGTCCCGGAGCGCGAGGTACAGGCTCATGGTCACGAGCGACTGGAAGGCCACCGGCCCGGCGAGGGCGAGGGCCTTGGCGAGGACGACGGCCACCGGCCGCACGCCCCACCGGTACTCACGCTCGATGACGTCCCGGTCGCCGACGATCGTGCCGAACGACATCGCCATCGCGAAGAACGTCGTGCACGTGACGACGACGGACAGCGCCACGCCCTGCCAGGGGTTCGGGTCGTCGGGGGTGCCGGCCAGCCCGCGGTCGGCGGCCCACGCGGTGAGCAGGCACGAGAGCACGGGCAGCACGAACAGCCCGCGCAGCAGGGTCAGCCGGTTCGCGGCGAACCGGGTCAGCTCGCGCCGGGTGAGGACGGCCGAGGTGTGGACGAGGCCGATCTCCGGGGCGGTCCCGGCCGGGGCCCGCCGGGTGCGCCGGGCGACGGCGGCGGAGATCTCCGCGGACCGGGCGCGCGCGCCGTCGGTCGCCGGGCGGCTGTCGTCCCGTCGCGCGGCCGGGGTGCCGACGGTCTCGGCGGTCGCCGTCCCGTTCCGCAGCGCGGCCATCGCCTCGGCGTACGTCGTCACCCCGAGGGCCTCGAGCAGCCCGTCGGGCGGGCCGCTGAACGCGACCTTGCCGTGGATGTCGAGGGCGAGGACGACGTCGGCGAGGTTGAGGTTCGCCGTCGAGTGGGTGACGACGATGACGCCGCGGCCGTCGTCCGCGACCCGGCGCAGCAGCCGCATCATGACGAGGTCGAGGCCCTCGTCGAGGCCGGACGTCGGCTCGTCGAGCATGAGCAGCCGCGGGTTGCTCAGCAGCTCCATGGCGACGGCGACCCGCTTGCGCTGGCCGCCGGAGAGCTGGCCGATCCGCCGGTCGGCGTGCGAGGCGAGCTCGAGCAGGCCGAGCACCTCGGCGACGCGGCGCTCCCGCTCGGCCTTCGGCACGGACGGTGCGAGGCGCAGGTCGGCGGTGAGGCCGAGCGCCTGCCGCGGCGTCAGCTCGTTGTGGAGGGCGTCGCGCTGCGGCACGAAGCTCACCAGGCGCGGGGCGAGGTCCGGCGTCTCGAGGATCGCGACGCCGTCGACGAGGACGTGGCCGGAGACGTCCTCGACCTCGCCGAGGATCGCGGCGCACAGGGTGGACTTGCCCGAGCCGGACGGGCCGACGACGGCGAGCACGCCCTGCGCCGGCAGCACGAGGTCGATGCCGGAGATCGTCGGCGTCCGCCGGTTGCGGTAGCGGGCGCCGACCGCGGAGCACACGAGGGCCGGCGGCGGGGCCGCGGCGCGGTGCGGCGCGACGGGCCGGTCCGCCGCGAGGAGGCCGCTCGACGGGGTCGCGGTGGCGGTGTCGTGCGGCACGGGGCTCCTCGGTGCGGCGGCGGGGCGGGGCCGCAGGTCGCGGAGCAGGTCGACGCCGACCTGCGGCCAGCTGCGGGCGGGCTCCGCGGCCCGGGTGCGTGCACGGACGGTGCGCAGCCCGACGGACCCGCCGACGGCGGCGTCCGCGTCGAGGGGCTCCGACACACGCGCGGGCACGCCCACCTCCTGTGATCTGACCAATGTTCGATGGCAAAGTAGCGTGTCGACGGCGCAAGGAACACCCATGAGGGCGCCGTACCGTGTCAGCCATGACCGGAACGGCGGAACGACCGCGGCTGCCGGGCGACTCGCACGTCCACTCCCAGTTCTCCTGGGACACCCTCGAGGGCGACATGGCGGCGACCTGCGAGCGTGCCGTCGGGATCGGGCTGCCGTTCGTCGCCTTCACCGAGCACGTCGACCTCACGGACGTCGTCCTCGAGCCGTACGAGCTGACCGTCCTGCCGGCGCACATCTCGGCCCACGCGGGTGACGACCTCGTGCTGCGGGCCCCGCCGCTCGACGTCGAGGGATACCTCGCCGCCGTCGAGCACTGCCGGAGGCGGTTCCCGGGCCTGACGATCCTCACCGGGCTGGAGATCAGCGAGCCGCACTGGCACCCGGACGCCGTGGCCGACCTGCTCGCCGGTGGCCGCTTCGACCGGCTCCTCGGCTCGCTGCACTCGCTCACCGCGCGGGGCGCCGCCGCGGACATCCATGCCCTCATGCACGAGCGCGGGTGCGACGCCGCGATGCGCGCGTACCTGGAGGAGGCGCACCGGCTCGCGTCGTCGACCGCGCCGGTCGCCGTCCTCGCGCACGTCGACTACCCGGTCCGGGCCTGGTCGACGTTCAGCACCGACCCGTACGACCCGTTCCCCTTCGAGGCCGAGTTCCGCGAGGTGCTCACGGCGCTCGCAGCCTCCGGCCGGGCCCTCGAGCTGAACACGGTCGTGCCGCTCGCCGCCCAGGTGCTGCGCTGGTGGCACGAGTGCGGCGGGGCCGAGGTCACCTTCGCGAGCGACGCGCACCGGCCGGACGACGTCGCGCGGGGCTTCGCGGACGCCGCGGCGCTCGCCGCGGCCGTCGGGTTCCGGCCCCGGCGGGACCCGCGCGCCCCGTGGGGCCGCGGCTGACGGAGCCGCCCGGCGCACATCCACGGGGGCCGCGGGCGCGATTCCGGACCATTCCCTGGCACGACGTGACAACTTCGCGGGTGTTTCTCCGTATCGCGGCCACGCAGCCGCGCGCCGTCGGCCACCGTGATGATGGAGCGCCGGTGGGTGCCGGCAGGACGCCGCCGGCCCGGCGGCCCGACGCGACGGACGGGACGAGATGAGCCTGCGCACCGGCGGTCCGGCCCTGGCTCCCCTGCGGACCGCCCGCTGGGCCCTGCTCGCGGCGTTCGGCCTGCTCGTCGCCTCGACCCAGCTGCTGTGGATCTCGCTGGCTCCCGTGACCGGGGAGGCCGCCCGGGCGCTCGGGGTCTCGGAGGGGGCGGTCGGTGACCTCGCCGGCCTCGAGCCGGTCGTCTACGTGCTCCTCGCGATCCCGGCGGGGCGCTGGATGGACCGCCGGTTCGGTCCGGCGCTCACGCTCGGTGCGCTGCTCACGGCGGGCGGCGCGCTCGTCCGGGCGGCCGGGCCGGGCTCGTACGGGTGGGTCCTCGCGGGCCAGGTCGCGATCGCCGTCGGGCAGCCGCTCGTGCTCAACGCGACGACCAAGGTCGCGGCCCGGTGGTTCCCCCCGGCGGAGCGGGCGACGGCGATCTCCGTCGCGAGCGCGGGGCAGTTCGTCGGCATCCTCGTCGCGGCGACGACGGGCGGACTGCTCCTCGACGCCGGCGGGCTGCGGCTGCTCCTCGCCGTCCACGCCGCGGTCGCGACGGCCGGCGCGCTCGCCGTGCTCGTCGCGCTGCGGCTGCCCGCGGCGTTCGAGGCCGACGCGACCGGGCCGACGTCCCTGCGCTGGCTGCGGCACGACCCGCTCATGTGGCGGCTCGCCGCGCTGCTCTTCGTCGGGGTCGGGGTCTTCAACGCCGTCGCCACGTGGCTCGACCCGATCCTCGACGCCTTCGGCCACCCCGGGGTCGGCGGCGGGCTCATCGCGCTCATGACCGTCACCGGGATCGCCGGGGCCGCCGTGCTGCCCGGCCTCGCTGCCCGCCGCGACCGCCGGCGGCTCGTGCTCGTCGCGACGACGGGCCTCACCGTCACCGTCTTCGGGCTGCTGTCGGTCGTCCACGCGCTCTGGCTCGTGACCGGCGCGCTCGCCGTCCTCGGCTTCTTCCTGCTGGCGGGGCTGCCGGTCGCGCTCGACTGGTCCGAGCTCGAGGCCGGCCCCGGCCGGGCCGCCACCGCGACCGCGTTCCTGCTGCTCGCGGGCAACCTCGGCGGCGCCGTCCTCGTGCTCGTCGTCCAGGCGCTCATGGGCACCCCGCACCTGGCCCTCGCGGCGCTCGCGGTCGCCGCGGTCCCCGGAGTCCTCGTCGCCCTGCGCCTGCCAGACCGCGCCCCGGTCGCCGAGCCGGCGGCGCCCTCGCCGTGACCGGGCGGACCTACCGGCTCGTCGGCGCCGACGGGCGCCCGTACGACAGCGACGTCCCCGGGACCCTCGGCGGCCACCGCAGGAACCGGATCTACGGCCGGCTCGACTGCCCGGGTGCGCTGCGCTGGATCGCCAAGGGCCACTACGTGACGCAGCGGGTCTTCTTCCTCGACGAGCCGGCCGCCCGCGCCGCCGGGTACCGCCCCTGCGCGAACTGCCTCCCCGTGCAATACAGAGCCTGGAAGGCCTCGCTCCCGTCCCTGCCATGACCGGGCCATGACCGCGCCGTGACCGAGCCTGACCGCCCGTGCCGGCGTCCGTCGGGCGGCAGCATCGTGCTCACAGCTGCTTGAACGTGAAGACCGCGTCGCAGACGGCATCGCAGTAGGCGAGGTCCGACGCCTCGAACTCGCGCACCGCGATCACCCCGAGCGTGAGGCGGTTGATGTCGTCGACGGCAGGGCTCGCCCCCGAGGCGAGCGTGTCGCGCATGTACTCGAGCTGGCTCCGGATCGAGGTGAAGACGTTCCGGACCGACCCCGGTGGCGCAGCCGCGATGCGTTCGTCGGTCATGGCCCGGGCACGGTCGACGAGGGCGGCTACCTGCGATCGCTGGATCTGCGACATAGATAGGTCCTCGGTGCCCTCGGTGTGCGTCGTGGGTCGCGGTCAGCCGCCGCCCGCCGTCCGCAGGTCGTACAGCTCGGACGGCGAGATCGGCATCCGTCGCACCGTCAGGCCTTCGGCGTCCTCGATCGCGGACGCGAAGACGGCCATCCCGGGGATGACGCCCGCCTCGCCGGCGCCCTTGATGCCCAACGGGTTGAGCGGGGACGGCGTCTCGAGGTGGTCGGTCTCGATCGTCGGGACCTCCGTCGAGTACGGCATGAGGAAGTCCATGAAGGACGCGTTGAGGATCTGCCCGTTCTCGTCGTAGGCGATCCGCTCGTACAGCGCACCGCCGACGCCCTGCGCGACGCCGCCGTGCACCTGGCCCTCGACGATCATCGGGTTGACCAGAGTGCCGCAGTCGTGGACGACGCAGTACCGCAGCACCCGGATCTCGGCGGTCTCCGGATCGGTCTCGACGACGGCGGCGTGCATGCCGGAGGCGAACGTCGACCGGACCGGCGAGTAGTAGTCGGTGCCCTCCAGCCCCGGTTCGTCGTCCTCCGCCACCGGCGGGGCGTCCGGTGAGCCGCCGCCGGCGAACTGGGTGGCCGCGGCGGCGCTCGCGTCGAACGCGTAGCGCAGCGGGTTCGAGAGCACGGCGACGGTCTTCAGCGGGATGTGCGTCGTCGGCGCACCCTTGACCCGGATGTCGCCGTCGACGATCTCGAGGTCGCTCGCCGAGACCTCGAGCGCGTCGGCCGCGATCCGCAACGCCTTCTCGCGGACCTTGCCGGCGGCCAGGCCGACGGCGTTGCCGCTCATGACGGCGGCCCGGGAGGCGAAGGTGCCGACGGCGTAGCCGAAGCGGCGGGTGTCGCCGGACGTCACGTGGACGTCCTCGATCCGGACGCCGAGGACGTCGGCCGCGATCTGCGCGAACGCCGTCTCGTGGCCCTGGCCCTGCGTCGTCAGCCCGATCGCGACGTTGACCCGGCCCGACGTCTCGACCTGCACGTGCGCGCCCTCGTACGGGCCGACCCCGGTGCCCTCGACGTAGCAGGCGATCCCGATGCCGACCCGGCGCCCCTGCGCCGTGGCCTGCTGGCGCAGTGCCGGGAAGTCGTCCCAGCCGACGAGGGCCTTGAGCTTCTCGAGCATCTGCGGGTAGTCGCCGGAGTCGTAGATGAGCGGCCGGCCGTCCTGGAAGGTGAGCCCCTGGTCGTAGGGGAACTCGTCGGGCCGGATGAAGTTCGTCGCGCGGACCTCGGCGCGGTCCTTGCCGAGGTACTTCGCGATCGCGTCCATCGCCCGCTCCATCGCGTAGACCCCTTGCGGCCGACCGGCTCCGCGGTAGGGCGTCACGATGACGGTGTTCGTGTAGAGCGACGTGAACTCGACCCGGTAGGCGCCCGGCTTGTACGGCCCGAGCAGCTGCGTGGCCGTGATGATCGGCACGATGATCCCGTACGGCGTGTACGCGCCGTTGTCGTGCCAGAGCGTCACGTCGAGGCCGAGCAGCCGGCCGTCGTCGTCGAAGCCGACCCGGACCCGTTGCAGCTGGCGGCGTTCGTGCGCGCTCGACACGAAGTGCTCGCGCCGGTCCTCGGTCCACTTCACCGCGGCGCCGAGCAGCCGCGCGGCCCACGGCACGAGGACCTCCTCGGGCCACGGGTGCACGATCTTCACCCCGAAGCCGCCCCCGACGTCCGGGGTGATGCAGTCGACCTTGACGAGCGGCAGGCCCAGCTTCGCGGCGACGGCGGCCCGGACCCCTGTCGAGGTCTGCGTCGACGACCACAGCTGGAGCCGGCCCTCGTCGGCGTGCCAGCGGGCGAGCACGCCTTTGCCCTCGAGCGGGGTGCAGGCGCTGCGCTCGACGTCGAGGTCCAGGTCGAGGACGTGGGGGGCCGCCGCCAGCGCGGCCCGCGCGTCGCCCACCTCCTGGACGAGGTGCGCCGCGACGTTGCCCGGCACGTCGGCGTGGACGAGCGCCGCACCGTCGCGGGCCTGCTCGATGCCGACGACCGCGGGCAGCGTCTCGTAGCTGACCCGGATCCGGCCGGCGACGTCCTCGGCGACGTACCGGTCCGTCGCGACGACCATGACGACCGGCTCGCCCATGTACTTCACCTCGTCGCGTGCGAGCGCGAAACCGGTGCGGCCGTGGGTGAGTGCCGGGTGCGGGATGAGCAGCGGCAGGGCCTCGGCGACCCGGGTGCCCTGCTCGGCGTCGGCGGCCGCGAGGTCCTCGTAGGTGTAGATCGCGACGAGACCGTCGACGTCGAGGGCGTCGGACACGTCGACGTCGGTGACGCGGCCGTGCGCCACGGTGCTGCGCACGAACGCCGCCGCGAGCGCGTCCCGGCCGAGGTCGTCGAGGAAGCGGCCGCCGCCGGTGAGCAGCCGGGCGTCCTCGCGCCGGACGACGCTGCTGCCGACGAGGGAGGAGCCGCCGGTGACGCTGCCCGTCGCCGGGCGCGGGACCGGTTGCGGTGCAACGGGTCCGGCGGTCGCGAGACCCGGCAGTACGGGGGCGAACGGGGACGCGAGGGCCGGCGGCACCGGCTTCGTGCGCCGCCGTGGGGCCGCCGCCGGCGTCGCGGGAGCTTTCCGGGCCGCGGCCTTTCGCGTCGGCGCCTTCCTCGCAGGGCTCTTGTCGGCAGGGGTCTTGTCGGCGGGGCTGCCGGCAGGGGTCTCGCTCACGCCGTCGCCCCCTCGCCGGCCCGGGCGGCCCTGAGCTCGGCGGCCCGCAGCACGGCCTTGGTGATGTTCTGGTACCCGGTGCAGCGACACAGGTTGCCCGCGATGGCGTCGCGCGCCTCGTCGTGGGTGGGGGCCGGGTTCTCCTCGAGGAACGCGGTCACCGTCGTGAGGAATCCCGGGGTGCAGAAACCGCACTGCAGCGCGTGGCACTCCCGGAAGGCCTCCTGCACCGGTCCGAGCTCCGTGCCGTCCGGGGCGAGCCCCTCGACCGTCGTCACGTCGTGACCCTCGGCGCTCACGGCGAGGATGAGGCAGGCCCGCACCGGTGCGCCGTCGAGGAGCACCGTGCAGGCCCCGCACACACCGTGCTCGCAGCCCACGTGCGTGCCGACGAGGCCGAGATCGTGGCGCAGGCAGTCGGACAGCAGCCGCCGGGACGGCACCCGGACGGCGTGCGCGGACCCGTTGACGGACAACGTGATGTCGAGCTGCTGCTCGCTCATGCGGGCGCCTCCTCGGCACGGGGGCGGACGTCGGGCGATACCGCGCCGGCGACGGCTCGGGCCATCGCACGCCCGGTGAGGGTGCGGGCCAGGTGGGCGCGGTAGTGCGCGGAGGCGTGCAGGTCGGCCTCGGGCTCGAGCCGGTCGACCGCGGCCTCCGCGGCGCCGGCCCAGGCGGCGGGGACGGCCGCGTCGGCCGCGTCGGTCGGTGCGTCGTGGGTGAGCTCGACGACCACGGGGACCGGCGACATCGAGATGTACGCGGCGCGGGCGCTGGTGACCCGGCCGTCGACGACGGTCACGGCGGCGGCGAGGCCGGCCATCGCGTAGTCGCCGTGCCGGCGCGCCGCCTCGACGAACGCCGTCCCGGTGCCGGCCGGGAACGCGGGGAACCAGGCCTCGACGGCGAGCTCCCCGGGACGGACGGCGGACTCCAGCGGGCCGAGGAAGAAGTCCATCGCGGCGACGCTGCGCCGTCCCGCCGCGCAGGCCAGGTCGACGCGGCCGCCGGTCAGGGCGAGGACGGCGGTGAGCTCGCCGCTCGGGTCGGCGTGGGCCAGCGACCCGACGCTCGTGCCCCGGTTGCGGATCGTCGGGTGCGCGACGTGCTCGAGGGCCTGCCGGAGCAGCGGCAGCGCGGCGTGCGCCTCGGCGTCCCGCTCGACGGTGCGGTGCCGCGCGAGCGCGCCGACGTGGACGCCGTCCGGCCCGCTGCGCACGTACGCGAGGTCGGTGAGCCGGTTGACGTCGACGAGGTGGGCGGGCGCCGCGAGGCGCATCGAGAGGATCGGCAGCAGGCTCTGCCCGCCGGCGAGCACCTTGCCCTCGGACCCGACGTCCGCGAGCAGCGCGAGGGCCTGCTCGAGGTTCTCGGGCCGGTGGTAGGTGAACGGGGACGGCTTCACACGAGCATCCTGCCTGTCGGAACGGCGTCGCGGGGCCGGAGTGGCTCCGGCCCCGCGACGGACGTGCTCTGGAGTGCGTCAGGGTTCCTTGTAGGCCCCCGGCGCGTCGACGACGACGCTCGTACCGCCGACGGCTCCTTCTCGCAAGTGCGCCGGCGCCAGGGCCTTCGCCAGGTGCCAGCCCGCGACGGCGACGATCGTGCCGAGCGCGATGCCGGAGAGGCTGAAGGTGTCGGTGATCTGGAGAGAGGTCCCACCGATGGCGATGACGATGCCCGCCGCGAGCGGAACGAGGTTGACCGGGTTGCCGAAGTCGACCCCGTTCTCCTTCCAGATCTTCGCGCCGAGCAGGCCGATCATGCCGTAGAGCACGACGGTGATCCCGCCGAGGACGCCGCCCGGCGTCGACGAGACGAGGGCACCGAACTTGGGCATGAAGCCGAAGATGATCGCCACGATCGCGGCGACGTAGTAGGCCGCCGTGGAGTACACCCGGGTGGCTGCCATGACGCCGATGTTCTCGGCGTACGTCGTCGTCGGGGAGCCGCCGACGGCCGAGGCGATGACGGTCCCCACGCCGTCCGCAGCGATGGCCCGGCCCATGACCGGGTCGAGGTCAGCGCCGGTCATCTCGGCGACCGCCTTGACGTGACCGGCGTTCTCGGCGATCAGTGCGATGACCGCGGGCAGCACGAGGAGCACGAACGTGAGCGAGATCGACGGGAAGTGGAAGCCGACGACCTCCTTGCCGTCCGCGATCACGGTCTTGTGGACCGGGCCGAACCAGGGGGCATCCTCGATGCCGCTGAAATTCACCCGGTCGTGCGTGGTGACCTTCCCCGCGCCCGCGTCGAACGACGTGATCTGACCGAAGATCGTGTCGTTCACCCAGGAGACGGCGTAGCCGAAGATCAGACCGAGGAAGATCGCGATCCGCCCGACGAAGCCGCGCGAGGCGAGGCTGACGACGATGACGAAGAGCATCGTGAGGAAGGCGACCCACTGGTCCTGCGGCCAGTAGATGTTCGCGACGACCGGCGCGAGGTTGAAGCCGATGAGCATGACGACCGCGCCGGTGACCGCGGGCGGCAGCACCTTGTAGACGATCGCCGAGCCCATGTAGTGGATGACGACACCGACGAGCGCCAGCACGACGCCCGCGACGAGGATCGCGCCGGTGACGTCCGCCGAGTCGCCGCCCTGGGCGCGGATCGCCGCGACGCCGCCGACGAACGAGGCGCTCGTGCCGAGGTAGCTGGGGACCTTGCCGCCGACGATGAGCAGGAAGCAGATCGTCGCGATGCCGCTCATGAGGATCGCGAGCTGGGGGTTGAGCCCCATGATGAGCGGGAAGACGAACGTCGCACCGAACATCGCGACGACGTGCTGCGCTCCGAGCCCGACGGTGCGGCCCCAGCTGAGGCGCTCGTCGGGCCTGACCACTTCTCCGGGTGCCAGGGACTTGCCGTCCCCGTGCAGCGTCCAACCGAATGCCATGACGAGCCTCCTGGGGGGCAGCGCCGTCCTGCACCCCCGCCAGGTGCGGTCCGGCAGCGAGGTGTTCAGCGCAACGTAGGGCTCCCGGTCACGCAGAGCATTGGCATAGTTCGCCAACGCCTCTCGTGCACATTTGTGCAGGAGGGAGCCGTCGTCCCAGGTGGTCTCAGAGCAGTCCGCGGCAGACGGCCGCGATCCGCCGGGCCCGGGTGTCCGCACCCGCCGCCGTGACGAGCGAGAGCAGGGCCTGCTTGCGCACCGACGGGGCGGTCCGCTCCCATGCGGCGCGCAGGGCCGGGTCGGTGTCGAGCGCCGTGGCCAGGTCGTCGGGGACGACGAGGTCCTCGACCGGCTCGAGGATCGTCCACCACCCGTTCGCCTGCGCGACCTCGACGGCGCGCCGCCCGGCGTCGGTCATCCGGCCCTGCTCCTCGAGCGCCTCGACCCGGCGCCGGTTGAGCCTCGTCCAGGTGCTCCGGGCCTTGCGCGGCGTCATCATCTGCAGCCCGCGGGCCTCGTCGAGGGTGTTGACGGTCGAGTCGATCCACCCCCAGCAGAGCGCCTCCTCGACGAGGTCGGCGTACGGCACCGGGTCGAGCCCGCTGCCCTTGCGCCAGGACGCCACCCAGCAGCCGCGGGCCGTCGCGTGGTGCTCCGCGAGCCACGCGCGCCAGGCCGCGAGGTCGCCCGGGTGGTAGACCGGGAAGTCGAACTTCCACGTCGCCGGGTGGTCGGACGCGGACGCCGGGACGCTCATGGTCGCCAGCGTACGAGCGGCCACCGACGACTCGCAGCCCTGTGGATAACCTCGTGGCGCTCTCCGGGTGATCGTCTACCGTTCTGCCATGAGCAGTATGGTGTTGAGTATGGCGAAGACCGAGAAGGTCACCGTGACGCTGACCGTCGACCAGGTCGCGGCCATCAAGGCGAGTCTCGCCGCCGGGCATGTCGAGAGCGTCTCCGGCTTCGTGCAGGAGGCCGTCCAGGAGGCGCTGGACGCCGCCGAGCTGCTCGAGTCGACGCTGGAGGCGGACCTGCTCGCCGCGGGCGGGCCGGTGACCGAGGCCGAGATCGCCTGGGCCGACGCGGTGCTCGGGCGTGACGGCCCTCCGCGCGACCCCGGCCCGTACCCCTATCCCGAAGGGCGGCAGCGATGAGCGGGCAGCCCCCGGCGGGGCTGGGTGTCACGCTCGATGCCGGTGCGCTCATCGCCCTCGACAAGGGCAACGGGGCGGTGCGTCAGCTGATCCTGCGCGTGGCGCGGACCGGTGAGCCGGTCGTGATCCCTGCGACCGCGCTGGCCCAGGCGGTGCGCTCGCCCGAACGGCAGGCACGGCTCGCCCTCCTGCTCCGTCGGGTGACGACCGAGGTGCGCCCGCTCGACCGTCGGGACGCGGTGGCGGTTGGGCGGTTGCTCAGGGAGTCGGGTACCTCAGACGTCGTCGACGCCCACGTCGTCGTCTGTGCCCGCCGTGCGGGGCAGGCCGTCCTCACGAGCGACCCCGGCGACCTGCGCCGCCTCGACCCGGGGCTGGTGCTCGTGGCCGTCTGACGCCGGCGCCCCGGCGCGCGGTCGGTCAGGCCCCGCGCATCCGCAGCACCTGCAGCGCGAGGTGCAGGGACAGCCTCAGGTGCGCGTCCCGGGTGAACGGCCCGAGCATCCGTTCGAGCTTCGCGATCCGGTACCGCAGCGTGTTGTAGTGGAAGTGCATGACCCGGGCGGTCTCGGCGACGTTGAGGTTCGTCTCGAGGAGCACCTCGAGGGTGCGCCGCAGGTCCCGCGCCTCCTCGTCGTCGACCTTCGCGAGGTCGCCGAGGGTCTCGGCCGCGAACGACCGCAGCTCGGCCGGGTCCTCGACGAGCGACAGCAGCCGGAAGACCCCCAGACCGTCGAAGTGCGCGACGCTGCCCGGTCCGTTCATCCGCCGCCCGACCCGCACCGCGGTGCGGGCCTGCTCGTAGGCCGCCGGGATCTGCGCCGGCGTCGCGGCGACCCGGCTCACGCCCGTGCCGAAGGAGCGCCGGCCGCCGCCGCCGTCCCCGGTCACGTCGCGGACGAGGTCGCGCACGAGCCGGTCGATACCCGGCCCGGTCTGGCCGGTCGACCCGTGAGGGGGCGCGCCGAGCACCGCGACGACCTCGCGGTGGAAGCCGACGACGGGGGCGTGCGGGTCGCGCGGGCGGACGACGGACTGCCAGGCCGCGGCGAAGCGCTCGAGGGCGGGCCGGCCGACGAGCCCGGTCGCCGGCCGGTCGTCGTCCGTCGGGTCGAGCTCGGCGACGACGACGACCACGGGCCGGTCGACGTCCCAGCCGAGGCTCGCGGCGTGGGTCACGGCGAGCTCGGGCTCGACCTGCCCGGTGAGCAGGTCGCGCAGGAAGTCGCCCTGGTACTTGCTCTCGACCGCCCGGACGGCGAGCTGCTTGGTCACG
This sequence comes from Kineosporia sp. A_224, assembly GCF_002198655.1. Taxonomy (GTDB): domain Bacteria; phylum Actinomycetota; class Actinomycetes; order Actinomycetales; family Kineosporiaceae; genus R-H-3. Next base: position 63,695 of record NZ_MWLN01000178.1, read on the forward strand.
GCGAGCGCCGCGACGGTCGCGGCCCGCTCGACGGTGTGGACGTCGTCCGTCGTCAGCGTGCCCTCCGGGGAGAAGGCGACGATCCGGCCGTGGTCGACCCGGCCGGCGACGACCCGGACGACGACGTGGTTGCCGGCGAGCCCGTCGTGGCTCGTGAGGCCGGTCATCTCCGCCTCGGTGCGCAGCCGGCCGCTCCCCTCGAAGCACCGGCCGCCGTACGCCGCCGACACAGCGTCGACGTCGCCGCCGTCCGCGAGCACCCGGCCGTCCGGCGTCGTGATGACGACCGCTCCGCCGAGCAGCCCGACGAGCCCGGACGCGAGCTCGGGGAGCCCGCCGCCGTCGAGGACGACCTGGACGAGCGCCCGGTGCACCTCCTCGGACCGGGCCAGCGCGGTGGCCTGCCGGTCGAGCAGGTCGGTGAGGACGTGCTCGAGGACGTCGTCCCAGGCGACGGTCTCCGGGACGGCGATGACGGGGAAGCCACGCCGGTCCGCCTCCTCGATGACCTGCGGCGGCAGGACGTCGAGGTACCGGCCGAGCTTGACGCCGAGGGCGGCGAGGCCGCGCTCGTCGAGGTCGCCGACGAGGCGGACCAGCGCCCCCGGGTCGTCGCGCAGCGGGTACCCGGTCGTGAGGAGCAGCTCGTGGGGCTTGACCCACGGCAGGATGTCGGGCACCTCCATGACGTTGACCCGCTCGACCGCGCGGTCGAGACCGGTCGCCCCGGCGAGCACGGTCGAGCCGCGGAGCACCTGGAGCTCGAGCACCTCGCGCACACGCAGCGCCCGCGGCAGCCGGCGCGCCACCCCGGCCTCGCCCGGCACCGGGGAGGCCGGCACTGGCAAGTCCTGGGCGGGGGTCGGCTCACTCTTGGCAGGTCTAGCCATACGGGGACGGTAGCGCCCCGGTTACGTTCGCGGAGGGTCACGTGCGCGAGCACGCACCCGCCGAGCACGACGCGAGGGGGTCGGCATGGCCGCTGCGAGCACGACTCTGCGCACGCTCCTGCTCGGGCCCGTCCGCGCGCTGCGGGTCGTCGCGACGACCCCGCGGGCGCTCTACCTCGCGGTCGGCGAGCAGCCCGTCGTGGCGCTCCTCGCGCCCGACGCCGTCCGGGTGCCGTTCGGGATGGTCCTCGACGCCCGCGTCCCGCCGCACCTCGCCGGTGCCGCGGTCGGCGACGAGGCCCTCGTCGGTGGCGGCGGCCTGTCGGTCGCCGGGGTCACCGTGCGGCCGCTGCGCTGGTGGGACCCCGCCGTGCCGGCCCTTCACGTCGTCGCGTCCCGGGTCGCCACCGGGCTGGCCAGGCTGCTGCCCGCCGCGCCCGAGGAGGTCGCGACCCGGCTGCCCGCCCTGGGCGCCGCGCTCGCGGCGCTCGGCGCGGGGCCGCACGCCGGCCTCGCCGCGGCGGTGCGGACCCTCGTCGGTCGCGGGCCGGGCCTGACCCCGGCCGGGGACGACGTCCTCGCCGGCGCGCTGTGCGCGCTCGCGGCCGCCCGGCCGCCCTGTCCGGCGCGGCAGGCGCTCGCGGACGTCGTCCGCGCCGAGCTGCACCGGACGACCCCTGTCTCCGCCGCGCTCCTCGCCGAGGCCGTCGAGGGCCGGGCCGTGCCGCAGGTCGTCGACCTGCTCCGCACGCTCGGCCGCCCGGGCGACGAGGGCCGGCTGCGCGCCGCGGTCGACGCGCTCGTCGACGTCGGGCACACCTCCGGGACGGCGCTCGGCCACGGGCTCGTGCTCGGGCTGCGCGCGGCGGTGCCGGGCCCGGTGGCGGCATGACGGCAGGCTCTGCGTGAGGCGGACCGACGACGAGGAGCAGCCGGTGGCACAGGGCACGGACCAGCACGCGGTGGAGCGGGTCGAGGTGCGCCGCGGCGCCTACCACGACTCGGTGACGCTCATGCAGGTCAGCCGGGCGGTCGCCGGTGCGCCCGGCGTGCTCGCGGCGCAGGTCGCGATGGCGACCGACCTCAACCTCGACGTCCTGGCGGGCATGGGGTTCACGCTCCCCGACGGCCTCGCACCGGCGGACCTGCTCGTCGCGCTCCGGGCCGCGGACGACGCCGCGCTCGACACCGCGACCGGGCTCGTCGACGAGGCGCTGGCCGCCCGCGGCGGGCCGGTCGGCGGCGCCGGTGCGGGCGTCGGCGGGGTCGTCGTCCCGCCGGCGACGCTCGGCCGCGCGGTGACGGCGTCCGGGGCCACGCTCGCCCTGGTGTCGGTGCCGGGGGAGCACGCGTTCACCGAGGCGATGGACGCCCTCGACGCCGGCGCCCACGTGATGGTCTTCAGCGACAACGTGCCGCTCGCGCACGAGGTCCGGCTCAAGGACGCGGCCGCCGACCGCGGGCTGCTCCTCATGGGCCCGGACTGCGGTACCGCCGTCGTCTCCGGCGTGGGGCTCGGGTTCGCGAACGTCGTCCGGCCCGGGCCGGTCGGTCTCGTCGCGGCCTCGGGGACCGGGGCGCAGCAGGTCATGAGCCTGCTCGACGCCGCCGGGGTCGGCGTCCGGCACTGCCTCGGCGTCGGCGGCCGGGACCTCTCGGCGGCCGTCGGGGGCCGCTCGACGAAGGCGGCGCTCGCGCTGCTCGCCGCCGACCCCGCGGTCGGGCTCGTCGTGATCGTCTCGAAACCGCCTGCGCCGCAGGTGGAGACGGACGTCGTGGCGCTCGCCGCGACGCTCGGCCGGCCCGTCGTCCTCGCGACCCTCGGGCCCGGCCGGCCGGACCTCACGCAGGCCGTCCGGCAGGTCGTCGAGGCGCTCGCCGCCGCCGCAGGGGCCGACGAGGCGGCCCCCTGGCAGGAGCCGCGCCGGTGGCCCGCGCCCGCGGAGCGCACCGGCCGGTACACCGCGCTGCGCGGTGCCTTCGCCGGCGGCACGCTCTGCGACGAGGCGATGCTCGTCGCGTCGGCCGTGCTCGGCCCGGTCGCCTCGAACATCCCGCTCACCGGGCCGGACGGCACCGCCGCACCGCGGCTGGGCCGGGACCTCGCGCCGGTCGCGGGCACCCCGCACGTGTTCGTCGACTTCGGGGACGACGACCTCACCCGGGGCCGGCCGCACCCGATGATCGACGGCTCGCTGCGCGCGGAGTGGCTGCTGCGGCAGGCGGACGTCGACGCGCCCGCCGACGGCGCGGCCGTCGTCCTGCTCGACGTCGTCCTCGGGCACGGCGCCCACCCGGACCCGGCGGCCGAGCTCGCGCCCGCGGTCGCCGAGCTGCGCCGCCGGTCCGCGGCCCGCGGCGCCGAGGCCGCCGTCGTCGTCTCGCTCTGCGGCACCGAGGGCGACCCGCAAGGGCTCGAGCGGCAGGCCGCGGCGCTCGTCGCCGCGGGCGCCTCGGTGCACCTGTCCAACGCCGCCGCGACCCGGAAGGCGGTCGAGCTGCTCGCCGACGACGTCCGCGGCGCCCTGCCCTGGGAGGTGTCCCGGTGACCGACCTGCTCGCGGGCGAGCCCACCGTCGCGACGGCCGGGGTCTCGCTGTTCACGCAGACCCTGCAGGACCAGGCGGTCCGGACGACGGCCGTGGACTGGCGGCCGCCGCAGACCGCCGGTCACCCCGGCACGGCGGCCGACGTCGCGGCCGACCTCGCCCGGGTCATGGCCGACCCGCGCCGGGCTGCCGCGAACGCGACGGCCGTGGCCCGGATGCTCGCCGCCGGCGCCCGGCTCGTCGACGTCCGGCCGGCCGGCGAGGCGCTCGGCCTGGAGCCCGGGACGTTCCTGCACGCCGGCCCGCCGCTGGAGTGGGAGCGTGCGAGCGGCCCGATGCGCGGCGCCCTCCAGGGCGCGATGGTCTTCGAGGGGCTCGCCCCCGACCCCGACGCGGCCGGGAGGCTGCTCGCGGCCGGTGCCGGACCGGTCGGCTCGGGGCGGCCGATCGTCCTCGACCCGTGCCACCACCGCAGCACGGTCGGCCCGATGGCCGGCGTCGTCTCGCCGTCCATGTGGGTCTTCGAGCTGGAGAACCCCGACACCGGCGGCCGCGCCTGGTGCTCGCTCAACGAGGGCCTCGGCAAGGTGCTGCGCTACGGCGCCTACGGGCCCGAGGTGATCGAGCGGCTGCAGTGGATGTCCGCCGTCCTCGGGCCGCTGCTCCAGCACGCCGTCCGCACCGTGCGCGACACGAGCGGCCCGGTCGACGTCAAGGTGATCGTCGCCCAGATGCTCCAGATGGGCGACGAGGGCCACAACCGCAACCGGGCCGGCACGCTCATGCTCCTGCGCGAGCTGCTGCCGGCGATGATCGACGCCCCGGGCAACGCCACCGGTGCGGCCGCCGGGCTGACCCAGGCGGACGTCGCGCGCGCCGCGGCGTTCGTCGGCGGCAACGACCACTTCTTCCTCAACCTCGTCATGCCCGCGTGCAAGCTCGCCACCGACGCCGCCCGTGACGTCCCGGGGTCGACGGTCGTCGTGACGATGGCCCGCAACGGCACCGACTTCGGGATCCAGGTCTCGGGCACCGGCGACCGCTGGTTCACCGGGCCGGCGAACACCCCGGAGGGGCTCTACCTCGGCGACTACGGCCCGGCCGACGCCAACCCGGACATCGGCGACTCCGCGATCACCGAGACCGCCGGCATCGGCGGGTTCGCGATGGCCGCCGCCCCGGCGATCGTCCGCTTCGTCGGCGGCGACGTGCCGTTCGCGCTCGCGACGACCCAGCGGATGCACGAGATCACCTGCGCCGAGAACCCGGCGTTCGGCATCCCCGTGCTCGAGTTCCAGGGCGCCGCGACGGGGATCGACGTGACCCGCGTCGTCCGCACCGGGATCCTGCCGCAGATCAACACCGGCATGGCCGGCCGGGTCGCAGGCGTCGGCCAGGTCGGCGCCGGGCTCGTCACCCCGCCGGCCGAGGTCTTCGGACAGGCTCTCCGAGCGCTCGCGGAGGGGGCGCCGCCGCTCGGGTGAGTGTCAGGAGCCCTTGGCGACGATCCCGTACTCGTGGATCTTGCGGTAGATCGTCGCGCGGGACATCCCGAGCGCCGTCGCGGCGGCGACCTTGTTGCCGTTGTTGTCGATGAGGCTGGAGACGATCGCGTCCCGTTCGAGGGACTCGATCGGCGTGAGCACCCGGCGCGAGACGGTGCGGACCCGCGGCGGCAGGTCCTCCGGCTCGATGACGCCGGAACGGTGCTGCTGGACCACCTCGCGGAGCACCTGGACCAGCTCAGCGACGTTGCCGGGCCAGCTCGACCGGCTCAGCAGCTGCATGGCGGCCGGTGAGCAGACGACCGCGTTGACCTGCAGCCGCGAGAGCAGGAACGGGACGAGCACCTGCAGGTCCTCGACGTGGTGGCGCAGCGGGGGCACCCGGACCGTCCGCGGGAAGTGGTTGAGCAGCCGGACGAGCTCGCCGGCGGGCTGCGTGACGCCCGTCGTCAGGCACACCCGCAGGGCCGTCCCCGCCGCCTTGGCCTGGGACAGGGACTGGACGAGCGCGGAGAGCCGGCGGCCGTGGAGCTGGTCGACGTGCCGGATGACGACGCAGCCGGACGTGGCGGCGAGCTCGCGCCGGACGGCGGCCGCCCACCCCGGGTCGCCGGCGTCGTCCGCGTCGAGCACGTGGAACGGCTCGGCGGGCGTCCGGCGGTGGTGGACGGCGCGCAGCACCGCGACCTTGCCGGTGCCCGGCTCGCCCTCGACGACGAGCCACTCGCCGGCGACGAGGGCGGAGTCGACCTGCTGGGCGGCCCGTACCCAGAGCGCGCCGTTGCCGACGAGCCCGGGCAGCACGAGCCGGGCGGGCGGCCGGTTGCGCACCGGGACCGCCCGGGGGACGTCGTCCAGCCGCACCCGCGCGACCCCGCCGGCACCGAGGCCGGGGGTTCCGACGGCCCGGCAGCGCATCCGCGCCGAGGCCCCGGAGGGGAGCTGGACGGCGACCGTCGCCGTCGTACCCGTCGCGAGCGCCTCGGAGAGATGCTGCACGATGACGGACTGGTCCATCGGGTCCAGGGCGAGCTGGGCGTGGTCGTTCATCATGACGACGTCGCCATTGAGGGCCAGGACGATGCCGGTGCTGCGCCGGCAGGCCCGCAGGTAGGCCTGGAGCAGCTGGTACTCGCGCTCGCCGCCGTCCATGAGCAGGGCCTGCCGGATCTGGTCGGACGTCGTCTTCGCGAGCGCGATGAGCAGCTGACCGGCGTCCTTGCGCCAGCACGTGAGGTCGACCGCGCCGACCGTCTTGCCGCTGATCGGGTGCTGGATCGGGACGGCGGCGCAGGCGAGGTCCTCGAGGTTCTCGGCGTAGTGCTCGTGCCCGAAGACGTGCATCGGCCGGCCGCCCTCGAGCGCCGTCCCGATGCCGTTCGTGCCGACGTACTTCTCGGCGTAGCTGTAGCCGGGCGCGAGCATGACCGAGTCGAGATGCCGGTCGAGCTGGGAGTCGGCCGACAGCCGGGTGAGGACCGTGCCCTGGGCGTCGGTGAGGATCACGCTGATCGGCTGGCCCTCGAGATGACCGACGAGGGTCCGCAGGACGGGCAGCGCGCTGCGCGTCAGCGGCCCGTCGAGGTCGGTGTCGTGCCGGTCCTGGATCTGGAGCTTGTCGGCCTCGACGTTCCAGCGGCGCGAGCGCCACCACGACGCGAGGATCGTGTCCCGCACGGAGTCGGCGTCGACCGTCTCCGAGGTGAGGAAGCGCTCGCGCATGACGGCGAGCCGCGGGTCGTCCGGCGACGTCGCTCGGCGGACTGACGTGGGCGTCTTCGACAAGGCACTTGGCGTCTTCGACAAGGCTCTGCCTCCCGTCCCTGTGGTGGTCCAGCGAGGGGTGGCCGGGTGATCCGGCCGCGCCTGGCGTGCGGCCGGTGACCGTGGATCGGAGCCGTGGGGCCACGGCGGCCGACAGCGCCCGGGCCGCTCGCCCGGGGTGCCGGAGGGGTCGTCAGGTGGACTGGGACCAGGTGCTGTAGGGGATCACGGTAAGGCGCACCTCAGGTCGCTCTGTCTCATATTGAGACCGCTCGTCCCTCCTCACAGGGATGTGCTGGCCGGGTCGCAGGGCCCCGCCCGGACGCCGCGTCCACACCGGCGGAGCGGGGCCGGGAGAGGCAGGCACCGGCATGGACGACCGCACGGACGAACCGGAGACGTACAACCACTGGACGATCGTCAACATCGTCTTCCACCATCTCGCCGGCCAGGGGCTGCACCCCGTCCTCGGCGAGACCGGGAACCCCGGGCAGGCCGCGGCCGACCTGCTCCGGGCGCTCGGGATCGAGCCGGCGCCGGAGGGCGACCGGCAGGTCTCGGAGAACGTGAAGCAGCGCCTCGCGGAGCTGCGCGAGGCCGCGTTCGGCAGCGCCTGACGGCCGGCCCGCGAGAGGCCCCGGCTGTCTCACGAGATGTCTCACGACCTGTCTCACAGGGTGTCTCAGAGTGAGATACCCGAGCCGCCGGATCCGGGATGTGATCCAGGCCATAGGACTTAGGCCCCTTCCCGGGGCCGCGTGCGTCGGGCCGGTCCAGCCTCGAACAGGGGGCCCGGTACCGACACCAGGAACGGCGATCCAGGTCCGGGCGCCCGCCCGGCAGATCACACGAACCGCCGAGGAGTCGCGATGAGTCGCCAGAGTGTGGCCAAGGCCCACCAGAAGATCCAGGAGCTCTCCTGGGAACCGCTGTACCACGAGCCGGTGGCCCAGTACGGCACCGACTACACGTTCAGGAAGGCGCAGAAGAAGGACCCGCTCAAGCAGGTCCTGCGGTCCTACTTCCCGATGCAGGAGGAGAAGGACCACCGCGTCTACGGCGCGGCCGACGGCGCCATCCGGGGCAACATGTTCCGGCAGGTGCAGGAGCGCTGGCTCGAGTGGCAGAAGCTCTTCCTGAGCATCATCCCGCTGCCGGAGATCTCGGCCGCCCGGGCGATGCCGCTGCTGTTCCGCAACGTGCCGAACCCCGAGCTGCACAACGGCCAGGCGATCCAGATGATCGACGAGGTCCGGCACTCGACGATCCAGCAGAACCTCAAGCGCCTGTACATGAACAACTACATCGACCCGGCCGGCTTCAACAACAGCCTGCGCAACTTCCAGAACGACTACTGCGGGTCGATCGGGCGCCAGTTCGCCGAGGGCTTCATCACCGGTGACGCGATCACCGCGGCGAGCATCTACCTGACGATCGTCGCGGAGACGGCGTTCACGAACACCCTCTTCGTCGCGATGCCCGCCGAGGCCGCGGCCAACGGCGACTACCTGCTGCCGACGGTCTTCCACTCGGTGCAGTCCGACGAGTCCCGGCACATCAGCAACGGGTACGCGACGCTGCTCATGGCGCTCGCGGACGAGGGTAACCACCAGCTCCTCGAGCGCGACCTGCGCTACGCGTGGTGGAACAACCACCGCGTCGTCGACGCCGCGATCGGCACCTTCATCGAGTACGGCACGAAGGACCGCCGGCCGGACCGCGAGAGCTACGCGGAGATGTGGCGCCGCTGGATCTACGACGACTACTACCGCTCGTACCTCGTCCCGCTCGAGAAGTACGGCCTGGTCATCCCGCACGACCTCATCGAGGAGTCCTGGAACCAGATCTGGAACAAGGGCTACGTGCACGAGGTGGCCCAGTTCTTCGCCACCGGGTGGCTCGCCAACTACTGGCGCATCGACCCGATGACGGACAAGGACTTCGAGTGGTTCGAGGGCAAGTACCCCGGCTGGTACAACAAGTACGGCAAGTGGTGGGAGAACTACAACCGGCTCTCGACGCCGAACGGGCACCACCCGATCGTCTTCGAGGACGTCGACTACGTGTACCCGCACCGCTGCTGGACCTGCATGGTGCCGTGCCTCGTCCGCGAGGACATGGTCATGGACGAGGTCGACGGCCAGGTCCGCACGTACTGCCACGAGGCGTGCCGCTGGACCGACGCCGTCGCGTTCCGCCCGGAGTACGAGGGCCGCTCGACGCCGAACATGGGCAAGCTCATCGGCAAGCGCGAGTGGGAGACGCTGTACCACGGCTGGAACTGGGCCGACGTCGTCTCCGACATGGGGTACGTGCGTGACGACGGCAAGACGCTCGTCGCCCAGCCGCACCTCAACCTCGACCCGAAGAAGATGTGGACGCTCGACCACCTGCGTCGGTGCCCGCCGCTGCAGAGCCCGAACGTCCTGCTCAACGAGATGTCCCCGGCGGAGCGCCAGGCGTTCCACGCGGACTACGTGAAGCAGGGTCCGGCGGGCCGGCCCGCTCCCAAGGACTAGTCCGCAGGAGCAGGGCAGACCGAGGGACCGGACGTGCGCAGCGGTGGACGAGACCGCCGCTGCCCACGTCCGGCCACCACACTTCTGGACCGGGCGAGGGAGCCATGACGGACAGACATGTCGTGCGGTTCGAGCCGGTGGGCATCGAGGTCGAGGTCCCCGAGGACCAGACGATCCTGAGGGCCGCTTCCGAGCAGGGGATCATGCTCATGCACGGCTGCAAGGAGGGCCAGTGCGCGGCATGCAAGTCCTTCGTCCTCGAGGGTGAGGACATCGAGCTCGAGAAGTACTCGACGTTCGCGCTGCCGGACTACGAGAAGGACGAGGGCTTCACGCTCCTGTGCCGGGCCCACGCCTACGAGGACCTCACCATCGAGCTCCTCAACTACGACGAGGAGATGATCCGGTCCGGCCTGCCCATCAAGGAGGCCGTCACCGAGGTCGTCGAGATCGAGAAGGTCACCCACGACCTTCGCCGGCTCGTCCTGCGGCTCGTCGAGCCGACGGACCTCACGTTCTTCCCCGGGCAGTACGTCGACGTCGCTGTCCCGGGGACGGACGCCACCCGCTCGTTCTCGATGGCGAACACGTCCACCCGGGACGGCGGTCTCCTCGAGTTCGTCATCAAGGTCTACCCGGGCGGGCTGTTCTCCGAGCACCTCGACACCACGCTCAAGGCCGGCGACCGGCTCGACATCACCGGCCCGTTCGGGGTCTTCACCCTGCGCGAGGGCCACAAGGCGGACCTCGTGTTCGTCGGCGGCGGGGCGGGGATGGCACCGATCCTGTCGCTGCTGCGCTCGATGGCCGAGCGCGGCGACGAACGCAAGGCGACGTTCTACTACGGCGCCCGGACGGCGGCCGACCTCTGCTTCGAGGCCGAGCTGCGTGAGATGGAGCGCCGGCTGCCCGGCTTCACGTATCGCCCGGCGCTGTCCGAACCCGTTGCGGCGCAGCCGTGGGACGGCGAGGTCGGCATGGTCACCGACATCGTCAAGCGCTACGAGGCAGACCTCTCCGGGGCCCACGCGTACGTGTGCGGGCCGCCGCCGATGGTCGAGGCGGCGATGACGCTGCTCGCGGCGCTCGGCGTGGAGGACAAGCGCATCTACTACGACAAGTTCACGACCACGGGGGAGACCGAGTCGTCCTGACGCGGTCATCCGTCGACGCACCGCACCGCGACACGCACGCGAACCGATCGCACCCGCGAACCGAACCGCACCGCACCCGCGGAGACACCCGCCTGACCCAGGGATGGACGATGACGACCACACCAGAACGCAGTGTGCCGAAGCCGGTGTTCACGGACGCCGAGGCCGGGGCCAAGGAGTTCCCGGACTCCAACGCGCGGCGCTTCAACTACTACACGCCGGCCAAGCGCAAGCAGACCCACTACGAGGACGTCACCGTCGAGGTCCAGCCGGACCCCCGGCACTACCTCGCGCAGGGCTGGCTCTACGGCTTCGCCGACGGCAAGGGCGGCTACCCCCTGGAGTGGACGGCGCTCAAGGCGTGGGGGTCGGACCGCCCCCTCCCCGAGCGCGGCCCGGGCACGGGCGGCAAGGGCTACGAGTGGCCGGCCCACGGCTGGCACGAGTTCCGTGACCCCAATGAGGAGTGGGAGCTCAGCTTCTACCGCTACAACGCCAACGTCGAGCGCCAGGTCAACCAGAACATCGACTCGGCCCGGCAGGCGAAGGCGTTCGAGCAGTGGACCCCGAACTGGGTGCGCTTCGTGGAGTCGCACGTCGGCGCGTGGATGCACGTCAACCACGGTCTCGGCCTCTACCTGTTCGCCAACGCCAACCGGCGCGGTCCGACGAACATGCACAACACGGCGATGGCCGTGAACAGCATGCACCGCATCCGCTCCGCCCAGGACCTCGCGCTGTACAACCTCACGCTCACCGAGGAGATCGCCGGCTTCGACGGTGGCGCCCACCTCGTCGCGTGGAACAGCGACCCGTGCTGGCAGGGCGTGCGCGAGGTCGCCGAGGGCCTGACCGGCATCGACGACTGGTGCGAGGCGATCTTCGCCGCGAACATCATCTTCGAGCCGCTCATCGGTGAGCTCTTCCGCAGCCAGCTCGTCCAGCAGGCCGCTCCGCGCAACGGCGACTTCGTCACCCCCACCGTGATGGGCGCCGAGGAGTTCGACTACGCCGAGCGCGACCTCCTGTACTCGGTGGCGCTGTTCGACCTGCTCACCAAGGACCGGGAGTTCGCGGACCACAACAAGGCGCTCATGAACGGGTGGCTGTCCAACTGGGTGCCCCGCTGCCTCGCCGCGGCCCGCAAGCTGCAGCCGCTCTGGTCGCAGCCGGACGCCAAGCCCCCGCGTTTCGAGGACGGCCTCGACCGGGCCAAGAGCCGCTTCGCCGCCATCCTCACCGATCTCGGTCTGGACATCCCGAAGGAGCTGACCCAGTGAGCCAGTTCACCACCGCCCCCAGCCCGTTCAAGTCGGACAGCACCCCGTCCAACATGTGCGGCGTCACGCTGATGAACAACCAGATCGGCGCGGTCGTCGCGGAGGTGATGGCCGGCCACGAGGGTGTGAAGGTCGACCACCTGCCGTCGATGATCCGGGTCGACGCGACGCGCCGGATGGACTTCGTCTACGACGAGATCTCCGAGGCGCTCGGCGAGGAGCCCGGCTTCTTCGACGCGGCGCAGTTCGAGGAGAACATGTCGACGCACTACGGCCGGATGATCCACGAGGACGACCGGACGATCATGTTCGCCAACCCGGAGGACGCGATCGAGTACACCGGGGAGATGCCGCCCATCCGCTGAACCACCTTCACCAATGCACCAATGCACCAATGCACCACTGCAACCGAAGGACCTGACGCCCTGTCGCGGGGCGCCGGCGCCGTCCGGCGCCCCGCGGCAGGGACCGCCTGGAGCCTTGCACCTGAGTCACCTCAGGCACCCTGAGCACTTTCAGACACCCCTGAGCCACTTCAGACAACGACGTCCAGGAGGACCAGATGGCCAAGGAACTGCGTTTCGGCGCGGACGCCCGCGAGCGACTGCTCGCCGGGGTCGACCAGCTCGCGGAGGCGGTCAAGTCGACGCTCGGCCCCAAGGGCCGCAACGTCATCCTCGAGAAGATCACCGGCTCCCCCGTCGTGACGAACGACGGCGTGACGATCGCCCGGGAGATCCACCTCAAGGACCAGTTCGAGAACATGGGCGCGCAGCTCGTCAAGGAAGCCGCCATCAAGACGAACGACATCGTCGGTGACGGCACGACGACCGCGACCGTCATCGCGCAGGCGATCGTCCACGAGGGTATGAAGGTCATCGGCGACGGTGCGAACCCGGTGCTCGTCAAGCGCGGCGTCGACCTCGCGGTCGCCCGGCTCGTCAAGCACCTGCAGGGCGTCGCCCACCCGGTCGTCACCGAGGACGACTTCGCCCGGGTCGCCGCGATCTCCGCCAACGACGACGAGTACGTCGGCGCGGTCATCGCCAAGGCGCTGCACACGGTCGGGGACGGCGGCATCGTCACCGTCGAGGAGTCGCCGCAGCACGGCATGAGCGTCGAGTTCGTCGAGGGCTTCACGTTCAACAACGGATACATGTCGCCGTACATGGTGACGAACCCTGCGAGCCTGGAGGCCGTCCTCCACGACCCGTACATCCTGCTGTGCAGCGAGAAGATCTCGAAGATCGCGCAGCTCATGCCGATCCTCGACAAGGTCATGCGCGACCCGCGCCCACTCGTGATCCTCGCGGAGAAGATCGAGGGTGCGGCGCTGAGCATGCTCGTGCACAACCATGTCAACGGGCTCTTCCAGTGCGTCGCGATCACCGCGCCCGGGTTCGGCGACCGCCGGCTGCACAAGCTCGAGGACATCGCCTCGGTCACCGGCGGCGCCGTGTTCAGCAAGCACTCCGGCTTCTCGCTGGAGACGATGACGGTCGAGCAGCTCGGGCGGGCGACCGTCGTCCGGGTCAACGCCGACGAGACGTGCATCATCGACGGCGCCGGCTCGAAGGACGAGATCGACTTCCGGGTGACCCAGCTGCGCGCCGAGCTCGGCCGTGCGACGTTCGGCGTCGACGAGGACGTGCTCACCGAACGCATCGGCTCGCTGTCGGGCAAGGTCGCGGTGATCCGCGTGGGCGCCCCGACGAACGCCGAGCTCCAGGAGCTGCAGCACCGCGTCGAGGACGCGCTCTCGGCGACCCGGGCCGCGATGGCCGAGGGGATCGTCGCGGGCGGCGGCTCGGCCATGCTCCACGCGGCGCCGGCGCTCGACGACCTCGAGGTCAACGAGGACTACGCGATCGGCGTCGGCATCGTCCGGCGGGCACTGACCCAGCCGGCGTACCTCATCGCGAGCAACGCCGGCTACGACGGCGACGAGGTCGTCGCCCGGGTGTCCACGATGGAGGTCGACGGCGGCTTCGACGCCCTGCACGGCGTGTACGGCGACATGGTGACGATGGGCATCGTCGACCCGCTGCGGGTCGCCCGCTCCGCGCTGCAGAACGGCGCCTCCGTCGCGGGCCTGCTGCTCACGACGAACACGCTCATCGCCGAGGAGCAGACCCCGTGGGGCGGCAGCCGCGCCCTCATGACGGAGTACGGCGAGCTCGACGAGGGCCTGCACCAGCCCTCGCCGGACGCGAGCACCCCGCAGTCCCTCGGCCTCGGTCCGTCGGTGGGATAGCCCGTGTCCGCGCGGGACGACCGGGCGGGGACGCTGCTCTTCGGCACCCTGGTCGGCGGCTATCTCACGGCACTGGTGGTGGCAGGTGTCCACGGCGAGCTCCTCGCGGGGCTCGTCGTGGGCGCAGGGCTCGTCGTGCGGGTGGCGGCCCGCCGGCGGCACCGGCAGGACGCGGTCTGATGCTGGACCCGAGGCAGACCAGACGCCCTGCCCCGGTGGAGGAGGACGGCGTCCCGCTGGTGGACGCCGTCGCACCGGCCCAGGGACCTCCGGCGCCCCCGCCCGGGGTCGCCGTGGTCCGCGGCCTGCGCCGGCTCTGCGGGCCCGGCGTCGTCGTCGCGGTCGCCTACGTCGACCCCGGCAACTTCGCGACGAACACCGAGGCGGGCGCCAGTCTCGGCGTCCGGCTGCTCTGGGTGGTCGTCGTCGCGAGCGCGGCGGCGATGCTCGTCCAGTACCTCGCCGCGAAGGCAGGGTCGGTGACGGGCCGGTCCCTGCCCGAGCTCTGCCGGGACCGCTACCCCCGGGGGGTCAACCGGTTCCTCTGGGTGCAGGCCGAGATCGTCAGCATGGCCACGGACGTCGCCGAGGTGCTCGGCGCCGCGGTGGCGCTGTCGCTGCTCTTCGGCCTGCCGCTGCCGGTCGGGGGGCTGCTCGCTGGTGCCTTCGGCGTCGGCCTGCTGGCCCTGCGCCCGCAGGGGCGGCGTCGGTTCGAGGCCGCGATCGCGGCGCTGCTGCTCGTCGTCCTCGCCTGCTACGTCTACCAGGTGCTCACGGTCGGGGCCTTCGCCGGCGCCGCCGCGGGGCTGCAGCCCTCGCTCGCGGGCCAGGGCGCGGCCCTGCTCGCGGCCGGCATCGTCGGCGCGACCGTCATGCCCCACGCGATCTACGTGCACTCCTCGCTCGCGTCGAGCCACCGGATCCCGTTGCGCACGCACCGGTTCGACATCGTCGCCTCGCTGTCGGCGGCGGCGTTCGTCAACGTCTCGATCCTCCTCGTCGCGGCGACCGTGCTCAGCGGCGGCCGCCTCGACGAGGCGACCGACACCCTCACCGCGGCCTACGAGGGCTTCGGTGCGGTCGGCGCCGGGATGGCCGCGGCCTTCGCGCTGGCCCTGCTCGTCGCCGGGCTGGCGGCGTCCGGGGTCGGCACCCTCGCGGGCGACATCGTCATGGCCGGCTTCGTCCGCCGCCGGATCCCGCTCGTCACCCGGCGGCTGCTCACGCTCGGCCCCGCGATGGTCGTGCTCTGCCTGCCGGGCTCGACGACGCAGGCGCTCGTGCTGAGCCAGGTCGTGCTCTCGTTCGGCGTGCCGTTCGCCCTGCTGCCGCTCGTCCACATCACCGCGGACCGGGCGCTCATGGGCCGGCAGGTCAACCGCCGGCTGACGACGGCGCTCGCCGTCGTCATCACGCTGCTCGTCTGCGCCCTGAACGCCGCGGTGATCTCCGCGCTGTTCACCGGCTGAGCCGGCGACGGGCCGACGTGTCGGGCGACCACTCCCGCGCGCCGCCGGCGCGCGGCGGACCTCGCGACCAGGGCACCGGAGTCGCGGCCGGTGCCCTGGTGGCAGGTCTCTCGCGTGCTTTGCTCTGCCAGCAGGAGCGAGCCAACGCCCTGTCGTGGCCTGGCATCCCGACCGTGCGCGCGAGCGTGAGGCCGTCCGTGCGGAGCGCCGGTCGTCCCGGCAGCCACCGGCGCACACGCCCCGCCTCACGCTGACGCACACGCTCGACGCACCCCTCGACGCCCCCTGTCGGGTACGCCTCGTCCGAGCCGGTGGCCGCTGGTGACGTAGACCGGCGCGCCACAGGTTCGTCGTTGCGCGTCGACACCCCGACGCCGGCCCCGCATGTCGCGGAGCAATGACGAAGCTGTGGCGCGCGCTTGCACGGCGACCGCCATGGCTCGCTGGTGATGGCAGAGCAGGTGGTCAGGGCCGGCCGTGGCTCGCTGGTGATGGCAGAGCAAAGCACTCGGTGACGGACCCCGGCCTCAGCGGGGCGGCACCCCGCCGAGGCGCCGCGTCAGCTCGGCGGCGGTGGCGCGGACGGCCGTCACGAGCGTGTCGTGGTCGGCGACCGGCCGGGCGGGCGGCGCGCCGGGGTCGGTCGGGTAGGTGACCGCGACCCCGGCGACCGGGTGGCCGGTGTGGTCGTGGACCGCGGCGGCGACCGAGGCGAGCCCGGCGCCGACCTCGCCGTCCTCGACCGCGTGCCCGCGGCGCCGGACCTCGGCGAGCACCCGGCGCAGGTCGGGCAGGCCGGAGGGGCCGATGCCCGTGCGGTCGACGAACGCCGACCGGTCGGGGAACAGCGCCCGCACCTGGGCGGCGGGCAGGTCGGCGAGCATCGCGCGGCCGGAGGCCGTGAGGTGCGCGGGGAGCCGGACGCCGACGTCCGTGACGAGCGGCGGCCGGCCGGCGGCGCGGTCCTCGACGACGTAGAGCACCTCGCGACCGTGAAGCACGGCCAGGTGCGCGGACTCGCCGACCCGGTCGACGAGCCGGGCGAGGACCGGTCGGGCGAGGCGGGCGAGCGGCGCCTGCCGGGCGTAGGCGCTGCCCAGCTCGAAGGCGGCGACGCCGAGCCCGTAGCGCCGTTCCTCCGGCAGGTGCACGACGAACCCGTTCTCCACGAGCACGTTGAGCAGGTGGTACGCCGTCGAGCGGGGCAGCCCCGCCTCGCGCGCCACCGCGGCCGCCGGCACCGGGCCGGCCTGCCGGGACAGGTACCGCAGGACGGCGAGCGTCTGCTCGGCCGCCGGGACCCGGCTCGTCACCGGCCCTCCCCGGGGCCGGCCGCCGGTCCGACGAGCTCGGCGAGGACGGCGTCCACGGTCTGCTCGACGTACGGTGCCGCTCGGCTCGTGAGCGGCCGGAGCTGACCGAAGACCTCCATGACCGTCACCCCGTGCACTCGGACGAAGCCGTCCACGCCGAGGGCGATCGCCCCGACGGGCAGCGTGTAGCCGCGCCGCCGGGCGAGCGCGGCGAGCTCGGACGCCGTCCCGCTGTCCAGCCGGGAGGCCCTGCGCCGCAACGACCCCGCGTCGAGCCGGTGCTGCGCGTGGAGCTGCTCGACGAGCCCGACGACGAGGTCGCCCACCCGGGCGCCGGGGCCGATCGTCTCCGGCGGGGCCGCGTACCCCGGCACCGGGGCGCCGTAGAGCAGGCCGAACCGTGCCGGGTTCGCGACCGCCCACGCCCGGTACTCCAGGAGCGCGGCCCGGGCCGCGGCGAGCGGGTCCCGGTGCCGGCCGGCGGCGGCCACGACGGCGTCGGCCTGGGCGTCGAAGGCGGCGACGACGAGATCGGTGAGCAGGTCGTCCCGGCCGGGGAAGTAGCGGTAGAGCGCGGACGGCGCCAGCCCGACCCTGCGGGCGACGGCCCGCAGCGACAGGGCGGCCGCGCCCTGCTCCTCGAGCTCGGCACCCGCGGCCGCGCGGATCGCGCCGAGCACCTCCTCGCGGCGCCGGCTGCGCAGCGTCGCCGGCTGCGGCTGCGGCTGCGGCGGCACGGCCTCGGTCACGCCCCCAAGCCTATCCGGGACGAGAACATCGTTCACAACGAGAGCGGCGCTCTTGCTTTGTGAGCCGTGATGTGTGAACACTGTTCTCGACAAGAGCACTGCTCACATTTTGGAGGATCCATGACCACGACGACCCCCGCCCCGACCACCACCGCCACGGCGCCCCTGCGCCGCTGGCCCGCGACCGGGCTGCTGCTCACGGCGTCCGGGGTGCTGGCGACCGTCGGCGCGACGATCCTGTCCGTCTCGTTCGGCTGGCCGGCCGTGCTCGACGAGCCCGGGACGACCGTGCTGCCGCTGTTCGCGGCGTCCGAGACCTCGCTCCGGGCGGGGTTCTACCTCATGCTTGTCAGCAGCCTCGTGCTCGTGCCGGCCGCGTTCGGCCTCGAGGCGGCCCTGACCCGCGCGACCCCCGGCACCCGGGCCATGACCGTGTTCGGCGTCGCCGGTGCGCTCTTCCAGATCCTCGGCTGGGTGCGCTGGCCGATCACCGTCCCCTTCCTCGCCGACGCGTACGCGCAGGCCACGGATGCTGCGGGGCGGCAGGCCGTCGCGGCGTCGTTCGACGTCCTCAACCGGTACGGCGGCGGCGCGCTGGGCGAGCACCTCGGCTGGCTGTTCCAGGGGGTCTGGGCGGTCTTCGTCGGGGTCGTCGTCGTGCGGGCGGTGGGTGTCCCGCGCTGGTTCGGCGCCCTCGGGCTCGCCCTCGCCGCGGTGTGGGCGGTCCTCGTGCCCGGTGCGGCCGTGCTGCGCTCCGAGGCGATGAACACGATCGGCCAGCCGGTCTACACCGCCTGGTACGTGTGGCTCCTCGCGCTCGGCGTGCTCCTCGTCGTCCGCCGCGTCGGGCCCGCGTCGACCGTCGGCGTGACCGCGACCGCGTGAACCTGCGCCCTCGGGGCACCCGGCCTAGCGTGCGACTCACCCGGCCGACGGAACGAGTCGCCGCCCCGTGCGGCACGAAGGAGTGCGTCATGAGCGAGACCGAGCCCGAGGGCCCCGCGGACGGCGGTGCGGCCGGCGTTCCCGGTCAGCACGACGGTGGTGCCGACGGAGGCGCGGACGGCGGTGCCGGCACGAGCGGTGACGGTGGTGCGGACGGTGGTGCCGACGGTGGCGCGGACGGCGGTGCCGACGGTGGTGCCGACGGCGGCGCGGACAGTGGCGCAGGTCGCTGACCTCGGCGTCGCGACGGGCGGGGCGGACGGGCCGGGAACGGCACCCGACCGCCCCGCCCTGCGGCGCTGCACGAGCCTCGAACCGGACCGCTTCGCCGCCGAGGTCTGGGGCCGGACCGCCTCGCTGAGCCGCCGCGAAGACCTGCCCACCGGTTTCGGGGACCTGTTCTCCCTCGACGCGGTCGACGAGCTCGTGAGCACGCACGGTCTGCGGACGCCGTTCCTGCGGGTCGCGAAGGACGGCCGGACCCTCCCGGCGTCCCGCTTCACCCGCGGCGGCGGGGTCGGTGCGACGATCACCGACCAGGTCGCCGACGACGCGCTCGCCCGGCTCTTCGCCGACGGCTGCACGATCGTCCTCCAGGGCCTGCACCGGATCTGGGGCCCGGTCGTCGACCTCGCCCAGGCCCTCATGGCCGACCTCGGCCACCCCGTCCAGGTCAACGCGTACGTGACGCCGCCGCAGTCGCAGGGCTTCGGCGCGCACTACGACGTCCACGACGTCTTCGTCCTGCAGGTCGCGGGCGAGAAGCACTGGACGATCCACGCGCCGGTCCGCGACGCCCCGCTGCGGGACGAGCCGTGGGCCGACCGACGGGCGGCGGTCGAGCGACAGGCCGCGGGCGAGCCCCTGCTCGACGTGACGCTGCGCCCCGGCGACGCCCTCTACCTGCCCCGCGGCTTCCTGCACGCGGCGACGGCACTCGGCGGCACGAGCGCGCACCTCACGGTCGGCGTCCACACCTGGACCCGGCACCATCTCCTCGATCAGGTCGTCGCCGGTCTCGCCCGCGGCGGTTCCCACGCCGCGGCGGCGCTGCGGGCCTCGCTCCCGCTCGGCGTCGACGTCACCGACCCGGCCTCGATCGCCGACGACCTGCAGGCGACGGTCGACGCGCTCACGGCGGTGCTCACCGAGGTCCGCGCGCAGGACGTCGCGCGGCGTCTCGAACGCCCCTCGGACGACGCCCGCCGGGCCGCGCCCGTCGGCCCGATGGCGCAGGCCCGGGCCGCCGAGGCGGTCGACCTGTGGACCCGGCTGCGCTGGCGGCCGCACCTGCGGGCCCGGCTCGACGTCGAACCGGCGGACGACGGCGCGCGGCTCGTCGTCCGCACCCCCGAGACGACCGTGCGGCTGCCGCTCGCGGCGCGCGCCGCGGTCGAGCGGCTGCTCGCCGGGGAGGCCGTCGCGGCCGCCGAGATCGGCGACCTCGACGCGGCGGACGACGTGGGCGCCGGCACCCTGACCGACCTCGACCGGCTCGATGTCGCCCGGACGCTGCTGCGCCAGGCGCTCGCCGTGCCGGCGTGACCGGCGTGCCCGGGTGAGCACCGACCCGGCGCCCCGGCCGTCCGGACCCGTTGCCGCAGAACCGTTCCGCTGCGCCACTGCGGCGCGGGACCGCGGCGACGACCTCGCGGCGTCCGCCCCGCCCGCGGTCCGGCTGCTCCTCGTCGAGGTGCCCGGGCCGTGGGGCCGGGCCGCGCTCACCGAGAGCCGGCTCGACCACTACGTGGCGGGCCGGCTCGGCGAGACCGCGGCGCACGCGGGCGTCCGGGTGCTCCTCGTCCGGCGGTCCGGGCGGGCCGCCGGCTCGCCGCAGGCCGTGCCGCGGTCCTGGGCGCTCGCCGACCTCCGCCCGGGGCACGAGGCCGTCGCGTGGGGCTCGTGGACCGACCCGCGTGCCCTGCTCGAGGTCGACCTGCGCGGCGCCGTCGCACCGTCCGGGCCGCAGCGGGTCGCCCTCTGCTGCACGCACGCCCGGCACGACGTCTGCTGCGCGCTGCGCGGGCGTCCGGTCGCGGCCGCGCTCGCCGACGCCTTCCCGGCCCGGGCCGCCGTCGACGCCCCGGGCGGGCCCGACGACTGGGACGTCTGGGAGTGCTCGCACCTCGGGGGCGACCGGTTCGCGGCGAACGTGCTCCTGCTGCCGACCGGCGACCTGTTCGGCGCGCTCGACCCCGCCGGTGCCGTCGACCTCGTCCGTCGCTTCGCCGCCGGCCGCACCTCGCTCGCGCACTGGCGCGGCCGCTACGGCCGCAGCCCCGTCGCGCAGGCCGCGCTGCACCGCACCGCGCTGGCCCTCGACGAGGACCGGCGCGACGCGCTCGACGTCGTCGGGGTCGAGGAGCGGCCCGGCGAGCGCTGGGCCGTCGAGGTCGCGCACGTCGACACCGCGGGCTTCGAGCAGCGCTACGTCGTCCACCTGTCGGCGCACGTGTCCGGCCCGCACCTGCTCACGTGCGCCGCCGTCACGCCGTCCCGGGCCCGGACGTTCAGCGTCGAGGGGCCGCCGGTGCCCGTCCTGCGGGGCTGACCGCCCGTCGCCCCGCGCGGTAGGCCGCCCGGCGCCGGGCGAGCTCCGCGCGCAGGTCGTCGTCCGCCATGACGATCGCGACCGTCGGGCAGCGCTGCGGGCCGTCCGCCTCCGGGTGGCACAGCGTGCACGGCTCGCCGGGACGCAGCGGGCACTGCGCGTCGGCGACCCACGGGCGCGACGGACGAGGGACGGTGGACACCTCTGCAGTCTGCGCCGCCCGCGTGGGCCGGACCGGGACCGACGTCACCCCTGCCGCGCCGCGGTGCCTCTCGCCTGCGCCTGCGCGAACCGCTCGTGGAGGCGCGAGCGCACCTCGTCCGGGGTGTACGCGCGCCGCCGGCGCTGCTGCCGGACGACGACCGCACCGGTCGCGGCGACGCCGACCGCCCCCGCGACCCCGAGCCACTTGTACCAGCGCATCGGTCGACCTCCTGGTGCCGGCCCGTCCGGCGCGACCATTGTCGCCCGGCACCGCGGGCCTGCGCCCGAAAACCCTTTCGAGCGTCCGGCGCCCCGCGTAGGTTGTCGGCCCTGGTCCAGGGGCGGGGCGTGGAGGTCCACGGATGGCGCAGGTCGGGTCGGCGCGGCTCCGGTCGGGGTCCCGGGCGCTGGGGCGCTCGGTGCGGCCGACGGTGTGGAACGCGCTCGTGCTGTCCGCGCTCGTCCTCGTCGCGGCGGCCGCGTCGGCCGTGCCGCTGTTCCGGGCCGCGACCGACCAGGCCGCGCTCGCCGACGCGCTGACCGGTGTCGCGCCAGGGGCGCAGGCCGCGGACGCGCCCGTCGTCCAGATCGTCTCCGGCGTCGGCCCCAAGGTCCCCGCCGGGTCCCTCATGCTCACCGCAGCCGGCACGATCCGCGGGCTCACCGAGCCGGTGGTCCTCGGCCAGTCGGCCGCCCCCGACCTGCGCAAGCGCGGGTTCGACCCCCCGCTGACCCCGGTCGTCGTCGCCGGCGACCGGACCGCGAACGTCCGGCTCGTCGCGGTCGACGACCCCGCCGCCCACCTGCGCGTCGTCGGTCCGACCGCCGGCGCCGGGGGCGGGGTGTGGCTGCCCGTCGACGTCGCACGGAGGCTCGCCGTCCGGGCCGGTGACGTCGTCGACGTCGGCACCCTCGAGCAGCGGCTCCCCGGGGAGCCGCCGGAGCGGCACACGGTGCCCCTCACGCTGCGCGGCGTCTACGAGACCGACGCCTCCCGGCACCCGGTGGGACCGCCCGGCGACCAGGTCTGGGCGGCGTCCGGCTTCCGGCTCCCGACGGACACGGCGACCCCCTCGGTGCCCGCGTTCCTCGTCGTCACGGACTTGGCGACCGCGTCCCGGATCGTCCCGGACATCCGCGAGACGCTCCTGTGGTCGTCGGTGTCGGCCCTCGACCCGGCCGTGCCGCTCCTCGACGACGCGCTGCGGATCCGGGAGGCGGTCCTCGACCTCGACAGCCGCGCCGCCCAGCTGACGAACGCGCAGCAGGGGGCGATCGGCACCGACGTCGTCTCGGGCATCCCGGACCTCGTCGGGGTCGCCGACGGGATCGCGACGACCGTCCGCTCCACGACGGCCGGCCAGGCCTGGGCCGGGGTGGCGCTCGCGCTCGGGGTGGTCCTCGGGCTGGCCCTCGTCGGTGCCGGACGGCGGGAGACCGAGCTGCGGGCCGTCGCCGGGCTCGGCCGGCACCCGCTCGTCACCGCGACCGGGACGACGGCCGCGCTCCTGCCGCTCGCGGCGGTCGCCGTCCCGCTCGGTGTGCTGCTCGCCCGGTCCGGGGCGGGGCAGGTGCACCCGCTGCCGCCGACGTCCGCGCTGCTCCGGACCGCCGCGGGGTACGCGCTGCTCGCCGTGACCGCCGGCCTCGGCCTCGTCCTCGTCGCGACCTGGGC
>NZ_MWLN01000179.1 GCF_002198655.1 Kineosporia sp. A_224
CCCCGCCCGGAGCGCCCCGGTCGCCGACGACCCCACGACGTGGGACGCCGAGACCGCCGTGACGATGCTCTACGGCTCGCACTGGGCCCCGCTGGTCCGCCTCGCCACGATGCTCACCCGCGACGCCTCGGTCGCCGAGGAGCTCGTCCAGGACGCCTTCGTCGCCCTGCACCGCCGCTGGGGCTCGCTCGCCGACCCCGCCGCCGCGCACGGGTACCTGCGCACGAGCGTCGTCAACGCCTCCCGGTCCGCGCTGCGGCACCGCGGCGTCGAGGAGCGCTACCGTCAGCCCGCCCCGCCCGAGCCCGCCGGCCCCGAGGAGCGCGCCGTGCGCTCCAGCGAGGACGCGCGGGTGCTCGCCGCCCTGAGGACGCTGCCCCGACGGCAGCAGGAGGTGCTCGTCCTGCGGTACTACTCCGACATGTCCGAGTTCGACATCGCGCAGACCCTGGGGCTGTCGCGCGGTGCCGTCAAGAGCCACGCGCACCGCGGCCTCGCCTCGCTGAAGGCGGCCCTCGAGCGCCTCGGGGAGGTGCCGGAATGAGCGACGAGCGGATCGTCGACGCGTTCGAGCCCCTGCCCGACCCGGCCCTGGAGCCGACGGCGGCGCTGCTGCGCGACGCCCTCGCCCGGGAGGCGGCGGCGATCACGCCGTCCGCGGACGGGCTGGCCCGGATCCGGGCCGCGATCGAGGCGGAGCAGGGCACGGCGTCGTCCGGCGTGCGCCGGCTCGTGTCGCTGCCGGGCCGTTCGGGTCGTACCGGTCGCTCCGGCCGGGGCGACGGACGGCGGTCCTGGGTGAGCGTGCTCGCCGCGGCGGCAGCGGTCGTCGTCCTCGCGGGCGTCGGCGGCTTCGCGCTGGACCGGTTCCCGATCTTCACCGGCAAGACCGACGCCCCGCCCGCCGGCGAGGGCGGCAACGGGACGACGTCCGTGAACACCGACCCGGTCCCCCGGCTGCCCGTTTACGTTGTCGGCGAGCTCGAGCGCGGCAAGCGCGTCGAGTACAGGCTCTACCGGGAGTACCGCCCGACGACCGCCGTGGGGATCAGCGAGCGGCTCTCGGACGCGCTCACCGAGGCGGTCAGCCGCCGCCCGGATGACGCGGACTACGTGCGGGTCTTCGGCGGTGCCGGCTCGTCGAAGGTCGACGCCCGGTGGGACGAGGCGAAGGGCGAGGTCGTCGTCGCACTCACACCGGCCATGACGACGGTCCGGCTGGCGACGGACAGCCGGGCGACGATCGCGATCCAGCAGCTCGTCTGGACGGCGTCCGCGGTGGTCGGGCGCCCCGACGTCCCGGTCCGGATCACCGTCAAGGGCCCGGCGCTCAACACCTACCTCTTCGGCCGCCCGAACTTCGAGCTCGGCGGCGTCTTCCGCCGGCAGCACTCGGTCGACGACCCGCTGGCCCCGGTCTGGCTCGTCGACCCGGACGACGGGACGACGTTGGGCCGCGGGCTCGGGACGTTCGGTGTCAGCGCGGGCTACGAGGCCCGGGACGGGGTGACCTGGACCGTGCGGCGCAACGACAAGAAGATCGCGTCCGGGACGGCGGTCGTCGGCTTCGAGGGCGGCCGCGAGGCAGCGGTACCGGGCTCCCGGGGGGCGGCGGCGATCGACGTCGACCACACGAAGCCGGGCTTCTACGAGCTCGTCGTCAGCATCCCCGGGCCCGCCGGCGAGCCGGCCTGGAGCGACTCGAAGACGTTCACCGTCAACTGATCCGCACGCTCCGGGTGCGGCTGCTCAGCCCCAGCGCCGCAGCCGCACCGAGAGGACGGCGAGCGCCGCCGGCCCCGCGGACGACGCCCGGAGCACCTCCGGCCCGAGGACGACGGCCCGCGCGCCCGCGGTGACGAGCGCCTCGACCTCGTCCGGGGCGATGCCGCCCTCGGGGCCGACGACGACGAGCACCTCGGCGCCGGGCCGACCGGCGTCGGGCAGCGGCGCGGTCGCGAGCGGCTCGGTGGCCCCCTCGTGCAGCACGAGCACCGCTCCCCCGGTCGCGACGACCTCGGCCGTGCGCCGGGCGAGCGCCGTCGTCGTGACGAGCGGGCCGACGTCCGGCACCGTGGCCCGGCGCGACTGCTTCGCCGCCGCCCGGGCCGTCGCGCCCCAGCGCAGCCGGGACTTCTCGCCGCGCTCGGCGGCCCACCGCACGACGCTGCGCCCGGCCTGCCACGGCACGACGGCGTCGACCCCGTACTCGGTCGCGGTCTCGACGGCCGCCTCGTCCCGCCCGCCCTTGGCGAGCGCCTGCACGAGGACGAGCCCCGGCAGCCGCGGCGCGACGTCCGCCAGCGCCTCGACCCGCAGCACGAGCGCCGCCTTGAGCGCCTCGACGACCTCGCAGCGCGCCGTCCGCCCCGACCCGTCGGCGACGTCCACGCTCTCGCCGGCCCGGATCCGCCGCACGGTCGCGGCGTGCCGGCCCTCGTCGCCGTCGAGCACGAGACGGGCGCCGGGGCTGACCTCGCGCAGCGCGCCGTCGGCGAGGAGGAAGAGCGGCAGGGTCACGGGGCGACGCTACCGGTGGGTGCGCGTGTCCTCTGGCGGGTGGTGTGCGCGGACGGGCGTCCTCTGGCGGGTCTTGCACGTGTGCGGGGGCGTCCTCTGGTGTGTTGTGCACGCTTCGCGTCGTCCTCTGGCGGGGTATGCACTCAACGCCAACCCGGCGCCCGTCCTCTGGTGTCGAAAGCACATCAAAACCCGGTTTTGGAGTTCTTCACCCGCCAGAGGACGCGCCGCTACGGCGTGTCGGTGCAGCGTGTCGCGAGGCAGAAGCAGCAGCGCTAGAACCGACGCCCGCCGCCTCTGACCCACCTCGAGAAGTCGCGGTCGTCGAGCGGCCGCGCCGGCGGACAGTCGGACAGCTTCGCGACGGACCGCAGGATGCCCGCCCGCCCGTAGCGCACGTGCTTGTCCACGTAGTGCAGCGTCGGCACGTCGAGGTCGGTCGTGATGTCGTTGCCGCGGTCCCGGTCGAGGTCCGGCTGCTCGCCCTCGTCGTGGTAGGCGCCGTCGTACTCGAACGCGACCCAGCGCCGGGTCCACAGCAGGAGGTCCGGGGTGGCGACGTGCCCACCGCGTTCGTCGACGACATCGACGTTGACGAACGGCTCCGGGTAGCCCGAGAGGACGAGGACCATGCGCAGACGGGTCTCCCCGGGCGACCGCGCCCCGGGGACCGCCAGGCTGACGGCCACCCGCGCCGCCCGGACGTGCGGCCATCGGCGCCGGTCGTCGCAGTACGCCGCCAGCAGGTGGAGCGGCATGCCGCACCGGTAGGCGAACTGGTCCGCGACCGCGACGGCCTCCACGAGCTCCCGCTGCCGCATGAGGTCGAAGCACGTGCGCAGCTGCGACGTGACGGCGAGACCGCCGATCTCGACCACGTCGTCGTCGAGCTCGGACAGTCCGTAGCCGGGCGCCGGCAGGTCGGGGCTCCCCCGCAGCGTGAGCCTGCGCCGGCCGACGCCCTGCACCCGCGTGCCCGGAGCCCGCACCGGCCGGGTCAGCTCAAGCGGGACCAGCTGGCCCGGCGCCGGCTTCCACGCGCCGTGCAGCCATGCCGCTGTGAGCCCGCTGACGACGGCACGGTCACCGGCGAGCAGGTGCAGGGCCGCCCGGCGGACGTCGTCCGAGCGCTCGTCACCGCGGACCACGTACAGATCGGAGGCGATGCGGACGTAGGCCTGCGAGGCGAGCTGCCGACGCGTGAGAAGTCCGCTCGCGACGACGGCGGTGCCCCGGAACGGGGATCCCTTGAGCTGCTCGGGGACGACGAGGCGACGAGGCATGCCCGAACAGCATCGAATCCAGGGTCCTCGTGCCTCGCCCGAGGACCCCGCCTGTGGACGACGTGACGAACGCGCTCGGCGGGGACGGGGCGAGGCCTGTCAGATGTCCATCCCCCAGCGAATGGCGACTGACGATCGTCAGCACCCCGCGACGTCCTCTGGTGTCAAAAACACCTCAAGATCGACTTTTAGTGTGCTTCCGACACCAGAGAACGAGGTCGACCCAGCTGTCAGTGCCCCGCGATCTTGTCCCGCAGCTTCGAGAACAACCCGGCCCCCTGCGCCGGCGCCATCCGCCCGGCCGGGCGCTCCTCGCCGCGCAGCGCGGCGAGCTCGCGGAGCAGCCGCTCCTGCTCCTCGTCGAGCGCCTTCGGGGTGAGCACCGACAGGTGGACGACGAGGTCGCCCCGGCCCGCGCCGCGCAGGTGCGCCACGCCGAGCCCGCGCAGGGTCACGACCTCGCCGGACTGCGTCCCGGGCCGGACGTCGATCTCCTCGCTGCCGTCGAGGGTCTCCAGCTCGACCGTCGTGCCGAGCGCGGCGGCCGTCATCGGCATCTCGAGCGTGCAGTGCAGGTCGTCGCCGCGGCGGGTGAACGTCGGGTGCGGGCGCTCGACGACCTCGACGTAGAGGTCGCCGGACGGCCCGCCCGCGGGGCCGACCTCGCCGTGGCCGGCGAGCTGGATCCGGGTGCCGGTGTCGACGCCCGCCGGGATCTTGATGGCGATCGTGCGGCGGGTGCGGACCCGGCCCTCGCCGGAGCACTCGAGGCACGGGTCCGGGATGACGCTGCCGAAGCCGTGGCAGCGCGCGCACGGCTGGGTCGTCATGACCTGGCCGAGGAACGACCGGGCCACCCGCTGGACCTGCCCGCGGCCCTTGCAGACGTCGCAGACCTGCGGGGACGTCCCGGGGCGGCAGCAGGAGCCGGTGCACGTCGGGCAGACGACGGCGGTGTCGATCTGGAGCTCGCGGGTGCCGCCGAAGGTCGCCTCCTGGAGGTCGACCTCGATCCGGATGAGCGCGTCCTGCCCGCGGCGCTGGCGCGGGGTCGGGCCGCGCTGGCCGCCGGCGGCCGCGCCGAAGAACGTCTCGAAGATGTCGGTGAACCCGAAGCCCTGGCCGAAGCCCGCGGCACCGTTCGGGTCGCCGCCCATGTCGTAGACCTGGCGCTTCTCGGGGTTGGACAGCGTCTCGTAGGCGCGCCCGACCTCCTTGAAGCGGTCCTCCGCGCCCGCCTCCGGGTTGACGTCCGGGTGCAGCTCGCGGGCGAGCTTGCGGTAGGCCTTCTTGATCTCGTCGTTCGTCGCGTCGCGCGAGACGCCGAGGATCTCGTAGTAGTCGCTCACGGAGCTCCGTCGTCAGGGCCTGGGGTCATGGCCGGTGGGGGCGGACGCCGGCCGGTCGGGCCGGCGTCCCTCGTTCAACGTCTGCGGGGTTCAACGTCTGGGCGCGGTCTACGTTCGCCGCTCGGGCGGGCTCACTCGGCGAGGATCCGCGACACGTACCGCGCGACGGCGCGGACGGCGGCGATCGTCGTCGGGTAGTCCATCCGGGTCGGGCCGAGCACCGCGAGCCGGGCGAGCGGCTCGCCCTGGCCGCCGTACCCGGACGCCACGACGGCGGCCTCGGACAGGCCCGCGTGCGCCGTCTCGTGCCCGATGAGCACGCCGACGCCGGACGCGTCCTCGGCCATCTCCGAGAGCAGCTTGAGCAGCACGACCTGCTGCTCGAGCACCTCGAGGACGGGCCCGATCGAGCCGACGAAGTCGGTGCCGGAGCGGGCGAGGTTCGCCGTCCCGGCGAGGACGATCCGCTCCTCGCGCTCGATCGCGAGCGAGTCCTCGATCGCCTCGAGCACGGTCCGGACGAGCTCGCGGTCCTCCGCGCCGAACTGCTCGGGCAGCGTGGCGACCAGGCTCGCGACGTCGGTGAGGCGCTTGCCGATGACGGCGGCGTTGAGCCGCGCCCGGACCTCGCCGAGCAGCGCCTCGTTCGGCTCCGCCCCGACCTCGACGACCCGCTGCTCGACGCGACCGGTGTTCGTGATGAGGACGACGAGCAGCCGCGGCCCGCCGATCGGCACGAGCTCGACGTGGCGCACCGTGGACCGGGTCAGGGACGGGTACTGGACGACGGCCACCTGCCGGGTGAGCGTCGCGAGGGTCCGGACCGTGCGGTCGATGACGTCGTCGAGGTCGACGGCGCCGTCGAGCAGGGTCTGGATCGCCTTCTTCTCCGCGGCCGACAGCGGCTTGACGCTCTGGAGCTTGTCGACGAAGAGCCGGTAGCCCTTGTCGGTGGGCACCCGGCCGGCGCTCGTGTGGGGCTGGGCGATGAGCCCGTCCTCCTCGAGCGCGGCCATGTCGTTGCGGATCGTGGCCGGGGAGACGCCGAGGCTGTGCCGCTCGACGAGGGCCTTCGAGCCCACGGGCTCGTGCGTCTGGACGTAGTCCTCGACGATCGCCCGCAGGACGGCGAGCCTGCGGTCATCGGGCAACGCCGCCACTCAGCCACCTCCTCCGCCCTCGACCATGTGCCAAGACCCACGCCCTGGCACTCGCGTCAGTCGAGTGCCAGTCTACGTGCTGGAGCGGTCCGGCACCCCTCGCGCACCTCCGGCGGCCGCGTCGGGGCCGACGTCCCGCCCGCCGACCCCGGCGAGGGCGAGGATCGTCCCTGTGACCCCGCAGACGTCCGAGAAGATCCCGCACCGCCGGTCGACGACGTCCTCGGGGCTGGTCCCGCCCTGGTACCGGCAGGCCGGACCCCTCGTCGTGGCCGCCCTGGTGACCGCCTACGCGGCCCTGTGGTTCGCCGTCCGGCCGCCGGACGTCGGGCTGCGCACGTTCCTCGGGCAGCTCGCGGGCGCCGAGGCGGTCCTCCTGCTGTCGACGGGCCTGGTCCTGGTGAGCACGCTGCCGTGGGTCGAGCGCTGGTTCGACGGGATCGACCGGGCCGCGATCTGGCACCGGCGGGTCGCGATCACCGGGATGCTCCTGCTCGCCCCGCACGCGGCGCTCGCCGGCAACCCTTCGCCGAGCACGGTCGGCCCGGCCCTGGCGGGTGTCGCGACGGGCGGGCTCGTCGCGCTCGTCGTCTGGTCGGTGCTCCCCCGCTGGCGCTCGGTGCTCCCGCCGGTGCTCCACCCGGTGACCGACCGCGCCACCCGGCTGCCCGGCGTCGTCCTGCTCCAGAAGATCCTCGGCGGGTACGAGCGCTGGCGCGGCTTCCACCGCCTCACCGGGCTCTTCGTCGCCGCGGGCTTCCTCCACGGGCTCCTCGACGCCACGACGTTCGGCTCGCAGACGCTGCGCTGGTCGTACGTCGCGGTCGCCGGCCTCGGGCTCGCCTTCTACGTCTACCGCGAGCTGCTCGCCCGCCGGTTCATGGCGCTGCACGACTACCAGGTGTCCGCCGTGACGAGCGTCGGCGCCGGCCTCGTCGAGATCGCGCTGCGCCCGCTCGGCCGCCGCCTCGACTTCGTCCCAGGCCAGTTCGCGATGGTCTTCCTCGAGGCCAAGGACGGCTGGCACAGGCACCCGTTCACCATCGCGAGCGCGCCCGGCGAGGGCGTCGTCCGGTTCACCGTCAAGGCGCTCGGCGACTGGACCGGCGCCGTCGGCGACCTCGTCGAGCCCGGGATGCCCGCCGTCATCGGCGGCCCGCACGGCCGTTTCACCCACCGCAAGGGCACCGCGCACCAGGTCTGGGTCGCGGGCGGGGTCGGCGTGACGCCGTTCCTGTCGTGGCTGCGCTCGCTCGGCGAGCACCCGGTGCACGGCGAGGTCGACTTCTTCTACACGTCCGCCGAGAAGCCGGTGCCCTACGCGGAGGAGATCGAGGCCCTCGCCGCGGCGCACCCCGGCGTGCGGGTGCACGTCGTCCGCAGCGACGTCGACGGCCGGCTCACCGCCGCGACCGTGCTGTCCCGGGTCCGGGCGCAGCCCCGCGACCTGTCCGTGTTCCTCTGCGGCCCCGAGGGCCTCGTCGAGTCGATGACCGACGGCCTGCGCGCGGGCGGCGTCCCGGTCGGCCGGTTCCACCGGGAGTACTTCGACTGGCGGTGAGGACGCCGCCGTTCACGTCAGAACGCCTCACGCGCACCATCGGTCTCACGCATCTCATGGGCCTCGGTGGCACGCGGGCGGCCTGGGTGCGGACCGTCCTCTGGTGTGAAAAGTACTCCAAAACAGCATTTTGCAGTGTTTTCTACACCAAAGGACGACGTTGGGTGCGTTTGACACCAGAGGACGCCGCCCCACACGTGCGCGACCCACCACACGACGCCGCCTACACGTGCACAACCCACCAGAGGACGCCACCCCACCCCGGCGAGCCTCGGCCGGGCGGCGCAGACCGGTGGTTAACGTCACCGTATGGACAGGTACTCGGGGGACGTCCTCGCCAACGCGCGCAAGCCCAAGGTGCTGCCCGAGGTGGCCGCCGAGACCGGGGTCGTCGTCGAGGACGTCGAGACCGGCTGGGTCGGGGCCGTCGTGCGGGTCGAGAAGAGCGGCGGCATCCACGTCGTGGCGCTCGAGGACCGGCGCGGCAAGGTGCGGGCGTTCCCGCTCGGGCCGGGGTTCTGGGTGGACGGCGTGGCGGTGCGGCTGGTCGCGCCCAAGGCGGCGGCACCGACGCGGCCGACCCGGACGGCGTCCGGCTCGCGGGTCGTCGAGCACCACCGGGCCCGGACGGCGCGCGCGTCGCGGATCCTCGTCGAGGGCCGGCACGACGCCGAGCTCGTCGAGAAGGTCTGGGGCGACGACCTGCGCGTCGAGGGCGTCGTCGTCGAGATGCTCGAC
The DNA here is from genome assembly GCF_002198655.1 of Kineosporia sp. A_224. GTDB lineage: Bacteria > Actinomycetota > Actinomycetes > Actinomycetales > Kineosporiaceae > R-H-3. Next base: position 8,612 of record NZ_MWLN01000179.1, read on the forward strand.
GGCGTCGACGACCTGGCCGCCGCGGTCGCGGAGTTCTCCCCCGGGCCCGGACGGCGGCTCGGCATCCTCGTCGACCACCTCGTCGAGGGTTCCAAGGAGTGGCACGAGGCGGCGTCCGTCGCCCGGCTCGGCGCCGCCCGGGCGCACGTGCTCGTCGTCGGCCACCCGTACATCGACATCTGGGAGGCGGTCCGGCCGGCCCGGGTCGGGCTCGACGCCTGGCCGCGGATCCCGAAGGGCCGGCCGTGGAAGGAGGGCGTGCTCGCCCACCTCGGCTGGCCGCACGAGACGCAGACGGACGTCGCCCGCGGCTGGAAGCGGATCCTCGGCACGGTCCGCTCCTGGACCGACCTCGAGCCCGAACTGCTGGGCCGCGTCGAGGAGCTCATCGACTTCACGACGGGCGACACGACCGACCTTTGACCCAGGTCAGGACCAGGACCGGCGAGAACGGGGGGTGGGGTTCTCCCCACCCGGAACCGGCCGGGTGACGGCATCGTCGGTGGAGAAGGACGCTCCTACCGTTGGAGGTGTCCTGAGGAGGTCACCACGATGTCCGAACCCACCGGCCCCGCCCCGTACGGCTACCCCACCGGCCCCGCCCCGCTCTCCGCGGGCGACGAGCGCACGTGGGGCATGGTCGCCCACCTGTCCAGCTTCGTCGCCGCCTACGTCGCGCTCGGGCTCATCGGCCCGGCCGTCGTCATGGCGACGATGGGGCAGCGCTCCGCGTTCGTCCGCCGGCACGCGGTCGAGGCGCTGAACTTCAACATCTCCGTGCTCATCTACGCGCTCGTCTCCGGCGTCCTCGCGTTCGTGCTCATCGGCATCCCGCTGCTCGTCGCCCTCGCGGTGCTCTACCTCGTGACGACGATCCAGGGCGCGATGGCCGCGAACCGCGGCGAGGAGTACCGCTACCCGCTGACGATCCGCTTCGTCAGCTGACGCTGCGTCGTCCGCCTGATTCACCGCGTGACAGGTCGATGACAGGGCATGTGAACTTGTCATGTCGCGATCTCCGCAATCTGCGCGCACCCGCCCCCCGGGGGCATACGGTGTCCGGCGAGGAGGCCCGGCACCGGGCCTCCGGGGCACTCGGGGCGCACGACCGCACGGATCCACGAGAAGGCATGCACGACCGGCAGGCCACGCACGATCGGCCGCCCGCGACACGCCGATGACGTGTATCCGCACGGTCCGCCGCACCTCCTGCACCCCGTGAGCCGGTGTCAGGGTCGCCGCGGACGAGCGGCGTCATCGCCGCCCGTGCTCCGCCGCAGCCCCCTGCGGCACCCGGTCCCTGCGACCGGCCCGACCCGAACGAGAGGACCACGATGACCGAGAACCCGACGCCACCTGTCGGCGACCCGACGCCGGGCGCCGGTTCCACGCCGCCGTCCTACGGCGCGCCGGCCCCGTCCTACGGCGAGCCCCCGGCGTACCAGCAGCAGGCTCCCGGGTACGGCGCCCCGCAGCAGCAGTACGGCACGCCCCAGGGCTTCGGCGGCGCCGGCGCCGTCAGCGACTCCGACCGCCGCACGTGGTCGATGCTCGCGCACCTCGGCGGCATCGTCCTGGGCTTCATCGCGCCGCTCGTCGTCTGGATCATGTACAAGGACCGCGACGAGTTCGTGAAGGACCAGGCCCAGGAGGCCCTGAACTTCCAGATCACGCTCGCGATCGGCTGGGTCGTCGCGGTCGTGCTCTCCTTCGTGGCCATCGGGTTCCTGCTCTACCCGGTCCTGTGGATCGGCGGCCTGATCCTCTCGATCATGGGCGGCATGGCCGCCAACCGCGGCGAGCGGTACCGCTACCCGTTCGCCCTGCGACTCATCAGCTGAGCTGCTGAGCTGCTGAGGCGGCCTCGTCCCGAGGCGCACCGGACCGTGCGGCCCGCATCCTGTTCCCCGTGCAGGAGGCGGGCCGCACGCCTGTCTCCGGACGGCGTCCCGCGTCAGTCGACGAGCGCCCGCACCACCGCGTCGGCGAGCAGCCGCCCGCTGCGGGTGAGGACGACGCGCCGGCCCTGCCCGTCCGCGCCGAGCGCCGCGGGCCCGGCGACGAGCCCGTCGGCGACGAGCCCGGCGACCGCCTGCCGGCCGTGGGCGGGCAGCCGCTCGAGCGGGAGACCGTCCGCGAGCCGGACGCCGAGGAGCACCACCTCGGCGTCCCGCTGCCCGGCGTCGAGCGTCTCGCGACCCGCGGCGGGGCTGAGCCCGGCGGCGAGCCGGTCGGCGTAGGCCCGCGGGTGCCGGACGTTCCACCAGCGGACGCCGCCCACGTGCGAGTGCGCCCCGGGGCCGACGCCCCACCAGTCGTCCCCGCGCCAGTAGCCGATGTTGTGGCGGCACCGGTCGGCGGGCGTGCGCGCCCAGTTGCTCACCTCGTACCAGCCCAGCCCGGCCGCGGCGAACCGCTCGTCGGCCGCCTCGTACTTGTCGGCGAGGTCGTCGTCGTCCGGCACGGGCACCTCGCCGCGGCGCACCCGCACCGCGAGCTTCGTGCCCTCCTCGACGACGAGCGCGTACGCCGAGACGTGGTCCGGCTCGCACTCCAGCGCGGCGTCGACGCTCGTCGTCCAGTCGGCGAGGCTCTCCCCCGGCGTGCCGTAGATGAGGTCGAGCGAGACACCGAGCCCGGCCTCCCGGGCCCAGGCCACGGCCTGCGGCACCCGTGCCGGGTCGTGGGTGCGGTCGAGGGTCGCGAGCACGTGCGGCACCGCCGACTGCATCCCGAACGAGACCCGGGTGAACCCGGCGGCCGCGAGCGCCGCCAGGGACTGCGGGGACACCGAGTCCGGGTTGGCCTCCGTCGTCACCTCGGCGCCCGCCGCGAGCCCGAACGCGTCGCGGACGGCGCCCAGCAGCCGGCCGAGGTCGGCGTGCGGCAGCAGGGTGGGCGTGCCGCCGCCGAAGAACACCGTCGCGGCCGGCCGGGCCGCCGCGCCCGCCGTCGCGAGCACCCGGGCGGCGAGCGTCACCTCGCCGGATGCCGTTGCGGCGTAGGCGCTCTGGTCGGCACCGCCGCCGAGCTCGAGCGCGGTGTACGTGTTGAAGTCGCAGTAGCCGCAGCGCACGGCGCAGAACGGCACGTGCACGTAGACCCCGAACCCGCGGCCCGCCGCACCGTCCGCGACGGACGCCGGCAGCGCGCCGTCCGCGGGGGCGGGCTCGCCGTCGGGCAGGGCGGAGGGCATCAGCGGCGGGCCGTGGCCCGGTCGGCCGCCTCGCGCAGCTCGGGCTCCAGGGCGACGACGCCGACGCCCGCGGCGTCGAGCAGCGCCCGGCCGGCCGCCGCGCTCATCGTCGGGTAGACGTCGGCGACCCGGACGCCGTGCCCCGGCCGGGTCACGACGCTGACCAGGTCGCCCGCGGCCACCCGGCCCGGGACGACGACCCGCAGGTACGTGCCCATCGCGCCGTGGTCGGTGAACCGCTTGACCCAGCGGTCCTCCCCCATCCGGCCCTGGAAGGTCATGCACGGGATCCGCGGGTAGGTGACCTCGACCACGACCCCGGTGCCCGGCTCGCCGACCTGCCAGCGCTCGCCGATCTCGGCGCCGCCGACGTCGATGCCGCTCGTGCGCAGGTTCTCGCCGAACAGGCCGGGCGTGATCTCCCGGCCCAGCTCGGCGGCCCACCAGGCGGCGTCCTCGTCGGCGTAGGCGTACAGCGCCTTCGGCGGCCCGCCGTGGTGGGCGGTGTCGCACTGGGTGTCCCCGGCGAGCCCGAGGACGCCGACCTCGACCGCGCCGGTGACCTGCCGCTTGTCGATCGCGGTCACCTCGCCGGGCTCGCCGCCGACCACGTGAACGATCTCGTGGACGACACAGACGGCGGTGAGCCGTCCCGGGGCAGGCGCGGTGTCCATGCGTCGCATACTCTCACCCGGGCCCCGCAGGCGATCGCCGCGGGCCAGGGGCACGGCCGACGACCGAGGTGGGCACGATGAGTGGCGAGCCGACGAACGTGCTCGCGGCCGTGAGGACCCCCGCGACGGGTCCCGCCGACCCCGGCGTGGCCGCCGCCGACGACCCGACCTCGCCCCCGCTGCCCTCGACGGCACGGCGGCCGGCCGGGGCGTTCGACGACCTGCTCGGGTTCGACCTCGACGCCGCGACGATCCCGGACCTCCAGGACCGGATGGCCGCCGGCACCCTCACCGCCGTCGACCTCACCGCGGCGTACCTGCGACGGGTCAAGGCGGTCGACCCGCTGACGAACGCCGTCCTGTGGCTCAACCCGCGGGCGCTCGCCGAGGCGGTGGCGTCCGACGCCCGCCGGGCCGCGGGTGCGACCCGCGGTGCGCTCGACGGCATCCCGGTGATGGTCAAGGACAACATCGACACCCGTGACCTGCCGACGACGGCGGGCTCGCGGGCGCTGCTCGGGCTGCGCCCGGCGGACGACGCGACCGTCGTCAAGCGGCTGCGACGGGCGGGGGCGGTGCTCCTCGGCAAGACGAACCTGTCGGAGTGGGCGAACTTCCGCTCCCCGCGGAGCACGAGCGGGTGGAGCGGTGTCGGCGGCCTGACCCGCAACCCGTACGCGTTGGACCGCAACGGGTCCGGCTCCTCGACGGGGTCCGCGGTCGCCGTCGCGGCGAGCCTCGCGCAGGTCGCCGTCGGCACCGAGACCGACGGCTCGATCGTCTCCCCCGCGAGCCTGTCAGGCGTCGTCGGGCTCAAGCCGACGCTCGGCCTGGTGAGCCGCTCGGGGATCGTCCCGATCTCCGCGGCGCAGGACACCGCGGGCCCGATGGCCCGGCACGTCGTCGATGCCGCGCTGCTCCTCGCCGTCCTGCAGGGCCGCGACCCCGAGGACGTCGCGACGCAGGAGATCCCGCGCCGGCTGCCCGCGCCGGCCGCGCTCGACGCCGACGCCCTGGCCGGCGCACGGATCGGCGTCTGGCGGCTCGCCGGGCAGGACGTCCGGGTGGACCGGGTCGTGGAGCGCGCCGTCGCCGCGCTGCGACGCGCCGGGGCGGCCGTCGTCGACGTCGACCTCGACATGGAGCCGGTCTTCGAGGACGAGTCGACCGCGCTGGACAGCGAGTTCCGGCGCGACCTCGAGGCCTACCTGCAGGCGACCCCGGGCGACCACCCGCGCACCATCGCGGCGCTCGTCGCCGCGCACCGGGCCGACAGCGTCGAGCTGCGCTACTTCGGCCAGGAGACGTTCGAGGCCGCCGCGACGGCGAAGTCGGCGACGCACCGGTCGGTCGTCGCGGCCCGGCGCCGGGCGACCGCGGCGGCCCGCGCGGCGATCGACGGCGCGCTCACCGCCCACGACCTGGACGCCGTCCTCGCCCCGACGAACGGCCCGGCCTGGCGGACGACGCTCGGCGCCGGCGACCGGTTCGCGCTGCCGTTCTCGTCGACGGCCGCGGCGGTGTCCGGCTACCCGAGCGTCACCGTGCCGGCGGGGTTCGTCGAGCGGCTGCCCGTCGGGGTGTCGTTCGTCGGGGCGCGCTGGAGCGACCCGCGGCTCCTGTCGCTCGCGTACGCGTTCGAGCAGGCGACCCACCACCGCCGCCCCCCGACGTACCGCACGAAGAGCTGACCCTGCCCCCGGTTGTGGGGAAACGCCTGCGGCAGAACGCCGTCGGGGTATCCCCGCAGAGGCGTGAGAACGCCGCCTGTGGACAACGGATCACGGGTTTCCGTGGTTGTCGGCAGGATCTCGGGGGTGGTCGGGAGGGATCGGAGGAAGCACCAGCGGGGCCGTGCCGTGCCGGCCTGGCAGCAGCTGGCGGCGGAGCAGGCAGGTGTCGTGAGCCGCGAGCAGCTGCTCGCGACAGGCTGCACGGTCGGGCAGGTCGGTGCCCTGCTCGACGCCCGACGCTGGACCGGGCTGCACCTCGGCGTCTACGCCGTCTTCACGGGGCCGGTCCCGGCCATGACGCAAGCCTGGGCCGCGGTTCTCCACGCGGGCCGCGGTGCAGCACTGGGCGGAACGGCCGCGCTGTGGCTGTGGGGTGTCCTCGACAGCCCGCCGAAGCGACTGACGGTGTGCATCCCGTGGGAGCGTCGCGTGCGGGCACCTACCGGCGTCGTGGTCGTGCGGCGACGCCGGCTGGACGAGGTGGTGCACCCGGTCGGCAGCCCACCGCGGGTCCGTCTCGAGGAGGCGCTGCTCGACGTCGTGCGCAACGCCCCTCCCGGTCAGGTGGTGGACCTGGTCATCCGGGCCACCGCGACGCGACGGACCACCCCTGGGCGGATCCGCGCGGCGCTCGTGCAACGGCCGCGCATCCGGCACCGGGCGCTGCTGGCGGAGATGCTCGGGGAGGTGACGGAAGGGGTCCAGTCGGCTCTGGAGAGTCGCTACCGACGGGCCGTCGAGCGCGCTCACGAGCTGCCGCGTGCCGAGCGGAACCGCCCCGAAGCGGTCCTCGACGGGTCGGGTCGTCAGGTGCGCCGGCGCTACCGCGACGTCCGCTACCGGCGGTGGGAGACGGTCGTGGAGCTGGACGGCCTCGAGGCACATCCGGAGTGGCTGCGCCGGCTTGACCGCCGTCGCGACAACAGCGTGACCCTCGTCGGTGACCGGTCCCTGCAGTACGGGTGGTTCGAGGTGGTCGAGACTCCGTGCCAGGTCGCGGCCGACGTGGTCGTCGTCCTGCGTCGGGCCGGCTGGCGAGGCACCCCGGTCGCGTGCAGCGCCACCTGCGCGGTCAGCCCACTGATCCCCGACAGCACCCCGCTCACCTGACTGCGGGGTAACGACAACGGCGTTCTGCCGCTGTCGGATCCCCGCAGACGCTCACGGACCGGCCCGGTCAGGTGGAGGGCGGGGCGGTGCTCTCGCGGACCACGAGCTCGGTCGGGAGGAGCACCGCTTCGGCCTGCGCGACGGGCTCGCCGCGGCGGGCCCGGTCGAGGGCACCGGTGAGCGCCGCAGCGGCGGCCCGGCCCTTGGCGCGGTGGTCCTGCCGGACCGTCGTGAGCGCGGGGCTCATCCGGGCGGCGACCGGGTTGTCGTCGAAGCCGACGACGGAGACGTCGTCCGGCACCCGGAGCCCGCGCTCGGCGAGGGCCCGGACGAGGCCGACGGCCATCGCGTCGGAGTAGCAGAGGACGGCGGTGGGGCGCGGACCGCCGGCCGGGTCGAGGACGAGGTCGGCGGCGTCCGCGCCGTCCTCGGGGCGGCAGTGCGGCGTCCGGACGACGCGGACGTCGACGCCGGCGGCGTCGAGCACCTCGGTCCAGCCGAGGAGCCGCTGCCGCTCGGTGTGGTGCTGCCCGTCGACGAAGGGGGCGTCGACGAGCCCGTGCCGGCCGCGCAGGCCGGTCGTGAGGAGCGCGACCCGGCGGTGGCCGAGGTCGACGACGTGCTGCGCGGCGGCGCGGGCCCCGCCGCGGTCGTCGACGTTGACGCTCGGGATGCCGGGGACCGGCTCCTGGTCGACGAAGACGAGCGGCAGGCCGCGCCGGGAGAGCAGTTCGACCGCCGGGGACGCCGTGTCGCACGAGTAGACGAGCGCGCCGTCCATCGCGACGTCCCGGGCAGGGACGATGTCGCCGTCCGCCGCGGCGGTGAGCAGGGTGAGGGCGAGCCCGGTCGGGGCGAGCTCCTCGGCGACCGCGCCGAGGAAGCCGATCGCGACCTCGTCGGTGAACGCGTAGGGCACCGAGTCGCTGAGCAGGACGCCGAGGGCGCCGGTGGTCCCCCGGGCGAGCGCGCGGGCCGCGGGGTCGGGGCCGACGTACCCGAGATCCTGCGCGGCGGTGAGGATCCGGGTCCGCAGGTCGGCGGAGAGCTGGTCGGGGCGGGAGAACGCGTTGGACACGGTCATCCGGCTCACGCCGACGCGGTCGGCGATCGTCTGCAGGGTGACCCGTGCCACCGAACCTCCCGGCCCTCCCGACCCGGCCCCGGCCGGGGGCCGGCCGGGGTCCAGGGCCGAGCGTACGTCGGTCAGCACACGGGTGCGCAGCCGGCGACGCGGCGCGGCGCCACGCCGTCCGCGAGGCGGTGCAGCCCGGTCGCCAGCGCGGCCCGGGCCCGCGGGGCCCGCGAGGTGCGGGCGGCCCGGTCGGGGACGACGGGGGCGTTCGGGAGGGCGCTCAGCGCGGTGGCCCGCTGCCCCTCGCGGGACAGGTAGGCAGCCAGCGGGAGAAGCTCCATGTCGGGGACCTCCTCAGGTCTCGTGATGTTCTGTACCGGTACAGTATCGCGATCGTCTGTACCGGTCAAGAAGATGCAGGAACGAAGGGGCGACGACAGTCGCGGTGAGGTCAGAGCGAGCCGGACGGGTGCAGCGCGTCGCGCCCCGGCATCGGGATGACGAGCCCGTCGGGCCCCATCCACGCGTGCTGCGACACCGGCTCGGCCGACACCGGCCCGTCGGGCGCCGGCCCGGAGCGGACGTGCGCGCCGGACGGCCGCTCCCCCGCGTGCCGCTCTGCGGGCGCGGGCTCGACCGGCCCGCCGAAGAGCGCGTCGATGGAGACCCGTTGCACGACAACCGGTTCCGCGCCAGAGGGGTCAGCACCGAAGGCTTCAGCAGCGAACGGGTCAGCAGCGAACGGGTCAGCAGCAAAGGGTCCGGCAGCAGAGGGCGCCGCGACCGCCGGCCAGTCCCAGACGTCCGGCCCCCCGGCCGGCACGAGCAGCGACGGCTCCCTGAGGTCGATCGTCAGGTCCGGCGCGGCACCGGCGCCCGCGGCGTGCCGCATCCGCCGTCCGCGCGGCAGGCCGGCGGCCGTGCGCTCGAGGTGACGCCGGACGCCGACCTGGATCGGCCGCTCGAGCAGGTGGTACGACAGCCCGGCGACGGCGAGGGTGACCGCCACGACGGTCGCCTGCTTGAGCGCCGTCGCGTACGGCAGCCCGTCGTACGGCGTGAGGTGCCGGTAGACGAGCCGGATGACGACCCAGTGGTAGAGGTACACGCCGTACGAGACCCGCCCGAGCCAGACGAGCGGCGCGAGCGAGAGCACCCGGCCGACCGTCGCCCGCGGCGCCGACACCAGGGCCGCGACGACGACGACCGAGAGCACGACGGCGGCGCCGACCGCCACCCACAGCGGGGTCGTCGGCCGGCCGCACAGCAGGACGACGGCTGCGGTCGCCGGCAGCGCGAGCCAGAGCAGCGCCGAGCCGAGCAGCGCCGGCACCCGCACCCTGGTCAGCACGACGGCGAGCAGGCAGCCGACGACGATCTCCCAGCCGCGGGTGTGGAGGAAGAAGTAGGCGACGTTGCGGGCCGGCGGGACGAGCCCGCCGTAGAGGTAGAGCGAGCCGGCGCCGGCCACGGCGATCCCGGCGGCGAGCACCCCGATCGCGGCCCGGCGGCCTCGGCAGAGGAGCACGGCGAGCGGCCACAGCAGGTAGAACTGCTCCTCGACGGCGAGCGACCAGGTGTGGTCGAAGCCGCCGGCGTACGGCGTCCAGAACCGGGTGAGGTCCTGGGTGTACGTCAGGGCGATGACCGCGGACCAGGTGACACCCGGGTGCCCGGCGAACCGCTCGGGGGCGATCGCGAGGCCGAGCACGACCATGGCGATGAGCGCCGGGTAGAGCCGGGCGAGCCGGCGCACCCAGAAGCTCCTGAGGTCGATCCGACCGGTGCGCTCGTGCTCGCCGAGCAGCATGCTCGTGATGAGGAAGCCCGAGAGCACGAAGAAGATGTCGACGCCGACCCAGCCGCCGCGGAACGCGGGGAGCTGGAGGTGCTTGAGGAACACGAGCATCACGGCGACGGCCCGGAGGCCGTCCAGCGCACGGACCCGCGCCATGTGCAGTGGTCTCCCGGGTGACGTCGTCCAACAGATCGGTGAGCAGCCTTGCACACCGCGTGACGACGTCTGAACGAAACCGGGAGATTACGGCATGTGACGACTACTTCTTCTTCTCACCCGCTGCGGCCTCGCTGGAGAGCGCGGCGATGAAGGCCTCCTGCGGGACCTCGACCCGCCCGACCATCTTCATCCGCTTCTTGCCCTCCTTCTGCTTCTCGAGCAGCTTGCGCTTACGGGTGATGTCGCCGCCGTAGCACTTCGCGAGGACGTCCTTGCGGATCGCGCGCACGTTCTCGCGGGCGATGATCCGGGCGCCGATGGCGGCCTGGATCGGCACCTCGAACTGCTGGCGCGGGATGAGGTCCTTGAGCTTGCCGGCCATCGAGACGCCGTACGCGTAGGCCTTGTCCTTGTGGACGATCGCGCTGAACGCGTCGACCGCCTCGCCCTGGAGCAGGATGTCGACCTTGACGAGGTCGGCGGCCTGGTCGCCGTCCGCCTCGTAGTCGAGCGACGCGTAGCCGCGGGTGCGCGACTTCAGCTGGTCGAAGAAGTCGAAGACGATCTCCGCGAGCGGCAGCGTGTAGCGCATCTCGACGCGGTCCTCGGAGAGGTAGTCCATGCTGCCGAGGGTGCCGCGGCGCTCCTGGCACAGCTCCATGATCGCGCCGATGAACTCGGACGGCGCGAGGATCGTCGCCTTGACGATCGGCTCGAGCACCTCGTCGACCTTGCCGCCGGGGTACTCGGACGGGTTCGTCACGGTGAAGACCTTGCCGTCGTCCATGTGGACCTCGTAGACGACGTTCGGCGCCGTCGAGATGAGGTCGAGCCCGAACTCGCGCTCGAGCCGCTCGCGGACGATCTCGAGGTGGAGCAGCCCGAGGAACCCGCAGCGGAACCCGAAGCCGAGCGCGGCCGACGTCTCCGGCTCGTAGACGAGCGCGGCGTCGTTGAGCTTGAGCTTGTCGAGCGCCTCGCGCAGGGCGGGGTAGTCGGAGCCGTCGAGCGGGTAGAGCCCGGAGAAGACCATCGGCTTGGGGTCGCGGTAGCCGCCGAGCGCGGTCGTGGCCGGCTTCGAGGAGTTCGTGATGGTGTCGCCGACCTTGCTCTGGCGGACGTCCTTCACGCCGGTGATGAGGTAGCCGACCTCGCCGACCCCGAGCCCCTTCGAGGGCACCGGCTCGGGCGAGATGACGCCGATCTCGAGCAGCTCGTGGGTCGCCCGGGTCGACATCATGACGATGCGCTCGCGCGGGGACAGGTGGCCGTCGATGACCCGGACGTACGTGATGACGCCGCGGTAGGTGTCGTAGACCGAGTCGAAGATCATCGCGCGGGCGGCCGCGTCGGGGTCGCCGACGGGCGGCGGGATCTGCCTGACGATCTCGGCGAGGAGCGCCTCGACGCCCTCCCCCGTCTTGCCGGAGACCTTGAGGCAGTCGTCGGGGTCGCAGCCGATGAGCCCGGCGAGCTCGGCGGCGTACTTCTCCGGCTGCGCGGCCGGCAGGTCGATCTTGTTGAGCACCGGGATGATCGTGAGGTCGTTCTCCATGGCGAGGTAGAGGTTCGCCAGGGTCTGCGCCTCGATGCCCTGCGCGGCGTCCACGAGCAGGACGGCGCCCTCGCAGGCGGCGAGCGAGCGGGACACCTCGTACGTGAAGTCGACGTGCCCCGGGGTGTCGATCATGTTGAGGGCGTACGTCGTGCCGTCCTCGTCCCACGGCATCCGCACGGCCTGCGACTTGATCGTGATGCCGCGCTCGCGCTCGATGTCCATCCGGTCGAGGTACTGCGCGCGCATCGCCCGGCCGTCGACGACGCCGGTGAGCTGCAGCATCCGGTCGGCCAGCGTCGACTTGCCGTGGTCGATGTGGGCGATGATGCAGAAGTTCCGGATCGCCTCCGGGGGCGTGGCGGACGGCGTGAGCGCCGTTCGGGCCATCGGGGACACGGCGGGGCTACCTCTGGACGTCGTCGGGGACGGGTGGTGCGCCCGTGGAACGGCGCAGCGTCCATCGTCCCATGAGCGCCGCGCCCACCTGCACACGACGGAACCGAAGGCCCTTGATCGGCATCAGAAAAGTGATATCACTTTGACATCGGCCGGCACGGACCGGCCGGGCCGACTCGGGAGGTCGCCATGTCCAGCCCCACCCTCACCCCAGGTTCCCCCGGCGAGCAGCTCGCGCCCCCCGTCGCCACGGCCCGGGCGGTGGACCTCAGCGAGCGCCGCGCGTTCTCGGCGAGCGGCTGGCTGGGGGTGGCCGTCGTCCTCGCGTGCGGCATCGGCGAGCTGTTCCTCGTCCGCCGGCTGGCCGACCTCGCGACGGGCAGCGACGTCGCCGTCGGCAAGGCCGGCGTCGTCCTCGCGACGATGGTGCTCCTCGGCCTCGTCGCGCTCGTCACGGCGGCCGCGCTCGTCATCATCCAGCCGGTCGAGACCCGGGTCGTGCAGTTCCTCGGCCGCTACGTCGGCACGGTGCGCCGTACCGGGTTCGTGCTCGTGACCCCGCTGACGACCCGGCGCCGGGTGTCGGTGCGGGTGCAGAACTTCGAGACCCGCACCCTCAAGGTCAACGACGCGGACGGCAACCCGGTCGAGCTCGCCGCGATCGTCGTGTGGCAGGTCTCCGACACCGCCCGCTCGACGTTCGCCGTCCAGAACTACCTCGACTTCGTCACCGTCCAGGCCGAGGCCGCGATCCGCCACGTCGCGACGTCGCACCCGTACGACGACGGCGGCATCGACCGCACGAGCCTGCGCGGCTCGACCGACCTCGTCGCCGCCGAGCTCGCCACCGAGGTCAACGCCCGGGTCGCCGTCGCCGGCGTCGCGATCCTCGAGGTGCGGATCAGCCACCTCGCCTACGCCCCCGAGATCGCCCAGGCGATGCTCCAGCGCCAGCAGGCCGGCGCCATCGTCGCCGCCCGCACCCGCATCGTCGACGGCGCCGTCGGCATGGTCGAGCTGGCCCTGGCCCGGCTGCGCGAGAACGACGTCGTCGAGCTCGACGAGGAGCGCAAGGCCGCCATGGTGAGCAACCTGCTCGTCGTGCTCTGCGGCGACTCCAGGGCCACCCCGGTCGTCAACACCGGCACGCTCTACACCTGAGCCGGTCGCGGAGACAGGCTCGTGACGGACGACGCGACGCCCCCGGACGGCGGGACTCCCCCGCCGCCCGGGGCCGCGTCACGCGCGGCCCGCCGCGAGCGCAAGAGCATGCTGCTGCGGCTCGACCCGGCCGTGCACGACGCCGTCGCGGCGTGGGCCGCGCAGGACCTGCGCAGCGTCAACGCGCACGTGGAGTGGTTGCTGCGCAAGGCCCTGGACGACGCGGGGCGGCTGCCGCGGCACGCGGCCCCGCCCCCGCGCCGCGGCCGCCCACCGGGCTGAACCCCTTGCGGGGAAACGAGAACGGCAGCTTGCCGCTGGGGTCACCCCGGTAGCTCCGTCGCCGGTGTGCCTCAGCTCAGACGCGTCAGCTTCACCGACACGAACAGCTCCGACCCCGCGGTGCCGGCGTACACACCCTTGAGCGGCGGTACGTCGCCGTAGTTCCGACCACGCGCCACGACGACATGGTCCGACCCCGCCGGCGCGGCGTGCGTCGGGTCGAAGGCGACCCACTCCCCCGCCCACCACTCGACCCACGCGTGGCTCTGGCCCTCGACGGTCTCGCCGAGCGCGGCGTCCGGCTGCGGGTGCAGGTAGCCCGAGACGTAGCGGGCCGGGATGCCCACCGCGCGCAGGGCGCCGAGGGTGAGGTGCGTGTAGTCCTGGCAGACGCCCTGCTTGGTGCGCCAGACCTCGACGGCGTCGGTGCTCACGTTCGTCACACCGGGCACGTACTCGACGAGGCTGTTGATCCGCTCGCAGATCGCGCGGGCGGCGGCGTCCGGCGACAGCCCTGACGAGACCTCGTGGGCGAGGTCGACGAGCTCGTCGTCCGGGGTCGTGCTGCGGCTCTGCCCGAGGAACTCGACCCACTCGTCGGTGACGGCGTCGCTGCGGACGTCGTCCCACGTCGCCGTCGCGTGGACCTCGCGCGACGGCCACACCTCGACGGTGCTCGAGGCGGTGACCTCCAACGCGTCGTGCGGGGTGAGCACGTCGAACGCTGTGACCTGGGTGCCCCAGTAGTCCCAGTAGGTGTGCGTCCAGGTCATCCGGCTGACCTCTACGCGGGCGTCGAGCGCGGTCTGGCCGATCGTCGTGATCGGCGTGAGCCGGGCCTCGTTGTACGACGCGAGCACGGGCTTCTCGTAGCGGTAGCCGGTGCGGTGCTCGATGACGATGCGGCGCGGCTGACCGCCGTACCCGCCGAGGCCGTTCGGTGCGACGGTCACGAGACCTCCCCGATCCAGGCCGTCGTCACCGCGCGCGGGAAGTAGCGCTTGGCCACCTCTTCGCTCGAGGCCGAGCAGGCTCGCTGCACCTTCTCCATCTCGGCCGGCAGGTCCGCGAGGACCTCGCCGAGCGAGCGGTACTCCAGGGACGTGCGGGCCCGGCCGAGCAGCCGGCGGGCCTGGTCGGAGACCCCGACCCGTTCGGTCGCGGGCGCGAGGTCGGCAAGGCAGTCCTCGGCCTGGTTGAGCGCGTAGAGCACCGACCGCGGGAAGAGCCGGTCGAGCAGCAGGAACTCCGCGGCCCGCTCGTCGGACGCGACGCCGCGGTACGTGCGGACGTAGCTCTCGTACGCGCCGCACGAACGCAGCAGGGTCGTCCACGACGGGACGGCGCCCGAGATCGTCGACGTCGCGACGAGCCGCGCCGTCATGTCGGCGCGCTCCAGCGAGCGGCCGAGGGTGAGGAAGCGCCAGGCGTCGTCCTGGCTCATCGACGCGTCGGCGATGCCCGCGACGAGCGCGCTGCGCTCGCGCACCCACATGAAGAACTGGTGGGCCGTCGTCGCACGCTCGCGCGCGGCGTCGATCCCGATCCACGTCATGTTGAGGCACTCCCACAGCTCCGACGAGACCGTCTCCCGGGCGCGGCGGGCGTTCTCCCGGGCTGCGCTCAGCGAGCCGACGATCGAGCTGGGGTGGTCGCTCGCGTAGGCGAGCCGTTCGAGCACGAGGTTGCGGTCGATGTCCGGCGGCGGCGGGTCGATGCCGTTGCCGGCGTCCATCGTGTCGATCTCGACGCCCATGACGGCGAGCAGTGCCGTACAGGCCTCGGCCTCGGAGAGGTACGGGTCCTCGAGCAGCAGCTGGAGGTGGACGTCGAGGATGCGCGCGGTGTCGTCGGCGCGCTCGACGTAGCGCCCGATCCAGAACAGCGACTCGGCGATGCGGCTCAGCACGACCCCACCCCGTTCCCGCTCTGCTGTTGCTGCTGCTGCTGTTGCTGCTGCTGGTGCGCGACCTCGTTCTCGTCGGGCGGCAGGTCCGGCCCGGGCAGCGAGATCCGCCGTGCGGCACCGACGGCGACGGCCCGGCGCGGCGTGATGGCCGTCGTCTGGCCGGAGAGCACCCAGGTGTCCTTGGAGCCGCCGCCCATGCTCGAGTTGACGACGAGCTGGCCCTCGGGGAGCGCGACCCGGGTCAGCCCGCCCGGCAGCACCCAGACGTTCTGGCCGTCGTTGACGGCGAAGGGGCGCAGGTCGACGTGCCGCGGGCGGAGCTGCCCGTCGATGAGCGTCGGGACGGTCGAGAGCATGACGACGGGCTGCGCGATCCAGCTCCGCGGGTCCGCGAGCACCTGGGTCCGCAGCGTCGCGAGCTGCTCCTTCGTCGCCCGCGACCCGATGACGAGACCCTTGCCGCCCGCGCCGTCGACCGGCTTGAACACGAGCTGGTCGAGCTTGTCGACCGCCTCGGCGAGGTCGTCGCGCTCGCTGCACCGGTAGGTGCGGACGTTGCGCAGGATCGGCTCCTCGCCGAGGAAGAACCGGATGAGGTCCGGCACGTAGCTGTAGACGAGCTTGTCGTCGGCGACGCCGTTGCCGATCGCGTTGGCGATCGTCACGTTGCCCGCGCGCATCGCGTTGACGAGACCCGGGCAGCCGAGGAGCGAGTCGGCGCGGAACTGCACCGGGTCGAGGAACTCGTCGTCCACCCGCCGGTAGATGACGTCGACCTGGCGCTCGCCGTCCGTCGTCCGCATCCGCACCCGGCCGTCGGAGCAGACGAGGTCCCGGCCCTCGACGAGCTCGACGCCCATCGTGCGGGCGAGCAGCGTGTGCTCGAAGTAGGCGCTGTTGTAGATGCCCGGCGTGAGGACGACGACCGTCGGGTCCGCGACCCCGCGCGGCGCCGCGGCCCGCAGCGCCGCGAGCAGCCGGCGCGGGTAGTCGCTCACGGGGCGGATCCGGTGGGTCGCGAACGACTCCGGGAAGACCTGCTGCATCGCGCGCCGGTTCGCGAGGACGTAGCTGACCCCGGACGGCACGCGGACGTTGTCCTCGAGGACGCGGAAGTTGCCCTCCTCGTCGCGGATGAGGTCGATGCCCGAGACGTGGCAGCGCACGCCGTTGGCCGGCGCGATGCCGGACGCGACCCGCTGGAAGCCGGACGCCGACGCGACGACCCGCCACGGGATGATCCCGGCGCGGACGCACTCGCGCTTGCCGTAGATGTCGGCGAGGAACATCTCCAGCGCCCGCACCCGCTGGCCGACGCCGGCCTCGACCTCGCTCCACTCCTCGGCCGAGATGACCCGGGGGACGATGTCGATCGGGAACGGCCGTTCCTCGCCCGCGAAGTCGAACGTCACGCCCTGGTCGAGGTAGGAGCGGGCGAGCGCGTCGGCGCGGACGCTCAGCTGGTCGCCGGTGAGCCGGCGCAGCGTGCCGTGCACCGCCCGGTACGGCCGGCGGGGCTGGTCGCCGTCGCTGAGCATCTCGTCCCAGGCGGTCCCCAGCCGGTAGCCGTCGAAGAGTTCCGCCATGGCTCGGAACCGTAGCCCTCCGATGTCACGCGCGAGTTACTTGTCGGCAATGAACCTCTCAGTGCGTGTCGCGCGCGTCACACAGGGGTTGGTGACCTTCACACGGGGCGCTCCGAGCACGCCGGACGACTCCGGAGCGTGCCCGCCGAAGGCACCGACCGGCGGCCGCACGGGCCGTACGATCGCCGGGTGGCACAGGGACTCGCAGGTTCGTTCGGCAAGGCCCTCGGCCGTGCGCTCGCCGCCGGCGCCGAGGCGGCGGTCCGTTCTCTTCTGCGGTCACCGAGCAAGCGGACGCCGACCTCCCCGCGGCCCGCGCGCCGCGACGCGCAACCGCAGCCCCGGCCGCGGCCGCGCCCGCAGCAGCAGGCGGCGCCGACCTCCGACGGCTATCCCGGCGACTTCACCGGCCGGGCCGTCATCGAGTACCGGCCCGACCCCGACGGCCAGGCCGACCCCGGCGAGGTCGTCTGGGGCTGGGTCCCCTTCGAGGAGGACCACTCCCAGGGCAAGGACCGGCCGGTGCTCGTCATCGGCCGGGACGGCGACTGGCTGCTCGGCCTCATGCTCACGAGCAAGGACCACGACCGGGACGCCGCCCAGGAGGCCCGCGCCGGCCGGCAGTGGACGGACGTCGGCTCCGGCCCGTGGGACCCGAAGCGCCGCCCGAGCGAGGTGCGGCTCGACCGGGTCGTGCGGCTCGACCCGGCCGCCGTCCGACGCGAGGGCGGGACGATGCCGAAGGGCACGTTCGACGCCGTCGCCGAGCAGGTCCGGGCGGTCAACGGCTGGGCCTGACCACCGGTCACCGGCTGATACCCTGGACGACGGTGCGCGCTCAGGTCGTGCGCGCGCCAGGCCCGTTTCGCCGTCCGGCGAGTCCCCACCGCCGACAGTCCCGGACGGGCCGACGTCCTCGAACCGACCTGTCCCAGCATCAGGAAGAGACGACGCGTGGCGAACATCAAGTCCCAGATCAAGCGGAACGCGACCAACGAGAAGCGCCGGCTGCGCAACAAGGCAGTGAAGTCGGAGCTCAAGACGGTCGTCCGCGCGTTCCGCGAGGCAGCCGCCGGCGGCGACGCCGAGACGGCCGCGAACGCCCTCCGCCTGGCCTCGAAGAAGCTCGACAAGGCCGTCAGCAAGGGCGTCATCCACAAGAACCAGGCCGCGAACCGCAAGTCGGCCATGGCCAAGGCGGTCAGCGCCTCCTGAGGCGTACGTCACCGCAGCAGCACAGCCTTTGTCGGCGCCGTCCGGGTCACCCGGGCGGCGCCGACGGCGTTTTGCGGCCGTCTCCGGGCGCCCCACCAGCCCGGATGCCGCATCGTGACGTCATGCATACAGAGGATCCGGAGCATCCTCCGTTCGGAGGATCATCATGACGGAACGTTAAGGATCCTTAAACGTCCGCGCCTCGCTTGATCGAGCGTGGTAACTCGCCGTAGTGTCCTCCCCCGTGAGAGCCGATCGGGATTCGTCGTTCTTCTCCGACCTCGACGCCCCGGAGACGCCGCGTACAGCAATGAGTCGCCGTGACATCCGCCGGCGGGCCGCGCGTCGCCGCAACCGCATCCTCACCGTGCTCGTCGCCCCGGTCGCCCTGGCGGGCGCGTTCTACGGCGGCTTCTCGGTGCTCGGCGGTGGCGCGGACGACGCCGCGCAGATCGTCAGCGCCCCGCTCGACGACGACGCGAACGCGCAGGGCGCCGACCCCGCGGCGAGCCCGACGTCGAAGGTCCCCGGCCCGAAGGTCTCCTCGGCCACCCCGAAGACCGTCCGGACGACGACCGACGGCGCGTCCCGCGAGCAGGTCCGCACCCCGGCCCCGACGAAGAGCACGACGTCGAAGGCCGCGGCGAAGCCGTCGACCTCCACGACGACGAAGACCACGAGGAAGCCCGCCCCGTCGACGACGAGGACGACGACCGCGGCCGGCAGCGGGACGACGAACAACGCCGCCGAGGCCGAGGTGCTGCGGCTGGTCAACGTCGAGCGCGGCAAGGTGGGCTGCAAGGCCGTCACGGCCGACGCGACGCTGACGACGGTCGCCCGCGCCCACAGCAAGGACATGGCGGTCAAGGGCTACTTCTCGCACGACACCCCCGGCGGCAAGGACCCGTTCGAGCGGATGTCGGACGCCGGCTACAAGTACAGCTGGGCCGCGGAGAACATCGCCGCCGGCCAGAGCGACGCGGCCGCGGTCATGGACTCGTGGATGAACTCCAAGGGCCACCGGGAGAACATCCTCAACTGCAAGCTCACCGAGCTCGGCGTCGGGATGTGGAAGCAGTCCGGCAGCCAGTACGGCGTCTACTGGACGCAGGACTTCGGCACACCGCGCTGACGTCGCCCGACCGCTCGCGGGTGAAGGACCTCAGCGCCTGCGCGCGCCCGCGATCGTGAGGATCGCCCGCTCAACCGCGTAGACCGGGTCGCGCCCGCCGCCCTTGACGGCCTCGTCGGCGGCCGCGAGCGCGAGCACCGCCTCGCCGAGCCCGTCGTCGGTCCACCCCGTGAGCTCGCGCCGCGCCCTGTCGATCTGCCAGGGCGCCATCCCGAGCTCACCGGCGAGCTGGGCGGCCGGCCCGCGCCGCGCGGCGGACACCTTGGCCAGCCCGCGCACCTTCATCGCGATCGCCGCGACGAGCGGCACCGGGTCGGCGCCCGTCGCGAGGGCGTGCCGCAGCAGGGAGAGCGCCTGGTCGGCCCGGCCGGCGACCGCGGCGTCGGCGACCTTGAAGCCGGTGACCTCGACCCGGCCGCCGAACCACAGCTCGACGGTGTCGGCCTCGACCCGGCCGTCGCCCTCGAGGACGGCGTCCGACGCGAGCTGGGAGCAGGCGGCCGCGAGCTCGCGCAGGTCGCTGCCGACCGCGTCGACGAGCGCCCGGATCGCCTGCGGGGACGCCTTGCGCCCCAGCCGGCGGAACTCGGCGGTCGCGAAGTCGACCTTCTCCTCGTCCTTGGTGATGGGCAGGCAGGACGCCTCGGCGGCGCCGGCCTTGCGGGCGGCCTCGACGAGCCCCTTGGCCCGCACCCCGCCGCTGTGCCGGACGATGAGGCAGACGTCGCTCGGCGGGGCCGACAGGTAGCGGGTGAGGTCCGCGACGAGCGCGTCGTTGGACGCCTCGGCGTTCTCGACGACGACGAGCGAGCCACCACCGAAGAGCGACGGGCTGGCGAGCAGCTCGAGCCGGCCGGTCTCGTACCCGGCGGCCTCGATCCGCTCGACGGTGACCTCCGGGTCGGCCGCGCGGGCCTTGGCGATGACGACAGCCACCGCGCGCTCGGCGAGCACGTCCTCGCCGCCGACGACGAGCACGACCGGTGCCGGTTCGAGCGCGTCGATCGGGACGATGTTCGCCGGGGTCTTGCCGCCACCGCGTGGCGCACCCTTGGGCGCTGCCGTCTTCGTCGTCCCCGCCCTGGTTGCCACCCGCACAGCCTGCCACGCGCCGCCGACACCCGGGCGCGCACCGGCCGACTCAGGAGGGCGGGCAGCCGCCGTCCGCCGCGCCGGCCCGGTCCACCCGCGGGCGCACCCGGACGGCGGCCACGACCCGCGCCGACATCGGCAGCTGCGGGGCGACCCAGCCCTGCCCGGTCCGGGCGCCGAGGCCGCGCTCGAGGTCGGCCACCTGGCCGGGGAGCGCGACGACGAGCACCTCGTACCCGGCGCCGCTGCCCCGCGGCAGCGGCTGCTGCACGGTCCAGCGCCGGCTCGGGTCGCCCGGGGCGAAGCGCACCGGCTCGAGCCGGAACAGCGAGGCCGGGGAGCCCCAGTCCCGCACCGACACGACGAGGGTCTGCCCCGCGTCGGGACGCCCCGCTCCGGACACGACGAGGCACGGCGGGACGCGGGCTCCGGTCACCGGTGAGAGCAGCCGAACCGGGGCGCTGCCGATCGCGACCTTGGCGGCCGCCGGTGCCTCTGCCTCTGCCAGGTCGGCGGCCTCCTCCGGCGCCCGGACCGGGGCGGCGAGCGACGACGCCGCCTGCACCCGGCCGGCCGCCAGCGGTGCGCGGGTGCCCTGCCCCGGCAGGAGCAGCGCGGCCGCGCCGGCCGCGACGAGCGCCCCGGTCGCCGCGAGCGCCAGCGGACGGGCCCGTCGGTGCGTAGGCCGGCGCGCGGTCCCCGTGGTCTCCCCCGGCTCGGCCCGGCGCTCCGGTCCGGTTCCCACAGGGCTGACGTCGGGCCGGGCTGCGGCGTCCGGCAGGGACGCCGTCCCGCCCGCCCCGTCGCCCGCTGCGGAGAGCCGGTCCCAGGCCGCGAGCCACTCGCCGGCCCGGTCCGGGTCGTAGCGCTGGACGACCTCGGCGAGCCGGTCGCGGGCGATCGTCCGCTGCCCGCGGCCCCAGGCCGACCAGGTCGTCTTGGAGATCCCGGTCTCGGCCTCGAGCGAGCGCAGCTGCTGGCGCCGGGTCCGGGCCTGGGCGACCACGAGGGCGGTGAGCTCGCCGACCGACCCCGCCAGGGCCGGGTCCGGCGGCGGTGCGACGGTCGCGTCAAGCGACTGCGCCGTCCCGTCGTCCACCGGCATGTTCTCGTCGTCAAGCGGTCCCACGGTCGACCCCCGAGCGCGTGTCCCACGGCCTGTCCCGGCCTGTCCCGGGCGCCTCGGCCTTGTCCCGCCGTCCGGGGGCCGCCGGACAACACGAGCACCGTAGCCGACGGGACGGACGGGACGCCCGACATCTTTTTCTGCACCCGTCACGGCTGATCGACTGCACCGGTCGCGACGGACCCGTCCGCGGCACTCCTTTCCGCAGATCCGCTCGAAGGGAACAGCACCCATGTCGACTCACGAGGCCGCAGCGTCGCCCCGACGCACGCACCGCCCCTTCTCCACCGCCCTCAGCGGCACCACCGCCCGCCCGGCCCGGCGCCTCGGCGCCGTCCTGCTCGCGACCGCCCTCGCGACGCTGACTGTCGCCCCGGCCGCCTCGGCCGCCACGACGCCGACCCCCGCGCCGCTCCTGAAGTCGGCCGGCCGCGCCGTCCCCGGGCAGTACATCGTCGTCCTCAAGAGCGGCACCGGCCGCAGCCACGGCGGTCGCGTCGTGCACTCCTACGGGACGGCACTCAAGGGCTTCGCGGCGCGGCTCACCGCCGCCCAGCTCAAGGCGGTGCGGGGCGACGCGAACGTCGCGTACGTCGCGCCGGACGCGGTCGTCACGGCGTCCGTCACGCAGACCGGCGCCACCTGGGGCCTCGACCGGATCGACCAGCGGGCCCGCCCGCTCAACGGCACCTACACGTACAACACGACCGCGAGCAACGTGACGGCGTACGTCATCGACACCGGCATCCGGACGACGCACAACCAGTTCGGCGGCCGCGCGACCGGCGGCTTCACGGCGGTCAACGACGGCCGCGGCACGAACGACTGCAACGGCCACGGCACGCACGTCGCGGGCACGATCGGCGGCAGTACGTACGGGGTCGCGAAGGGCGTGCGGCTCGTCGCCGTGCGGGTGCTCGACTGCGCCGGCAGCGGCACGCTCTCCGGCGTCATCGCGGGCATCGACTGGGTGACCCGCAACCACGTGACCCCGTCGGTCGCGAACATGAGCCTCGGCGGCGGCGCGAGCTCGGCCCTCGACACGGCCGTCGCGAACTCGATCGCGTCGGGCGTCACGTACGGCGTCGCGGCGGGCAACGAGAACCAGAACGCCTGCAACACGAGTCCGGCCCGGGTCGGTACGGCGATCACCGTCGGCTCGACGACCTCGACCGACGCCCGGTCGTCGTTCTCGAACTTCGGCTCGTGCCTCGACGTCTTCGCCCCCGGCTCGAGCATCACGTCGGCCTGGAACACGTCGAACACCGCGACGAACACGATCAGCGGGACGTCCATGGCGACCCCGCACGTCGTCGGTGTCGCGGCGCTCTATCTGGCGAACAACCCGTCGGCGAGCCCGGCGACGGTCCGCAACGCGATCGTCAACGGGGCGACGACGGGCGTCGTCACGAGCCCGGGGACGAACTCGCCGAACCGGTTGCTGTTCTCGCTGATCTGACCGGCTCCGCGTGGGTGGGTGGCGTCCCCCCCTCTTCGGCCCCTCAGAGGTAGATCGCCGTGCATAGCGAGGGTGATCTACCTCTGAGGGGCCCGAGCGCGATCGCTCCGAGCAGCTCACGCACAGAACGAAGGGCGGCCTCCCCCTGGGAGGCCGCCCTTCGTGCAGCGTTCGTGCAGCGTGGGTGCAGCGTCGGTGCTGTGCGACGTCAGGCGGCCGGCGTCTTCTTGCCGCCGAACAGCCCCTTGATCCACGCGACGAGGCTCTGGAAGAACAGCGCGAGCGGCTTGACGTCGGCGGCCTTGATCTCGGCGCGCTCCTCGACGGTCGTCGCGGCGAGCTTGGCCTCGCAGCAGGCGACGAACTCGCCGATGAGCCGGTTGCTCATCTCGGTGATGAGACCGCCGCGGCCGAACTGGGCGGCGGAGCCGGAGAGGACGACGTCCGCGTCGACGCTGACCTTCGTCGACGACGGGCCGTCCTCGATCAGGGCGTAGACGACCTTGACCGAGCCACGGCTGCCGCCGCGGCGGTCGGAGCCCTTGCCGTCGATGAGGCCGGTCTTCGCTGCGGCGTCGGGGGTGACCTTCGCGGTGCCGTCGAACGTCGCGTTGAGCGGGCCGAGCTTCACCGAGACCTTGCCGGTGTAGTTGCCCGCACCGTCGTCCGAGAGCAGCTCGGCGCCGGGCAGGCACTGGGCCACCTCGGGCACGTTCTGGAAGAAGTCCCACACCGTGGCCACGGGGCGGGCGACGGTGAACTCCTGGGTGATCTTCATGGCACTCCTCGTCGAGTGGTGCGGCGAGCGTTCAGATGGACTGCCCGGTTCGCGTCGGACGCGCGCGAGCGCCCGGCCGGACAGAAGTAGACCATGCCGCCCCCGTGCTCCGACATGACGCAGAAGAGGGCCAGGTCACGCTCACGCGACAGACCACGTCGGGGGCGGCGGCCGGACGGGTGAGACGACCGGTGTCAGCGCCGCCGGGGACGAGGCGACCGGGTCGGCCACCAGCGCGCCTGGTGGGACCGAGCGCGGCGGGGTCATGCGCGCGAACGCGCGCCGCCGTGCCCGATCCCTTGGACGGCGAACCTACGTGTCCCGCGTCACAGGTGCCCTGGTGAAACCGGGTCATTGTCGTGACCCGATCGGGTCACCCCGTGACGCTCCCCCGCGCCGCGCTGCGTCGTCCGGGTGACCGTGATCCACGTCCGCCCGCGCAGGGCGTCGGCCTTCCTACCGTCGACGGAGCGCGCAGGGGTCCGTGGGGGAAGCCTGCCGGGATCGATGGGGGAACCACAGATGTCTGCGTCGACCGACGCGCCCGCCGACCGGGACGTCGCGCGGGAGGGGCTGCAGCGTGACCTCGTCGGCTGCGGGATGCCGCCGGCGGACGCCGCGGCGCAGGCCGAGCGGGAGCTGACGATCGCCGCCGTCCGCGCCTGGCTCGCGCAGTGGCGGGAGGAGTTCCAGCGGGCTCTTCCCCTGGCACGGCACGAGATCCCGGCCCACGCCCGCAGGGCCCAGGTCGTACGGGTCCGTCTCGGGGTGGCCGGGCTGGCCGCGGTCGCGGCCGTGCCGGCCGCGGTGCTCGCGGACGGCGCCGCGGCGGTGCTCGGCTGGGTGCTCATGGTCCTTTTCGTCGTCGCGGGCGGCAGCTTCGTGCTGCTGCTCACGCGCACCGACCACCTCGACGTGGACGACGACCTGCCGGACCGGGCCCGGGTCTACGCCGACCACATCGACCTGCTGGTCCACGCGCAGGCCACGCTCGAGGCGTGCCGGCCGAGCCTGCTCGCACCGCTCGACCGGGTCGTCACCGACCTCGGGCGCGAGATCGCCGCCCGCAGTGCGGAGGCAGCAGCACTCGACGTCGGATAGTCGATGTGTTACGCGCATGTGACGGCGATCAAGAAGAGACCGTGGCATCCTCGTCGAGGCCGCGTTTCCCGGCGGTCACGTTCGCTACCTCGAGGTGTTGTTCCAGTGTCGACCCGCCAGGTCTTCGGTTACGTCAACCTTCCCAGCCAGCGCACCGACGTCGAGCGTGACGTCGCCACCGCCCGTCGCGAGATCGCGACCTACGCGGAGAGCGAGGGCTACGACCTCGCCGGCGTCTTCACCGACATCGACCCGACGTCGCAGCGCGGCCTCGACGCCCTCAAGGGCGCGGTCCGCAACGGCGACGTCGCCGCGGTCATCGTGCCGGACATGGAGCAGCTGACCCACCTGCCGTGCCTGCTCGGCGCGGACCTGCCGACCGCGGGCCGGTACGTCGGCGCCCCGGTGCTGCCGGTCCACGACAGCTGACGGTCGTTCGGCAGCCGGCGGTCACGCGCCCGGCGATCGCCGCCGCATCCCCCGCAGCACCCGGCGCAGCCCCCGTGGCTGCGCGGGCGCGACGGGGGCGGGGCCGAACGCCGGCAGGAACGGCATGGCGTTCCACGCCCCGCCGTCCACAAGCACCCTTGCCGCCTCGCTCGACGCCGGGCACGGGCTCGACGCCCCGCACGCGCCGCAGCAGCCGAGCGCCGGGTCGAGCCGGTGCACGACCATGACCGCGCAGGCGGCGTCGAACACCCGGGTGCGGGCCTCCTGCACCGCCCGGAGGTCGCCGCGCCGACCGGGTCCTGGGCCGTCGAAAGGCGTGCTGCGCATGGAGTCCCCCCTGCATAGGGCGGTGGCTCCCCCGAGCGCATCCGCCTGCCCCATCATCGTCACGACGGTGCGCACCGGGCGAGTCCCAGTAGTTGGGAACGGCAGGGGCGGGGCGCCGTGAGCCAGACTGCGGGCCCTCCGGCGCCGGGCAGCTCGACGATGGTCCGGCGGCAGCTCGGCCGCCGGCTCCGGGCGCTGCGCGAGGCCTGCGGGAAGACCCGGCAGGACGTCGTGACGACGCGGATCATGTCGCACGGCAAGCTCGAGACGATCGAGTACGGGCGCGCCGCCGTCCGGCCCGGGGACGTGTACGAGCTCTGCGCGCTCTACGGCGCGGCACCCGAGGTCACCACGGCACTGCGCGAGCTCGCGAGCGCCACCACCCACGACGGGTGGTGGCCGGAACGCGGCGGCGCCGCCGACAAGACGCTCCAGACGCTCGTCGACCTCGAGTACGCCGCGAGCGCCGTCTACGTCGTCCAGCAGCTCGTCGTCCCCGACCTGCTCCAGACCGAGGACTACGCGCGGGCACTGGAACGCGCGAGCGCCCCGGACCGGCCGGCCGCGGCGGTCGAGACCGCCGTCCGGCTGCGGATGCTGCGGCAGACCGCGCTCGCCGAGCGCGAGGTGCCCGTGGACCTGCACGTCGTGCTCGGCGAGGGGGTGCTGCGGCTGACCGTCGGCGACGACTCGCTCATGAAGGACCAGGGCGCGCATCTGCTGGACGTCGCCCGCTCGGACAGCACCGAGATCCGGGTGCTCCGTTTTCGCGACGGCCCGCACACAGGCCTGCTCGGCGACTTCACGATCATGGACTTCCCGGACGCCGAGGACCCCTCCGTCGCGTACGACGCGTCGTACGTCGCCTCGCGCTACTACGACCGGACGGCGCCCGTGGAGCGGCACCGCGCGGTGTGGTCAGCCGTGCACGCCCGGGCCGTGCCGCTGGAGGACCTCGGCGTCTGAGACCAGGCCCAGCATCCGCCGGCGACCGAGGATGACGGCCGTCGTCACGGCGTTCACCACGGCGAAGTAGGCCGGATAGAGGAGCAGGTCGACCGCGACCTGCCCGACCGCGACGGTGCCGAGCACCCCGGAGCCGGCGGCGAGCGCGAACGTGCTCGCCGTCTCGGACGACGGGTCGCGCCAGGTCTTCGGCAGCATGAGCAGCACGCCGATGGCGTCCGCGACGAGCACGCACGCGGTGGCGACGAGCGGCTGCGCCGAGACGGCCCAGCCCACGATGCCTGCTCCGGCGAGCACGAGCAGCGCCCACTCCCCCGGGCTCACGCCGCCGACCCCGCGGCGCAGCGACAGCAGCAGCACGAGCGTCGTGCTCGCCGCCTGCACGGTGAGGACGACGAGGCTCCACCCGCCGCCCGACGCGACCTGCGAGGCGAGCGCCGTGCAGCCGAGCACGCTCCAGATGAGCCACGTGCCGCGGTGCGGCCGGGTCGTGCCGCGCATGATGTCGCGCACGTACGGCACCGGGTCGACGACGGCGAGCAGCCCGCCGAGCAGGCCGGCGACCGCGAAGACGTCGAGCGCCACGGACGGCGTCACGGCGCCGGCACCGGCTCGGCGACCGGCCACCGCTCGGCGACCGGCCGGGTGGACCGCCACGCGACGGACTCGAAGACGGCGACGACGAGCGCGCACACCGGTGTCCCGTCGCAGCGCGCCCCCGCGACCTGCAGCCCGGACGACGGCAGCGCGATGCCGCCGCGGTTGGCCCGCAAGGCGTCGAGGCTCGCCGCGACCGTCTCGCGCAGCGCGGTCTCCCCGTGCGCCTCGTGCTCGACGAGCAGGCCGCGGCCGGTGCGGTCCTGTACCCAGCCGATCCCGGCCCACACCTCGTCGCCCGGCGTGCTCGTGCGCGCCTGCGCCATGACGCAGTAGAGCCGGTCGCCCCAGCCGCCCGGGGTGTCCCGGACCCGCGGCACGAGCCGCGGCCGCGCCCCCGGTGGCAGCACCGAGCTGAGGTAGATGAGGTTGCGGTCGGCGATGCCGGCGCTCACGAGCGCCGCGTCGAAGGCGCTCAGCTCCGTCGGCCCGTGACCGACCGCTGCGACGACGGGAATATCCACGTACCCCTCCTGGCCTGGCGGGTCCGCACGCCCGGTCGTGGGCGCCACCCGGCGAGAGAGTCGCGCGAGTGGATCAGTGCGGCGTCACAACGAGGTCCGTGGAGGCACGCGTGATACGTACGACCGCGATGCGCACGACCGCGGCCGGCGGTGGCCGGTCAGCCCGGGACGAACGCAAGCGCCGTCCCGCCGAACAGGACGACGCCACTCGCCGCCAGCCCCACGGCGAGCACGGTGGTCCGCACCCGCGGCCGGACGGCGTGCGCGGCCGCGCGGGGCACCCTGACCCGGCTGCCCCGCGGGCGGGCCGACCTCGACCGTGGCGGCGCTCCGGCCTCGTGCCGCGGTGCGGCGCACTCCTCGCCCGGTCGCCGGGCGCGGCGCCGGCGGGAGCGCGGTTCGGCAGTGATGACGGTCATCGTCATGGAGAGCTTCTGCCCGCCCACGCCCGTCACCTCCCGACTCGACCGTCACCCGACACGGCCATCCTGACGGGACGGGCGACCGGCAGACCGACGACGCGCCGGGACCGATGCACATCGGCACAGATCAGCGCCGATCACCCGCGGGCAGGACCCGTTGCCCCGCAGGGCATCCAGAGCGCGGTCAGATCGACTGCAGCGGCCAGGTGAGCAGAAGGGTTGCACCGATGCACGCGTTCTGGTTCACGGGCAGGTTGTTGAACGTCACGGGCACCTGCGCGACGACGGCGGTGTCCGCCGGGGCGACCTGGGTGAGGGTGTAGTTGGTCGGGGCTCCGACGGTGAAGCTCTCCTGCGGGCAGACGCCGGCGACGCCGACCTTCTTGAACACCTCGATCTGGGGCGCGGCGAGCCGCCCCGCCGGCAGCACGACGTTCGCGACGGTGGGGTTGAAGGCGATGACGTCGAGGTACGCCGTCCCCGCACCGATGACGTCGACGCCGACCTTGTCGACGGTGAGCCGCAGGCGGGCCGCGTCGGCGGGCGTCTGGACCTGCCCCGAGCCGCTGACGGACGTCGCCGGCACGAACGCGTTCGCCACACCGCCGATCGCCACCAGCGTCGCGGCTGCGACCAGCACGGTCCTCGTCCTGACCTTCATGTTCTATGTCCTTCCCCGATGGGCCGTGCGGTTCCTGTGGCGTGCTGCGGTGCTCATTCCTGGACCCCGATCCGCAGTGCGTCGATCTCGAGACCCGCGCTGCCGCGGGCCATGACGCACACGTGGAGCGTGCGGGGCGTCGTGGTGTCGAAGGCCGGGCCGGTGAAGGTCACCGACGTGGCGTCCGCGCCGAGGTCGAGCGGTTCGGCCGGTCCCCAGGTGGTGCCGTCCAGGGACGCCATGACCTGGGCCTCGTCCACCCCGGCCGGGGTACCGGCGAACCGCAGCCGGGCGGTGACCGTCGGCGTCGTCACGGGCGTGGGCCCGGCCGGGACGGCGACCGCCACGACGAGCGCCGGCGCGGTGCAGGTCGCCGGGAGCGGGCCGGCCGGGTCCGGCGGCACCTCCACGGCACCGCCGCCCGGGCCGGCGAGCGCGGCGGGGTCGAGGGGCGCCGTCACGGGCTGCGGTGCCCAGGCGGTGCCGTCGAAGTGCCAGATGCCGGCGGCGGCGACACCGGAGGCGGGGTCGGCCACGGCCCAGACGTGCGAGGCGCCGAGCACGGTGGCGGCCGCGAGCCCGCGGATGCCGGCCGGGGCGCCGCTGCCGGCCACGTCCTGCGCCCAGGTGATCGTCGTCGCGTCCGGGGTGCCGCGCCACAGGTGACCGTCGGCGCCCAGCGCGAGGTAGGTCTGCCCGGTCCGGTCCCAGGTGAGGGCCGACAGCGCGACGGGGACGGCGAGGGGCGCGAAGGTGCCCGGGTCGCCGCAGGTCGTGGTGTCGGTGACGCAGCGCGCCGCGAAGCCGTCGGTGCCGGTGACGAGCAGGTCGTGGTCGGTCGGGCCGGCGACGCCGAGCAGCGCGACGCCGTCCGGTGCCGCGACGGCGGCGGCGTCGTCCGCCCAGGTCTGCCCGCCGTCCGTGGACCGCAGGAAGTGTGCGCCGGCGGCGACGGCGACGAGCCTGTCGTCGTCGGAGCCGCGGACCCCGGTGGCGGTCGCGCCGTCGAGCAACGCCTCGGCGGCGGGTACGGCGTTCCAGCCTGCACTGTCGTCCCAGCAGTCGTCGGTGCAGTGCCGCACGGCCGCCGCCCCGACGGCCCAGGCCTGCGACGCCGACAGGTAGGTGGCGGCCCGCAGGTCGGCCGTCGTCCCGCTCAGAGCGGGCACCCAGTGCGGGCGTGTGTCGTCGGTGCAGTCGCTGTCCGCGCAGACGACCTCGCTGCCACCGTCCCCGACGGCGAACCCGCGTGCCCCGTCGGCGGCGACCGCGATCCCGTGCAGCGCGGCTCGCGCACCGACGACGTCGGCGCGGCCCGGCTCGAGCGAGGCGGAGAGCCGCTCCTCGCTCGGGGGCCCGGCCCAGGTGTGGCGCAGGGCCGTGACCCGGTACCGGAAGGAGCCGCCGGGTGCGCCGTGGGTGTCGACGGCGGTGCACGCCCCGGCGGAGCATGCGGGGCCGGACGTCGGGCTGACGACCGCCCACGCCGCGCTGCCGACTCCCCTGCGCTCGACCTGCCAGCCGGTGGCCGCGAGCCCGGTCGGCTCCTGCCACGCGAGCCGGACGCGGCCGGTGTCGAGGTCGGTCGCGGTGACGCTCGTCGCGAGGTCGGTCGGGGCCGCGAGCCGCGCCGTCCCGACGGCGACGTCGGCCGTGCCGGAGAGCGCGACCCAGGCGAGCGCGGGCCCGGCGACGCCGACGACGAGCGCGGCACCGAGGGCGGCGACGGTGACCGGCGTCAGCGGGCGGCGCCTCACGAGAGCCTCACCGAGACCACGACGGGGATCCGGAACGAGGCCCCCTGGCAGGCGGGCGCCGCGGCGGACGACATGGTGATGCTGCCGGTGAAGGTCGCCTGCCCACCGGCCGGCACGGTCGAGGCCAGCGCGAGCGGGTCGACGGTCGCGGCGAACCCGACGACCGCCGGGTCGCAGGCGGGGTCCCCGTCGGCGAGCCGGGCGCCGTCCGCCGTCAGGGACTGGACGACGACCGGCCGGTCGTACGGGTTCTCCACCGTGACGGTCGCGGGCACCTCGAGCCCGGGGGCGAGGTCCTCGGCGGGGCGGGCGAGCGCGGTGAACGGCACGGGGGCACCGACGGGCGTCGTGCCGGAGCCGGAGGCGAGCCCGCCCACGAACCCGGTCGCCGCACCGGCGGCCACGGCGACACCGGACGCGGCCAGACCGACCAGCGCGAGGGAGCGCACGAGACGCACGCGGCGCGGCCGGCCCCGGTAGGGGGCGTCGCCCGCCTGGTGCCGGGGGCTGCGCCGACCGTCAGCGGTGGTGGTGGTCGTCGTGGTCGTCGTCATCGTCGTCGTGGTGGCCATGTCCGTCACCTCCGCTCTGGATCCGCGCCGTCCCCGTGTAGGTGACGGTGAGCTTCGCGCCGAGGCAGGCGTTCTGCGGCCACGGGCGGTCGGGCATCGTGACCCCCGGCCGCTGGGCCAGGGGGATGTGCAGCTGGGAGAGCTTCCGGGTCTTGCGGGGCGGGACGACGAGGGGCAGCGGCCCGCTGTACGCGACCGGCTCGTAGTTCTCCAGGGCGCACGCGCGGTGCTTCTTGTCGACCTTGACGACAGTGACCGTCAGCGCGTCGACGAGCAGCGGCTTCGAGGACCGATTGCGGATCTTCGCGTCGAGGTGGACCGTGCCGCCGGGCAGCAGGCCCTTGGCGCTGCCGCTCACCTTGACCCGGTGCGAAGACGAGTGTGTGAGAACCGTCGCCGGGTCGACGCTCTGCGAGCCGCCGAGCATGAGCGCCGTCGCGGCGCCGATCACCGCTAACGGAACGCCCCGGCCTCGCCCAGCTCTCACCGCGAACACGTGGTGCCTCCCCCAGCGGTCTCCTGCGTCTGCCTGCTGCAACCCCGGGTGCCGGCCCATCGCGCGGGCCGGCACCTCGGGGAGTGCGTCGAATCAGACGGTGCTGAACGCGAGCGTCAGCTCGGCGCCGATGCAGCCCGCCTGGTCGACCGGCTTCTCGTTGAACACAACGGTGGCGAAGCCGACCGGCACGCCCGATGCCCCGGCCGGGACCGACGCCGGCGTGCCGGTGAAGGTCGCCGTGAAGGAGCCCGGCTCGCAGGTCGCCGCGTGTGCGGCGTCGAGCGTGACCGCCACCTCGACGGCGGCGGACGACGGCGACGTGAGCGCCACCGTCGAACTGCTCGACGCGACCACGACGACGTCGCCGGCGTTCGGGACGCTGGAGAACGGATCGGCGGTGTCGCCGACAGCGGTCGTCAGCACGAGCGCGGTCGAGGCGGTCGCCGTGCCCGCGGTACCGGAGCCGCTGACGCTGGTCGCGCTGATGAACGCGTAGGCGACACCGCCTGTCATGAGCAGGGCAGCGGTCGAGACGGCGAGGGTCTTCTTGTGGACGATCATGGCTCTCTTCCCCTGAGCGCGATTGGAAGCCCGGAGCAACCAGTGCGTGCGACCCCCGCCGGTAGATGCGCACTGGCTGTCACGGTCGGCGACTCCTGTAGTCACCGTGGCCCCATCAGGACCGTCCGTAACTTCTCAGTCACGTACAGCAACACGCGACGCGACGCGCCGACCTCACCGGAATCCAGGGAAGATCGCCCGTTCGGCCAGGGTCCGCGGGGGCCGACCGGACCGACTGCGGGCGACACGCTCCGTCTCTGACCGATTTACGCCGCGTGATGGTGAAGTGCGGACTACTGTGACTGCTTGTCGGCCGGAGAATCATTTCCGGTGACGTTCGGGGAATTCCTGCAATCTCCTCGTGAAGCCGATGGCCGGGCACCGTCCTCGCGGCGGCGGCGACCGTTTCCTGCTCCGGTTGCAGTGACGCGCCGGCGGGCCACGAGAACTGATCTGACATGCACGGGGGAAATACTGTGACAACGCTCGCCGATATCCGCCCGACGGTCGGGACCCGGATGTTCGGGCCGACGCCTCTGTTCGTCGTCGTCCCCGCGAAGGGTCCTCTGACGCATTCCGCGTCGCACCCGGACGTCGTCGATCTCACCACTCACGACACAGCGCCCGGCCCGGTGATGGAGGCCCTCACCGACTGCACCGTGCTGCACGGGTGGCTCCCGGCCCCGGCGGTGACGACGCTCCTCGCCCTGCTCGCCCTGCCGACGACGGTCCGGGTGCGGGCGGCTGTCGAGCACGCGGCCCGGTCCACCGACCGGACGGCGCCGGGCAGCGCCGCACTGTGCGGCCTGGCCCGCGCTCTGCTCTCGAAGTTCGCGTCGCCAGACCGCATCGCGCACGACGTCGCGGACCGGGCCCGGCGGCTCACGGCAGGGATCGATCCGTTCCCGCTCAACGGTTCTACTTCAGCACTGCACACCGTCGTCGCGCTCGCGGCGGACCGGCCCGACGACCCCGGGATCGTCGCGCCGCTCTTCCTCCGGCAGCACCGGCTCCGCGCCGGCGAGACCCTGCCGGTCCTGCACCACGTGCCGCTCCTGCTCGTCACCGGCGGCCTCGAGCTGCATCCGGCGAGCGGCGATGAGGTCGTCGTCGGAGCGGCCTTAACGACGACACCCGGCGCATCGACAGGCCTGCAGCGCCTCGCGAACCTGCTGGCACCGACACCGGCCCTCACCGGCTGATCAAGCCGCACCGGCGCACCAGCCCGACAGGGCGCTGGTTATCGATCGCACGCCGGTGAGCGATATCGCATTCATCGAAGAATGCCCGCCGCACGCAGCGTCACCACTAGCGTTCGAACCGGTTGGGGGATTTCCGCGCGGGGGCGCATGAGTCTTTCCCGGCGCCACGCGCATGGCTCGCTGCGGCGCTGCTCGACCACGCCTTGTCTCGATCAAGAAATGCATATCTCGCTCGCATCACGCAGCGTCAGAATCCGGCGCCGAACGATGCGGTCGAAACCCTGGGGGTAACCGCACGTGATTCTTTCCGGATCGAATGGCCGCTGGGCCCACTGCCCGCTGCGGACCGTCACGAAGGTGGCCCGATGAGCGGCGCACCGGCCCGGGTGACGTCGCCCCCGGTCACCGTCGGGCCTGCTGCACCGGCCGATCGCCTCACGGTGGGGGTCGTACCGCAGCGAACGGCACCGGATGCGCTCGCCGTCCGCGCGGGCCGCGCCGGCCGGCACCCGCTCACCGACCGGCACGCGCTCGTCGTCGGCATCAACTACGCCCCCGAGCCGACGGGCATCGCCCCGTACACGACCGGCCTGGCCGAGCACCTGGCCCAGCACGCCGCGAGCGTCACCGTCCTCACCGGGGTGCCGCACTACCCGCAGTGGCGGGTGCCGGCGGCGTACCGCTGGCGCTTCCGGTTCAGCGAGCAGTCGAAGCTGCCGAACGACGCAGGCCTGCTCATGCAGCGGATGCGGCACTACGTGCCCACCCGGCAGACCGCGATGACGCGGGCCGCCTACGAGCTGACATTCCTCGCGAATGCGTGGGCGACGCGAGTGCGGCACGCCCCCGCCGTCGTCGTCGGCGTCACCCCGAGCCTGGGCGGCGCCATCGCCGCGGCGCGGCTGGCCCGCCGGCACGGCGCGAAGCTCGTCATCGTCGTCCAGGACCTCATGGCAAAGGCGGCCGCGCAGAGCGGCATCAGCGGCGGCGGCCGGGCCGCGACCGCGACGGCCGCCCTGGAGCGCTACGCGCTCACCCAGGCGGACAGGGTTCTGGTGGTGAGCGAGGCGTTCCGCGCGCAGGTGCGGGAGTACGGCGTGCCCGACGAGCGGATCAGTGTGCTGCCGAACTGGTCGCACGTCTCCCCCACCGACGTCGCCGGTCCGGCGGCCCGGGCCGCCCTCGGCTGGCCGGCCGAGCCGTTCACCGTCGTGCACACCGGAAACATCGGCCTCAAGCAGGACCTCGGCAACATCGTCGAGGCAGCCCGCCTCGCGCGGGCCGACCCAGGCCTACGTTTCGTCATCGTCGGCGACGGCAGCCAGCGCAGCGCGGTGCAGCACCAGGCCGCCGGTCTCCCGAACGTCGCCTTCGTCGACCCGCTCGACACCGAGCAGTACCCGCTGGCCCTCTCCGCGGCCGACGTGCTCGTCGTCAACGAGCGGCCCGGCGTCGCCGACATGTCCCTCCCGAGCAAGCTCACCTCCTACTTCACCTCCGGCCGGCCGGTGCTCGCCGCCGTCGGAACGGACGGCGCGACAGCCCGCGAGCTCGCCCGCACCGGCGGCGCGGCCCTCGTCGTCGCCCCGGGCGACCCGTCGCACTTCGTCGCAGGTGTCCGAAAGCTCCACGCGGACGACACTCTCTGCCACAGAATGGGCACCATCGGTCGTGACTACGCTGAGCGAACGCTCGGCTACGCGGCCGCGATGACCCGACTCGATGCCGTCCTCGAAGGCCTGTTCCCGTGACCGATGTGAGCACCAGCGACTCCCCCACCGTGACCGCGTCCCCGGTGCAGCGAAGCCTCCGCAGCTTCACCGGCGCCGGCTACGACAAGGGCCGCAACAAGGTGTGGCAGGCGACCTGGTTCGCCGTCATGAACATGGTCTTCATGAAGTGGTGGCTTCCGCCCCGTCTCCGCCCGCCGATCCTGCGAGCGTTCGGCGCCCAGATCGGCGATCGGGTGCTCATCCGTCACCGGGTGCGCGTGCTCTGGCCCTGGAAGCTGACGATCGGCGACGACTGCTGGATCGGGGAGGGCGTCTGGTTGCTCAACCTTGAGCCGATCACGATCGAGCACGACGTGTGCATCAGCCAGGAAGCCCTGCTGTGCACCGGGGGGCACAGCCACACTGACCCTGCATTCGCCTTCCGCAATAGGCCCATATCGGTGCGCACCGGAGTTTGGGTCGCCGCCCGGGCACTAGTTGCACCGGGCACAGTCCTAGACCCGGGGCAGATGGTTCGAATGGGCACCCTCGAGGCGCCCCATCGGCGGAAAAGTCCACCATGCGCATTGTGAAGATTGTTACACGTGCCAGCAGGAAAGGGATCTACGGCGGTCCTTTTGACACAAGCATGAGCCAAGCGCGGGTGCTGAGCACCTACGGCCATGATGTCCGGGTCTGTGCCGCCTCCGCGCCAGGAGACGAACCTGAAACTGGCGATGGTGTTGAGCTCGTAACAGCGCGAGCGACACTACTACGCGGCGCGCCCGCACCCCTGTTCTACTCGCTGGCTATGGCCCGGACAACCGCGCGCCTTGTCAAATGGTCCCAAGTCGTTCATGTCTCACTAGCGCGAGAGCTTGTACCACTTACAGCTTTGATAGTGGCGCTCGCATTTCGCAAGAAGGTGATTCTGCAGCCGCACGGGATGCTCACCGTAGGCAGAGGCAGGGGCGCGTTCATTGATGCGGCTATTCGTCCTCTCGCCCGTCGTGCCGCGCTCGTTATCGCCCTAACAGCCCGCGAACAGCATCAACTTGAACAATGGTTCCGCAGCAAGCACCCCCCGATCGTCGTCGCAGGTAATCCACCACTGCCTGGCCTCTCGCGCTCCACAGCCGACCTCAGTAGCACAGGGTGCGAGGTCCTGTTCCTTGGCCGTCTGCATCCGCGGAAACGCGTTGCCGACTTCATAGCCGCAGCCAGCGTCGTGTCGACTCGAAACACAAGGGTCAATTTCTCAATAGTGGGGCCAGACGGCGGCGATCTCTCCGTGGCACTACGCGGGGCTGAGTCATTCGACTCCATCTCCTATGAGGGCGCCATTCCGCTGAGTGCCGTCGCTGATCGCATCGCACGATGCAGCGTGTTTGTATTGCCCTCGCGGGACGAACCTTGGGGGAACACATTGGTAGCTTCTCTGGCCCTTGGAATCCCTGTCGTTGTCGCTGAAAGCGCCGCGCTTTCCCCGCTAGTGCGAGAGTTCTCAGCCGGCGTGATCTATCGAGACGAGGATACTGACGCACTCGCACAGGCGATTGAAACGGTCGTCGCCGACCGGACCTTCTATTCGCAAGGAGCGCGCCTTCTGGCGGCTGGCCCACTGTCCGAGGAGACACTTTCGCGGCAACTCATCGATGCGTACAGTCGAGTCTCCGCACCCTTAGTCGAACCGCACGAGTAGTTCAGCATCGGCCACCACACCGGGTGACATTCCCACACACGACGTCCGGAGACCCGGAGCGTACGCTCGGAGACCGAGCACCGTAGCACTTAGGATCTACCAGGACGATGGAACACAACAGGGGGTGGAGTTTGGTCCACAAAGTAGCAATTCTTGGGGCACATGCGAGTAGCGGCCAAAGCATGAAGCGCTACACTCGACTGCTATGCCGCGCATATCAAGAATTGGGGTGGCAAGTCATACTCGCGTCCCCCCCATCCAAACTATCCAGTCGAACGAGCAGCGCACATTTGCGCAAGTGGATCTCGTACGTTGAGAAGTTTATCTGGTTTCCTTGGGTAGCCAAGTATCAGATCCGGGGGGCAGATATCCTTCATGTTGCCGACCACTCCGACGCAATTTGGCTGCTACAACTTGGCCAGCGTACGCCTGCACTAGTCACCTGTCACGACCTAATTGCAGTTCGCGCAGCGTTGGGCGAGATCCCCCTCGTGAGGATCGATCCGTTGGGCCGCATCTATCAGCGACTGGTCTTGGCTGGCCTTCAGCGCGCATGGAGAGTGGCAAGCGTCAGTACGGAGACGGCATCCGACGTGGAACGCCTGACGCGAGCAACCGCTCATCTTCTGCCGAATCCTCTTGACCCTTCCCTCGATGGCGTACTGGGCAGTTCATCGCAATCATCCGAAGCCCGCCGCCCATATCTCCTGGTTGTCAGTTCAGTCGGCTACCGAAAGCGCCGCGAGAAGAGTGTTCACGCATGGAGTCGACTCGGGAGCACGGCCACCCTCCACGGTGCTGGTCTGGTCATTGTAGGTCCGCCGCTCACGGCTGACGAAGATCAATCCGTTCCTCAGCACTCTCGTGACAGAATCATGGAGCTGCACAACGTCTCTGACGCGGAACTTTCCGAGCTCTACCGTGGCTGCGCAGCCACGCTCGTTCTGAGCCAGTATGAGGGCTTTGGGTGGCCAATTGTGGAGAGCCAGGCGCATGGAAAGGTGCCGCTTGTCACCGACGATCCCGTGTTTCGTAGTACTGGGGGTGACGGCGCAGTGTACGTAGACCCGGAGCAGTTCGAATCATTCGGCCAGGACGCATGGGAGTCACTTGCTAGACAGCTCACAGACGAACGGGTCGCCGGTGCGGCGCGGAGGAACGTAGAGAGGTACCGATGGCCGGACTTCAAGCGCAACTTGTGCGAAGTCGTTGGGAGCTCCCTCTCGCCGGAACGCGCTGACCAGGGAGCAGTGAGGGCGCGCAGGTGAGCATTCGCCCGGAGTCCACCGACACCACGGACCTACACTTCACCATCGTGGTCCCGTGCTATAAGGTCGCGTTGGAAAGACAACTCATCGAGGGGTGTCTTGCTAGTATCGCGATGCAGACAGATACCAGCTTTGAACTCATCCTCGTTAACGACGCAAGCCCAGACGCAACCCAGGCGATCCTGCAGGAACTGGTTTCACGCGACGAGATATTGAAATCTCGCGCGCAGGTTCTAGATTTGCCTGAGAATGTCGGCGTTTGCGGTGCAAGGAACGCCGGAATAGAGGCGGCGCACGGCAGGTTCGTGGCGTTCCTTGACTACGATGATTGCTGGCATCCGAGATTCCTGGAGATGGTGTGGGAAGCCGCACTTAGCGATCCTACAAGACGCGTACTCTTAGTACGGACGGACCTACTCACCAGCCTTGGTCGCCGTTCCCGGGTATCGTCGTTCGGCTCCTTGGAAATCCACAACGCCTCGCCCTACACGGATTTCCTAGCATGGCATCTACTGAACAACTTCCCTGTGGGCATGGGCAGCGCGACTGTCGTTGAACGATCCCTCCTGTTGGAGAACGAGAATCTTCGCTTCGACCCGAACCTGAGCAGAAGCACAGCAGAAGATGTCCTCTTCGGCTACCAGGTTCTGCGAATGGGCGTGCGCCCGCATTACGTAGACGAACCCCTGTGTCTTGCAAAGCGAATGCTCGGGCGGATGTCACGCTCTACAGCTGCCCACTTCAAAGGCGACGAACGTTCCGTCGTGGACTACATATCTTCGGCCGCGACGGATGAGCTCCAGCGGCGAGTAGTGATGAATGTGCCGAGGTATGCCCATCTGCTGAGTCGGCACAATCACGATCTGCGCGCGCAGTTGGATCTCAAGAACCACTGGCTGAATCGAAGATTCCTAGCAGCCCTAAGGGCAGCAACGACGTACAGACGGGGTTGGCGAAGCATACTCCGCCTACTGATAGTCGACCTGCTTGCGCGATGTGGTGCCGGCGCAATCGTGAACCTGCTCTACTACGTTAGGATTGCCAACGATGAAGTCGCCCGGGAACGCTCCCGGGCACTGCTTGAAAGCACCGAGCGCTATGTGGCGACGCTTGGCCAGGCGGCGCAGGGGCGCGGTCCAACGACTTTGAATCTTCCGGAGGAGGGCACCGTCGTACCGTCCTAGCTGTACTCAACCACGACGTTCATGACATGGCGCGGCTGATGGGTGGGTGGCCGCCGAGCGCGTGGTGGGCGCGTTCAGTGTTGTAGAAGCGCAGCCAGGGTGCCAGGGCTCTGGTGCGGGCGGTGTTGCTGACGAACGGGCGACGGTAAGCCCATTCGGTGGCCATGGTCCGGTTGAACCGCTCGACCTTCCCGTTCTGCCACGGGCAGTGGGGCTTGATCCGGCGGTGCTTGGCGCCGATCGCTGCCAGGGCGGCCGCGAAGTCACGGGACAGGATGTAGTTCTTCGCGTTGTCCGTGATGACCTCGCGGACAACGATCCCGTGGCCGGCGAACCAGGCCGCGGCCCGCAGCAGGCATGCCGCGCAGGTCGCGCCCTTCTCGTCGGGCAGGATCTCTGCGTACGCCAGCCGGGAGTGGTCGGCGACTGCGGCGTGCACGTAGTCGAACCCCAGGTCGCGTGCCGCTGTGCGCTTGATCCACGGCCGTGCACGCGCCAGCCGCCACCGTCGGGGATCCGGCCGAGCTTCTTGACGTCGACATGCACCAGGTCGCCCGGGGGCGTCGCGTTCGTAGCGGCAGCTGGTGGCCCGTGTGGCCCGGATCGGCAGCCCGGTCACCGGGTCGCAGACAGTCAACGCCGGCACTGCGTGGCGGGCCAGGATCCGGCTCACGGTGCGGGCCGGGACACCGGTCGCGGAGGCAACCCGGTCGCGGCCCTGCCGGGACCGGGCCGGCACACGCAGGACGCGGGCCTCGACTCGTGCCGGGGTCCGCGACGGAGTCCTCAGTGGTCGGCTGGACCTGTCGACCAGACCGGCCTCGCCCTCGGCGCGGTAACGGGTCACCCACCGGTGCGCGCACTGGCGTGAGACTCCCAGCTCGCGCGCCGCATGAGCGATCGGTCGATCGTGCACGACGACGCGCTGAACCAGCAGCAGCCGCCCGTGCGGCGTCAGACGAGCGTTAGGGGCTCTACGGAAGCGTGGTCGGGGTCGGTAGCGGCGGGTGCCGGATGCGGTGAGCAGGATGCTTAGGGCCTGTCTTGCGGATCAGTTGAGCCAGAACAGGACGATGGCGGCAATGGTGATGCCGGCGCGGTAGTTGCGGCCGGTCTTGTCGTAGCGCGACGCGATGCCTCGCCACTGCTTGAGCCGGTTGAAGCAGCGCTCGACGACGTTGCGGCCGCGGTAGGCGGCGGCGTCGAACGCCGGCGGACGACCACCGCGGGAGCCCTTGGCTGCTCTGCGTTCGTGCTGGTCTCGCCGCTCGGGGATGACCACACGGATTCCCCTGCGCCGCAGCACCTGCCGGGTCGAAGGATGCGAGTACGCCTTGTGCGCGACCACCACGTCCGGCCGCGACCTGGGCCGGTGACCGGTCGGGACGGCGATGGCGTCCAGGACCGGGACGAGCTGCGGGTTGTCGCCGGCCTGCCCACCGGTCAGCCGG
>NZ_MWLN01000018.1 GCF_002198655.1 Kineosporia sp. A_224
GGCCGGTGCAGCATGGCGGTTCTCCTCAGCGAGGGGCGTGCAGGCAGGTGCGGGACGGCGGGCCGTGGCCGTCCGGCCGCGGCCCGGGAGGAGTCCCGGGCCGCGACCGGCGGTGTCCGTCAGACGGTGGTCAGACCGTCGACGCGCGGACCTCGTCCCGGGCCCGCACGAGCCGGCGACGGCGGCCGAGGAGCAGCGCACCCCCGGCGAGCGCGAGCGCCGCGGTGCCGAGGCCCGCACCGGCCTGCAGTGCCGTCCGGTCCGAGGCCGGCGAGACCTGCGCCGCGGCCGTCGTCGGGCCGAGCGCGGTGGTACCGGAACCCGTTGCGGGCGAACCGCTCCCGGCGACGGTGACGACGTCGGCCTTGCCGCCCTCGAGCGGGCTGACGAGCGCGGCGCCCTTGGCCTTGGCGGCGGCAGGGCTGTTCACCGAGCCGGAGCCGCTGTGCGGCAGCGCGACGTACGGGAACGTGCTGCCGAACGCCACGTCGTTCGCGTTCACGCCGTCCCCGAGGTCGTTCGGCGCGCCGACGAGCTCGCCCTCGACGACCTGGAGCGCGGCGTCGAGCACGTCGTCGGTGAGCCGGCGGCCGTTGGGGAAGCCGTTGTTGTCGCCGCCGACGACGCCGAGCCGGCTCGGGGTCTGGTTCGCGAACGGCGTGAGGTTGAGCCGCAGCATCTCGCCCGGCACGACGTTCTTCGGCTGGTTGAGGCCCTTGACCCCGGTGAGGAACACCGAGACGAGGTCGTTGCGCGGCTCGGCCGGGGCCTTGATGCCGTAGACCTTCTCGACGACCTTCGGCAGCCCCGGGTTCGTCACGTACTTGAGGAACTGGGCGTCACCCTGCGGCCGGGAGGCGTTGAAGCGGTCCTTGTCCTTGGTGGGGATGACGACCTCGTTGACGAGCGGGTTGCCCAGCCGCGAGACCCGGCGCAGCTGCCCGTCGGCGCCCTTGGCGAGGGTCTCCGACCAGACGCCGATGACGTTCTTCGACCCGCCGAGCTCGCTGACCGGCACCCGGATCGCGACCGTGTTCACGTTGTAGCCGGCGAGGGTGTCGTTGCCGACCTCGGAGAGGTCGCCGCCGTAGAGCAGGTCGAAGACCCGCAGGTCGAGGAAGAACGGGTCGTCGGCCTGCCCGGCGAAGACGTCCCGGCCGCCGACCGTGTAGGTGGCCTGCTTGCGCAGGTCCGCGTACTTCGGCATCGAGGCCTTGCCGACGTTCGACGGCGCGGCGATCCGGTTCTTCGCGAGGGTGGACCAGCGCCCGCCCGAGTACTTCTTGAGGTCGTACGTCTGGACGACGTTGAGGTCGGGGTCCGTGAGCGAGGTGACCGGGCCGGTGTTGTAGAGGAACGTGCCCTTGTTCTTCACCGTCGTCCGGAACTGCCAGCGGTAGATGATGTCCGGCTTGGCGTTGCCGTTGGTGTCGATGGCGATGTCGTAGGCCGCGCCGTCCGCGAACGTGTAGAAGTTCGGCCCGCCGGCGGGCTCGGAGAACGGCAGCCAGTTGGCCGCCAGGGTGACGGTGCCCGCCTTGTCCGGGCTGAGGAAGGCGTAGACGTCGGTCGTGTCGAGCCGCGGCGAGCCGGCGATCGACGGCGCCTCGCGGTGGCTCGACGCGGCGGCGGGGCCGGCCGTGGCGAACGCGCCGCCGAGGACGGCGGTCGCGGCGGTGACGG
Organism: Kineosporia sp. A_224; assembly: GCF_002198655.1. GTDB lineage: Bacteria > Actinomycetota > Actinomycetes > Actinomycetales > Kineosporiaceae > R-H-3. The sequence goes on from NZ_MWLN01000018.1 coordinate 1,684, forward strand.
CCAGCACTGCGCGGGTACGGGGACGACGGTGCGGCGGAGCGCCGACCGCTGAGCGGTGTGCCATGGGGAACCCTCCCGGGTCGCGGCGCCTGTGTGGCGCCGGTCACCACCCGTTCGGCGTCCCCGCACCCGCGGATTGGTGCTCGCCGCGGAAAGATCGCCGCCGCGCCCGGTGCCGGCGCCCGGCCGGGCCGGAGGGAAGGTCACGGTGACGACGGCGCCGTAGTGACCGGCGTCCCTGTTGGAGAGCTGCAACGTGCCGCCGTGCTGCTCGACGATCCACTGCACCAGGGGCAGCCCGAGCCCGGTCCCGCCGCCGGGGCCGGTCGCGTAGCGCGCGAGCACGTCGACCTCGGGCGGGAACCCCGGGCCGTCGTCGACGACCTGGAGCACCGCGACGCCGTTCTCGTGGACCAGCCTGACGAGCACGTTGGGCAGGACCTCGCCCACCTTGCCGTGGCGGACGGCGTTCTCGACGAGGTTCACCAGGGCGTGCCGCAGCAGGGCTGCGTCCCCGGTGACGGTCACCGGTTCGCTGACGTCGACGAGACACCCGAACGCGGTCTCGAGCTCCCCGACGAGCACGTCCAGCCGGACCGGCAGCTGCTGCACGGGATGCGCGGAGTGCTCGATCCGGGTCGCCAGCAGCAGGTTGGACACCACGTGACCGGCACTGTCGGCGACGGACACCAGCCGGTCGAGGGTACGGGCGACGGGCTCGGACCGGTCGACGGTCCTGCGGGCCGACTCGGCGCCGGCCCGGAGCCTGGCCAGCGGGGCCCGCAGCTCGTGGGCGGCCGTGGCCAGGAACCGCTCCCGGTCCTCCAGAGCGGCCAGCGCCGGGCGCATGCTGCGCCCGATGAGCCACAGGCCGGTGAACGTCAGCAGCACCAGGAGGGCGCCCGCGGCCCCGATCGCCGGTGCCAGCAGCTCGCCGCGCGGTTGCGCCTCCAGGGGTGCCGTGGCCACCACGGCTCCGGCCACGCCCCGGGCGTCGAACCAGGGCATGGCGACCGCCCTGGCCGGCCCGTCGGGCGTCGCGAGCTGCTCGACGGTGCCCTGCTCCGCGGCGTCCCGCAGCGCCGCCCCGGCCAGGACCTGCACCCGCGAGGGCTCGGCGCCCCCGGTGACGAGGAGCACCCTCGGGGCCGCGCCGCCGTCCCGGGCCGCGAACACGGCCAGGGCGCCGGGGCCGGTCGCGACGACGTCGTTGCGGATCCCGTCGGTCCGGGGTGCGCCCTTCCCGTCGAGGTACACCAGTGCGGCGGCGCGGGACGCCTGGGCCCGCAGAGAGGCCGTCTGGCGCTCGCCGGCGTAGCCCTCGTCGAGACGCTCGAGGACGACGACGAAGGTGATCAGCCCCAGGCAGGCGACGGCCACGAAGCCGCCGCTGAGGCGCCACTGCAGGCGGCGCAGCACGGCATGCCCCCCGCGGGCCGTGCGGGGCCGCCTCATCCGTCGGCCCGCGCCATGTACCCCGCCCCGCGCACCGTGTGCACCAGGGGCGGGTCGCCGAGCTTGGTCCGCAGCATCCGCACCCGGACGTCGACGACGTTGGAGACCGGGTCCGCGAACTCGTCCCAGCAGTGCTCGATGAGCGTTCCCCGGGTGACCACCTGTCCTGCGCTGCGCACGAGGCAGACGAGGATGGCGTACTCCTTCGGGGTGAGGGTGACGGGTCGCCCGGCGCGGGTCACGGCCATGGAGGCGACGTCGACCGCGAGGTCGGCCAGCCGGAGCACGGGCTGGTCGACGGCTTCCCGGCGACGGGCCAGCGCCCGGACCCGGGCCAGCAGTTCGTCCATGGCGAAGGGCTTGACCAGGTAGTCGTCCGCGCCCGCGTCGAGGCCCGCGACCCGCTCGGACAGGTCGTCCAGCCCGCTGAGGAAGAGCACCGGGGCGACCACCCCGTCCCGTCGCAGGTCCCGCATCATCGCCGCTGCGTCACCGTCGGGGAGCATCCGGTCGAGGACGCACGCGTCGTAGTCCGTGATCCGGAGCTTCTCGTCCGCCTCGCCCAGACAGGTCGCCTCGTCCACCGCCATCCCGCGACCGCGGAGGACCTCGACCACCGACGTCCGCAGGTCCTCGTCGTCCTCCAGGACCAGTACCCGCACGGTGATCATTCTGCACACCCCCTGTCCGCCCGCCAACCGCCGGCGGCCCCGCCCGTGCGGGGGCGGGGCCGCCGGTGCCCGGTGGTCAGCAGTGCTCGAACACGTAGCTCGACCTGCCGCGGGGGGCGACGTTGCGGTCCCGGTAGGTGATCGAGATCCGTGCCCCGCGGGCCGCGCAGGCCCGCTCGAAGTTCGAGCGGCCCCCGGCGTCCGGGTACTCCACCTCGTAGACCTGGTTGCCGTAGGCGCTCATGTAGTCGCCGCACTCGTCGTAGACCTGGCACTCCTCGGCGATCGCGAAGTCGAACCCGATCTGGCGCCTGCCCTGGGCGGCGATCTCCACGGTGTTCTTCTGCCCGATGGCCAGCCCGAGGGCGTGCGCGTCGCGGACGAAGAGCGTCGCCAGCGCGAGGTTCCCGGCCTGGGTGAGCAGGGAGGTGCGGGTGTAGGTGTCCAGGTTGTCGATCTCGACCGCGTCGAACCCTGCGTCGCGGCACCCGGTCATCCAGCCGTGGACCACGCCGGCGACGAGGTCCCGGCTCGCGGCGGTCCGGGTGTCGAGCATGTACTCGCCCGGCCACCCCTTGTCCTCGACGAGGTCCCCCGAGGCGTCGCGCAGCACCGCGCCCGCCGGCCAGCTGCCGAGGCTGCCGGGCTGGGTCTGGTAGCCGTTGACGTAGCAGATGTTGTACTTGCCGGGGACGGGGTCGTCCGTGTGGTCGCGGTCCACGATGTCGACGTCGGCGTCGGGCTGGTAGGCCCCGCCGATCTGGTAGTCGAGCACCCCGTCGGCCGGCGGCAGGGTGATCGACCCCGGCGCGGGCTGCGTCGTCGTGGGCGGCCTCGTGGCGGTCGGCGGCCGCACCGAGGTGCTCGTGGCGGTGGGGGTGGTGCTCGGG
>NZ_MWLN01000180.1 GCF_002198655.1 Kineosporia sp. A_224
AACACCGTGACGCCCGTGTCCCCCGCGCACTCGTCGGCACGCCGGACGACGACGACCTCATGGGCACCGTCGGCAACGACGTCATCTGGTCGCTCGGCGGCAACGACACCGTCCGCGGCGGCGGCGGCATCGACACGATCTGCGCCGGTCCGGGCAACGACTTCGTCTACGGCGAGGCCGGGGACGACGTCCTGTACGGCGAGGGCGGCGACGACCGCGTCTACGGCGGCGACGGGGCCGACAAGGTCCAGGGCAGCGACGGCAACGACGTCCTCAACGGGGAGGCCGGCTCCGACAAGCTCGGCGGCGGCCTCGGCGACGACACGCTGGACGGCGGGCCGGCGACCGACGAGTGCGCGGGGGACACGGGCGTCACGGTGTTCCTCGAGTGCGAGAAGACGACGCCCTGACGGGGGAGTGACGGCAGGTCCGGCGGTGCCGGACCTACCGTGAGGCGATGCAGCGGCGACGGCGTGCCCCCGGGTTCGCCGTCGCCCTGCTCGCCGTCGCGCGGGCGGCCGTCGTCGCGGCGCTCGTGCTCGCGACGGTGCTGCTGGGCAGCCGCCCGGGGCGGTTCGGGCTGACGTCCGGTGCGTATTGCGCTTACTGTTCCGCCATGAGCAACGCCATGGAGGGCGCGACGGGCCCGGTGCAGTCCGTGGACCGTGCTCTCACGGTGCTCTCGCTGCTCGCCTCGAACGGCGAGATGGGGGTCACTGAGCTGTCCGCGGAGCTCGGCGTCCACAAGTCGACGGCCTTCCGGCTCGTGTCGACCCTCGAGGCGCACGACCTCGTCGAGCAGGTCAGCGACCGGGGCAAGTTCCGACTGGGGGTCGGCGTCCTCCGGCTCGCGGGGGCGACGACGGTGCGGCTCGACCTCGTCCAGGAGTCCCGGCCCGTCACCGCCAGGCTCGCCCAGGTCGTCGGCGAGACGGTCAACGTCGCGGTGCTCTCCGGGCGCGAGGCGCTCTACCTCGACCAGGTGCAGGGTCCGTCGTCGCTCGCGCTGCACAACTGGGCCGGCCAGCGGATCCCGCTGCACGCGACGAGCAACGGCAAGATCCTGCTCGCGTTCGGCCCGCCGGCCCTGCTCGCCGAGCTCGGCTCGCCGCTGCCCCGGTTCACCGCCGGCACCGTGACCGACCCCTCGGCCGTCGAGGCCGAGCTCGTGGAGGTCCGGGCCCGCGGCTGGTCGGTCGCGGTCGACGAGCTGGAGATGGGCCTGACCGCGATCGCCGCTCCGATCACCGGGTCCTCCGGCACCGTCGTGGCGTCGCTCAGTGCGTCCGGCCCGACGTTCCGGCTCCCGGCCGAGCGGATCCCGGACGTCGCGGCGAAGGTGGTCGCGGCCGCGCGGGAGGTCTCGCACCGGCTCGGCTGGCACGGCCTCCAGCACGCCACGGGCGCCTGACCGATAGGTTCTGCTCCGCACGGTTCGTCACGGAGCGTCCCTCGGGGCTGCGCGTGCCGCTGCCATGTGAACCCAAGGTCACGTTCTCGCGGCAACCCGTCGCGCAGGGGCGCCAGAGTCTTGACGTTGGGCGCACGAGCGCACAATCCTGTTCCCCTACAAGCACTGCGATGCGTCATACGCAACAGGCGAAGGTGTTACCCGGTCAGACCCGACCGCTGTGACCGGCGTGCGAGCGCCGACGACGAGGAGGCCCTTCGATGCCCGGTGACCTGTCGCCCGTCATCTCGGTCCGCGACCTGTGGAAAGTCTTCGGTCCCAAGGCCGAGGCCGTCCCGAAGTCCGAGGAGCTGTCCGCGCTCGGCCGCCGCGAGCTCATGGACCGGACGGGCTGCACCGCCGCCGTCCGTGACGTGAGCTTCGACATCGCCCCCGGCGAGGTCTTCGTCGTCATGGGCCTGTCCGGCTCCGGCAAGTCGACGCTCGTGCGCTGCCTCAACCGGCTCATCGAGCCGACATCGGGAACGCTCACGTTCGAGGGCGAGGACCTGCTCGCCGCGGACGCCGCCCGGCTGCGCGAGCTGCGCCGGCTCAAGTTCTCCATGGTGTTCCAGCACTTCGGCCTCCTGCCGCACCGGCGCGTCGTCGAGAACGTGGCCTACGGCCTCGAGATCCGCGGCATGGGCAAGACGGAGCGCACGAAGAAGGCGATGGAGGTCATCGAGCTCGTCGGCCTGCTCGGCTACGAGAAGTCCTACCCCGACCAGCTCTCCGGCGGCATGCAGCAGCGCGTGGGCCTGGCGCGCGCGCTCGCCGGGGACCCGGACGTCCTGTTCTTCGACGAGCCGTTCTCGGCGCTCGACCCGCTGATCCGGCGGGACATGCAGAACGAGGTCATCCGGCTGCACCACGAGGTCGGCAAGACGATGGTCTTCATCACGCACGACCTCTCCGAGGCGCTCAAGCTCGGCGACCGGATCCTCATCATGCGAGACGGCAAGATGATCCAGACGGGCACCGGGGACGAGCTCGTCGGCGCCCCGGCGGACGACTACGTGCGTGACTTCGTCAGCGACGTCAACCGCTCCCACGTGCTGACCCTGCGCTGGATCATGCGCCCGCCGCGCCCCGACGACCCGCTCGACGGCCCGGTGCTCAGCCGGGACGTCCTCGTCCACGAGGCGACCCGGGTCGTCCTCGACTCGGACAAGCCGATCCGGGTCATGGAGAACGGCGAGCTCCTCGGGGTCGTCGGGAACGAGGAGATCCTCGGCGTCATCGCCGCGGTGACGGAGGGCAGCTGACATGGCTGTGCTCGAGGCCGCGAAGACGACCCGCCCGCCGGCCGCCCCGCCGGCCGCGACCCCGACCGGCCCGGTCTGGGCGGCGCACCGCGGGGCCGTCGTCGCAGGCGTCATCGCCGTGTGGGTCGTGCTCTGGGCCCTGCTGCGCAACCGGTTCACGCTGACCCTCGACACGGCGTCGACGACCGACCTGCACCTGCGCATCAACGACGTCCGGGACTCGATCGACGCCGGGCGCAACTCGAACCCGCTGTTCCTCTACGTCTTCAACGAGATCCGGCTCGTCATCGACGCCCTGACGAACGCGATCTCCGGGCTCATCGCCCAGCCCGCGTTCGGCCGCCCCGTGCCGCTGCTCGGCTGGCTCGGCGTCGTCGCCGTCGTCATGTTCGTCGCGTGGGCCCTCGGCAACGGCCGGGTCAGCCTGCTCGCCGGGGCGGTGTTCGTCTTCTTCGGGCTGCAGGGCCTGTGGACCCAGGCCATGGACACCCTCGCGCTCACCCTCGCCGCGGTGCTCGTGTCGCTGCTCATCGGCATCCCGCTCGGGGTCTGGGCCGGGCTGTCCGACCGGGTGAACCGGGTCCTCACGCCGGTGCTCGACTTCATGCAGACGATGCCGACCTTCGTCTACCTCGCACCGCTGACGCTCTTCTTCCTCATCGGGCCGGCCTCCGCGGTCATCGCGACGCTCATCTACGCCGCGCCGCCGGCGATCCGGATCACCGCGCACGGCATCCGCTCGGTCGCCCCCGCGACCGTCGAGGCGAGCGTCGCGCTCGGGTCGACGCCCCGGCAGACCCTTTTCCGCGTCCTGCTCCCGGTCGCCCGGCGCACGATCGTCCTCGGCATCAACCAGACGATCATGGCCGCGCTGTCGATGGTGACGATCGCCGCCCTCATCGACGCGCCCGGCCTGGGGCAGAACGTCCTCAAGGCGCTGCAGACGCTCGACGTCGGGACGGCGTTCAACGCGGGCATGTCGATCGTCCTCATGGCGATCGTCCTCGACCGCGTGACGACGGCGATGAGCGAGCGGGTCGAGGTCGCGCGGCTCATGACCCCGCAGGCGATCGCCCGCCGGCCGTACCTGCTCGGCGCCGGCGCCGTCGCCACCCTCGTGTGCGTCTACCTGTCGTACACGTTCGCCAACTACGCGGTCTTCCCGACGCCCGAGGGGACGTCGCTCGGCTACATCGGCGACGACATCGCCGGCGCTGCTGACGCGGTCAAGGACTGGGCGCAGTCCAACCTCACGTTCTTCACCCAGACCTGGAAGGACGTCTCGACGGCGTGGTTCCTCGACCCGGTCGAGCACCTCCTCGTCGAGTCGCCGTGGTTCGTCGTCGTCGCGGTGGCCGTCGTGCTCAGCCTGGTCATCGGCAACGTGCGCGCCGCCGTGACCACGGCCGTGTGCCTCGCCGTCGTCATCGGCACCGGCCTGTGGTCGGACACGATGACGACGCTCGCCGCGGTCCTCGTCGCGACGGTGCTCACCGTGCTCATCGGGGTCCTCGTCGGGGTCTGGATGGGCCGCAGCCGGGGTGCCGACCGGGCGATCCGGCCGGTCCTCGACGCCGCCCAGGTCATGCCGTCGTTCGTCTACCTCATCCCCTTCGTCGCGCTCTTCGGGGCGACCCGGTTCACGGCGATCGTCGCGGCCGTCGTCTACTCCGCGCCGATCGCCATCAAGCTCGTCGCGGACGGCATCCGCAACGTGTCCGCGACGACCGTCGAGGCGGCGCTCTCGGCCGGGACGAGCACGCTGCAGATGATCCGCAAGGTGCAGTTGCCGATGGCCCGCGAGGCGCTCGTGCTCGCGACGAACCAGGGCCTCATCTACGTGCTCTCGATGGTGGTGATCGGTGGCCTCATCGGCGCCGGCGCCCTCGGTTACGACGTCGTGGCCGGCTTCCGGCAGAGCACGTACTTCGGCAAGGGCCTCGCGGCCGGTCTGGCGATCGTCATGCTCGGCGTGATGCTCGACCGGGTCACCCAGGCGGCGTCCGGCCGCACCGGGGGCGCGAAGAGGCGCTGAGCGAGCACGAACGGACGGCGCCGCCCCCGGCGCCGACCGACCAAGGACCGGCCGCCACCAGGGCGGTCGTGACGAGGAGGATGGAATTGACTCGAATCGGTAGCCCCCGCGGGGTGCGGCGGACCGCCCGCGTCGCGCTCGTCGCGACGTTCGCGCTCGCGCTCGCCGCCTGCGGCGGGGCCAAGGTGGGCGAGGACACGACGTCGTCGGCGGCACCGGCAGCCGGCGGGTCCGGCACGGCCGCGGCCTGCGGCACGGTGAACATCGCCATCAACCCCTGGGTCGGGTACGAGGCCGACGCGGCGGTCGTCGCGGAGCTGCTCCAGAGCAAGCTCGGCTGCACCGTTGTCAAGAAGAACCTCGACGAGCAGGTCTCGTGGCAGGGCTTCGGCACCGGCGAGGTCGACGTCATCCTCGAGAACTGGGGCCACGAGGACCTCAAGAAGAAGTACATCGAGGAGCAGAAGGTCGCCGTCGAGGTCGGTCCGACCGGCCGTGAGGGCAAGATCGGCTGGTTCGTCGTGCCGTGGATGGCCGAGAAGTACCCGGACATCACCGACTCCAAGAACCTCAACAAGTACGCCGACCTGTTCAAGACGTCGGAGTCCGGCGGCAAGGGGCAGTTCCTGGACGGCGACCCCGGCTTCGTGACGATCGACGGCCCGCTCATCAAGAACCTGGGCCTCAACTTCAAGGTCGTCTACACCGGCAGCGAGGCGGCGCTCATCACGTCGTTCCGCCAGGCGGAGAAGGAGAAGAAGCCGGCCATCGGCTACTTCTACTCGCCGCAGTGGTTCCTCTCCGAGGTGCCGCTCGTCAACGTCAAGCTCCCGGAGTACACCGCCGGCTGCGACGCCGACCCGAAGACGGTCGCGTGCGACTACCCGGTCTACAACCTCGACAAGATCGCGAGCGCGAAGTTCGCGACGTCGGGCAGCCCGGGCTACGACTTCGTCAAGAAGTTCCAGTGGACGAACGACGACCAGAACGTCGTGGCGAAGTACATCGCGGTCGACAAGATGTCGCCCGAGGACGCCGCGAAGAAGTGGATCGCCGACAACCAGGCCAAGGTCGACGCCTGGTTCGCCTCCTGACCGGCACCTGACAGCAGCCCGTCCGACGAGGGCCGTCCCGCACCTGCGGGGCGGCCCTCGCCGCGTCCGGGTCAGGGCGACAGGGTGTCGGTCGGTGTGGGGGTGGGCGTCGTGGTCACGGTCTCGGACGGGGTCGGGGTCGGCCCCGGGCCGCCGCCCGGACCGGACGTGGACCCGGTGGACCCGCCGTCGGACGCACCGGTCGTCGTCGTCGGACTCGGGGTGGCGGCTCCGCCGCCGTTACCGCTCCCGCCGCCCCCGCAGGAGCCGGAGGTCGCCCGGTCGGCGAGCTGCACCTGGAAGCAGCCGAGCGACTCCGCGACGACCCCGCCGACCGTCGAGACGCCGACGATCGCCGCCATCGCGATGCCCGCGACGAGCAGGCCGTACTCCAGGCCCGTGGCCCCACGGTCGGCGCGCAAGCCGCCCCCTCCCTCCGGTCTCCGTGCTGCCGGTGACCACCGGCTTCCCCCGCACGGCACGCAGTGTCATCGAATGACGACACTGCGTCTCCATTCTGACCTGAGACGCTCCATCGTGCGCCCCGGCTCACCGATCACGGCATCGGAAGAATGGCGGAGATTCGGCAGAAAGCGGCATTCCGGGCCGTCGTCAGGACGGCGGGACCGGCGGGACGTCCGGACCCGGCCCGACCGGCCCGGGGACCGGTGCAGGGGTCGGCGGCACCGGCGACGGCGGCTCGAGCGGCTCGGGCGGTACCGGGGAGGGCGGCTCCGGCGA
>NZ_MWLN01000181.1 GCF_002198655.1 Kineosporia sp. A_224
GGTGGTGCTCGGGGAGGCGGTGCCCCCGGAGGTGGGCGGCGGGGAGGTGGCCGTGGACCCGGAGGTCGGGGTCGAGGTCGGGCCGGTGCCGTCACCGGACGGCACGAGGGCCAGGTAGTCGAGGTCGGCGTCGTCCACGGCGTTGGAGGAGGTCAGGCGGACCCGGACGGAGCCGTTCGAGGAGACGAACCGCGCGGCGGTACCCGGCACCGCGAACTCCAGCCGCCGCCAGGCTCCCCAGCCCGGCACCCCGGCGTTGCTGGCGACCTGCACCCAGGACCGGTCGTTCCTGTCCTCCAGGGACCAGGTCCAGCGCTGCTGCTCGGCGGCGGGGCCGCGGTACCCGACCACGAGGGTCAGCCTCGCCGAGGGATCGACGGTCCCGCTCTCGGGACGCAGGTCGAGGTACCCGTCGTAGGCGGTGCCGGCGGAGTGCCCGCCGTACTCCTGGTACCGCGCCCAGTCGTCCGCGCTGCCGGACTGGTCGAGCACCCGCAGCGCCGTGACGGAGCGCCGTGAGGACGTCCCGCTCAGGGTCACGCCGGAGACCGGCAGCAGCCGCGCGCCGGTGGTCGTGACCACGGCCGGGGCCGCGGCGCGCCCTGGTGCGGCGTCGGCGAGGGTCGAGGTCGTCCAGACGAGCGCGGCCGCGACCGCTGCCGTCGTCGCCCCGGCCGCGACCCGGGTGCGCCTGCTCCGGGACCGAGCCGGTCCCCGCTGCTGCCTGTCTGCTGTGGTGGTGTCCACCGGTCCGAGCCTCGTTCCGTCGTCGTCCGTCGCCTGGTCCAGGCCTTCCGTGGACACCCTGGCGACAGTCGCATGACGATCTGATGACGCGGGGGCTCAGCCGGTCGTGACGATCCGGAACGCCTCGGCGAGCCGGCCCGCGGGCAGTCCCGCGGCCTCGGCCGTGAAGGCCCCCCAGCTGCGGAGCATCGCCTCGAGGTCGTCGTGGTGGCTCGTCTGGCTCTTGTGCGCGTCGAGCGCCTCCAGCTTGCGGCCGAAGGTGTCGGTGATGTCGACGAAGTGGTCCGGCGACGGGTCGGCCATGAGCCAGACCTCCTTGACCGTCCACGGCTCCAGGCCCTCGTCGTCGAGGAGCTCGGGGTAGGCGAACGGGTTGCGGGCCGCCGGGTAGATGGCGCGGATCGACGCCTCGCCGGCGGCGAGGTGGTCCGGGTGGCTGGCCCCGATCCGGGCCCAGTTGCGCTCGGGGGACTGGATGAGCATCCGCTCGGGCCGGACCTGCCGGATCACCCGGACGATGTCGCGCTGCAGCTCGTGCGTCGGGTCGAGCCAGCCGTCCCGGTAGCCGTCGAGGAAGCGGACGTCCTCGACGCCGACCGCCGCGGCGGCCGCGCGCTGCTCGGCCTCGCGGATGCGCGGCATCTCCTCGCGCGGGGTGTCGTCGAACCCGCCCTGGTCGCCACGGGTGCACAGCAGGTAGGTCACGGCGAGGCCGGACGACGTCCAGCCGGCCGAGGTGCCCGCGGCACCGAAGTCGAGGTCGTCCGGGTGGGCGGCGACGCAGAGGATGCGGGAGACGTCGGAGTCGCTGAGAGGCACGAGGGCACTGTATGCGGCGACGGCCCGGGGACGCCGGTCCGGCGCCACCGCCGGGCGTGGCCGGCTACCGGGGCACTACCGGGGCACTACCGGGGCAGCTTGTCCGGGGCGAGGACGAGGTCGACCCGGGTCACCCGGCCGCCCCCGACGGTGAGCGCGGCCACGAGGAAGGTGACGCCGTCCCGGGTCGCGACGAAGCCCGGCCCGCCGTTGACGGTCGCGGGGCGCACGACGTCCCCCGCCCGGGCCTTGCGGCCGATCCCCAGCACGAACCGGGCCACGTCGTCGGCACCGCGCACCGGGCGCCGGGCCGCGCTGACGACCCCGCCGCCGTCGCTCGTGAGGACGGCGTCCGGGTCGAGGACGGCGACGAGCGCGGCGAGGTCGCCGCCGCCCGCCGCGGCGAGGAACGCCTCGGCGACCCGGCGCTGCTCCCGGCGGTCCACCTCGACCCGGGCCGCGCCCGACGCCACGTGCGCACGGGCCCGGACGGCGAGCTGGCGGACGGCGGCCGGCGTCCGCCCGACCGCCTGGGCGACGGCAGGGAAGGGCAGCCCGAACAGGTCGTGGAGCACCCACGCCGTGCGCTCGGCGGGGGTCAGCGCCTCCAGGACGACCATGAGCGCGTAGCTGACCCGCTCGTCGAGCGTGACCCGGTCGGCCGGGTCGGGCGCGGCGGCCGCCGGGTCGCCGCCGACGATCGGCTCGGGCAGCCACGGCCCGACGTAGGCCTCCCGCCGGACCCGGGCCGAGCGCAGGACGTCGAGCGCGCGCCGGGCGACGGCGACCGTGGCCCACGCCTCGACGTCCCGGACCGGGTCGCGGGCGTCGGCCGCGACGAGCGAGAGCCAGCAGTCGGCGACGACGTCCTCGGCCTCGGCGCGGCTGCCGAGGACGGCGTACGCGACCCCGGCGAGCCGGCCGCGCTGCGCGGCCCAGGCCCGGGCGAGCTCCTCGGTGCGCGGCTCGGACGTCATCGCGCCGCCCGCAGCCGCTGCGTCTCCCCGAGCGCCGCCAGGTACTCCTCGAACGTGCGCGTCCCGGCGTCGAAGGGTGCGGCCGGCACGAGCGCACCGCGGGCCGCGGCCCGCCCCGCGGCCCCCGGCAGCCGCACCGGCATGACGAGCGCGCGCCGTCCGGTCGCACGCAGGTAGCCGCGCACCATGTCGGCCAGGTGCATCGTCCGCGGGCCGGCGAACGGGGGCGCGTCGCCGCCGGGACCGGCAGCGACGAGGTCGGCGAGGCGGGCCGCGACCTCCTGCGCCGCAACGGGTCTGCTGAGCATCGACGGGACGGCGAGGACGGGTCCGCGGACGCCGCCGGCGTACTGCCCGGCGAACTCGTGGAACTGGGTGGCCCGCAGGACGGTCCACGGCACGGCGCCGGCGCGGACGACCTGCTCCTGCCGGCGCTTGCCCGCGTAGTAGCCGAGGTCGACGTCGTCGATGCCGACGATCGAGAGGACGACGAGGTGACCGGCACCGGCCCGGCGCGCCGCGGCCACGAGGTGCGTCGTCGCGGCGTCGAAGAACCCCTCCGCGACGGCGCGCCGCGTCGTCGTGACGTTCGAGACGTCGACGACCGCGGTGCACCCGTCGAGCGCGGCGCCCAGGCCGGCCCCGGTCGTCAGGTCGACGCCGGTCGAGCGGGCGAGCACGACCGGCTCGTCCCCGCGCTCGCGCAGTGCCGCCACGACGAGCCGCCCGACGAGGCCGGTGCCGCCGGCGACCGCGATCTTCCCCGGAGATGTCATGGCACCAGGACGATCCGGCGGCGTCGGGTGTGACATCGGGCCGGGCGACCGCTCAGAGCCAGTGGTTGTCGTGCCGCAGGAAGAAGTCGAGCCGCTCGTCGTCCGTCATCGCCTCGCGCCGGGCGGCGTCCGCGAGCACCTCGAAGTACTCCTCGCGCGGTGCCCCCGGCGTGAAGAGCAGGAGCATCGACGCGGGCTCGCCGGACTCGTTGCGGAACGCGTGGACGCCGCCGATCGGCACGTGCAGGAAGTCGCCCGGGACCGCGTCGAGCCAGCGCCCGCCGTCGAAGAGCCGGACCGTGCCGGCGAGCACGTAGAAGGACTCGGTGAGCGACCGGTGGAAGTGCGGGCCGGGGCCGCTGGGCCCCGGGCCCATGTCCCAGCGGTAGAGACCGAACGCGCCGCCGGTGGCGGCGGCCGTCGCGAGGTAGGCCGCGCCGCCGCCGGCGGCGTTGTCGACGTCGCGCGGCGCGTCGTGCGGGCGCAGCCACGCGGTCGTCTCGCCGCGGACGCCCTGGTAGCGCACGGGTGGGTAGGACATGCCGGCAGCCTGCGTCAGCCCTCGTCCGCCGCACCCTCGGCCGCGCCGTCGGCGCGCGCGGCGCGCAGCCGGCGCACGCCCGGGGACGACGAGAAGGCGAGAAGGTCCTGCGGCCGCCGCGGCCAGCGGATGTCGAGGTCGACCCACTCGGCGAACCGGTACGGCTTGTGGTCGAGCACGCCGCCGAGGTTTCGGCGCAGCCGGGAGAGCTCGGCGCGCACCGTGACGGTCCGCGCGGAGTCGGCGAAGAGGTCGTGCGCGAGCTCGCTCGCCGTCCGGCCCTCGGGGTGGGCCGCGAGCAGCAGGAGCAGCTCGGCGTGCCGGGGGCTCAGCGATTGCTCCCACGCGCCGCTCGGGCCGTCGATGACCAGGCGCCACTGCCGCGTGCCGCGGACGTCGAGGACCACGGTCGTCGTGGCGGGCGCGCCGGCCGGTGCGCCGTCCTCGATCCGGACCAGCCAGCCGCCCGGGACCGGCTCGAGCCGGCAGGGGCCGAACGACGGCAGCCAGGTGCGCTCGTCGTCGACCTTGTCGGGGAGCAGCACCCGGTCGACCGGGGCGACGCCCGCCGCGGCGGCGAGCCAGCCGTGCCGGTCGGTGACGAGGGCCCGGCCCTCGATCCGGGCGAGCATCGGCGCGGCGACCGCGCGCAGCCGCACCAGCTCGGCCTGGTGCTCGGTGTGCAGGCGCTGCTCGGCGAGCCGGGCCACGGCGTCGACCAGCGCGAGGGTGCTCGCGTGCACGGTGGCGGCCGGCCCGCTCACGTCGACGACGCCGAGCAGCCGTCCGGTCCGCGGGTCGTGGACAGGGGCCGCCGCGCACGTCCACGAGTGGTGGGACCGCACGTAGTGCTCCGCCGAGTAGACCTGGACCGGACGCCGCGCGACGAGCGCGGTCCCGATCGCGTTCGTGCCGACGGCGCCCTCGTCCCACGCCGCGCCCTCGACGAACCCGAGGCCGTCGGCCCGGCGGCGGACGGCGCTGCTGCCGTCCCGCCAGAGGATCCGGCCGCCCGCGTCGACGACGACCATGATGTGCAGCGCCTCGTCGGCGATGCTCACGAGCCCGCCGCGCAGGGTCTGCAGCGCAGGCAGGAACCCGCTCGCCTCGCGGCGGGCCTCGAGGTCCTCGCGGCCCAGCGGCTCCGGCGCGCTGCCGTGACCGTCCGGGTCGAGGCCGCTCGTCTGCACCCGGCGCCACGAGTCCTCGATGACCGGTCGCGGCGCGCCCGGCACCCGTCGGCCGGGGGTGCGGGCGCCCGCGACGGCGGCGTCGTGCAGGCGCGACAGCGTGCGCGCGTGCGCCCGCGGGTCGGTGCCCACGGGCACGGCGCTCTCCAGCCGCGCGGCCTGCACCGGGCGTCACCTCCACCTCGAGGGGAGCACCAGTGTGACCCGGGACACGACGCGACGTAACCCCCGGGGACCGACCAACCCCGGGCTGCCACCCCACCCTGCCGACCGGCCCGCCGGACGACGAGGGTTGCCGGAGGTTGCAGCCGCCCGTACCCCCGGTCGTCACAAGAGCGCTCCCATGACCGACACGCCGCGCTCGGCGGGCGTTCAGGTGTTCTGCGGTACGCCACAAGATCGCGGGCCGTCGGACGGTCGCGGCAGACTGCTCCCGTGACCGTCGCCTCGCTCCTGCTCCTCGCGGCCGTGTCCGCGCTGGCGCTCGGCCTGTACCGCGAGCTGCCGCCCGTGCGCCGCAAGCGGGCCCGGGCGCTCATCGCCCTCGTCGTCGCCGTCGTGCTCCTCGGAACGGCCGGCGCGCTCGCCTGGGTCGCACCGGCGGTCACCGGGTGGGTCGCGGAGGCTGCCGTCGCGCTCGCCGTCCTCGCCGGCGCGACCGCGGGCGGGCCGGTCGCCACGGCGCTGCTCCGCCTGGCGACCAACCCCGGCGCGGCCCCCGGCACCCCGAGCCCGGCCGACCCGACGCTGCTGCACGGCGGGGCGTGGATCGGCGTCCTCGAGCGGCTCGCCGTGACGTCGTCCGTGCTCCTCGGCTGGCCCGAGGGGGTCGCGGTCGTGCTCGCCGTCAAGGGCCTGGGCCGCTACCCCGAGCTGCGGGCACCGGCCGCCGCCGAGCGCTTCATCATCGGCACCTTCGGCAGCGTCCTGTGGGCGGTCGCCTGCGCGGGCGCGGGCTGGGCACTGCTGCACTGACGGCACCTGCCGGGTGCATGTCGCGGGGTCAGCCCCGGGCGGCCTCGTCGAGCAGCCGCGCGGCGGCCGGCCGGGCGGCCCGCTCCTGCGGCCACAGCCCGGCCGCGAGCCGCTGGCCGACGGCCTGCCGGGACACCTCGAGCTTGGCCGCCGCCTCGCTGACCGTGAGCCCGCCGCTCACGAGGTCGACCGCCTCCCAGGCGGGCCCGCTGCGCCGCGCGACCGCTGCGGCGAGCAGCCCGAGGACGCCGTCCGCGTCGTGTGCGACGTCCTCGCGCACCCCGCGGACGGCGACGTGGTCGGGGCTGCGCTTGGCGGCGTCGACGGCCGCCCGGGCGAGTGTGAACGCCGTTCCGTGGGCGGCCCGGGTCGAGCGCGGCAGCGGCTCGTCGACGGGGCCGGCCCCGATCCCGACATGCCAGACGCCCTGCCGGACGAGGTCGAGGACGACCGCGACGACCGACGACGCGTCGTCGAGGACGCCCTGGAACTCGTCCCCCGCCGTGCGCTCGAAAGTGAGGACGGGCGGGCGGACGCCAGGCGTCCCGGCGAGGTGCTCGAGCCGTGCCAGCGCGGCGTCGACCCGGTCGACGGTACGCCGGCTGTGTCGCTGGTCCACGGTGAGGACGAACATGCGTCAAGTCTGAACCCTTGCATCGCCCGACGCAAGCCTGATGACTTTCCACTGACCATCCCCTGCAGTTACTAGCGCGTACGACCCAGTAAGTGGGTCATACGCGCTAGTAACTTGGGGATGGGTGGGTGGTCAGAGGCTGGGCAGCAGCTCGTCGAGGACCTCGCCGACCTTGCCGACGGCGATCGACAGGTGGCCCTCGTCGGGGAGCAGGTGCGCCCGGGCGGCGGGGATCCGCTGCGCGAGCCAGGCGCCGTGCGCGGCGGGGACCATGAGGTCGACCCCGCCCTGCCAGACCGAGACCGGGCAGCGCAGGTCGTCGAGCGAGAAGCCCCAGTCGGTGCAGAAGGCGAGGTCGTCCTCCAGCCAGCCCTGGATGCCGGGGGCGAGCGCGTGCTCGATGCTCTCGACGAGCTCGCCCGCGAGCGCGGAGCCGGTGACGATCGCGACATCGACGGGCGGCAGCAGGGACGACCAGCTCTGCGCGAGCAGCTCGGGCGTGAGGTCGGCGAGCCCGGCGCGCTGCTCCTCGAGATAGGACCGCAGCGCACCCTCGCCGGTGAGCGCGGCGCCGAACTCGTCGATGTTGTCCTGGCCCATGCCGGCGAGGAAGTCGAGACCGTCCGCGCCGTACGGGCCGACGCCGGCGATCGAGGCCACCGCGGCGACCCGGTCGCCGAGCAGCGCGGCCGTCGCGAGCGCGTGCGGGCCGCCGCCGGAGGTGCCCATGACGACGACCCGGCCCACCCCGAGCGCGTCGAGGACGGCGGCGACGTCCGCGGCGACGGCGGCGACGTCCCGGCCGGGGGCGGGGGACGACGTGCTGTAGCCGGCGCGGGTCGGCGCGACGAGCCGGACGCCGCGCGCAGCTGCGGCCGCCCGCGTGGTCCCGGCCGGTCGGCCCCACGACGGCGTCCCGTGCAGGTCGACGGCGACCGGCGCGTCGTCCGGGGTCGTCGACCAGTTCACGAGGTGCACCTCGAGGACGCCGCCGTCCTCGAGCTCGACCATCCGCTGGGTCACGTCGTCCGTCATGCGGCAGACCGTATCCCTCGCCGGGGGCCCGGGGGTGCGTCTCGGGCGGGCTGTGGACGACGCGTCGACCGACCTGTGGACGATCCGAACACCTGTCCGGTCGGCGCCGTAGGGTGGAACCGGTGAGCACGCTCTTCGACGACCTGCCTCTGCCCGGCCTCGGCGACTCCGCGCCCTCGGTCCGTGGCGGCTCCGGCGCGCCCGTCGCCGCGGTGCGCGGGGCGCACCCGCTGCCGGGGCTCGTGCCGGTCGAGCCGGGGGACGACGGCGGGCCGTCCGCGCCGTCCCCGGGGGCCAAGCGCGCCGAGGAGCTGCTCGACGGGCTCAACCCGCAGCAGCGCGAGGCCGTCCTGCACGCCGGGTCGCCGCTGCTCATCGTCGCCGGTGCCGGCTCGGGCAAGACCCGCGTGCTCACCCACCGGATCGCCTACCTGCTCGCGGCGCGCGGCGTCCGGCCGGGCCAGGTGCTCGCGATCACGTTCACGAACAAGGCCGCGGCCGAGATGCGCGAGCGGGTCGCTGCGCTCGTCGGCCCGCGCGCGGCGACGATGTGGGTGTCGACGTTCCACTCGGCGTGCGTGCGGATCCTGCGCCGGGAGGCGACCCGGGTCGGCCTGCGGAGCAACTTCTCGATCTACGACGCGGCGGACAGCCAGCGGCTCATGTCCCTCGTGTGCCGCGAGCTCGACCTCGACCCCAAGCGGTTCCCGCCGCGCTCGTTCAGCCACCAGGTGAGCAACCTCAAGAACGAGCTCGTCGACGAGGAGACCTACGCGGCGACGGCGTCCGACGGGCCCGGCACCGAGAAGGTCCTCGCCCAGGCGTACACGGCGTACCAGCAGCGGCTGCGCCAGGCGAACGCCATGGACTTCGACGACCTCATCATGACGACGGTCAACATCCTCCAGGCCTTCCCGGACGTCGCCGCCTACTACCGGCGGAGGTTCCGGCACGTGCTCGTCGACGAGTACCAGGACACCAACCACGCCCAGTACGTGCTCGTCCGCGAGCTCGTCGGCGGGTCGTTGTCCCAGGTCATGCGCGAGAGCGAGCGGGCCGAGCGGTTCACCGCGGACGGCGAGCCGGTCCGGCCCGACGGCTCGAGGGCGGCGTCCGAGCTGCCCCCGGAGGACGTCCCGCCGGCCGAGCTCACGGTCGTCGGCGACGCCGACCAGTCGATCTACGCCTTCCGCGGCGCGACGATCCGCAACATCGCCGAGTTCGAGAACGACTACCCGAGCGCCCGCACGATCATGCTCGAGCAGAACTACCGCTCGACCCAGACGATCCTCACGGCCGCCAACGCCGTCATCGAGCGCAACCCGGACCGCAAGCCGAAGCGGCTGTGGACCAGCGCCGGCGCCGGGGCGAAGATCATCGGCTACGTCGCCGACCACGAGCACGACGAGGCGTCGTTCATCGCCGAGGAGATCGACCGGCTCACCGACACCGAGGGCGTCCGGCCCGGGGACGTCGCCGTCTTCTACCGGACGAACGCGCAGTCCCGCGCGCTCGAGGAGGTGTTCGTCCGGGTCGGCCTGCCGTACAAGGTCGTCGGCGGCACCCGGTTCTACGAGCGCCGCGAGGTCAAGGACGCTCTCGCCTACCTGCGGGTGCTCGCGAACCCGGACGACGCCGTCAACCTGCGGCGGATCCTCAACGTGCCCAAGCGGGGCATCGGCGACCGCGCCGAGGCCTGCGTCGCGGCGCTCGCCGACCGGGAGCGGATCTCCTTCAACGCCGCGCTCGTGCGTGCCGACGAGGCGCCGGGCATCGCGACCCGGTCGCTCACGTGCATCCAGGGCTTCAACGCCCTCGTCGAGGAGCTGCGCACCCTCGTCGAGGCCGGCTCCGGGCCGGCGACGGTGCTCGAGGCCGTGCTCGAGCAGACCGGCTACCTCGCGGAGCTGCGCGCGAGCCACGACCCGCAGGACGAGTCGCGGATCGAGAACCTCGCCGAGCTCGTCGCCGTCGCGCAGGAGTACGAGGCCGCGAACCCGCAGGGCTCGCTGACGGACTTCCTCGAGCAGGTCTCGCTCGTCGCCGACTCCGACGAGGTGCCGGACGAGGCCGTCGCGGACGGCGCGGAGCGGCAGGACGGCGCCCCCCAGGTCGACCAGGGCGTCGTCACGCTCATGACCCTGCACACCGCGAAGGGCCTGGAGTTCCCGGTCGTCTTCCTCACCGGCCTCGAGGACGGCACGTTCCCGCACATGCGTTCGCTCGGCGACCCCGCCGAGCTCGCCGAGGAGCGGCGCCTCGCGTACGTCGGGATCACCCGGGCCCGGGAGCGGCTCTACGTGTCGCGCGCCGCCGTCCGCAGCGCCTGGGGCCAGCCGAGCTACAACCCGGCGAGCCGCTTCCTCGAGGAGGTGCCGCGCGACCTGCTCGACTGGCGCCGCTCCGACTCGACGATGATGCGGCCGTCGTCCACGCCCGCGGTCGCCCGGCTCGCCGAGCGGCCCGGGGTCCGGTCGCCGGGCAACCGGGAGATCGTCCACCTCGAGCCGGGGGACCGGGTCACCCACGACACGTTCGGCATGGGGACGGTCGTCGAGGTCGAGGGCACGGGGGACAAGACCGTCGCGAAGGTCGACTTCCGCGACCAGGGCGTCAAGCGGCTGCTCCTGAGGTACGCACCCGTCGAGAAGCTCTGACTCCTACGCGGCGTGAAATGCACCCGCGATTCGTCACGCCGCGTAGTCATCCGGCCGACCCGTTGGCTCTCTGGCATGCCATCGACTTGACATTCCCTTGACGTGAGGGCGTTCCGCAGGCCGTGGATACAGCCCGATTTACCGTGACATCACGTCATCATTCATCGGCGAGATCCACCGTTCCCCGGATCCGCGACCCCCTCAATTTAGGGGTCTCTTATCCTCCGTCCGGAGGTGCCTGACCGGCACTGTCGGTGACCACCCTGGATGCAGGGGGTCGAGCGAAGGCGACTCTCCGTCGTTGTGGCAGGGGCTGCGAAGTGTCCGGCCTTCGCGTGATCCACTCGGGGAGCTACTGACATGCGCAACGCTGACCTGCGCGCGCGCCTGACGCGCGCCGTCCACGACCGGCGGCACCGCCGCCTCCTGCTGTCCGCCGTCCGGGCTCCCGGTGCGTCGCCGGCCGGCCGCCGGCGCACCACGGCTGCCCTCGCGGTGGCCGCGCTCGTCGGCTCCGGGATGGCCGCGGCCGGTGCCCTCGCGCCGCCGCCCGCGCACGACGGGGGGACGAAGGGGCTGGCGAAGGTCGGCCCGATCGACCCGGCCAACGGGTTCCCCATCTGGTACAAGGACACGAACGGCGTCCGGCTCGAGCTGTGCACGGACCCCGACGACCAGTTCTGCATCATGGGCGACCTGCCGAACCCGGGTGACCCGGTGGTCTTCCCGACGAACTTCCCCGACGAGGCGTTCTGGTCCGTCGGCGACTCGGCGATCGACCTCGGCAACGGCAACGACGCCCTGCTCGTCACGGCTGTCGAGGCCGCCTTCGGCAGCGCGGACGGCCTTCCCGCCCCGAAGCAGCAGATGAGCTTCGGCCGGGTCCGCACGCGTATCGAGGGCCTGACGGCGGGCGCCACGTACACGGTCACGCACCCGTACGGCGTGGACACCCACGTCGCCGAGGACGCCGTGCGCGGCGTCAACGTCACCGAGGATGTCGGCAACCTCGTCTGGGACGGCGTCTTCGACCAGACGCTCGCCAGCCGGCCGGCGCCGTTCCTGAAGTGGACGGACGACGCCCCGGCAGCTCCCGAGGGCTACCTCGGCGACCCGGCCGTCCCGCACAAGGTCACCGGCAGCCCGTACGGCACCAACGTCTTCCGCATCGAGGGCCCGGCCGGCTCGTTCCCGGCGTCGCCCGACCAGTGCGCCGACATCGCGCTCGGCGCCAGCGACCAGACCCGGGACGACTGCGTCGAGACCGACCTGTTCACCGTGCAGGGCAAGATCGCGACGAAGATCGGCGCCCAGATCACCAAGGCGTCGTACACCGAGTCCGGCGGCGACCTCTACCTCGACGTCTTCGCGACGTCGGAGCCCGGTCAGACCCTGACGGTCGGCGGCAGTGGCCTGGTGACGACGACGATGCGCGGCTCGTCGGGCGGCGAGTACTTCGCGCGGGTCAAGGTCGGCGCCGGCGGCGTCCCCGCCATCACCCTGACCAACGTGTCCGACACCCCGGACACGACGAGCTCGCTGAACGCCGACCAGATCGGGGACTCCGTCCACGTCTCGAGCGCGGTGTACGACGCGACGGCCCAGACCCTGACGGTGGTGGCGGCGTCCGGCGGGCCCGGGGCGAACCTCAGCCTCGTCGGGCAGCCGGGCGCGACCCTGGCCGTCGCCGGCGACAACGTCCACACGTTCACCGTCGACGCGCTGCCGGCGCCGCCGGCCGAGGTCGTCGTCCGGTCCGACAAGGGCGGTCTCGACACGGACGACGTCCTCGTCGTCGGCGGGGTCAACGTCCCGACCGCGGTCGACGCGGTGATCACCGCACTGAAGACGTCGCTGCGGCTCGGCGAGGGCGTCGTGGTCGACAGCAGCGCCTCGACCGGTGACGTCGTCACCGCGGAGTGGAAGGCCCTGAAGAACTCCGGCAACGTCGACGTCTCCGCGCTGCTCACCGGCGCCGGCCCGACCCGGACGTTCACCCCGACCGAGACCGGCACGTTCACGGTGTCCCTGACCCTCACCGGCCCGGGCAGCGGGAACTCCGACACGGCGTCGATCACCTTCCAGGTGACCGATCCGCAGGTCGTGCCGATCGCGAGGGCCGGCGCGGACCGCACGCTCGTCGAACCCCTGTCGACCGTCACGCTCGACGGTGGGGCGTCCACCCCGGCCGGCGCGACCTACCTGTGGGCGATCGACACGGTCGCCCCGCAGGGGACCCCCGTCCCGGCGCTCACCGGCGCGACGACGGCGACCCCGTCGTTCGTCCTGCCGCTCGCGCCGGACCCGGCGGCCCCGGTGACGGTCGTGCTCAGCCTCGTCGTCGCCGACAACGGGGTCGCGTCGGCACCGGACGGCGTCACGGTGACGAGCGCCCCCGACGGGCTCACGCTGGGCTCTGCGCAGTGGCGGACGAGCTCGAACGAGTGGCGGGTGCGCGGGGACTCGACGTACTGCGGCCAGAAGAACCTCGTGACCGTCTACTACAACCCGCCGAACGGTCCGCAGGTGGAGCTCGGCAGCGTCGTCCCGGTGGCGGCGGCCGGTGTCTGCGGCTGGGACTTCCGGCTCCGGAACGCCCCGGCCGGCAAGCGGGCGGTCAACGGCGGCGACGGGACGATCACCGTCCGGTCGCGGCTCGGCGGTCTGCTCGACCGGCAGGTGTTCTCGGCGCGCTGAGCCACCCGCCGGTCGGACGACGGCCCGGTGCCCCGGTCGGGGTGCCGGGCCGTCGTGCGGCGATGCCCGCCGGACCGATCGCCACGCAACGTGCCCGCGTGGCGCCGAACGCGTTAGTTCGCTCGCGCGAAATCACGCAGAGTGCGGGAATGTATCCCCCCGATGGGTCCACCGCACGATGGGCCACATGGAGTAGTCGCAGGTCCCATGCCCTATCGGAGGCCCGTTTCTCCACCGTTCGGCGGGTCCGTGACCCCGCCGGAGGTCGCAGGGTGGATCACGGCCGGGGCGACGGCCGCCGGTCGGGATGCGTTGTCCCGCCGGCCAGACCGCCACCTCGGAACGGGGACCACCTCCATGACCATGCTGCCCACCTTCTCGCTGCGGCGCGTACCCGCCGATGCCCGGCGCCGGTCGCTCGTGGCGGCCGGCGCGGTGCTCGCGCTCGCCGGCTCGGGCGTCGTCGCGGCCTACGCCGTGACCCCGCCGCCGGCCCACAACGCCAACACCGTCGGCCTCAAGGAGGTCGGCCCGATCGACGAGGACAACGGCTTCCCGCTCTGGTACAAGGACACGAACAACGTCCGGCTCGAGCTGTGCCTGGACCCGAGCGACACCAACTGCATCATGGGTGACGTCCCGGACCCGCAGTCGCCGGTGAGCTTCCCCGACAACTTCCCCGACGAGGCCTTCTGGTCCGCGGCCGAGGCCTCCCTCGACGCCGGTGGTGGCGAGAAGGCGCTGCTCGTCACGGCGGTCGAGGCCGCCTTCGGCTCCGCCGACGGCCTGCCCGCCGACAAGCAGCAGATCAGCTTCGGTCGCATCCGGGTCCGCGCCGCGGGCCTCGTCGACGACGCGACGTACACGGTCACCCACCCGTACGGCAAGGACACCGCGGTCGCCGAGGCCGGCGCCGTCAAGGGCATCAACGTCACCGAGGACGTCGGCAGCCTCGTCTGGGACGGCGTCTTCGACACCACCCTCGGCAGCCGCCCCGGTCCGTTCCTCAAGTGGGACCCGGACATCGCCCCGGCCGCGCCGGCGGGCTACCTCGGCGACGTCACCGTCGGGCACGAGGTCGTCGGCAGCCCCTTCAACACCAACGTCTTCCGGATCGAGGGGCCGCCCGGCTCCTTCACCGGCTCCGCCGACCTCTGCGCGGACGCGACGCTCGGCGCCGACAACACGGCGACCGACGACTGCATCGAGACCGACCAGTTCTTCGTGCAGGGCAAGATCGCGACCCGGGCCGGGATCCAGGTGACCCAGGCCAGCTACCGCGACACCGGGAGCTCCGGCGACAAGTACATCGACATCTTCGCGAAGTCCGAGTCGGGCCAGACGCTCGTCGTCTCCGGCAGCGGCGTCTCGCAGACGGTCATGCGTGCGACCGGCGGCAAGTACTTCGCCCGGGTCAAGGTCAGCGGCACGCCACCGACCGACCTCGCCGTGACGAACACGACCGACACGCCGGACACCGTCGACCACGTCGAGCCCGCGCAGTTCGGCGACAAGGTCCACATCGAGAGCGCGATCTACGACGTCGACGCCAAGCGCATCACGGTGAAGGCGGACAGCGGGGACGGCGGCGCGACGCTCAAGCTCTCCGCGTACCCGGACGTCGTGGCGACGATCGGTGGCTCGAACAACGCCAGGACGTTCACGGTGAACAACGTCGACGCGCCCCCGTCCGAGGTCGTCGTCACCTCCGACAAGGGTGGCTTCGACACCGACGACGTCATCATCAACGGCAACGACCTGCCGTCGGCTCAGGTGGTCGCCGACCTCACGGCGACGACGACGGACATCCCGATCAACCAGGCCCTCAACCTCGACGCCACGGCGACCCAGGGCACGGTGACCTCGTCGACCTGGACGGTCACCCGCAACGGCGACCCGGTGGCCGGGGTGCTGAGCCCGTCGGGCCTGCTGTCGCGGACGTTCACCGCATCGCAGGACGGCGTCTACGAGGTGACCCTCACCGTCGTCGGGCCCGGCAACGGCAACACGGACACCGAGACGCTGACCATCCACGTGGCCGCCGGTCAGACCCTGCCGCAGGCCAATGCGGGCGACGACCAGATCGGGATCGTGCCGACGTCGGTCGTCACGCTCAACGGGTCGCAGTCGGCGTTCGCGTCGTCGTACCTGTGGACCGTGTTCAGCGGGACGGGCATCACGTTGAACTCCCCGACGACGGCGAACGCGACGTTCACCGTGCCGGCGTCGACGACCCCGTCCACCTGGGTGCTCCGGCTCACGGTGACCAACACGGCCGGGACGTCGACGGACGACGTGACGGTGACCAGCAACCCCGACGACCTCACAGGCATCACCGCCACGTACAAGGCGGGCGGGGCCGAGTGGCGGGTCCGCGGCGGTGCCGAGCACTGCTCGGCGAACAACACCGTCACGGTGAAGTGGAACAAGCCGGGTGCCGCGCCGATCACGCTCGGCTCGGCGACCCCGGCCGCGGATCTCGGGGTGTGCAGCTGGGACTTCCGGCTGAAGAACACCCCGTCGGGGATGCGCCCGTCGGCGAACTCCCTCGGCACCGTCACGGTGACGTCGGTGCTCGGCGGCCAGGTGCTCAACCAGACGTTCCAGCTGCTGTGACCGTCTGACCACCGGTTCCACCCGGCAGGCCCGGTCCCCGCGAGGGGACCGGGCCTGCCGGCTTTTGCCGACCGCCCTCGGACTGAACATTGCCTGGTACTAGACAAAGCCAGGTACTAGGCATAATCTCAAGACATGTCCGGTCACGATGCGCAGATGCTCAAAGGGGTGCTCTCGCTGCTCCTGCTCGAGCTGTGCGCCCAGCAGGAGGACTACGGGTACGCGCTCGTCGTCCGGCTCCAGGGCCTCGGCTTCCCCGAGCTCGCGGAGGGCACGGTCTACCCGGCGCTCTCCCGGCTCGAGTCGCAGGGCCTGCTCGAGGCCCGCCTCGTCCGGTCGGCCTCGGGGCCGGCCCGCAAGTACTACACGCCGACGGCCGCGGGGGCCGCCGAGCGGGTACGGGCACGCCAGGCCTGGGACGCGCTCGTCGTCGCCGTGGCCGCCGTCCGTACCGATTCCGTGCGCACCCAGGAGGTTCCGACATGAGCACCGCTCTCAGCACTCTCGCCGCCACCGCGGCGCAGGCGGCGTCCGGCAGCGTCGAGATCGGCGGCATCTTCTCGGACGTCGTCTTCGTGGTCTTCGTCCTCACTGCCATCGCCGGCACCGTGCTGGCGATCGCCCGGCCCTGGGAGCTGCTCGGCGGCCGGTTCGTCGACAAGATCCGGGTCGGCGAGGCGGTGAGCAGCTACGACTTCTGGCTCGGCCTGCGCGGCGTCACCTCGCGGCGCCGCCGCGAGCTGCGCGCGGAGCTGCGCGCGAACCTCTGGGATGCGACCCAGCGGGTCGGTGCCAAGGAGGCGATCGCCGCCGTCGGGCCGCTGCGCACGCTCGCGTACGACAGCGTCCCCGAGCGCACGGGCCCGCGCTGGGGCTACGGCGTGGCCGCGGGGTTCGTGGCGCTCCAGTTCTTCCTCATGGGGCAGGTCCTGCTGACCACCGTCGTCGTCGACACGGCGGAGGCCGCCCATGCGTCCCGCTTGGACGTCGCCGTCACGCTCGTCCCGGGGATGACCGTGCAGTACGAGGACACTGTGGCCGGCGGGTTCTCCTTCGGCGCCAGCTTCGGGCCGGCCTGCCTCGTCGTGGGTCTCGTGACGTTCGTCCTGGTCTCGCAGCCGTGGCGGCTCCTGCACCGCCGGTCCGCCGTCCCCGCCTGAGACCAGGGGATCGCCTGGGACCAGCGGATCAGCGGCCAGCGGCGATCGGCGTGACCCCGGCGTGCAGCGTCGTCCCGTCGGGGTCGAGCTGGCCGAGCAGCGTCGAGATGCCGTGGACGACGTCCCCGTCGATGGGGATCGACATGTGGCCCCGGCCCCGGACGAGGACGTTGCGGACGGCGAGGTCCGGGTGCTCGAGGCGGCCGTTCTCGTGGGGCAGGACCATCTGGTCGAGGTCGGACCAGTAGGCGACGAAGCGGGTGCGGCAGCCGGGGGCCGGCTCGGCGAGCTCGGCGTAGAAGTCGCTGCCGGGGGAGAGCTGGCGGCACAGCTCCACCGGCACGAGGCGGGCGGGCAGGGTGCCCTCGTGCGGCGTCCCGAGGGTCACGAGGGTGTGGACCCGCTCGTCGCCGCCGAGCCGCTGCACGTAGTAGCGCGCGATGAGCCCGCCGAGGCTGTGGCCGACGACGTGGATCCGCTCGTAGCCGGTCCGTGCGACGAGCTCCTCGACGGCGCCGGAGAGGTCGCGCGCCGCGAGCCGGACGTCGTTCGTCATCGGCGAGTAGTTCAGGGAGACCACCCGGCGGAAGCCGCGGCGGCGCAGCCGGCGCCGCAGCACGGTGAAGATCGCCCGGTTGTCGACCATCCCGTGGATGAGCAGGATCGGCGTCCCGGCCGCCTCGACGTCCCCGACGACCATGCCGCGGGCCGCCGGGTCGAGACCGCCCAGGTGGTAGCGGTCGTGGTCGCGCGGCCGCTCCCGGAGCAGGCCCCACGGGTACATCGCGAGGTGGGCGGCGCCCCAGGACGCCTCCAGGGCCACGCCGCGCAGGCCGTGCGGGGTGAGCAGGGCCCCGAGGTCGCCCGCGAGGGCGCGCACGGTGTGCCGGACGGAGGCCTGCGGGCCGGACGCCGGCCGCTCGGGGCCGGTCAGGTCCGGGACGGCGGCGAGCGCGGCGGAGCCGGTGGTGCCGGGGCCACGCCCGCGTCGTGCCGCCATCGGACCTCCTCGTCCGTCGCCCGGTGCCCGCAGCGCCTGCGCGACACCGGTTTTCGCAGTGTGCGGTGTGAGGTCGGCCACGCGCCAGACCCCACGCTGGCGAACCGCCGTCCGGGCACCCGTGACGCCGGGTGACCGGGCCTCCCACCCCGGGCAGGATCACCCGGTTTGGCCGACTTCATCGGGTGAGACGACCCGATCCTGAGGTGAACGGCGCCGCGTGACCCGTTCGGGCCGCCCGGGGGACGCCGTCCGGCCCGCCGCCGGGAGCCGCACCGGGCCGTCCAGGCGGCCCCGGAGGGCGGCGGCGGGGACCGCCGTCCCGGGGGCGCCTCCGCAGGGCTGGTCTACCCTGCGACCACGCCCGCACGTCACTCAGGAGGAAGCCATGGCGCCCGTCCGGATCGTCGTCGCCAAGCCCGGCCTCGACGGGCACGACCGCGGTGCGAAGGTCGTCGCCCGGGCGCTGCGCGACGCCGGCATGGAGGTCGTCTACACCGGCCTCCACCAGACCCCCGAGCAGATCGTCGACGCGGCCGTCCAGGAGGACGCCGACGCCGTGGGCCTGTCCGTGCTCTCCGGCGCGCACCTCACGCTCTTCCAGCGGGTCGTCGAGCTGCTGCGCGAGCGCGACGCGGCCGACATCGTCGTCTTCGGCGGCGGAATCATCCCCGAGGCCGACATCCCCGAGCTCGAGCGGATCGGCGTCGCGAAGGTCTTCACCCCCGGCGCGTCGATGCGCGACATCGTCGAGTGGGTGCGGGCGAACGTCGGTCAGACCGTCTGACGGGTCCGTACCGTCCGACGCGTCCGGCCCGCCGTTCGTCCCGCCGTCCGGCGCCGATCGGCGCCACGTGATCGGGCACACGCCGACCGCGCGAAGATCGTCCCTTGTGTGGGGCTAGGGTTTCCTCGACCCTCCCGGCCCCGACGTTGAGGACGGCACGTGGACCTGTTCGAGTACCAGGCGCGCGACATGTTCGCCGCGCACGGCGTCCCGGTGCTTGACGCCGTGGTCGCCACCACCCCCGAAGAAGCGCGCGCAGGCGCCGAGGCGATCGGCGGCGGCACCGTCGTCGTCAAGGCCCAGGTGAAGACCGGCGGCCGCGGCAAGGCCGGCGGCGTCAAGCTCGCGCACAGCCCCGAGGAGGCCGCCGCCAAGGCCGGCGAGATCCTCGGCATGGACATCAAGGGCCACACGGTCCACCGCGTCATGGTGGCCCAGGGCGCGAAGATCGCCGAGGAGTACTACTTCTCGGTGCTCCTCGACCGGGCCAACCGCACGTACCTCGCCATGGCGTCCAAGGAGGGCGGCATGGAGATCGAGCAGCTCGCCGTCGAGCGCCCGGACGCCCTCGCGAAGATCCCGGTCGACGCGATCACCGGCATCGACGCGGCGAAGGCCGCAGAGATCGTCGACGCGGCGGGCTTCGCGGACGACGTCAAGGCCGCGGTCGCGGACGTGATCGTCAAGCTCTGGGGCGTCTTCCAGGCCGAGGACGCGACGCTCGTCGAGGTCAACCCGCTCGTGAAGACCGAGGACGGCGCGATCATCGCGCTCGACGGCAAGGTCACGCTCGACGGGAACGCCGGCTTCCGGCACCCCGACCACGCGGCCCTCGAGGACGTCGCGGCGGCGGACCCGCTGGAGCAGGCGGCCAAGGAGAAGGGCCTCAACTACGTCAAGCTCGACGGCGAGGTCGGCATCATCGGCAACGGCGCGGGGCTCGTCATGAGCACGCTCGACGTCGTCGCCTACGCCGGTGAGGAGTTCGGCGGCGTCAAGCCCGCGAACTTCCTCGACATCGGCGGCGGCGCGAGCGCCGAGGTCATGGCGAACGGGCTCGAGATCATCCTCGGCGACGTGCAGGTCAAGAGCGTGTTCGTCAACGTCTTCGGTGGCATCACCGCGTGCGACGCGGTGGCCAACGGCATCCTCCAGGCCTTCAAGATCCTCGAGGAGAACGGCACCCCGGTGACCAAGCCGCTCGTCGTCCGGCTCGACGGCAACAACGCCGAGCTCGGCCAGGAGATCCTCGACGACTTCGCGAAGACCCTGCCCGCGGGCGCCATCACCCGCGAGGACACCATGGACGGTGCTGCCCGCGCGGCGGCCGAGCTGGCCGCCGGCGGCCAGGGACAGGGGGCCTGAGCATGTCGATCTGGCTCAACCACGACAGCAAGGTCATCGTCCAGGGCATGACCGGCTCCGAGGGCCGCAAGCACACCCAGCGGATGATCAACTCGGGCACGAACATCGTCGCCGGCGTCACGCCCGGCAAGGGCGGCAAGGGCCAGGAGTTCAACGACCGGGTCGTCAAGCCGGTCTTCAACTCCGTGCAGGAGGCCGTGGCGCAGACCGGTGCCGACGTCTCGGTCATCTTCGTGCCGGCCAAGGGCACGAAGTCGGCCGTCTACGAGGCCGTCGACGCGGGCGTGCCGCTCGTCGTCGTCATCACCGAGGGCGTCCCGGTGCACGACACCGCGAACTTCTTCCAGTACGCCAAGAACAAGGGCACGACGCGCATCATCGGCCCGAACTGCCCCGGCCTCATCACGCCCGGCCGCTCGAACGTCGGCATCATCCCGGCGAACATCACCAAGCACGGCCCGATCGGCCTGGTGAGCAAGTCCGGCACGCTGACCTACCAGCTCATGTACGAGCTGCGGGACATCGGCTTCTCGACGAACGTCGGCATCGGCGGCGACCCGGTCATCGGGACGACGCACATCGACTGCCTCGAGGCGTTCGAGAAGGACGACGAGACCAAGGCGATCGTCATGATCGGCGAGATCGGCGGCGACGCCGAGGAGCGCGCGGCGGCGTACATCAAGGAGCACGTGACGAAGCCGGTCGTCGGCTACGTCGCGGGCTTCACGGCCCCCGAGGGCAAGACGATGGGCCACGCCGGCGCCATCGTCTCCGGCTCCTCGGGCACCGCGCAGGCGAAGAAGGAGGCCCTCGAGGCCGCGGGCGTCAAGGTCGGCAAGACGCCGTCCGAGACCGCCCGCCTCATGCGCGAGATCATGGCCCAGCTCGGCTGATCCGCACGACCCGCACCACCCCGCTCATGCTCGCGGCGGGTACCGGTCACGGCCCCTCCCGGGGCTCGGAACGGTATCCGCCGTGAGCATGACGGGTTTTGTGGCTAGCTCAGCGGGGCGCTGCCGGCGGTGCCGACCAGCTGCTCGCGGAACTCCGGGCTCGCCAGACGTGCCGCCTCCGCGCGGGCCGCCTCGACCCGGGCCGGCATGTCGAGGCGGGCCGTCGGCTCCTCGTTGCCCGGGGTGGAGACGAACTTCTCGATCGCCGCGAGACCCGCGCCCGCGCGGGCCGCGGCCGCGGCCTGCTTGGCGTCCAGCCGCTGCGCGTACCAGTCCGAGGCGAGGACCGACTCGCGGGTGAACAGGGCGCGGAACTCCGGCGACTCCAGTCCCCAGCCCTGCGCGCTGTGCCCGTCGGCCATGATCTCCAGCAGGGCGCGCAGGGGCGGGACGGCGAGGTCGACGGTGCCGTCCTTGAAGTACGACCGCGCGACCCGCTCGTGCGTCATGACGATCGTCGCGACGGACTCGGCGAAGACACCGACGTCCTGGAGTTCGGGGCGGAGCATCTCCGGGGTGAAGATGACCTCCGGGTGCAGGAAGATCCGGCCGAAGTACTTCGTGGCGAGCCGGTCGGTCATCCGGTAGCCGAGCCGGCTCGCGGCGACGTGGACGCCCTCGTGCTCGAAGTCCGTGAGCTTCTCCAGCGCGCCGTCCTCGAGGAGCCGGCGCGCGTCCCGCTCGGCCGGGGTCATCCGGGAGAACAGCTCCGGCACGAGCAGCGAGAAGTCGTGGTCGACGCGCACGTGCGGCCCGACGTACCCGGCCGCGGACACCCAGCCGTCGTGCCCGGTGAGCACGTAGGACAGCAACGACGCGTTGAGGTCGATGACGGCCGGCATCGCGTTGAACGGGCCCTTGGTGAGCGCGCCCTCGGAGCCGGCGCCCGTCGTCGACGGCGACTTGCCCGTCATCGACGAGATGAACTCCATGAAGAGCTCGGGGAGCTCCATCCAGTGCAGCGGGCCGTACGCGCACAGCGGCGGCACCCCGGCGTCCGGCGGGTTGTTCCGCCGCCCGGCCGCGACGACGTCGACCGGCTGCAGCAGCGGCGCGCCCGACGGCACCCGGCGCACGAGTCGCGCGGACAGGTCCGCGACGGCAGTGGCCCGGGCGTTCGTCCGGTCCGGGCGCTGCTGGAGGTAGCGCGGGTTCTTCGACGGCTTGCCGTCGACGATCCGCGGGTTCGCCGACGTGACGAAGAACGTCGGGCCGGTGCCCTCGGGGGCGTCGGCGAAGCCGCTGATCATCGCGGCCATCGGCTCGGTGAAGGCGCTGAACGCCACGGCGTCGTCCCGCATGACGACCGCGTCGTCCCGGGTCAGCGGCGCGAAGTTCGACAGGAACGTGCCGCCGCCGGCGATGTCGCGCTCGGCCTGCTTGTCGTAGCCGCGGTGGATCGCGTCGTCCGGGCGCTGGAAGAGCAGGTCCTCGCAGTTCTCGACGAGCTTGTACGACCGCGCCGGGTCCATGCCGAGCATGCTGCCCGGGACCACCGTCGAGGCGGTGATGTCGTCCTGGGTCTGCACCTTCACCGCGGGCGCGAAGTCGTGCCGCAGGCTGAACAGCCGCCACGACCCGTCGGTGTTGTAGCCGACCCGCAGCATGTTCACGGTGACCTTGGCGCCGTCCAGCCGCAGCGAGTTGCCCGGTCGCCCGTCGAGTGCCGCGACGCTGAAGTGGCTGCGCCAGTCGTCGCCCCACTCGGGGCGGTAGGAGCGCTTGACGACGTAGACGAGCTCCTTGACGTACGGCGGGACCCGCTCGAGCCAGGCGTTGTAGTCGGGCCGGTACTCCGACCGGGACGGCGTGAGCAGCTTGATGACGGAGCCGATCGAGCGCTCCTGCGACAGGACCGACCGGGTGTCGACGTCGTTGCGGGCCGGGTCCAGGAACCGCTTGGAGAAGTCGCGCTCGAGGATCGCCGCGACCGAGTCCATGTCCGCCTCGAAGTTCGCGACGAACGCCGAGCCGGGGATGAACGCGTCGGTGATCGCCTTGGAGATCTCCGACTTGCCGCCGCCGGAGACCGTCGCCGGCTTGTGGCAGGACGTCGCGGTCGGGACGGTGCCGGTGAGGCTCCAGACCGTGCGGTCGTGCGGCTCCTGGGAGACCTCGACGCGGTAGCCGTTCGGGCTGAGGTAGGCCTTGTCGGCACGCAGCGGGATCGACCGGCGCTCGCCGTCGGGGTGGGCGTCGGGGTCGGTCCACGTCACCGTCATCGTGCCGAGCGAGTAGTGCGCACCGCCCGGCACGAGGACGATGTGCGGCTGCTGCAGGTCGAGCGCGTGACCCTCCGGCTGCGCGACGAAGCGCTCCGGGTCGCGGGCCACCACGTCGGCGAGCAGGTAGTCCTGCCCGCACGCGGTCTCGGTGTGGTCCTGGCCGAGGTTGTAGCTGGCGAACACCAGCGCACCGCCCGCGTGCTCCTCCTCGGCGTTGCCGAACAGGTTGGCGGAGTAGGAGATCTGGGTCTTGATCTCCTTCTTGCAGTAACCGAAGTAGGTGTCGGCGATGACCGTGACGATGACGCCGCGGGCGTCCCGGGCGCAGATCTTGAAGGCCTTGCCGCCGTTGTAGAGCTCTTCGTCCTGCTCCCAGCACATGCCGTCGCGCTGCTGCCGGTCGGTCGCGTCGGCGGCGTGCGGCAGGCCGAGCTCCTTCTTCGTGACCCGGGTCAGGTGCGGGGCGAGGATGACGCAGCCGGTGTGGCCGGTCCACGTCTCGGGGGCGAGCGAGGCGTCGTTCTCGGGCAGGTACGGGTCGCCGCCGTTGCCGAAGATGCCCTCGACGAAGTCGAGGTTGGCGACGAGGCCGCCGGGCACGATGAACCGGGTCTCCATCCGCTTCTCGCGCACCGAGCCGGGGACCTCCGGCGAGACGAGCGGGCGCAGGTGCAGCGAGACGAAGCACGCCGCGGGCTCGGGCTGGTTCGCGGTGTACGGCAGGACCTTGTCGACCTCGGGCGCCTCGAACGCGCGCGCCAGGAGCCGGGCGTACGCGAGCTTGGGCACGGCGATCTTGTCGTCGGGGATGGGCAGGCCGCCCTCGGCGACGTGGAAGACGCCGGCCGTCGTCCGCCGGTCGTTGACCGGGTTGTGCAGCACGCCGTTGACGAGGCGGTAGCTGCTGAGCAGGGGCGAGATGAAGCTGTCGCCGTCGAACGGCAGGGACAGGTCGCGGGCCAGGCCCGCCTCGTCCAGGACGAGCGTGCGGCGTGGCAGCCGGGGCTGCTCCCCGGTGTCGGCGAGGTAGTCGTCGAGGAAGGCCTGGATCCGGCCGTCGGCGGCGCACAGCCGGTCGGCGAGCCGGCGGCTGAGCTCGCGCTGGCGGGCGAGGATCGGGCGGGAGAGGCGCGCGGCCTCGGTGCTCTCGAAGCCCTCGGGAAGGGGCAGGCCGAGCTGGGCCAGACGGATGTTGATGGCGGCGTTCTGACTCTGGGGCACACATCATTGTCGGCGCGGGCAGTGCCCGGGGCCGGGACCTCCGCCGGAGTTGACACGTTGTTCATATGGTCCACGTGCTCCGCGCTCCTCCGCGCATGCCGCACCCCTAGCCGCTCATGCTCGCGGTGGGTACCGTTCGAGGCCTCGTGACGGCCTGTTCCCGGTACCCGGCGCGAGCACGAGCGGAGGGGTGCCGATGAGCGGAGCGCGGGTGCCGAGGGCTCCCGCGCTGACCGGGGCGGCGCCGGCGCACGTCGAGATCGAGCGGTGGCTCGTCGCGGCGATCGGACGGCGCGAGCTCGGCGCCGGGGACCGGCTGCCGCCCGAGGCCGAGCTCGCGGCGCGGATCGGCGTGAGCCGGATGACGCTGCGCCAGGCGCTCGGCCGGCTCGAGGCACGCGGGGTCATCACCCGCCGCCCCGGCCGGCAGGGCGGCACGTTCGTCGCCGAGCCACGGATCGACGTCGAGCTCACCGGCTGGGCGGGCTTCACCGCCGAGCTGCGCAGGGCGCACGTGCGCGCCGGGGCCCGGGTCGTCGTCGCCCGCACCGTGCCCGCGCCGCCGGACGTCGCCGCGGCGCTCTCGCTGGCGCGCGGGGAGACGGTGCACGAGGTGGCCCGGGTGCGGTCGGCGCAGCGCCGCCCGGTCGCCCTCGAGCGCTCCTGGTTCCCGGCCGGGGTGCTGCCCGGGCTGCTCGACCACCGGCTCACCGGCTCGCTCTACGCTCTGCTGCACAAGGAGTTCGGCCACGCCCCGGCCACCGCGGAGGAGTTCGTCGACCCGGTCGCGGCGGACGCCGAGGCAGCTGTGCTGCTCGACGTCGCCGAGGGGCGCCCGCTCCTGCGGGTCGAGCGGACGGCCTTCACCGCCGCCGGGCTGGCCGTCGAGCACGCGCACGACCTGTTCCGGACCGACCGGGT
The DNA here is from genome assembly GCF_002198655.1 of Kineosporia sp. A_224. GTDB lineage: Bacteria > Actinomycetota > Actinomycetes > Actinomycetales > Kineosporiaceae > R-H-3. Next base: position 25,297 of record NZ_MWLN01000181.1, read on the forward strand.
GCGGCTCCACGTGCGCAGCGAGGTCGCCCCGGGATGAGCGACCGCGACGACCGGGTGGCCGGCGCCCTGCTCGGCGTCCACGCGGGGGACAGCCTCGGCGCCACCCTGGAGTTCATGGACTGGCAGGCGGTCCGGGAGCGCTACCCGGACGGCCTGCGCGAGATCGTCGGCGGCGGGGCCTTCGACTGGCCCGCCGGCGCGCCCACGGACGACACGGACCTGACCCGCGCCGTCCTCCTGGCGTACCTCGACACGGCGCGGGACCCGTCGGCCGTCGTCGTCCGCTGCGCCGCCGAGCACATGCTCGACTGGTTCGAGGGGCGCTGGCCCGGCCGCGTCGAGGGCACGACGCCCCGCGACGTCGGGGGCGCGACGGAGCGCGGGCTGTCGCGCTACCGCGAGTCCGGCGACCCGCTGCAGGCCGGCGCCGGCCGGGGCCAGGCCGGCAACGGCTCGCTCATGCGGTGCATCCCGACGGCCCTCTTCCAGCCGGACGTCGGCCTGCGCGCCCGGGAGGCGATGCTCGTCTCGGCGATCACGCACGACGACGCCCGCTGCACCGTCGCCTGCGCCGCCTACGTCGAGGTCGCCGCAGCGCTCGTCGACGGCGCGGCACCCGGTGCCGCGCTCGCCGCCGGGGAGGGCGTCGTCCGCGCGGTGGGCCCGACCGCGCAGGGGACGCCGCCGCAGCACGACGCGCGGGCCACCGACGAGGTGCTCGCGGCGATCGCCGCCGGGCGCGGTCTGCGGCTGCCGGACCTCGTCGCCCTCGGCCCGGACCAGGCCTTCCCCCGGTTCGGCGGGTACGTCCTCACCGCCCTGACGCTCGCCGTCGTCGCGCTGCTCGACCCGCGGCCGTTCGCCGAGGTGCTCGCGGACGTCGTCCGGCTCGGCGGGGACGCGGACACCAACGGTGCGATCGCGGGCGGTCTCCTCGGGGCCAGGGACGGCCTGGGGGCGCTGCCGGGGGCGTGGCTCGAGCGGCTCCACCTGCGGGACGAGTTCCTCGCCGCGGCCCGGACGCTGCAGGAGCCGCCCGCAGGCCCGTGACCCGACCGGGCCGGCGACCTTCGCCCCGGCCCGGCGCCCCGTGGCCGGAGCATCGTGGAGGGATGACCGACGTCCGTTTCGTCGACCTCGTCGAGCAGCCCACCGCGGTGGTGCGCGACCGGGTCCGGATGACCGAGCTCACGTCCTTCTTCGGTGCGGCGTTCGACGCCGTGGCCGGGACGCTTGCCGCCCGGGGCGCCGCCCCGGCCGGGCCGCCGTTCGCGTACTACCACGGGATGCCCACCGAGTGGGTCGACGTCGAGGCCGGGTTCCCCGTCCGGACGCCGATCGAGCCGTCGGGCACGGTGGTCCCGAGCGTCCTGCCGGCCGGGCACGCGGCCGAGGCGACCCACGTCGGCCCGTACGACACGCTCGGGGACACCTACGACGACGTCCTCGGGGCGGTCCGGGCCGGCGGTCACCAGCCCGCGTCCGGGATGTGGGAGTACTACCTCAGCGACCCCGCGGCCGAGCCCGACCCCGCGACGTGGCGCACGACGGTGGTGTGGCCGGTCTCCTGACCGCCCGGCCGTCTGCTCAGCCGTCCGCACGCACCCGGGCCGACGTCGGGTCGTGCAGCACGCCGTCCGCGACCGTGCCGCCGACCCACTCGCCGAACAGGTCCACCTCGACCCGGGTGCCGGGCACGGCGGCCGCGACCGGCAGGTACGAGTAGAGGATCGACGCGGCGACCGTCCAGCCGTAGCCGGCCGAGGTGACCCGGCCGGCGACCTCGCCGGCGTGCGGGCCGTCGACGACCCGGACCGGTTCGCTCCCGACGGCGACGGCCCGGGGGTCGTCGAGGGTCACGCAGGCGAGCGAGCGCGCCGGGCCGCCCGCGACGCGGGCGGCGCGCAGCGCGTCGGCGCCGACGAAGCCGCCGGGCTTGTCGAGCTTCACGGCGAAGGAGAGGCCCGCCTCGTCCGGCGTCGTCTCCGGGGTCAGGTCGCCGGCCCAGACCCGGTAGCCCTTCTCCAGACGCAGCGAGTCGATGGCCCGGTAGCCGGCGGCGACGAGGCCGTGCGGCCGGCCCGCCTCCCACAGGGTGCGCCACAGTGCCGCGCCGTACTCGCTCGAGGCGTAGACCTCCCAGCCGAGCTCGCCGACGAACGTCACCCGGACGAGCCGCACCGGCACGTCGCCGACCGTCGTCGCGCGCGACGACAGGAACGGGAAGTCCTTGTTGGACAACGACTGCGGGGTCAACGGGCCGAGCACGTCGCGCGCCTTCGGGCCCCAGAGGCCGTAGCAGACGTACTGCCCTGTGACGTCCTCGATCCGGGCGTCCAGCCGGCCGTCGTGACCGGTCCCGACCCCCTGCGCCGTGAGGTCGTCGGCCCGGCGGCGCAGCCACGACAGGTCGTGCAGGCCGAACGCCGTCCCGGTGACGACGACGAACGCGTCGTCCGCGGTACGCGTCACGGTGACGTCGGCCTCGATGCCGCCGCGGTGGTTGAGCCACTGGGTGTACGTCACCGACCCGACGGCCCGGTCGACCCGGCCGGCGCTGACCCGCTCGAGGAGCAGGGCGGCGTCCGGCCCGGTGACCGCGAGCTTCGCGAACGACGTCTCGTCGAAGAGCGCGGCCGCCGTCCGGGCGCCGTGGTGCTCGGCGGCGATCGCGGGGGACCACGAGCGGCCGGCCCAGGTGCGCGGCCGGACGGCGTCGACGCCGCCCGCCGCGGCGAGCAGGGCCTCGCCGGCCGCGGCGTTCGCCTCGTACCAGTCGACCCGCTCCCAGCCGGCCTTCTCGCCGAGGTGCGCGCCGTGGGCGGTGTGCCACTCGAACGCCGGCGAGGTGCGCAGCGGCCGCCCCGCGGTGCGGTCCCGGTGCGGGTAGGCGATGTCGTAGTACGTCGCGTAGGTCTCGACGGTGCGGGCCAGGGTGTACGACGGCGAGTCGTACGCCGGCCCGAAGCGGCGGATGTCCATGTGCCACACGTCGAGCGACGGTGAGCCCTCGAGCACCCACTCCGCCATGACCTGGCCGATGCCGCCGGCACCGGCGATCCCGTGCGCGCAGAACCCGGCCGCGACGAAGAACCCGCCGACCTCGCTCTCCCCGAGGCAGAACTCGTTGTCGGGCGTGAACGCCTCGGGCCCGTTGATGAGCTTGCGGACGCCGACGTCGTCCATCGCCGGCACCCGGACCCGGCTGTTCTCGGCGATCTGCTCGAAGCGGTCCCAGTCCTCCGGGAGCAGCCGGCCGTTGAAGTCGGCGGGCACGTCGTCGAAGGAGGTCGTGGACGCCGTCCACGGAGCCGGGTCGCGCTCGTAGCCGCCCATGAGCAGGCCGTCGACCTCCTGCCGCCAGTACACGAGCCAGTCCGGGTCGCGCAGCGTCGGCAGCGGCTTCTCCCGCGGGCCGAGCCGGTCGGTGAGCAGCGGCTCGGTGACGATGTACTGGTGCGCCATCGGCACGAGCGGCACCCGGACGCCGACCATCCGCGCGATCTGCGCCGCGAACATGCCGCCGCAGTCGACGACCACCTCGCACTCGACGTCCCCGCGGTCGGTGCGCACCCGGGACACCCGGCGCCGCCCGCCCGGCAGCGTCACGGTGTCGATCCCCGTCACCCGGGTCCGGGTGCGGACCTCGACCCCGCCGGCCCGCGCGCCCGCGACGAGCGACAGGCACAGGGACGACGGGTCGACCCAGCCGTCCTCGGGCAGCCAGGCGGCGCCCACGACCCCCGTGGGATCCATGAGCGGGAACAGGTCGACGGCCTCCGCGACCGAGATCTCCTCCAGGCCGAGGCCGTAGGTCTTCGCCCAGCTCACCTGCCGGCGGATCTCCTCGAGCCGTTCGGGCGACGACGCGAGCTTCAGGCCGCCGCTCGGCACCCAGCCCGGCGGGTGCTCGCCGCCCTGGAGCTCGGCGTACAGCGCTGCGGAGTGCATGTTCATCCGCGTGAGCGTCGGGTCGGCCCGGAGCACGCCGACGAGGCCGGCGGAGTGGAACGTCGAGCCGCTCGTGAGGTCGGCCCGCTCCAGGAGCAGGACGTCGCGCTCGCCGGCCTGCGCGAGGTGGTACGCGACGCTCGCACCGCCCACCCCGCCGCCGATGACGACGACGCGTGCGGACGAGGGCAGGGCGGCCGGATCGCTCATGCGCCAACGGTAGCCAGCCGCCGCGGTTCAGGTATAGACCGAATACGGGCGGGCCCACCTGTCACGAGACCGTCACCGGCCCGCAGCGCCCCCGACATCTGAGGTCTAGACCCTAAGGGGCGCCAGCCCCTAGCATCCGCCCACAGGCTCCCGGCGAGGCAGGCGTCCGGGTGCCCGGGCCCGCGCGCCGGGCCGCACCTCCAGGGAGTCCGGGTGGCATCGGCAGACCGTGACGTACGGGCGGGACGCTCTGCGAGCACGCTCGCGGACGACGCCGTCGTCGAACGCGTGCTCGACGCCGTCGAGTGCCTGCACAGCCGGACCGGCTGGGAACGGGTCTCCGGCGGCCTGACGAACGTCAACGTGCGGGTGCACCTGCCGGACGGCGACGCCATCGCACGGATCGCCACCCAGGACAGCGCGCTGCTCGCCATCGACCGCACCGCCGAGCACCTCAACAGCGTCGCCGCGGCCGCGAGCGGTGCGGCGCCGGCAGTGCTCGGCTACGAGCCGGCGGCCGGGGTGCTCGTCGTGCGCTGGGTCGTCGGCCGCACCTACTCGCCCGCGGACGTCGCGGCGAACCTCCCGCGGATCGCCGCCGCCTGCCGGCTGCTGCACTCCGGGCCGCGGTTCAGCGGCGACTTCGACATGTTCGCCGTCCAGCGCGGCTACCTCGACGTCGTGCGCGAGAAGGGGTTCCGGCTACCGCCGCGCTACCTGGACTTCCTGCCGGCCTTCGACGACATGCGCCGCGCGCTCGCCGTCCGGGCGACCGGAACAGTGCCGTGCAACAACGACCTGCTCGCGGAGAACTTCGTCGACGACGGCCGGCAGGTCTGGATCATCGACTACGAGTACGGCGGCAACAACGACGCCTGCTTCGAGCTCGGCAACATCTGGAGCGAGTCGACGCTGCCGGTCGAGGCGCTCGACGAGCTCGTCACCGCCTACTACGGCCGGGCCTCCGCGGCGCTCGTCGCCCGGGCCCGGCTGCTCGGTCTCGCCTCGAAGTACGGCTGGACGCTCTGGGCCTCGATCCAGGACGGCGCCAGCACGCTGGACTTCGACTTCTGGTCATGGGGGATGGAGAAGTACGAGCGAGCCGTCGCGGAGTTCGACGGCCCCGACTTCGCCCGACTGCTCGAGGAGGCCGCCGCACCCGACTGACGCGTCCAGCACGAACCCTGTCGTCCCCCATGGAGGAGCACTCGTGGCAGACCAGAAGAACCTGAGCGAGGACGAGCAGCTGCTCGCCCAGCTCGGCTACAAGCAGGAGCTGAGCCGGACCTGGTCCGGCTTCTCGAACTTCGCGATCTCGTTCTCGATCATCTCGATCCTCGCCGGCTGCTTCACGACGTACGGCGTCGCCTGGAACAACGGCGGCCCGATCGCCATCTCGTGGGGCTGGCCGCTCATCTCGGCCTTCATCCTCGTCATCGGGTTCTGCATGTCCGAGCTCGTCTCGGCGTACCCGACGTCGGGCGGGATCTACTGGTGGGCCGCCAAGCTCGGCGGTGCCAAGGCCGGCTACTACACCGGCTGGCTCAACCTCATCGGCCTCATCGCGGTCATCGCGTCGGTGGCCTACGGCTGCGCGACGTTCATCGACCTCGCGCTCGGCACGGTGAGCTCGTCGTGGGCCGAGGGCTACTCGCTGGCCCGGGTGTTCTGGATGTTCCTCGTGGTGCTCGTCGCGGTGGCCGCGGTGAACATCTTCTCCAGCCACCTGCTCGCGGTGCTCAACAACATCTCCGTGTGGTGGCACGTCGCCGGCGCGGCCGTCGTCATCCTCATCCTCATCTTCCTGCCCGACTCGCACCTGTCGATCGGCGAGGTGTTCACGACCCGGGTCAACAACACCGGCGGCCTCAACGGCGGCGACACGAACGGCCTCGGGTTCTGGTTCCACGTGCTGCCGCTCGGCTTCCTGCTGACGCAGTACACGATCACCGGGTTCGACGCCTCCGCGCACCTGTCGGAGGAGACCCAGGGCGCGGCCAACGCGGCGGCCAAGGGCATCTGGCAGTCGATCTTCTACTCGGCGGTCGGCGGCTACGTCCTGCTGCTCGCGTTCACGTTCGCCGTGCAGGACATCGACGGCGTGACGGCCGGCGGCGGCGGCGTCGCGGTGATCTTCAGCCAGGCGCTCAGCACCGGCTGGGCGGGCACGGTCCTGTTCATCGCGGCGATCGGCCAGTTCTTCTGCTCGATGGCCTGCATGACGTCCTGCTCGCGGATGCTCTTCGCGTTCAGCCGTGACGGTGCCGTGCCCGGGGCGCAGTACTGGTCGAAGCTGTCCGCGACCAAGGTGCCGGTCAACGCCGTCATCATCTCCTCGGTCGTCGCGGTCCTCATCACGATCCCCGCGCTTATCGAGGTGAACATCGGGACGGCCGAGGCGCCGATCATCGTGCCGACCGCCTTCTACGCCGTCGTCTCGGTCGCCGTCATCGGCCTGTACGTGGCCTTCGCGATCCCGATCTGGCTGCGGCTGCGGGCCGGGGACCGGTTCGTCCCCGGGTCGTGGACGCTCGGGTCGAAGTACAAGTGGATGTGCTGGACCGCGGTCGTCGAGATCGTCGTCATCTCGGTGTACTTCATCCTGCCGGTGACGCCGGCCGGTACCCCGGGCAACGCGGACTTCGCCTGGAAGTTCGTCAACTACGCGCCGATCCTCCTGGGTGCCTCGCTGCTCGCGCTGTGGGCGGGCTGGCACCTCTCGGCGAAGAAGTGGTTCACCGGTCCGAAGACGACCATCGACCTCCCGGCGGGCGTCACCTCCGCCGACGAGATCAAGCTCGAGCACGAGCACAAGGGCTACCTCACCGGCGAGCACGACGCCTGAGGTCGTCCGGCAGGTCCCGGCACCACGCGGACGGCGCCGCTCCCCGGCAGGGGAGCGGCGCCGTCCGTCGTTCTCCGGGCGTCGCCGGGAGTGCGTGCCGTCAGGGCGTGAACTGCTCGGCCACGTAGTAGACCGGGCCGTCCGGCGCCTGCGTGTGCCGCAGCCACAGCAGCAGGCTGTCGCCGGTCGAGACGATGCCGACCGCCTTCTCGTAGAACTGGTCCGCGGTGATCGGCTGGGTCTTCACCCCGTCACCGTCGCCGAGCGCGAACTGGGCGTAGATCACGGCGTCCTTCGTCAGCGTGAAGGTCCGCAGCTTGGGGTTGGTGTTGACGACCGCGTAGTCGAGCGGCTCCTCGTCGGGGTGCTGCGCGTAGTACTCCTGCGCCTTGGCGCCGGTGACGAACGACGCGCGGTCCACCGTGACCGTGTAGCCGTCCGCGGTCTGCTCGACCTCCTTGAGGAGGCCGAAGTCCATCCCCGCGGTCGTCGTCGGGTCGTCGACGTAGGCGGTCTCCCGGGGCGTCGGGGTGGCCGTCTTCGTCGGCGCCTTCGTGGTCTTCGTGGCCTTCGGGGTGGCGGCCGGGTCCGCGGACGTCGCCGGGGCGGCCGACGACGAACCGGAGGCCGTCGGCGTCGTCGTCACCGTCTTCGACGGGCGCAGCAGCCCGTAGACACCGCCCGCGAGGACGGCGAGCAGCACGGTGACGACCATCGTCGTGACGACGACCTTGCGGCTCGGACCGCCGCCGCCGCGGGGCGGCTCGGGGGCGCCGCCACGGCCGCCGAGGTCCCATGCCGGCTCGCCCGGCGGCCGCCCGAGCAGGCCGCGCCCGGGGTCGGGGAAGCCGCCCTGGTCCGGGTAGCCGCCCTGCTGGGGGTAGCCGCCCTGCTGGGGGTAGCCGCCCTGCTGGGGGTAGCCCTGGTCCGGGTAGCCGCCCTGCTGGGGGTACGCCTGCGTCGGGAACCCACCCGGCTGCTGAGGCCCGGGGTAGCCGCCCTGCGGGGGGTAGCCCGGGGCCTGGCCGCCGAAACGGTCGTCGTCCATCGTCCGCCTCTCATGGTCGACTCGCGGTCGACGTGCGGCGCACATCGTCCACCGTCGGTGGGGGAGGGCGTCAACTCGGCCTGCGTGCCTCCCGGCGCGTCTGCGGCCCGCCCCGGGCCGGGTGGCTGACGATGGGCGGGATGACGATCCTCGACCGCGCCGCGGGGGCGCTGCGGCCGCCCCCCTCAGACGTCCGCCCCGCCACCCCGACGGCCGCCGCGCTCGCAGCCGTGCAGGCCGCGGGCGGCTCCCTGCTGGTCGTGCTCGTGCCCGTGGTCCTCACCTGGCTGTCGGCCACCGCCGACCGGGTGCCGTGGACCGCGGTGCTGCGGCTCGGCGCCGACCTCTGGCTGCTCGGGCAGCACGTCCCGCTCGTCGTCCCCGGCGGGCAGGTGTCCTTCGCCCCGCTCGGGCTGCTCGCCGTCACCTGCGCGGCCCTCGTCAGCGCGTCCCGCCGGATGGCCCGCGTCCTCGACCCGCTCGCCGACCGGATCGCCGCCGGCGCGACCCGGTCGGGGCCGGCCCGGCCCCCGCTGCTCGCCGGGGCGATGTTCGTCGCCGTGTACGCCGCGCTCTCGGCCCTGGTCGCCGTCGCGGCGGGGCAGCCGGCCGCCCGGCCCGACCCGGCCCGGGCCGCACTCACCGGTGCGGTGCTCGCTGCCGTCTGCGGGCTCGTCGGCAGCGCCGCCTACGTCGCCGGCGGGCTCCGCGCCGTCCCGGCGCTCCTCGCCGCCCGGGTGCCCGAGCCGCTGCGCGGTGCGCTGCGCCCGGCGGCGGCCGCGCTCGCCGTCCAGGTCGGGGCCGGGGCCCTGCTCGTCGTCGCGGCGCTCGTCGCGCAGCGCGGCGGCGTGGCCTCGCTCTACGGCGTGCTCGAGACCGGCGTCGTCGGCGGTGCCGTCCTCACGCTGGCCCAGCTCACCGCCCTGCCCAACCTCGCGGTCTGGGGCGGCGCCTTCCTCACCGGGACCGGCTTCTCCGTCGGTCGCGGTACGTCGGTCGCGCCGGCCGCGGTCTCCCTCGGCGACCTGCCCGCCGTCCCCGTGCTCGGTGCGCTCCCGTCCCCCGGGCCGATGCCGGGCGCCGCGCTCCTGTTCCTCCTCGTGCCGCTGCTCGCCGGCGGGGCCGCCGGGCTGCTCGTCGTCCGGCGGCGGGGCGGCGACTCCGGCCGCTGGACGGCGGTCCTCGACACCGTGCTCACCGGGCTGCTCGCCGGCGCCGGGTTCGGGGTGCTCGCGTGGCTCTCGGGCGGCGGGATCGGGCCGGGCCGGCTCGGGGTCGCCGGGCCGGCGCCGCTGGTGACCGGTCTCGTGCTCGCCGTCGAGGTGACCGTCGGTGCGCTGCTCGTCGTCGGCGCCCGGGCCGCGATGCCGGGCTCCGGCGCCCGCCCGGCCCGGGACTGACGGGACCGAAGCACCGACGGATCGGCAGGACCGGTCGTCAGCCGACGGTCGACGCCGCCGGGCCGAGCCGCGGGCGCAGCTCGTCGGCGCAACGCTCCCGCGCGGAGATCGTCGACGCCGTGGACAGGCACCGCTGGTAGTCGCTGAAGGCCGGGTAGAGCGCGGCCTGCAGGAGGGTGACGACGACGAGCACCGCGGCGACCCCGAGCCCGACGCTCACCCCGAGGAACCCCCGGGCCTCGCCGCCCGCCCGGCGCGACGCCGCGAGCGCGAAGATCACCTGGAACCCGACGACGACGCACGCGATCCCGAACGCGAGCGTGCTGAGCTTCCACGGCAGCGGCAGGAAGGCCGTGAGGACGGACGCGACGAGCAGGACCCCGAACAGCCGGGTCCGGGCGCGGAGCCGTTCCTCGAGCTCCTCGCGGTTGCGCGGCCAGGTCGTCGTCACCTTGCCATTGTCACCTGCCGGGGCCGCCGGTTCGCGCCGACTACTGTGGCGCCGTGCCGACGAGCCTGCCGACGACCCCGCCGACGACCGACCGGCCGCGGGTCGTCGTCCTCGTGTCCGGTTCGGGCACCCTGCTCCAGGCGCTGCTCGACGCCGCCGCCGCACCTGACGCGCCGTTCCGGGTCGCGGGGGTCGTCAGCGACCGGGACGGTGTCGCGGCCCTCGACCGGGCGCGCGCCGCCGGGGTACCGACCGCCGTCGTCGCGCTGCGCGACTTCCCCGACCGGGCCGGCTTCGACGCCGGGGTGACGCGGGCCGTCGAGGTGTTCTCGCCCGACCTCGTCGTCCTCGCCGGCTTCATGAAGATCCTCGGGACGGCGTACCTCGTCCGCTTCGGGGCCCGCACCGTGAACACGCACCCGGCGCTGCTGCCGGCCTTCCCGGGCGCGCACGGCGTCCGGGACGCCCTCGCGCACGGCGTCAAGGTCACCGGGAGCACGGTGATCCTCGTCGACGACGGGGTGGACTCCGGGCCGATCGTCGCCCAGCGCGCCGTCGACGTCCTCGACGGGGACGACGAGGCGACGCTCCACGAGCGGATCAAGGGCGTCGAGCGCGAGCTCCTCGTCGACGTCGTGACCCGGATGGTCACCGCGGGCTGGACGACACAGGGCCGGCACGTGCGCCTGCGCTGACCCGCTCCGGCGCTCCCCGCGGGCCGGTGCCCGCCCCGGGGCCGATATCGTCGGCCGTCGTGACGCACGCGCCGCAGCAGACCGCCCTGACCCCGACGACCGGCGAGGAGCGGGTCCCGGTCCGCCGGGCCCTCGTGTCGGTCTACGACAAGACGGGCCTGGAGGACCTCGCGCGCGGGCTGGCCGGCGCCGGCGTCGAGCTCGTCTCGACCGGCTCGACGGCCGGCCGGATCGCCGCGCTGGGCCTGCCGGTGACCCCGGTCGAGGAGCTCACGGGCTTCCCCGAGTGCCTCGACGGCCGGGTCAAGACCCTGCACCCGCGGGTGCACGCCGGGATCCTCGCGGACCGGCGCCTCGAGGACCACGTCCGCCAGCTCGACGAGCTCGGGGTCGCGCCGTTCGACCTCGTCGTCGTCAACCTCTACCCGTTCCTCGAGACCGTCGCCTCCGGTGCGACGCCCGACGAGTGCGTCGAGCAGATCGACATCGGCGGCCCGTCGATGGTCCGGGCGGCTGCGAAGAACCACCCGAGCGTCGCGGTCGTCACCGACCCCTCGCGCTACGCCGACGTGCTCACGGCCGTCGGCGAGGGCGGATTCACCCTGGCGGCCCGCCGCCGGCTCGCCGCCGAGGCGTTCGTGCACACCGCGTCGTACGACGTCGCCGTCGCCTCGTGGATGGGCTCGGTGCTCGCCCCGACGGACGACGGCACCGGCTTCCCCGCGTGGACCGGCGCCACCTGGGAGCGCGCCGCGGTCCTGCGCTACGGCGAGAACCCGCACCAGCGGGCCGCGCTCTACCGCAGCCACCGCCCCGGCCTCGCGCACGCCGAGCAGCTGCACGGCAAGGAGATGTCGTACAACAACTACGTCGACACCGACGCCGCCTGGCGGGCCGCGCACGACCACGGCGACGCGCCGACCGTCGCGATCATCAAGCACGCCAACCCGTGTGGCATCGCCGTCGGCGCCGACGTCGCCGACGCCTACGCCAAGGCCTTCGCCTGCGACCCGGTGTCGGCCTACGGCGGCGTCGTCGCCGTGAACGGCACCGTGACGGCCGCGATGGCCGAGCAGATCGGCGACGTCTTCACCGAGGTCGTCGCGGCGCCGGGGTACGAGCCGGCCGCGCTCGAGGTGCTCACGCGCAAGAAGAACGTCCGCCTCCTCACGGTGCCCGCGACGGCGCGGCGCGGCGGGGTCGAGCTGCGCCCGGTGAGCGGCGGCCTGCTCCTGCAGACCGTCGACCTGATCGACGCCCCCGGCGACGACCCGGCCGGCTGGACGCTCGCGACCGGCACCCCTGCGGACGGCGCGACCCTGGCCGACCTCGCGTTCGCCTGGCGTGCGGTCCGGGCCGTGAAGTCGAACGCGATCCTGCTCGCCAAGGGCGGCGCGAGCGTCGGCGTCGGGATGGGCCAGGTCAACCGGGTCGACTCCTGCCGGCTCGCCGTCGAGCGGGCCGGCGCCGAGCGCGCGACCGGCGCCGTCGCGGCGTCCGACGCCTTCTTCCCCTTCGCCGACGGGCTCCAGGTGCTCCTCGACGCCGGCGTGCGGGCCGTCGTCCAGCCGGGCGGCTCGGTCCGGGACGCCGAGGTCGTCGAGGCCGCCGCGGCGGCCGGCGTGACGATGTACCTCACCGGCGCGCGGCACTTCGCGCACTGACGCCGGGCCCCGGCCGGGGCCAGTAGGCTCGCGCCGTGGTGCGTTGGGAGGTCCCGCCGACGCGGCGGCTCGCCTTCGTCGCCGTGCTCGTACTGACGGCCGCCGTCGTGCCGGTGACCTTGCTGATCGGGTTCCGCGAGGGCGGCTACCTGCTCGCCGTCGCCCTCGGCCTGGCGGCCGCGCTGCGCGCCGTCCTGCCCGACAAGTACTGCCTCGGGCTGCTCGTGCGGACCCGGCTCGTCGACGTCCTCACGGCCGGGTCGCTCGCCGTCGCGGTCGGCGTCGTCACCGGGCTCGTGCCGACGTCCGCCTGAGCACCGGCCGGCCCGCGCAGCGGCAGTGGTGGTACCCGGAGTGCGACCACGCAGGGTGACCCGGCAGGCTGGGACGAGGCCGGCGGGCCGGGGGTGATCACCGAACGCCGGGAGGTCCGTCGGCGCGGGGTGGGAACCGTCTAGATTGGGCCGACATCGAAAGCGCGCCGGACGACACACGCGAGAAGGGCACCCAGTGACCGAGCCGATGCCGTTGACGCCGCCCGCCGAGGCCATGCTGACGCTGACCGCACCCGAGCCGGCCAAGCCCGTCGTGGCGACGCAGGCCCCGAAGATCGCGCCCGCCGTGGACCCCGCGGTGGCACCCCAGCTCGACCAGAAGGTCGAGGGCTACCTGTCCTCGCTCATGACGGTCGCCCCGCACAGCCCGGAGTTCTCCGCCCGCGCGGAGGACGTCCGCACCATGGGCGACCAGGACATCCGCAAGGCCGCCGAGACGAGCAACAGGCTGCTCAAGACGCCGGTCAAGGCGCTCAACGAGGGCAGCCTCGCGCAGGGCTCCAAGGTCTCCGGCACGCTGCTCGAGCTGCGCCGTACCGTCGAGTCCCTCGACCCCAAGGGCGCCCAGGGCTCCAAGAAGGTCCTCGGGTTCCTGCCGTTCGGGGACAAGCTCACCGACTACTTCCGCAAGTACCAGAGCTCCGAGAACCACCTCAACGCGATCCTCAAGGCGCTCTACGACGGCCAGGACGAGCTCCGCCGGGACAACGCCGCGCTCAACCTCGAGAAGCAGAACCTCTGGGAGGCGATGGGCCGGCTCAACCAGTACGTCTACGTCGCCGAGCGGCTCGACGCCAAGCTCGCGGCGTCGATCGCGGAGCTCGAGGCGACCGACCCGGAGCGGGCGAAGTCGCTGCGCGAGGACGTCCTGTTCTACGTCCGGCAGAAGCACCAGGACCTGCTGACCCAGCTCGCGGTGTCGATCCAGAACTACCTCGCGATCGACATCGTCATCAAGAACAACATCGAGCTCGTCAAGGGCGTCGACCGGGCGACGACGACGACGGTCTCGGCCCTGCGGACGGCGGTCATCGTCGCCCAGGCGCTGAACAACCAGAAGCTCGTCCTCGACCAGATCACGGCGCTCAACACGACGACGTCGAACATGATCCAGTCGACGTCGGAGATGCTGCGGGACAACTCGATCCAGATCCAGCAGCAGGCCGCGAGCGCGACGATCGGGCTGCCCCAGCTGCAGTCCGCGTTCCAGAACATCTACGCGACGATGGACGCCATCGACCAGTTCAAGGTGCAGGCCCTGGACAACATGGCGTCGACGATCGGTGTGCTGGAGAACGAGGTCACCAAGTCCCGCGAGTACCTCGACCGGGTCAACCGCCACGACGACCGGGTCGCCGGCGGGTCGCTCGACCTCGGCCGCGGCTGAGGCGCCGTCCGGCAGGGACGGCAGACGGCCAGGCGCACCAACGGAACAGGGGAGCTCGAGCGGTGTCGTGGTGGCAGGACCTCGTGGGTGCTCTCACGGGCCGGGGCACGGAGCGGGAGCCCGCGATCGTGCTCCCGGCCGCGCCCACGAGCGCGGACATCGTCGCGGCGGTCGACGGCATCGGCCCGCGGATCGCGGGCCGGGTGCCGGACATCATCGTCGCCCGGGTCGACCGGATCGCGCAGACCGTCAAGGAGACCGTGCCCCGGCTCGGTGACCTCGGGGCGGGCAGCCGGGACGCGCACTCGGTCATGGCGACCGCGACGAGCTACCTGCCCGAGGCGCTCGAGGCCTACCTGCGGCTGCCGCGCTCGTTCGCCGACCGCCGCCCGGTCGACGGCAACAAGACCTCGCTCATGGTGCTCGTCGACCAGCTCGACCTGCTCGCGGTGACGATGGAGAAGATCCGGGACGCCGTCTACCGGGCCGACGCCGAGGCGCTCGTCGCCCACGGCCGCTTCCTCGCGGAGAAGTTCGGGCACAGCGCGGACGGCGGCAGCCTCAACGTCGGAGGGACCCCGTGACGACACCGCCGGGCGGCACCCGGCCCGCCCTGTCGCTCTCGGCGGCGCTCACGGCCCTCGAGTCCGTGGCCCGCGGCGCCGGTCTCGCGGACGGCGCCGCGCGGGTCGAGGGGGCCGCGCTCGCCGCCGCGCTCTGCGAGTCCGCGCCCCGGGCCCCGCAGGCCTGGGCGGAGGAGCTCGGTCGCCCGGTCGGCGAGTTCTTCGACGCCGCGTCGTCCGCCCGGCGCTGGCGGCAGGCCCCGACGGCGCTGCTGTCGGGTCTCGTCGAGACCGGCTCCCCGCACGCCGCGGACTACGCGCAGGCCCTCGTCGACGTGACGACCGCCGCGTGCGGCCTCGGCGAGCCGAGCCTGCGCGTCGTCGCGAACGCGGGCGTCACGGCCGCGGCCCAGCTCGGCGCGGTCGGGCGCAGCGCGCCGGGCGCGTTCCCGGGGATGCCGGCGCCGGGCACGACCGCGCCGGACGTCGGGCAGTGGCGGCCGGGGCAGGTCACGTTCCCGACGCCGGTGCTCACCGGCTTCGACTCCGTCCCCGACGTGTCCCAGGTGCTCGACGCGCTCCGCGGGGGCGGTCAGCAGCCAGGCTCGCAGCCCGGTCCGCAGCCCGGCGCCGTCCCGCCGTCCGACCCGCAGGCGACCGCGACGGCCGGCGAGCAGGAGAAGGCCGTCGCCACCGCGGCGGCCGCCGAGGCCGTGCCGGAGAAGACCCTCGAGGAGTGGCTCGCCGAGCTCGACGCGCTGACCGGCCTGACGACCGTCAAGGCCGAGATCCACCGGCAGTCGGCGGTGCTGCGGATCGAGCAGCTGCGCACGAAGCAGGGCCTGCGGAGCGCGACGATCACCCGGCACCTCGTCTTCAACGGCAACCCGGGCACCGGCAAGACGACGGTCGCCCGGCTCGTCGGCGGGATCTACAAGGCGATCGGGCTGCTCTCGACGGGCCAGCTCGTCGAGGTCGACCGCTCCGAGCTCGTCGCCGGCTACCTCGGGCAGACGGCGGTCAAGACGAGCGAGGTCGTCGCCTCCGCGATCGGCGGCGTCCTGTTCATCGACGAGGCCTACTCGCTCACCGGGGACCAGTACGGCGAGGAGGCGATCGACACCCTCGTCAAGGAGATGGAGGACCACCGCGACGACCTCGTCGTCATCGTCGCCGGCTACCCCGGCCCGATGGCGGAGTTCGTCGCGGCGAACCCCGGCCTCGCGAGCCGGTTCCGCACGACGATCACGTTCCCCGACTACACCGACGACGAGCTGGTCCAGATCTTCACCCGGCTGTCGTCCTCGCAGGACTACGACGCGACCCCGGAGTGCCTCGCGCGCTTCCGCGAGATCCTCGCCGCGACGCCCCGCGGGGAGGGCTTCGGGAACGGACGGTTCGCGCGCAACGTCCTGGAGTCAGCGATCGGTCGTCACGCGTGGCGGCTGCGCGACGTCGCGGACCCGACGGCGGACCAGCTCCGGCTGCTCCTGCCGGAGGACCTCGCGGACGACGAGCAGCCCGCCGCGGCGGCCGGCGCGGCGGCCGGCGCGGAGGACGGAACGAGCACCGGCAGCACGAGCACGAGCAGCACGAGCAGCACGAGCGACGGCACGACCGACCGCACGCACGACGGTCCGGACGGCGACGACGACGGGCCCGGCCCGTTCGACGTCCTCGGACCGGTGAGCAAGGGGGACATCGTGGGAGGCAGCACGTGAGCCAGACGAAGGCCCGGGGCAAGGGCAAGGGGCAGTCCCGCGGGCGGACGCCGTCCGGCCGGCCGGCCGCGGCGGGCGCGTCGGCCGTCCAGGTGCTGCCCGCGCCGGGCGGCCCGCAGAGCGCGACGCTCGCCGTCCCCGACATCTCGACCGTGGGCAGCCGGCTCGCCGGGCTCCTCTCCGGCTCGCCCGGCCGGCTGCGGATCGCCGCGGCGGTCTCCGCGCTCGCCTGCCTGCTGCTCGCCGTTGTCGGTGCGGCGGCCATGCAGTACCGGGCCAACGCCCTCGAGGAGGCCCGGTCGCACATCGCGCAGGTCGTCCGGGTGCAGAAGGCGCAGGCCGACCTGGTCCGTGCGGACGCCGCGGTCACCAACGGCTTCCTCGCCGGCGGGCTCGAGCCGGCCGCGCTGACCGCCGACTACGACGGCGCGGTTGCCGAGGCGGCGCGCCTGCTCGTCGACGCCTCGGCCGCGCAGCCCGACGACGCCGCCAAGCTCGCGCAGGCCAACCAGCTCCTCGCCGACTACACCCGCCAGATCGCCCAGGCCCGCGACAACAACCGGCTCGGCGTGCCGCTCGGCTCGGGCTACCTCGTGCTCGGCTCGCAGACGGTGCTCCGCGACCAGCTCCTCCCGCTGCTCGGCGGCGTCGTCACCGACAACGGCACGAAGATCGACGACGCGTACTCGGCGTCGTCCGCGGCCACGTGGTGGTTCACCCTCGGCGTCCTCGTGAGCGGCGGGGTGCTCGTCGGCACCCAGGTCTGGCTCGCCCGGCGCTCGCACCGGGTGCTCAACGTCGGCCTCGTCGCCGCCTCCGCCGCGGCGCTGCTCGCGATCGGCTCCGGCGCCGTGGTCCTCAGCTCGACCGGCCGCACCGCCCAGGACGTCCGGGTGACCTCGTACGCGGCGACGAGCGCGCTCACCACCGCGCGTGCGGCCGCCTACTCCGCCAAGGGCCTGGAGAGCCTCACGCTCGTCAAGCAGGGCGGCGGCGCCGCCTACGAGACGCAGTGGAAGGCGCAGGCGAAGGTCATCGGCGAGGCGCTCGACACGGCCCGGCTCTCCGGGGCGGACGTCGGGGCGGCACCGGCGGCGCTGGAGGCGTGGACCGCGACCCACCAGACGATCCGGAGCTTCGACGACGGCGGCGACTGGCCGTCGGCGGTCAAGGTCGCGACCTGGGTGGAGGGCGAGCCGGCACTCCCGGCGACGGCGAAGGGCCAGGCCTCGAACGTCCAGTTCGCCGCCCTCGTCGCCGCGCTCGACCCGGTGCTCGACGCCCAGGCGGCGAAGGCCTCGACGGACCTGGCGACCCCGTGGGGCGCGCTCCAGTTCGTCGGCTGGGGCACCCTCGTGCTCGGCATCCTCGCGGCGATCGCCGCGGTGGGCGGCATCTCGCAGCGGCTGGGGGAGTACCGATGACGACGACCCGGACGACGACCCGGACGGCCCGGCGACGGGCCGCGGTGCTCACGGCGCTCGCCGCGGCGGGAGCCCTGGCACTCGCCGCCTGCGGAGCGCCGTCCATCCCGGCGGACACCCCGGCGTTCACCGCGAGCCCGGCGGCGGCACCGACCGCGCTCGCGAAGCCGACGTGCACCGATGCGACGACGTCGTACGACCCGCTGCCGGCGACGTCCGGGAACGCGGCCTTCCCGGGCGGCAGCCTCCAGACAGCCATCAGGGACCGTGGACGGCTCGTGGTCGGTGTCTCGGGCGACTCGTTCCTCCTCGGCTCCCGCGACCCCAGGCGGCCGACGGTCTTCAACGGGTTCGACATCGACCTCGCGAGGGCCGTGGCCAAGGCGCTGTCCACCCCGGGCAGCGACGTCAAGGTCCAGTTCCGGGTCATCACCGCCGCCCAGCGGATCCCGCTCGTCAACGCGGGCGTCGACGGTGGCGGCGTCGACCTGGTCGCCCGGAACATGACGATGAACTGCGACCGCTGGGACCAGGTGGGCTTCTCGGCGGTGTACTTCGTCGCGAAGCAGCGCTTCCTCGTCCGGACCGACTCGCCGTCGAAGAGCCTCCCGGACCTCGTCGCCGCGCAGGCCCGGGTCTGTGCGCCGGCGGGCTCGACGAGCATCCAGCGGATGGTCGACCCGCAGTACGCCGGGATCGTCCCCGTCCAGGTCGACCAGCACACGACGTGCCTCGCGCTGCTCCAGCAGGGCCGGGTCGACGCGATCACCGGTGACTCGACGGTGCTCGCCGGGCTCAACGCCCAGGACCCGGACTACACCAAGGTCCTGGACGACGAGATCGGTGAGGAGCCGTACGGCCTCGCGGTCGACAAGGACCACCCGGAGTTCGCGCAGTACGTCAACGCGGTGCTCAAGCAGTACATCGCCAGCGGGCAGTGGCAGGCCTCGTACGACAAGTACTTCGCCAAGGCCCTCGGCGCGGAGCAGCCCCCGACCCCGCAGTACGGGCGGGAGATCCCGGCCTCGTGACCGTCCCGGCGACGAACCGCCCGGCTCCCGGCGCGCGCGCCGGGGCCGGCGGCGTCGCCGTGGCCCCGGCCGCCCCGGGGCGGCTCGGCGTCGCCGTCGCGGCCTCGGAGCTCAGCGCCTACCTCACGGCGCTCGGCGACTGGCGGGCCGACCGCAGAGGCGAGCTCGACCGGCTCGACGAGGCCGCGCTGCGGGCGACCGACCCGGACTCCTACACCGGCGACGTCCTGCTCTCCATGACGCTCTGGCAGGCGGTGAGCGACCGGTACGACCAGCTCGTCGCGACGTTCGACTCCGGCCGCGCGGACGCCGCGACCCGGGAGCGGATGTCGGCGCTGCTCCACGGCCGGCTCGACGCGGGCGCCCTGAGCGGGGCCGGGCTCGCGGTGAGCATCGTCGACGCCTGCCGGCTCTCCGACGCGCTCGCCGCCCAGCTGCGGGCGCGGCTGTCGTTCGACCCGCGGGCCGCGGACGCCGCCGCCCGGGTCGCCGCGCTGCGCGCCGGGATGGAGCGGCTGCGTGAGCTCGCGAAGGCCGAGCCCGGCGAGCTCGGCGTCGTCCAGCGCCTCACCGCCCGGGTCGACGACCTCGGCGAGGCCGCCCAGCGTGGCGCCGACGTCTCCGTGCAGCTCGACACCCTCGAGGCGGACGCCGCCCGCACCGAGCGGGACCTCATCGTCACCACCGCGAACCGCGGCCACCGGGCCCGCGAGCGTCAGGAGGCCGCCGCACAGGCCGCGGCCCGGGCCGCCGCGACCGCTGCCTCCCGCGCGCAGGCCGAGCGGCTCGCCGCCGAGCGGGCCGCCGCCGAGCTCGCCGCCGACCGGGTCCGCGCCATGAACGAGGTGGCCACCCTCGAGCACCGCGAGGACACGCTGCACGCGATCGTCGACCGGTGCGTCCGGGAGATCGCCCGGCCGCCGCGGTTCGCCGTCCCCGACCCGATGTCACTCGGCCCCGTCCCCGAGGACGCCGAGGGGGTCGCGGCGTTCCTCGCCCGGCTCGCGAACGTCGTCCGGGCCATGGACGTCGTCGAGGCTGCCTACGGCGGGCCCCTCGCCGAGCGCGACGAGCTCACCGCCCGGCTCGGCGGCTACGTGACGATGGCCCGCCGCCGTGGCGTCGACCGGGTGCCCGCCGTCGCCGCCGCGGGGACGGCGGCCCTGACGGCGCTGCGCGCCGTCCCGTGCGACGTCCCCGCCGCGCGGGAGCGGGTCGCGCTCTACCAGCGTCTCGTCCGTGAGACCTCACCACCGGCGCCACCACCGGCGCCACCACCGGCACCGGCACCGGCACCACCCGCACCGTCAGAACCGCCCGCAGCAGACCAGCCGGCCACCCCGCCGGCCGACGCCACAGGAGCGACGTCATGAGCGCCCAGCGCTGCACCCAGCCCGGTTGCACCGGCACGATCCTCGACGGCTACTGCGACGTGTGCGGGATGCCCGCGCCGGTCGGTGCCGGCGGGGCGAGCGCGGTCGGCGGCGCCGTCCCCGGTGCCGCGGCGCCGGCCCGCGGTGCGTCCTCGCTCCCGTCGTCCGTCCCGCTGCCGCCGACGTCGCTGCCCGCGTCGTCCGCACCGGTCGGCCCGACGTCCTCGACGCGGTCGTCGGTGACGTCGTCCTCGAACCGGCTCGCGAGCGCGCCGATCGGCTCGGTGCGCGCCAAGGGCACCCGGGCCACCCGCAAGGTCGGCACGAGCTCGACCCGGCTGCGCGGCGCCCGGCTCGGCGCCGGGCTCACGACCATCCCGCCGATCCCCGAGATCGACCCGAACGCCGCGATCATGAAGAACCCGCAGGTCCCCGAGGACCGGCGCTACTGCCCGTCGTGCGGCAAGCCGGTCGGCCGCACCCGCGAGGGCCGGCCCGGCCGCACCGAGGGGTTCTGCCCGAACTGCCGCACGCCGTTCGACTTCGCGCCCAAGCTCAAGCCCGGCGACCTCGTCGCCGGCCAGTACGAGGTCGCCGGCTGCCTCGCGCACGGCGGGCTCGGCTGGATCTACATGGCGCGCGACAAGAACGTCTCCGACCGCTGGGTCGTCCTCAAGGGCCTGCTGAACTCCGGTGACCCGGACGCGTACGCCGCCGCCGTCGCCGAGCGCCAGTTCCTCGCCCAGGTGACGCACCCGCTCATCGTCGAGATCTACAACTTCGTGCTCCACGAGGGCGCCGGCTACATCGTCATGGAGTACGTCGGCGGCACGAGCCTCAAGTCGATCCTCAAGGACCGGATGCGGGCCGCGGGCGGGCGCTACGACGCCATCCCGGTCGACCAGGCGATCGCCTACCTCGTCGAGATCCTGCCCGCGTTCCAGTACCTGCACGACCTCGGTCTGATCTACTGCGACTTCAAGCCCGACAACATGATCCAGGTCGGCGACGCCGTGAAGCTCATCGACATGGGCGGCGTCCGGCGGATCGGCGACATGGACTCGGCGATCTACGGGACGGTCGGCTACCAGGCGCCCGAGGTGCCGGACATCGGCCCGTCGATCGCCTCCGACATCTACACGATCGGCCGCACGCTCACCGTCCTCGTCATGGAGTTCCGCGGCTACCAGTCGACGTACGTCGCCTCGCTGCCGCCGGTCGCCGACGTCCCCGTCTTCGCCGCCCACGACAGCCTGTACCGGTTGCTGGCCAAGGCCTGCGCGCCCGACCCGGCCGACCGGTTCCAGTCCGCCGACGAGCTGCGCGTGCAGCTGCTCGGCGTCCTGCGCGAGATCGTCGCGGCGGCCGGTGACGCCTCGGTCGCGCTGCACTCGGCGCCGTCCGTGCTCTTCGAGGCGCCCGTCGTCTCCGGCGACGACCTGACGTGGGAGGAGCTGCCCGCGCTGCGCGTCGACACCGGCGACCGGATGGCGTCCTGGCTCGCGGCGCTGTCCGTCGCGGACCCCGCGGAGCGGGTCAAGGCGCTCCACCGGGCGCCCGAGGAGACCGTCGAGATCCATCTCGCGACGGCGCGTGCCGCCGTCGAGGCAGGCCGCTACGACATCGCCGACGGGGCGATCGCCAAGGTCCTCGCCGACGACCCCTGGGAGTGGCGCGCGGTCTGGCTCCAGGGCCTCGCCGCGCTCGCGAAGAACGACGCCGTCGCGGCCCGCGCGTCCTTCAACGCCGTCTACGGCCAGGTCCCCGGCGAGCTCGCGCCCAAGCTCGCGCTCGGCCTGGCGTGCGAGACGTCGGGGGAGTCGGACGTCGCGCAGTCCCTCTACGCGACGTGCGCGCGGACCGACGCGAACTACACCGCGCCCGCCGCGTTCGGGCTGTGCCGGCTGCGCCGCGCCCGCGGCGACCTCGACGGCGCGCTCGCCGCGCTCGACCTCGTGCCGTCGACGAGCCGGGCGTTCGTCGAGGCCCGCCGCCAGCGCGCGGGGCTGCTCGCGGCGTCCGGGCGCGGGCTCAACAGCCTCGCGGCCGCGATGGACAGCATCAGCGCCGTGACGATCGACCCGCTCGACCGGGCCCGGCTCACCGCGAACGTCCTCGACGTCGCGCTCGCGAAGGTGCTCTCGGACGGCGCGGACGAGAAGATCCGCATCGACGGACACGCCGCGACCGAGCCCCACCTGCGCGACGGCCTCGAGTCGGCCTACCGTCAGCTGGCGCAGATGTCCGACGACGGGGAGGAACGGGTGCGGCTCGTGGACCAGGCGAACAGGGTGCGACGGTGGACGCTGCGATGAGCGACGCACCCCAGGCAGCGGCGGAGGCAACCCCCGACGCAGCGGCACCGCAGGCCGATCCCCAGCCCGCACCCCAGGCCGCTTCCCAGGCCGCACCGCCGTCCGACGGGCAGCTCGAGTCGCCCGTCGAGCTCGACGCCCCGCCGCCGCCCGTCGCGGCGGTCGTCGACTGCCCGGTCTGCGGCACACCGACCTCGGCCGGCGAGGCGTTCTGCGAGAGCTGCGGCGCCGACCTCGGGCGCGGCACCCCGCTCGCCGAGGACACGCCCGACCCGGAGGCGGCCCCGATCGAGATCACCTCACGGAGCGTGCCCGCCGGCCCGGCCCGGGCGGCCGGGGTCGTCGTCGTCCTCCCGGACCTCGACGCGCGCGCCACCACGTGCCTCGCCTGCGGCGGGTCGGTCGCCGAGGACGGCTACTGCGAGCAGTGCGGCACGCCTGCGCGCCGTCCCCGCGACCACTTCGTCGAGCTGCCGGTGCCGTGGGTCGGCGGCGTCTGCGACAAGGGCATCCGGCACGCCCGCAACGAGGACGCGATGGCTCTCGCCGGGCGCCCGGAGCCCGCGTCCTGGGCGGCCGTCGTCGTCTGCGACGGGGTCTCCTCGGCCCCGCAGTCGGACGTCGCGGCGCTCGCTGCGTCCCGCGCCGCGCGCGACGTCCTCTCGGCGCCGGAGTCGGAGCCGCCGCTGACCGCCGACGAGCTGCTCACCCGGGCCGCTGCCGCGGCCAACGACGCCGCGACCAAGGTCGCCGTCGGCGTCAAGGGCCCGAACCCGCCGTCGTGCACGTTCGTCGCCGCCCTCGTCGAGTCCGGCCGCGCCGTCGTCGCCTGGATCGGCGACAGCCGGGCCTACTGGTTCCCGGACGGCGGCACCGCCGTCCAGATCAGCACGGACGACTCCTGGGCGGCCGAGGCGATGGCGCACGGCCTCTCCCGCGAGGAGGCCGAGAAGCTGCCGCAGGCGCACGCGATCACCCGCTGGCTCGGCGCGGACTCCCCGGAGGGCCCGCCCCGCACCGTGACCGTCGACGTGAGCGCCCCGGGCTGGCTGCTCGTGTGCTCCGACGGCCTCTGGAACTACTGCTCGGCCCCCGAGGACCTCGGCGCGCTGCTCACGGCGACCCAGGCCCGGGTCGGCGCGGAACCGGTCGCGCTCGCCGAGGCTCTGACCATGTGGGCGAACGAGCAGGGCGGCCACGACAACATCACCACTGCGCTGGTGCGCTGCGGCTGACCCGGCTGCGCGGGGCTCGGCACGGACACGACGCAACTCACGAGAGAGGCACTGACGATGGCGGACTTCGCCGCGGAGATCTACCAGAACGAGTTCCTGCCGGACGGCGGCACCGACGTCCACGCGATCGTCTCGGTCACGTGCACCGGGGCGGGCGCCGCGGGCGCGGCCGAGGGCGACGAGGCCGCGGAGATCATCATCGTCGACACGTCCGGCTCGATGGCCGGCGACAAGATCGTCGCCGCGCAGCGCGCCGCCGCCGTCGCCGTGGACCAGATCCTCGACGGCACGTGGTTCGCGGTCGTCGCGGGCACGGACGGCGCCGACCGAGCCTTCCCGTACCCGAACGCCGTCTCCCCGATGGTCCGGATGGAGCCCGGCGCCCGGGCCGCGGCCCGGCAGGCCGTGAGCCGGCTCGTCGCGGGCGGTGGGACGGCGATCGGCTCGTGGCTGCGGCTGGCCACCCAGCTGTTCTCCACGGTGCCCCAGGCCACGCAGCGGCACGCGATCCTGCTCACCGACGGCAAGAACCAGAGCGAGACCGACGAGGCGCTGCAGGCCGGCATCCGGCAGGCGAAGGGCGTCTTCCAGTGCGACTGCCGGGGCGTCGGCGCCGACTGGGACGTCTCCGAGCTGCGCGGGGTCGCCACGGCTCTGCTCGGCACGGTCGACCTCATCCCGGACACCGCCTCGATGGAGCAGGCGTTCGCCGACCTCATGCAGCAGGCGATGGGCCGGGGCGTCTCCGACGCCCAGCTGCGGGTCTGGGCGCCGCAGGGCGCGCAGGTGCTCTTCGTCCGGCAGGTCTCGCCGCAGGTCGAGGACCTCACCGCGCGCCGCACCGACCTCAACCCGCTCACCGGCGCCTACCCGACCGGCGCCTGGGGCGACGAGACCCGCGACTACCACGTCGCCGTCCGGCTCGCCTCCAAGCCGCTCGGCTCCGAGCAGCTCGCCGCGCGGGTCATGGTCGCCGTCCGGGACGAGGTGAAGAGCCAGGCGCTCGTCAAGGCGCTCTGGTCGGCCGACGACACCCTGACGACGCGGATCAACCCCGCGGTGGCGCACTACACCGGTCAGGCCGAGCTCGCCGAGGTGATCCAGGAGGGCCTCGCGGCGAAGGCCGCGGGCGACGAGGCGACCGCCACGACCAAGCTCGGGCGGGCCGTCCAGCTCGCCGAGGCGACCGGGAACGACGAGGCGACGAGCCGACTTCGCAAGGTCGTGGACATCGACGACCCCGCCACGGGTACGGTCAGGCTCAAGCGCGGCGTCGACAAGCTCGACGAGATGGCGCTCGACACGAGCTCGACGAAGACGACGCGGGTCAAGAAGTAGGGGCGATGGCGACGTACACCTGTCCCGAGGGGCACACCTCCTCGGCGGACGACTACTGCGACGTCTGCGGCGCGCCCATCGGAGGCGCCGCGGCCGGGGCGGCCGCGGGGGCGACCCCGCCGCCGCTCGCCCCGCCCTCGGGCACCGCACCGTCCGCGGCCCCGGCCGCGGGCGGGTCGTCGCTCGACCTCGACGCGCCGGCGTCCGGGGCTGCCGGATCCACGTCCGGCAAGCCGTGCCCGAACTGCCAGGCGGCGAACCTCACGGACGCGCTGTTCTGCGAGGACTGCGGCTACGACTTCACGACGGGGCAGATGCCGCGGGCGGTCCCGACGACGCCCGAGCTCGCACCGCTCGACCCGCCGGCCGGTGCGCCGGGCGGGCCGGCCGACGGCCCGGTCGAGTGGGTCGTCGAGGTCTGGGTGGACCCGGACTGGCACGCCGCCCAGGACGCCGCCGACCCGTGCCCCTCGCCGGGCATGCCGGTCGTCGTCCCGCTCGTCGGGTCGAGCCTGCTCGTCGGCCGGACGTCCGCGAGCCGGAACATCCACCCGCAGGTCGACCTCGGCACCGACACCGGCGTCTCCCGGCGGCACGCCCAGCTGACGACGGACGGCATGCGCTGGTTCGTCGAGGACCTCCAGTCGGCGAACGGCACGTACGTCGGGGCGTCCGGCGCCCCGCTGCCGACGACGCCCGTCACGCCCGGCCAGCGCACCGAGCTCGCCGACGACGACCGGGTGTACATCGGCGCGTGGACCCGCCTCGTCATCCGCAAGGCGACCCCGCAGGAGCAGGGCCCGACTCCCTGACGACCTGACGACCGTGCCCGGCCCGGCGCCGGGCACGGTCTGCGCGGGACGTCACACGCCCCGTGGCGAGAAGGGCTCTCCGGAGTCGCTAGCCTTGCCGACGGACGAATGCGGCGTCGCGCCGTCCAGGTACGGCTTGCCAGGCGCCGCCACCCGACGTGAAGGGGAGTGGCGCACCGATGGCGCGCAACGGCATCGTGACCGTGGTGGGAGCCGGGTTCTACGGCTCGACGACGGCCCAGCGACTGGCTGAGTACGACATCTTCGACAAGGTCGTGCTCACGGACATCCGTGACGGCTGGGCCGAGGGCCTGGCGCTCGACCTCAACCAGTCCCGGCCGATCGAGGGCTTCGAGACCCAGGTGGTCGGCAAGACGACCGGCACCGACGGCACCGGCTACGAGGCAATCCAGGGCTCGGACATCGTCGTCATCACCGCGGGCCTGCCCCGCAAGCCCGGCATGAGCCGGATGGACCTGCTCGGCGTCAACGGCGGCATCGTCCGCGGCGTCGCCGAGAACGTCGCGAAGCACGCGCCCGACGCGGTCATCATCATCGTGTCGAACCCGCTCGACGAGATGACGACGCTCGCCCAGATCGCGAGCAAGTTCCCGCACGAGCGGGTCATCGGCCAGGCCGGCATGCTCGACACCGCGCGGTTCTCCTACTTCGTCGCCGAGAAGCTCGCGGTGCCGGTCGGCGCCGTGAAGACCCTCACCCTCGGCTCGCACGGCGACACGATGGTCCCGGTCCCGAGCGCCTGCACCGTCAACGGCAAGCCGCTCGCCGACCTGCTGCCCGCCGACACGATCGAGGAGCTCGTCGTCCGCACCCGCAACGGCGGTGCCGAGGTCGTGGCGCTGCTCAAGTCCGGCTCGGCGTACTACGCGCCGTCGGCCGCCGCCGCCCGGATGGCCAAGGCCGTCGCCGAGGACAGCGGCGCCGTCATGCCCGTCTGTGCCTGGCTCACGGGCCAGTTCGGCATCAGCGACGTGTACCTCGGCGTCGAGGCCGAGCTCGGCAAGGGCGGCGTCCGCTCGATCGTCGAGCGCGACCTCACCGAGACCGAGGTCGCCGGGCTCAAGGAGGCCGCCGCCGCGGTCAAGGCCAAGGCCGCGGACGTCGCGTCCCTCTGACCTCGTCAGCACCCGGAGGACCTGTCCGCTGTCTGCGGGCAGGTCCTCCGCGTCGTCCGGGTCAGACCGTCGTCAGGCTGCGGGTGTACGCGGCGGGCGTCGTGCCGAGGTGGGACCGGAAGTCGCGGACGAGGTGGGCCTGGTCGGCGTAGCCGAGGTCGGCGGCGAGCGCGGCCCACACGACGTCGTCCCCGCCCGCGGCCCGGTCGGCCGCCTCGACGATCCGCCAGCGCCGGATCACCCACGCCGGGCTGACCCCGAGCGCCTGGGAGAACATCCGCTGCAGGGTGCGGACGCCGACCCCCGCGTGCGCGGCGAGCTGCTCCACCCGGACGACGGACCGGTCGTGCTCGGCGACCGCGGCGACCGCCGTCACCTCGCGGGCCAGGGCGAGCGCCGCCGCCGGCCGGCGGCCGACGACCTCCTCGAGGACGGCGCGCAGCGCCGCGACCCGGGCCGGCTCGTCGCCCGCGCGCTCGACGGTCGCGGCGACTCCGGGGACGCCGATCGCGTCGTCCATCGGCACCTCGGCGTCGGTGAGGGTGTGCGCCGGGCGGTCGGTGAGCGCACCGAGCCCGCCGGACGTCTTCGCCGCGACGGTCCAGCCGTCGCCGACGAGCCGGCGCTCGTCGAGCCGGCGGTGCACGCCGTAGACCCGCGCACCGGCCGGCTTCATGACCCGGCCCGCCCGGTCGACCGTGCCGACCGACAGGTGCGACCCGGGGTGGGTGAGCACCTTCTGGACGTGCTCCATGCCCTCCGGCAGGTCGTAGGCGACGGCCCAGAACCAGTCGACGA
The DNA here is from genome assembly GCF_002198655.1 of Kineosporia sp. A_224. Classification (GTDB taxonomy): domain Bacteria; phylum Actinomycetota; class Actinomycetes; order Actinomycetales; family Kineosporiaceae; genus R-H-3. Next base: position 53,029 of record NZ_MWLN01000181.1, read on the forward strand.
GGCCGTCGAGCGCCTCACCCGGCGGGTACCGCTCGAGCGAGACGATCGTCCGCATGAACGCGGGGTCGACGATGCCCCGGGTGTCGTCGGGGCCGGGGACGGAGGACCGCATCGCTCCACGGTAACCGCGCCGTCCGACATCGCCCGCGGCGATCGTCGCGGCACGTCCGGGCGGCGTCGCGCCGCTCCCGTCGCGCAGGTGCTTGCTCTGCCATCACCAGCGAGCCGGCATCGCGCACCCGCCTGCTCCGCCCTCACGGCCGAGCCGGGACGTCGTCGCGGCAGTCGGTGCAGCCCGCTGCACGTCCTGGCGTGCATCGGTCTGCAGCCATCGGTGCAACGAGGCTGGCCGCGAGCTCGGGTCGGTGATCGGGTCCGTCTCATCGCGATCACGACACTGAGGACCCGAGCACGGACCCGAGCACGGACCCGAGCACGGAACCGAGCACGCACACGAAGGGCGATCCGGCCGCTTGGGGACGACGGCCCCGGCGCTCCTGCTCCGCTGTGTCGCGAACTTTCAATCCGCGCGCGGACGGCGTCCCTAGGCTCGCTGCATGACCGCTGACACGAACGCACAGACCGACGGCACACAGACTGAGAGCACGCAGACCGACATTCCCTTCTTCCCCGCGCCGGCCCCAGCGGCCCTGGCCGACCCGGGCACCGCGCGGGAGCTGCTCCTGCCCGTCCTCGACAGCCTCGCGGCCGTCGTCGCCGCGATCGGGGACGACGACCTGGCCCGCCCGACGCCCTGCCGCGACTACGACGTCGCCGGGCTGCGCGACCACGTCCTCGGCTGGCTCGACCTCTTCGGCGCGGCCTTCGCCGACCCGGCGCGGGCGACGACCCGGCCCGACCCGGAGCAGTTCCACGCCGCCGACCTGCCGACCGCTGCCTTCCCGGCCCCGCAGGACGTCGTCCGCACCGCCGCCGGCCGCTTCGAGCAGGCGCTCGCCGGCGGCGTCCTCGGCGGCGAGGTCGTCATGTCGCAGTCCCGGATGACCGGCCCGGCGGCGCTCGGCATGGTCCTCGGCGAGTACGTCGTCCACGGCTGGGACCTCGCGACCGCGACCGGGCAGGCGTGGACGCCCCCGCAGCAGGCCGTCACCGTCGCGCACGAGTTCTTCGGCGGTGTCGTCGCGCCCGAGTACCGCGGCCCCGACGGCGGCTTCTTCGACGCCGAGGTCGAGGTGGGGGACGACGCACCCGCCCTCGACCGGTTGCTCGGCTTCGCGGGCCGCGACCCGCAGTGGACGCCGACCGGCTGAGCCGTTCAGCGCCTCAGAGGTAGATCCGCCTGCATATGCACGCCGATCTACCTCTGAGGCGCATGACGGGCCGCCGTCAGGAGGCGGCGGCGCGGGTCTCGCCCTCGAGCTGAGCGGTGACCCGCTCGCCGGTGATGAGCGCGTACGTCGCACCGGCGATCGCGGCCCCGACGAGCGGCGCGAGCCAGAACAGCCACAGCTGCCCGAGCGCCCACGAGTCGGTGAAGAGCGCGACGCCGGTCGAGCGGGCCGGGTTCACCGACGTGTTCGTCACCGGGATCGACACGAGGTGGATGAGCGTCAGGGCGAGGCCGATCGGGATCGGGGCGAACCCGACGGGGGCCCGGCCGTCCGTCGCGCCGAGGATCACGTAGAGGAACACCGCCGTGAGCACGATCTCGACGACGAGCGCCGCGGTGAGCGAGTAGCCGCCGGGGGAGTGGTCGCGGTAGCCGTTCGCGGCGAAGCCCGACGCGCCCGCGTCGAAGCCGTCCTGGCCCGACGCGACGACGAGCAGGACGCCGCCGGCGACGATCCCGGCGACGACCTGGGTGACGACGTACGCGGCGACGTCCTTCCACGGGAAGCGCTTCGCGACCGCGAGCCCCAGGGTCACCGCCGGGTTGAAGTGGCCGCCGGAGACGTGCCCCACCGCGTAGGCCATCGTCAGCACCGAGAGGCCGAACGCGAGCGCGACGCCGAGCAGGCCGACGCCGACGTCCGGGAAGCCGGCGGCGAGGACGGCCGTCCCGCAGCCGCCGAAGACGAGCCAGAACGTGCCGAGGAACTCCGCGCCGAGGCGGGAGGAGAGGGCGGGGGTGGCAGCCATGGAGGACCTCCGGGGCGAGAGCGGCTGTCTCTGGGTGATCCAATGTGTCGCTGATCCCATGGTTTGACCAGGCTTCACGCGGTGACACCGGCGTGTCGCTGTCGGTGCAGGTCGTGTCGTCCGGGTGCCAGGCCGGAATCGACCGCAAACGGAGGTGATCGGGTGCATCCGGGCGCCGTGGCAGGCCCGAAGTAGGGGCACGAGGAGCCGGCGACGGCGCCGGACCCGCTCCCCGACGAAGGGACCCCCATGAACCTCCGACGACGTCTCGCCGCAGCGGCCGCCTCCGGTGTCGCATTCGCCCTCGGAGCGACCGTCCTGGCCGCCGCACCGGCCTCCGCGACGACCACGGCACCGGGCACCCGCTCGCTCGCCGCCGTCCTGCTCTCGGACGGCAACCAGTTCGACCGCAACTGGAACGACTACGACATCGTCACCGAGGCCGTGCTCGCGGTGCTCGCCGCCAAGCCGAGCTCGCCGGTCAAGGTCGTCACCGACGGCAACGTCGCGCTCACCGCCTTCCTCCCGCGGGACGACGCCTTCCGCCGGCTCGTCAAGGACCTCACGGGCACCCGACCCAAGACCGAGAAGGCGACGTTCGAGGCCGTCGCGGGCCTCGGCATCGACACTGTCGAGACCGTCCTGCTCTACCACGTCGTCCCGGGGGCGACGATCACGCGGGCGCAGGCGCTCAAGGCCGACGGCGCGAAGCTCACGACGGCGCTCGGCAGCACCGTGAAGGTCGACGTCACGAAGCGGCACGGCAAGCGCGTCATCAAGCTCGTCGACGCGGACCGCACGGACCGCAACCCGCGGGTCGTCAAGGCCGACATCAACAAGCGGAACCAGCAGATCGCGCACGGCGTCGACCGCGTCCTGCGCCCGCTCGACCTGCCCTGACCGGACGGCGGGCCGCCGGCCGCCGGGGACACCCCGGTCGGCGGCCCGCACCTGCCGTCCGTCGACGTCACACCGCCCGCGGACGGCGCCGTGCGCGGGCGTCGATAGGCTGCGCGTCGGAATCAGTGCCGCGGCACGGCCCCACCCGGCCGGTGCCGGCGCGGACAGCGTCGAAGGAGTCGTGTCAGTGTCGAAGATCAAGGTTGCCGGGCCCGTCGTCGAGCTCGACGGCGACGAGATGACCCGCATCATCTGGCAGTTCATCAAGGACCGGCTGGTCCACCCGTACCTCGACGTCGACCTGCGCTACTACGACCTCGGCATCGAGCACCGGGACGCCACCGACGACCAGGTGACGATCGACGCCGCGAACGCCATCAAGGAGCACGGGGTCGGCGTCAAGTGCGCGACGATCACCCCCGACGAGGCCCGCGTCGAGGAGTTCGGCCTCAAGAAGATGTGGGTCTCGCCGAACGGCACGATCCGCAACATCCTCGGCGGCGTCGTCTTCCGCGAGCCGATCATCATCAGCAACATCCCGCGGCTCGTCCCGGGCTGGACCAAGCCGATCGTCATCGGCCGCCACGCCCACGGCGACCAGTACAAGGCGACGAACTTCAAGGTCCCCGGCGCCGGGCAGCTGACGATCACGTTCACGCCCGAGGACGGCTCCGAGCCGATCCAGCACGTCGTCGCGAACTACGGCCCCGACGGCGGTGTCGCGATGGGCATGTACAACTTCAACAAGTCCATCGAGGACTTCGCACGCGCCTCGTTCGCCTACGGCCTGCAGCGGGGCTACCCGGTCTACCTGTCGACGAAGAACACGATCCTCAAGGCCTACGACGGCGCCTTCAAGGACATCTTCGCCGAGATCTTCGAGACCGAGTACAAGGCCGACTTCGAGGCCGCCGGCATCACGTACGAGCACCGCCTCATCGACGACATGGTCGCCGCCGCGATGAAGTGGGAGGGCGGCTACGTCTGGGCGTGCAAGAACTACGACGGCGACGTCCAGTCCGACACCGTCGCGCAGGGCTTCGGCTCGCTCGGCCTCATGACGAGCGTGCTCATGACCCCGGACGGCAAGACGGTCGAGGCCGAGGCCGCCCACGGCACGGTGACCCGGCACTTCCGCCAGCACCAGCAGGGCAAGCCGACGTCGACGAACCCGATCGCGTCGATCTACGCCTGGACCGGCGGCCTCAAGCACCGCGGCAAGCTCGACGGCACCCCCGAGGTGACGGCGTTCGCGGAGACCCTCGAGCGGGTCTGCGTGCAGACCGTCGAGCAGGGCAAGATGACGAAGGACCTCGCCCTCCTCGTCGGCCCGGAGCAGGGCTGGCTCACGACCGAGGACTTCCTCGCCGCGCTCGACGAGGGTCTGCAGGCCGCCACGAAGTGACGGCGCGTCGCCCGGCCTGACGCACCGCGCACGAAGGGTCCGGTCCCCGGCGGGGACCGGACCCTTCGCCGTCCGGAAGGGCCGTTCGAGGTGCTGTGCTGCACCGGCCGCGGCGCATATGCTGCGCTCGATCGTCGTCCGGCCGCCCCCGTGACGAGCAGGTGCACCGGCCGTCGTGGCCGGTCCTCACGGTGCGAGGCGGCATGAGCGACGGAACCGTCCCTGGATCGCGCGCTGCGGCCGCCGGCCGTCCGCTGCGGCTGGTCGCCTGGGGGCTGCTCGTGGCCTTCGTCGACCTGCGGGTCGGCTGGTTCGACCTGCTGCCGGACGTCGTCGGCTGGCTCCTCGTCGCCGTCGGCGTCCGCAGGCTCGCGGCAGGACGCGCGCCCGGCCCCGGCGCGCCGGTGGCGTACGTCGCCGCCCTCGTCGCTGCGGTGCTGAGCGTCGTCGACCTGGGGCTGCGGGTGCTCACGGACGGTGCCCGCAGCGACGCGTGGTCGTTCGTCGCGGGCTCCGGCGGGTTCGCACTCGGCGGCGAGGTCTTCTCGCTCCACGCCGTGGCGACCGTGCTCGCAGTCCTCACCCTCACGGGCGTCGTCGCCGGGCTCGCCGAGCGCGGCGGGGACGACGTCGCGACCCGGCGGTGGATGCGGCTGCGGCTCGTCTACGTCTGCACGGCGCTGCCGGGCCTGGCGATCTGCCTCCTCATGCTGCTGGGCCTGGGCAGTGCTGCCGGCCTCGTGCTGTCGTCGGTGCTCGTCATCGTCGGGTACGTCGTCTACGCGCTCGTCGTCCTGCGCGCCTTCCGGGACTCCCGCCGGCCGTGGGCGCTGCCCGGGGACGCCGTCCCGCCGCCTGTCGACGGCCCGGACGCGACCGCCGCCGCGGATCCTGCATCGATCACCGCGTAGCGCCGGGTGAGCCTGCGTCAGCGGAAGACGACCGTGCTCGCCGCGTTCAGGAGCACCCGGTGCTCGGTGTGCCAGCGGAGGGCGCGGGAGAGCACCTGCGCCTCGACGTCGCGACCGGCCGCGGCGAAGTCGTCGGCGCTCATCGCGTGGTCGACCCGCAGGACGTCCTGCTCGATGATCGGGCCCTCGTCGAGGTCCGGCGTCACGTAGTGCGCGGTCGCGCCGACGAGCTTGACGCCGCGGCGGTGCGCCTGGTGGTACGGCTTGGCGCCCTTGAAGCTCGGCAGGAACGAGTGGTGGATGTTGATCATCCGGCCGGGCATCGAGCCGCACATCTCGTCCGAGAGCACCTGCATGTAGCGCGCCAGGACGACGAGCTCGACGTCCAGCTCGCTGACGAGCCCGCGCAGCCGGGCCTCGGCGGCCTCCTTGCTGCCGGGCTCCTTCGTCACGGGCACGTGGTGGAAGGGCACCCCGTAGAACTCGGCGAGCGGCGCGAGCGCGGTGTGGTTGCTGACGATCGCGGGGACGTCGATCGGCAGGCTGCCGTTGCGGGCCCGGAAGAGCAGGTCGTTGAGGCAGTGCCCGCCGAGGCTGACCATGACGAGCGTGCGGGTCTTGCGGGCGGACTGGTGCACCTGCCACGTCATCCCGAACTTCTGCGCGACCGGCTCGACCGCGGACCGGAACCCGGCGCCGAAGGCCGAGACGTCGGCGTCGGGGAGCGGTGCTGCGGCACCCGGGCGGGCCGCGGGCGCGACGGCGACGCGCATGAAGAAGGTGCCGGTGCCCGGGTCCTCGAACTGCTGGCTCGAGGTGATGTTGCCGCCGGCGTCGACGATCGCGCCGGTGACGGCGTGGACGATCCCGGGGGTGTCGGGGCAGGACAGCGTCAGCACGTGCGTGGTCACGTCGTCGAGGCTACCGGCGGCGGGTCACGCCCCCGTGACGCCGCGTGGAACAGTCCTCAGCGGCAGCGGGCCAGCGTCTCGGCGAGCCGGTCGTGGAACTGCCGTCCCCACGCGCTGCCGCCGTCCACGGCGACGACGGCCAGCTGGTGCCCGACGAGCCACAGGTCGCGCCGCGCCGGGAAGCCCGGGTCGAGGACGCCGCCGGCGTCGCGGTAGCCGGCGAGCAGCCCCGGCCCGACCGGCTCGAAGACGTCGACGGCGGCCAGGTCGGCCTCGGGGTGCCCGAAGTACGGCGCGGGGTCGACCGCGACCGCCCCGTCCGGCGTCGAGAGCAGGTTGTTCTGCTGGGCGTCGCCGTGCAGCAGCGCGGGCGGGACGTCGGGGCCGGCGAGCTCGGGCAGCCGCGCGGCGAGCCGCTCGACGGCCCCGACGAACGGGTCGGACGCGTCGAAGCGCCCGGCGTCGACACCCGCCCGCAGGAACGGCAGCCAGCGCCGCTCGACGAGGAAGTCGCACCATCGCCCGGAGGCGACCGGCCGGCTGCTCATGGGCAGCGGTCCGAACGAGCCGTCGTACCCGGCCGGGTCCGTGGCACCGAACGCCTCGCCGCGGACGGCGTGCAGCGCGGCGAGCAGGCCGCCGACCGCGCGCCAGTCGCTCTCGAGGCGGTCGTCGCGGACGGCGACCGCCTCCTGCACGAGGACGTGCCCGCCCGGGACGGCGACCCCGCCCGTTCCGACCGCGACCGGCGTCCGGACGCCGGCCCTCGTGGTGAGCAGCGCCAGCGCGGCGACCTCCCGGTCCGTGGCGGCCGCGGCGTCCGGTCCGGTGTGGAGCTTGGCGAAGACCGTGAGCCCGTCGCCGGCGAGCAGGCCGGCGGGGTGCGAGGCCCGGGCGTCGAGGTCGGTGAACCGTGTGACCCGCCAGGCCCGGCCGCGGTGCGCGGACACCGCCCGCTCGACGGCGGCGACGGCGTCCGGGGTGAGCAGCGGGTGCGGCACCGGCCCAGCCTCCCGGTCCGGGGGACGCTCGGGCGAGCGAGTATGCGGGCGACCGCGGTCAGCCGACGGCGATGAGGACGACGCCCGCGACCGCCCCGGCCACGCCGACCACCTGCACGGCCCGCAGCCGCTCGTCGTGGACGATCCGCGCGAGCACCGCCGTCACGACCGGGAACAACGACGACAGGACGACGGCCACCCCGACCTGGCCGCGGGTCGAGGCGAGTGCGTAGGCGATGTTCGCGCCGGTGTCGCCGATACCGACGAAGGCGATCGTCCCGGCGTCCGAGCGGCGCAGCCCGCCGAGGCCGCGGGTGGCCAGTGCGAGCCCGCCGGCGAGGACGACGCTCGAGAGCCGCAGCCCCATGAGGGTCTGCGCGGGGTACTGCTCGCTGCCGTGCGCGACGACGAGCATGAGGACGCCGTAGCTCACCGCCGAGAAGAACGTCATGGCGAGCACCGCGGCCGTGATCCGGCCCGAGCGCAGGTCGGGGCCGCTCGCGAGGATCGCCCCGACGACGGCGAGCGCGAGCCCGGCGAGCTGCAGCGGCGGCGGGACGACGCCCCGCGCGAGGTCGACCGCGACGGGCAGCGCCGAGCCGCCGGCCGCGATCGGGGCGACGACGCCCATCGGGCCGCGGGCGAGCGCCAGGTAGAACGCCGCCAGCCCGACGTAGGCGAGCACCCCGGCGGCGAGCGCGAGCGGCAGCCACTCCCGCCAGCCGGCGAGCCCGCCCGAGGCGAGCGCCCAGCCGAGCAGGCCGACGAAGCCGACGGCGTGCACCGCACCGGTGACGGCGAGCGGGTGGAGCCGCTTCGTCGCGGTGCCCGCGACGAAGTCCGCGCCGCCCCACAGCAGGCTCGCGAGCAGCGCGAGGGCGGTCACGGCGGCCTCCGGGCGGTCGGGTCGGTGAGCTGGTCGGGGGAGAGCGGGTCGGGGGAGCGGGTCGTCCGGAGCCTAATGATGGGATGACCCGACCGACAGTCCGGACCGCACGACAGGCAGGCTCCGTAGGATCGCGGTGTGTCCGACGGCCCGAGCAGGACGGTGTCCGGCGGTGCCCCGGCCGGCCCGGCCCGCCTGGGCACCCGGGACCGGCTGCGGCTGCGGCTCGCGGACGCCGGCAGGGCGTTCGTCGGTCTCGCCGGCGCGACGCTGGGGTTCGCGATCGCCTCCTCGCTCGTCCCGGGGTTCCGGCTCCACGGCTGGCCCGCGACCGTGACGGCCGCCGTCCTCTTCATGGCCACCGGCGCGCTGTTCCGCCCGGTGCTCGTCCGCGTCGCCGCCCGGCTCGGCTGGCCCGGGGCGGTGCTGCTCGCGCTGCTCGGGCAGACCGTGGTCGTCTGGGCCATCGCCCGCGGGGACGCCGGCTCCGGCCCGGGGCTGCTCCTCGCCTCGTTCGCCGCCGCCTGGATCATCGCCGGCGTCACGACGGTGCTCATGTGGGTCTTCACCGCGGGCACCGACGAGGCGGTCACGGCGAGCCTGGTGCGGCGGGCGATGCGGCGGCGCTCCCGCGGCCGGCAGGCCCGGCCGGCGGACGCCGACGTCCCCGGCGTCGTCTTCGTCCAGGCCGACGGCGTGCCCTACCCGGTGCTCGAGCTCATGATCATGGCCGGCACGCTGCCGACGCTGTCGCGCTGGGTCCGCAGCGGCTCGCACGTCATGCGGGAGTGGCGTCCCCGGCTGCCCGCGACGACGCCCGCCAGCCAGATGGGGCTGCTCCACGGCACGACGGACGGCATCCCGGCGTTCCGCTGGGTCGACCGCGCGAGCGGCCGGGTCTACGTCGCGAACCGGCCCGCGGACGCGCGGGCCGTCGAGGCGCTGCACTCCGACGGCCACGGCCTGCTCGCCGACGACGGGGTCTCCGTGAGCAACCTGTTCACCGGCGACGCCCCGGTCGCCTACGCGACGATGAGCGCCGTCGACCGCACCCAGGAGACGCTCGCGACCCGACGCGCCGTCTCCCGCTTCCTCGCCCGCCCGGACGGCCTCGCCCGCGGCATCTCCCGGACCGTCGCCGAGATCGTCCGCGAGCGGTTCCAGGCGGCCCGCGCCCGGCGCCGCGACCTGCACCCACGGGTGCACCGCGGCTGGGCGTTCGCCGTCGAGCGGGCCGCGCTCAACGGCGTCCTGCGCGACCTCAACACCTCGCTCGTCGCGACGTCCATGCTCGAGGGCCGCAGGTGCGTCTACGTCGACTACGTCGACTACGACGCGGTCGCCCACCACGCGGGGATGCTCCGGCCGGAGTCGCTCGACGCGCTCGCGGGCATCGACGCCGTCCTCGCCCAGCTCGAGAAGGTCGCCGCCGTCGCCCCGCGGCCGTACCGGTTCGTCGTCCTCTCCGACCACGGGCAGTCCCAGGGCGAGGTCTTCGCCGACCGGTACGGCGAGGACCTCGCCGCGCTCGTCGCCCGGCTCGCGCACGCGGGCGTCACCGACGCGACGACCGGCTCCGAGGCGGCGGGCCGGCTCGGTGCCGTCACGGCGTCCGCGGGCAGCGTCGACACCGCGTTCGGCCGGGCGCTGCACGCGGCCGGCGACCGGATCGAGCGCCGCGGGAACGCCGACGCCGACCGGGCGACGGCGACCCAGCGGGCCGCGGTCGCCGGGCGCGACGGGCCGGGCGACGACGAGTTCCTCGTCTTCGGCTCGGGCAACCTCGGGCTCGTCTACGTCGCGGGCGAGGACCACCGGCTCTCCCGCGAGGAGCTCGACGCGCGGTTCCCGGCGCTCGTCACCGGCCTCGTGACCCACCCCGGCGTCGGGTTCGCCGTCGTCCGCTCCGACGAGCACGGGATCGTCGCGGTCGGGCCGGACGGCGAGCACCGGGTCGAGCGCGGTGAGGTCCTCGGGGTCGACCCGCTCGCACCGTTCGGCGAGCACGCCGCCGAGTTCGTCGCCCGGGCCGCCGCCATGCCGGAGGCGCCCGACGTCCTCGTCAACAGCCTCATCGACGCGATGGGCGAGGTCGCCGCGTTCGAGGGGCTCGTCGGCTGCCACGGCGGGCTGGGCGGCTGGCAGGACCGGGCGATGGTCGTGCACCCCGTCGACCTGCCCGCCCCGGACGGGCTCGTCGTCGGTGCCGACACGCTGCACGCCGTCCTCGTCGGATGGCTGGAGCTGCTCGGGCACCGCCGGGCGCTGCCGCCCCGCCGCGAGCGCCCGTACGCCACGGGCCGCGGCCGGCCTCTTCCGGGGCCGGACGGATCAGGGCAGGATCGCGCGCCATGACGACCTTCCTGGACGACGTGACCGTCGAGGACCTCGACGCCGACCCGTACCGGATCTACGCCCGGATGCGCGCCGAGCTCCCGGTCGCGCGCGTCCCCGCCGTCGACTCCTGGTTCGTCACCCGGCACGCCGACGTCGCGTTCGTCGCCGAGCACCCGGACCTCTTCCCCGCCGCTGCCCCCGGGTCGCCGGTCGAGCGGTCCTTCGGCGCACCGACGATCATCACCGTCGACGGCCCGGTGCACCACGACCTGCGCCGCGCCTTCGACGGCAACATGCGGCCCAAACGGGTCGAGGGCTACGTCGACGACCTCGTCCGGCCGATCGCCGCGCGGCACGCGGCGGCGCTCGCCGGGGCCGCGGCGTCGGGGGAGCCCGTCGACCTGCTCGCGACGTACTTCGAGCCGATCTCGGTGCTGAGCCTGGCCGCCGTCCTCGGGCTCGACCTCGACGCGCAGACGCTGCGCCGCTGGTTCCACGGCATGAGCCTCGGCGCGATCAACTACGAGCAGGACCCGGCCCGGCAGGCCGAGGCGGACGCCGTCCTCGCCGAGGTCGACGCCGTCGTCGTCCCGCTCCTGCAGCACCTCGCCGCGCACCCCGACGACTCGACGCTGTCGCACATGCTCCACGCGGGCCGGGCGGCCGGCGACCCGCGACCGGTCGACCTCGTGCTGCCGAGCGTCAAGGTCGCGATCCTCGGCGGGATGCAGGAGCCCGGGCACGGCGCGGCGTCCACGCTCGCGGCGCTGCTCGCCGCGCCCGCCCAGCTCGCCGCCGTCCTCGCCGAGCGCACGCTCGTCGCCGCGGCCGTCGAGGAGGGCACCCGGTGGGTCACGCCGATCGGCACCCAGTTCCGGACGGCGGCCCGCGACGTCGAGGTCGGCGGGGCGACGGTGCCGGCCGGGGCCGGCGTCTCCGCCGTCCTCGCGTCGGCGAACCGGGACGCCGCGGTCTTCCCCGAGCCGGACGTCTTCGACCTGTTCCGGCACGTGCCCGGCCGGGCAGGGGACGGGCCGGTCGGGGCCGCCGCCGCGGCGGCCGGCCAGGCGGCGTACGGCTTCGGCAAGCACTTCTGCTCCGGGCACTCCTTCGCGCGGCACCAGATGCGGATCGCGCTCGAGGAGGTGCTCGTGGCCTTCCCGGCGGTGCGGGCCGCGGGCGACGGGCCCGTCGAGTTCCGCGGCTGGGAGTTCCGGGCGCCGGTCGCGCTGCCGGTGCTGCTCTCGTGACTGCCTCTCGGGGCCGGACGACGCTCACACGGTGAGCGTCGTGAGCTCGGCGACGACCTCGCCGTCGACCCGCTCGTCGAGCTCGACGAACCCGACCGAGGCGTAGAGCCGCCGCGCCGCGGTGTTCGCCGGGTCGACCGACAGCCGCACCGGGTGGCCGCCGGGCCGGTCGAGGAGCCACCGCGCGAGGGTGAGCACCGTCGCCCGGCCGACGCCGGTGCCCTGCTGCGAGGCGTCGACGAGCATCCCGCCGACCCAGTGGCAGCCGTCCTCGTCGTCCCACGCCCACATGACGTGCCCGACGACCTCGTCGCCCGCCACGACGGCGAGCGACTGCCACACCTGCTCGCGCAGGCTGAGCAGCAGGTAGCGGGCCGCGGACGGCGGCACGAAGTCGCGCTGGTCGTCCCGCGGGACGACGTCCGCGACCGCGCGCCAGTCGGCGTCGTCGACGGGGTGCAGGGTGACCGGTCGCCCGGTGCGGTCGCGGATCCCGAGGTCGATCACGGCTCAGCCGCCGTGACCGGGGGCGAGCACGTAGACGTTCGCGACGACGTCCCCGTCCGGGGTCCGGACCGCGGTCGTGACCCGGCGGTAGCCCGGGCCCTCGAACGCGTCGAGCCGGTCCCAGTGCGCGGGCAGGTCGGCCGACTCGAGCACCTGCACGGTGACCTCCGGACCGGCCGGGTCGAGCGTGAGCCCGGGGTAGCCCAGCGCGGCGCCCCACCCGGACTCGACGAGGACACCGCGGACGACGCCCTCGAACCAGCGCCCGCCGAGCCCGGCGACCTCGTGGTGGTTGGACCGACCGGGCCCGAGCGTCCCGTACGTCGCCAGCCGGTGCTCCGCCACGCCGTCCTCCGCTCCTCGCGCCGCCGAAGCCGGGTGCCCCGACAGTGGGGAGACCTCGACGGCAGTCCGCCGCGGACGTTACCCCCTAGCGGGCGTCCCGGCCCTGTCGCGGAACTCGGTCGACCTCGCGGCGGGGTGGGGGCTTGGATGGGTGGATGCCGCAGGCAGGGTCCCGTCCCGTCGTCCTCGTCACCGGCGTCGGCCGCACCGCCGGCATCGGCGCCGCGTGCGCCGTCGCGCTCGCGGCGGCCGGCTGGGACGTCGCCGTCTCGTGGTGGTCCGGGTACGACGCCCGGATGCCGTGGGGCGCCGACCCGGACGGCGTCCCGGGTGTAGAGCGGGCCGTCGTCGACGCCGGCGGCCGGTTCGTCGCCGTCGAGGCCGACCTGGAGCGCCCGCGGACGCCGTCCGAGCTGTTCGACACGGTGACCACGGCGCTCGGCCCGGTGACCGCGCTCGTGCTCTCGCACTGCGAGTCGGTCGACTCCGACCTGCGGTCGACGACCGTCGAGAGCTTCGACCGGCACATGGCCGTCAACGCCCGCGCGACCTGGCTGCTCGTCAAGGAGCACGCCGAGCGCTTCGCCGGGCCCTTCGGCACCGGACGGGTCGTCGCGCTGACGAGCGACCACACCGCGCACAACCTGCCCTACGGCGCGAGCAAGGGCGCCATGGACCGGATCGTCCTCGCCGCAGCCCGCGAGCTCGCCGACCTCGGCGTCACCGCGAACGTCGTCAACCCCGGCCCGACCCAGACCGGCTGGATGGACGACGCCCTCGTGACGCGGGTCGTCGAGCAGACCCCGCTCGGCCGGCTCGGCCGCCCCGAGGACGCCGCGCGCCTCGTCACGTTCCTCTGCTCGGACGCGGGCGGCTGGGTCAACGGCCAGCTGCTCTGCAGCGACGGCGGCATCCACGCCTGACGAGACTGCCGGTTCCCGGCACATCGTGACCGATCCCGCGGCGCATTGCCGGGGGATCGGTCACGATGAGGACGGCACCCGTGACCGGGGCGGAACGCGGCCTGCGCCGTCGATAGGGCGTCGACCTCGGCGCCAGGCACTGGGACGATCCGGTGTGATCTACCAGCACCCGCTGGCCTACCTCCTCGGGCTCCAGGGCCGCGCGCTCCTGCGCGCGTTCGCCGGCGAGTACGACCGGGACTTCACTCTGGCGCGCCTGGCAGAGGTCCGGGTCCTGCTCGACTCCGCGGACGTGCTCGGCGAGGGGACATCGCTCGCACTGCTGAGTGTGGCGGACGGCTACGAGGCCTGGGCGCCGCGGTACGACGAGCCCGGTAACGCGATGGTGGACCGGGAAGGGCCGCTGGTCCGTGCGCTGCTGGACCGGATCCTGGACGGCGACGGGCGAGGCACCGTTCTGGACGCGGCCTGCGGGACGGGCGGGCACGCCGCGCATGTCGCGGCCCGCGGGCACCGCGTCATCGGGACGGACTGCTCGGCGGCGATGCTGGCCCTCGCACGGAGCAAGCTGCCCGACGCCGAGCTCCACGAGGCGGACCTGGCGGCGGTCCCGCTCCAGGACGCATCCGTGGACGTGGTCGTCTGCGGGCTCGCGCTCGCCCACGTCCGCGACCTGCGGCCCGTGTTCACGGAGTTCGCCCGCGTCCTGCGCCCCGGCGGCCACCTCGTCATCTCCGACTCCCGTGGCTACGTGCACGGCGGCGGCGGGTACCCGATCGTCGTCCGTGCGCCCGGCGGCGGTCTCGGGTACATCCCGTCGTGGTCCCATCCGACGAGCGCCTACCTGAAGGCCGCGCTGCCGGTCGGCTTCCAGGTGCGGTACTGCGAGGAACCGCCCTGCCCCGCCCCCCTGGTCGACGGCACCGGGACC